>NZ_JAZHDA010000010.1:0-471 GCF_036553525.1 Pseudotabrizicola sp. L79 | reverse complement strand
GGCCGAACCGGGACCAAACCGCTTGAGATGCGCCTCGCCCCCCGGGGCCAGTTCGGTTTCCTCGGCCTTAACGCCGCAATAGGGGCATTCAAGGATCAGCATGTCAGTGCTCCCTTTGAGCGGGCGCGAGGGGGGGGGGGGCGCCCCCCCCCCCGCCGAAGTTTTATAAGGAATAGAGCGCAGAAGAAATGGTGGCCCCCCCCCGGCACGGAGGGCAAATAAAAAGCGGGCCCCGGTGGCCCGCTACTTGCCATACCCTGGCCGGCGGGGGGGGCAAAACTGAAGTCCCCCTTATTTTTTAAAAATCTCGCCGGGGGGGGGGGGGCCCCCCCCCCCGTCGCGCCCGCTCAAAGGGAGCACTGACATGCTGATCCTTGAATGCCCCTATTGCGGCGTTAAGGCCGAGGAAACCGAACTGGCCCCGGGGGGCGAGGCGCATCTCAAGCGGTTTGGTCCCGGTTCGGCCGATGA
>NZ_JAZHDA010000004.1:0-537 GCF_036553525.1 Pseudotabrizicola sp. L79 | reverse complement strand
TCACCACCGCCTGTGCCCGTGTCACCGCCGCCTGTGCCGGTATCGCCACCGCCCGTGCCCGTGTCACCGCCACCTGTTCCCGTGTCACCGCCACCCGTGCCGGTATCGCCACCGCCCGTGCCCGTGTCACCGCCACCTGTTCCCGTGTCACCGCCACCCGTGCCGGTATCGCCACCGCCCGTGCCCGTGTCACCGCCCCCTGTGCCGGTATCACCGCCGCCCGTGCCGGTCTCCCCGCCGCCTGTGCCGGTCTCACCCCCCCCTGTGCCCGTCTCACCCCCCCCCGTGCCGGTATCCCCACCGCCCGTGCCCGTGTCACCGCCACCTGTTCCCGTGTCACCGCCCCCCGTGCCGGTATCGCCGCCGCCGGTGCCCGTCTCTCCACCGCCTGGGCGGGTATCCCCGCCCCCTGTGCCCGGATCACCGCCACCTGTGCCCGTGTCACCGCCGCCCGTGCCGGTATCGCCACCGCCGGTGCCGGTATCGCCGCCGCCCGTGCCCGTGTCACCACCGCCCGTTCCGGTGTCGCCATCGCCA
>NZ_JAZHDA010000025.1:0-215 GCF_036553525.1 Pseudotabrizicola sp. L79 | reverse complement strand
GTCCCAGCAGTTCGCTCGGCGGCTCATGCTGGGAGCGAGATTGTGCTGTTCCAGGAACTCCTGCCACTCGTAGCCGGTGAACTGGGACCCCTGGTCCGCTGCCCGGCAGCGGTTTGCCTTCAAACCGCGAGAGGGGGAGTGCACATAGACCTTGGTCTTTGGCTTGCGACGCCAGACGGCCATCAGCAGGGCTTGCAGCGGCAGATCGGTGTAGG
>NZ_JAZHDA010000024.1:0-204 GCF_036553525.1 Pseudotabrizicola sp. L79 | reverse complement strand
GGCTTTATGAAAAAAATGCGACGTGAGGTGTTTTTTTCTCTTGCGGGTTTTTGTGGTGGGACGTAAACACCGCCTCACCGAAGCGGACGGGCTGACGGAAGTTGGACTGGACGGTGAGGCGGCGGCGGGATTGGTTGGATCTGATCTTGGTGCTGGACGATCTGGAGGCAAGGCGGCTCGGGAAGCGCTAGGAGACTGGCGCCT
>NZ_JAZHDA010000049.1:0-473 GCF_036553525.1 Pseudotabrizicola sp. L79 | reverse complement strand
TGTGCTGTCGCAATGGTTGCAGGCTATGGTAACCTCGAGCTGCGAGGCAAAACGTATTGTGCTATATCTGTAGATCTCGTTTTCGCGGATTCCCGATGTTTAGTCTGCCTATACACGGGTCTTTGAAAACCCGATGGTGGCGCTGCTTATCTTTGCGGGCATCTATGTTATTATCTCGATGACCGCCGAAATCTTGCGCGAACTGGTCAGCGCCTGACGGGTGCGGGGGGGGGGCCACGGTCAGACGACCTGCCCCGCCGCCCAGCCCGACGACCACGCCCATTGGAAGTTATAGCCCCCCAGCCAGCCCGTCACATCGACCACTTCGCCGAGGAAATACAGCCCCGGCACCGATTTGGCTTGCAGGCTGCGCGCGTCAAGCGCCTCGGTCGAGACACCGCCCAGCGTGACTTCGGCGGTGCGATACCCCTCTGACCCGACAGGCGTCAGCCGCCAATCGGCAAGTTGGGCTG
>NZ_JAZHDA010000023.1:0-320 GCF_036553525.1 Pseudotabrizicola sp. L79 | reverse complement strand
TGGGATTGTTGGTTGAAAGGTGTCAATTGACTTTTAGTGTCGGGGTTTGGTGTTTGTGCTTGTGCGTCTGATTGTTCTTGTCTTTTCTCTCGTTGTGTTTTTGGCTGGGCCTGCGATTGTTGGTCTTGCTGTTTTCTTTTGGGCCTGTCGCTACATGCCTTCCCGGGCGGCTGGTTCGTGGGGTTCCGGCCCTTGCCGGAAGGTCGCGGCGTTGGAAGGTGGCGCGCTCTTATGGCCTCGGCTGTTGCCCGCGCAGGGGCGGCGGGCGCAAGGATGGTACAGTTGACCACTGACACAAGCCGCCTGCGCGCCCATGCCTT
>NZ_JAZHDA010000022.1:0-376 GCF_036553525.1 Pseudotabrizicola sp. L79 | reverse complement strand
CCGGGGCCAGTTCGGTTTCCTCGGCCTTAACGCCGCAATAGGGGCATTCAAGGATCAGCATGTCAGTGCTCCCTTTGAGCGGGCGCGAGGGGGGGGGGGGGGGCCCCCCCCCCCCGGGCTAGGTTTAATAAAGAAAGAGGGGGAGACGGGGCGGCCCCCCGCCCCCCCCCGGGGGGGCATACAACGCCGCCGCGCGCGCCGTGGCAAACCAAATGCAGCTTCAGGGCATCATTTCGGGGGCGGTCAGGGGGGCCGCTGAATGGCGGATTTCGGCCTTTCCGCGTCGCTCTTGGGCCTCTATGGTTTAAATAATTACCGGGGGGGGCGGGGGGCTGCCCCCCCGTCGCGCCCGCTCAAAGGGAGCACTGACATGCTG
>NZ_JAZHDA010000021.1:0-304 GCF_036553525.1 Pseudotabrizicola sp. L79 | reverse complement strand
GGGGCGCAGGCCTGACGGGGGCAGGCAGCCCCCGCGGGTCTGCGGGGGCGCGCTGCCCCCCCCAACCCCGGCCCGGGTCAGGCGGCCGGCCTCCCCGCCCCGACCCAGGCCGCAAACCCGCGTGTTCCAAAGGGCAAGGCGGGGTGGGTCGCGGGGCGTTGGCCGGCGCCCTCCCGGGGGGCGGGGGGGGGGGGGGCACCGCCCCCCCCACGCCCCGCGGGGGCTGCCTGCCCCCGTCAGGCCTGCGCCCCGAGGGGGCGAAGGCCTATCCCCCGGGGATATTTTTGAACAGATGAAGAGGGCC
>NZ_JAZHDA010000020.1:0-3422 GCF_036553525.1 Pseudotabrizicola sp. L79 | reverse complement strand
TTAGATGTTATCTGGACAGGCAAGGCTTTTCTCGACCTGTCGGGTAGCGATAGTCCATAGGAGGGGCCCCGCCGTCCGCTCCGCGCGGATCAAAGCGCTGGCGGTGCGGACGGCGGGGAGGTTCCTGTGGTCTATCGCGGAGACGCTGCGGAACTCACGGTTCAGTCGGTTCATCCAGATCCACCAATAGGCGCTCTATGCGCGCCGCAATACCGATGTGCCGTTCGATCTCGCGCTGCCAGCCCCGTTCTCTGGCATCTGTCGCAAGTGTCAGTTCGAGCTTCCGTCTTTCTCGAAGCCTGCCAGCGTAAGCTTTGCTGGTCACGAATTTTGCGCAGCTGAGATAGAGGTCACATTCACATGGCCCCTCAGAGGGTAGGCGTAGACAGTGGCCAAGTTCCAGTTCTGTCTTGATAAAGTTCGATTTCAGCCAGTCGATTGCCGAGCACGATAATTTTCCCGCGCGTATTGCTTCGGCACCGGGACCAGCGATCATTTCACCGGGGCCAAGCACACTACGATAGTCACGTAGGACTTCGGCGTCGCTGATCCGTGCGTAAACCATGGACATGTGCGGCGTCTGATGCCCCAAGACGCTCATGATGGTGTGCAACTTGGCACCTCGTTCGGCGAGTTGCGTGCCCACAGTATGACGAAACCGATGGCTGGTAACTGTCGGCTTTCCATCTTGATCGACCAGTCCGGCGAGTCTGCACATCTGATTGAGGGGGTATTGCAGCAAATAGTCTGCCGACATCCGCCCGCTGCGGCGAAAGAAGACATAACGAACCAAGTCGCCGGTCTTGTCATCCCGGATCGGGCGGTCGTTGGCTTCGAGCCGACGCTGGATGACTTCGCGCAATACCGTTGCGGCGTCGTCATGCAAAGGCACAAGGCGTTCCCGCATAGTCTTTCCAGCGGGTATCCGCAGTCTGAAGGTCCCGTCGGGATACTGATCTAGGCAGTCCAAGCGGAGTCGAACGACCTCTCCCCGCCGTGCGCCAGACCAGCGGGCGATCAGCAGCGCCGCCTTCTGAAACTCACACTCGAGGCTCGGCAGCTGCGCCATAAGGCGCGACAGCTGGTCCTCGGGAATAAACCTTGGCACGCGATGTGCCAACTTCGGCAGATCGTTCGGATCAAGAATGGGTCGGGTCGGAAAATTGGGCCAGTCCCATGCTGCGCCATCAGACAGGAACTTGGCAACTGTGCCCGCCCTTGCTCGACGAGCATTTATGGACAGCGGCGCGCCGGTGCGTGGTGCAATGTCGAACTGAAGGTGGCGAAGGTAGTCGTTGAAAAGCTCCGGATTGATGTCAGCAAAGTTCAAAATGCTGGGCTGTCGCGTAGACAAGTAAGTCACAAAATGCCTCATCGAAACGGCCATGTGATCTACCGTCGGGCGAGCAAGACTGACCCGCTTCCTCTCAAGCCAGCGGTTTGCCAATTCCTGCAGGTCTGGCCTCGGCGAAGCGATCGGCTTGCGTTTGTCCTGGATAATCTGAGGCCGGATGACATCGTTCCCGTTTTGGAAGAGGAGCAGCTGCAGAACGCGGGTTTTGACCCGCCAGCTGCGCTGAAAGCCTGCCGGGAAGTCTTCTTTCTCGTTTCGGAAGATATGAGTGTCGTGTCGTGCGGCGAAGGCGTCGACACCTGCGATCATTTCGTCAAGGTGATGTTGGCGAAGATCGCCAAAAGAGCGGACACCCGTGTGCATCGCAAGACGTGGCAAAACCACGCGGAGCGCTGCTTGCACGCCGGTTGCGGAATAGCCAATCTTCGCACTGTCCGCGACCAGTGCGTCGAGCCCTTCATAGGCGTTCAATGGCTCCATCGTCTCCGCCACGCGCATGTTTCCGACTGCGAACAGGAAATCGTAGTCCAACCGGATTCGGTCGGTCATGGCTGCGTAATAGAGATAGCTGCGTGCCCGAAAGCTGACCGGATAAGTCGGATGGGCCTGCTTGTCACCATTTAGGCAGCCAATTCTGATCGGCAGGGGGGCAGCGAACCAATCCCTGATATCCGGCCAACTCTCAATGAACATGGATCGGTATATCAACCGCTTGCGGCGAAAACTTTCAGCCATCGGGATGCGCGCCAGAAATGCCGCATAGTCAGCTTCGTCTGCGTGCTCACATATGACAGGGCGGTCGACGGCCGATTTTGACGATACATGGGTCACAGAGCCTCTCCGTCCGTTGTTTGCGAAGGACGATCCAGCCCTAAGGCGTGTCGATACTCTGCGACCACCACGGCGTCGGAAACCCTTGTGTAAATTCTGGTCGATTCCGGCGAGGCATGACCCAATCGCTTCTGTAATGTCAGTTCTCGCATCCCTGCCTCCCACATGCGCGTCGCATGGGTGTGGCGAAGGGCGTGCGGGGTCATCCACGGCTCTCGGATCTCGGCGCGATCACATGCGCGAGCAAAAAGTCGCGCCAGCGCAGAATAAGACAGCGGTTCTTCACGGTTTACGCCTGTGCCGCCGACCAGGAACACGAAAGGAACGTCAGCATCACCCGGTCGTTCGTGCATGACGTATGTGCTCAGGGTTTCCAGTGTCTCGCCATCATGCAAATCGACTACGCGCTCGACGCGGGACTTCGATCGTGCGCCCTTTGGATGATCATCGCGGCAGCGCACAAAGATGCGTTTGCGCCCGTAGCCTATATCGGCGAGATGCAACCCGAGAACTTCTCCGGGGCGCAGGCCTCCGTTCAGCATCAGCAATACCAGGCTGCGATCGCGGAGATTGCGTGTGGCGGCCAATAAACCTTCGACCTGTTGCTGATTCATCGGTCTTGGAAGCCGCTGCATAGTCTTCAGGCGCAATTCTCTGACCTCAGACCTCTGCCGTGAAACCCCAGTCAGAAACGGCCTATGCCTGTCGCTCACCCGCCAAGACGTTTGATCTTGCTTCTTCGCGATCGGGTTTGCCCCGCTGAACGCTCCGGTGAAAATCGCCCAGCGATAGAAGGCGTCGACCGCCACGAGGATGCGATTGATCGTGGCGGCTGAAAGGCCCTGCCGAACGGCAGCCCCCTCGCTCACTACCAGTCTGATCGAAGTATCCCGGCGCTTGCGGTTGGCGTTTACCGACCGGAGGTACTCGAGGAATGCGGCCGAGAGTTCGGGGGAGAAGGAGGTCCAGTGAATTCCTTGGGTTGAGAGAAAGGTCCAGAGATGAATGAGGTCGCGTGCATAGGCGAGGGCGGTGTTCGGCGAATACGCCTTCGCCCCCAGATAGCCGACAAAACTGCAGATCGGCTCGACTACGTTGCCGTCCATATCGGTCACAAGAATGGTGGTGCCGCCGTCGGCGCTTCTCAGTTTGAACATATGCGCCTCGGTGATTCTGCGGCTCGTAACAGCCAGCATAGGGCAAAACGCCACCGGCGGCATGCTGTCCACATAATCGA
>NZ_JAZHDA010000054.1:0-335 GCF_036553525.1 Pseudotabrizicola sp. L79 | reverse complement strand
AACACAAGGATCAGGATCGGACCAACGGTCCATGCGATCTCGATCGGAGTGTTGTGGGTAAAGCTGGAGGGGGTCGGATTGGCGCGTTTGTTATAGCGCACAATGCAGTACGCCAGCAGCGCGGTTACAAAAAGCACGATGGCGGTGATGATGATGAGGATCATCCCGTCCAGCCATTGAAGGTCGCGCGCCAGTTCGGTTGCCGCGGGTTGAAAGCCTGTTCCCCGGTCCACCGGAACGCCAATCGTCTCGAGCGTCTGCTGAGCAAACGCCGGTGCGGCGGTGAAGGTGGTGGCCAGACCCAAGAGCAAAGATTTGAGATGCATGTCTTACCC
>NZ_JAZHDA010000053.1:0-606448 GCF_036553525.1 Pseudotabrizicola sp. L79 | reverse complement strand
TAGGTCACCGCCAAACCTAAACAGAGACACTTCTCTCTCTCAACGATAAAACAAACCCGATCGCACCAAAAAGCGCCCTCGGGCAACAAACGGACGCGGGGTGGAGCAGCCCGGTAGCTCGTCAGGCTCATAACCTGAAGGTCACAGGTTCAAATCCTGTCCCCGCAACCAAAAAACTAAATGATATCAAATATATAGAACCCGACGTAAACCGTCGAGTTTTTGCTTTTGAAATTCTTGTCAACACCTGGTCAACGTTTACCGAGCCCCCTGAAAAGCGGTGCCTGCAGCGTTCCGTCCCATGTCGCTACTCCGCCGCAAGGCCGGTGTTCGGCGCGCTGAGTCCCTCGACGTGGGACTTGAAGGCCGCGGTCGATGTGAAGCACCGAAACCCTTTCGGGTAACAGCATGGCGTGCCTCGACATCGATGAAGACACAGTTCGTGCTCGACGCACTGGAACAAGCGATCTGGCAAAGAAAGACGCCAAATAACAAGAGCTTGGTTCATCATTCGGACCCTGGCTCCCAATACTTGTCCATCAAGTATACTGAGCGCCTGGCCGAGGCAGAGATCGATCTTTCAGTCGGCACCGTCGGCGATGCCTATGATAATGCCCTTGCCGAATGCGTGATCGGCCTGTTCAAAACCGAGGTCATCAACCAAATCGGCCCCTGGAAATCGATGCGTGAAGTCGAATGGGAAACCCTCAAATGGGTCGATTGGTATAACAACCGCCGCCTCCTCGGCCCAAGAGGATACATCCCGCCCGCAGAAGCAGAGGAGGCGTTCTATGCAAACCTGAACTCACTCGATATGGTTGCCTAAAAATGAACAAACCACCCTCCGGTAAACTCGGGGCGGTTCAGATCTCATCAAGGCCTTGTCGCCAAAAGCGGCTGACTGATCAGAGGCCGGATACATTTACGCAAGCCGGACGGTCACAAACGAAAACCTTGCAATAGCGGGGCGGACCATACATTTTGACAAGAGCTCCTTCATCGCCGCCATGTCGAGCATCTGCTCGGCCAGCAGCTTCTTAAGCTTCGCATTCTCGCCCTCGAGCACCTCAAGCCGCTTGGCCTCGGACACCGTCATCCCGGAATACTTCGCCTTCCAGGCATAGAACGTCCCTTCCGACATCCCGTGCTTGCGGCGGAGATCGGCGCACTTCGCTCCGGCCTCATGCTCCTGCAGAATGCCAATGATCTGCTCTTCGCTTCGTATCGTTCGCTTCATCGTCCGTCCCTTCCTTGGGGCGGACTCTAGTCGCAACTGGAGGAAAAATACCGTGGCAGGTCATCACTAGCCCGTCACCCTGAGCGAAGCCGGAAAACTCTGCCTCCGGGCGGTCCAACGTTGGGGGGCGGATCACCCTTGCTCAAGTTGGGATGACGACGGGTGCTGCCTCTTTTGACCCAGCTTCACCCGCACTGCCCACAATGTGCTGCCACAGTAACTGTGCCCCCGTGCCACGTCGTGTTTGCCGGACCAGGCCGTAATATGTCCAAGGGCTTTTGGGTCTGATGTCAAATGGCTCGACCAGCAAGCCTCGCTGAAGAAACCTGTCACACAGCGATGACAGGGCGATGGTCACGCCCATCCCATGCGCCGCCATTTCAAGCGCCACGTTGGTTGAATTCGTCTTGATCGCAGCCCCCAGTTCAATCGCCGCAAATCCGGGCGCGTGACGGAACATGCCCCAATATTCCTGCCGCCCGGCGATCAGGATCTTGGGTTGGGACGCCAGATTATTACGCTCTGCCGCCAAAGCGGCCATCTTTGGGCTGCAAACGAGCGACAGGGTTTCATCCCACAGGCGGGTTGCGCCAGCGGGCACTTCGTCATCACGGTTCACTGAAATCGAGATATCGGCGATGTCATCGGTCGGGCTATCCCAGATCGTGGCATTGACCACGACCTCTATCCCCGGATTGGCGGCCCGAAACCGTGCCAGACAGCCCGGAAGCCAATTTTCGGCAAGGCTGAGGGGACAGGCCATGATGACCGAGCGGTCGCGGGAGGTGGTGGCGATGCCTTCGGTTGCGCTGTCGATCTGATGCAGGGCCTGCCGCAGGGTGGGCAGAAAGGCCTCTCCGATCTCGGTCAGGGCGATGGTGCGGGTGCCGCGCACGAACAGATCACGCCCCAGATACTTTTCAAGCCCCCGGATATGGGTGCTGATCGCGGCCTGCGTATAGCCCAGTTCCTGCGCCGCCTTGGTAAAGCTGAGATGCCGCGCCGCAGCTTCGAAAGAGCGGACGAAATTCAGCGGCGGGGGGGGCCTGTTCATCTGTAACAACCAAGTCTCTGACCATTTCGTTTTGCAAGCATTGCATCAACGCATAAATAAAACCACCTCATTGGCGCCAGTTTAATCGCGTGATCTTCTGTTCACGATCACTATTTTCGACGCGTGACGATATCGGGGGCCCGATCAGGCGATGCAAGCCGGCCCCCGCTTAACCCAGGTTTCGAACGCCGGGCGACCGGTCAGCGACAAAGGCAGACATCCATGCGCACCCACGCCCAAGCCGTCGTGATCGGAGGTGGCCTTGTCGGCTGTTCGATCCTCTACCACCTTGCCAAGAAAGGCTGGACAGATGTCGTGCTGTTGGAACGATCAGAGCTGACCAGCGGTTCAACCTGGCATGCGGCGGCCAATATCCACGGGTTGCATGATGTCACCAACATCTCGCGCCTGCAGCACTATACGATGGGTCTGTACAAACAGCTTGAGGCGGAAACCGGTCAGGGCTGCGGTATTTTTCAGCCGGGTTCGTTGTATCTGGCACAGACCGAGGCGCGTGAACATCAACTGCGGATTCAGGCAGCCAAGGCCAAGCGCTATGGCATGAATTTCTATGAAATCAACCGGGATGATGCCGAACGCCTGCATCCGCTGGTCGATTTCAACGGTATTCGCTGCATCATGTATGAACCCGAAGGCGGCAATGTGGACCCCTCGGGGGTGACACATGCCTATGCCACAGGTGCCCGGCAGATGGGGGCCGAGATCCTGCGCTTTACCCCGGTGACAGGCACGGAACAGCAGTCTGATGGCACATGGATCGTGCGCACCGAAAAGGGCGATATAGCAACGCCTTGGGTGATCAACGCCGCCGGGCTTTGGGGGCGTGAGGTGGGGCGGATGGCCGGGCTTGACCTGCCCCTGATGCCCACCGAACATCAGTATTTCGTCACCGAGACCATTCAGGAAATTGCAGGGCTTGACCGTCGGTTGCCGTCGGTCGCTGACCGTGACGGCGAATATTACCTGCGTCAGGAAGGGCTTGGCCTGCTGGTCGGGGCCTATGAAAAACAGATGAAATTCTGGGCCGAAGATGGCACGCCGCAGGGCTTTGGGCACGAACTGTTTGCCGATGATCTGGAACGGATCGAGCCCAACATGCTGCGCGCCATCGACCGGGTGCCTGCTGTGGGCACGGCGGGCATCAAGCGCGTGATCAACGGGCCGATGATCTGGTCACCCGACAGCTCGGCCCTGTTCGGCCCCGTGCCGGAACTGACCGGCTATTTCTGCTGCAACGGGATTATCCCCGGCTTTTCGCAATCAGGCGGTTTGGGCAAACTGGCCGCTGAATGGATCGTCGAGGGCGAGCCGTCGCTTGATATGTTCGGCTGGGATCTGGCCCGCTATGGCCATTGGGCCGACAAATCCTTCACCAAGGCGCGGGTCGAGGATCAATATGCCAACCGGTTCAAGATTCATTTCCCCAATGAAGAGCGTGAGGCCGGTCGGCCCGTGCGCACCCGCCCCGCCTATGCGCTGCAACAGCAGATGGGCGCGATCTTTGGGCTGAATTTCGGCTGGGAACATCCCTTGTGGTTCGCGGCCGAGGGCGAGCCGGATCATGAAACCTATGGCTTTGTGCGGCAAAACTGGTGGGCACCTGTCGGGCGCGAGGTGAAGATGCTGCGCGAGCATGCGGGCATCATCGATATCTCGAACTTTGCCAAATACAGTGTCAAAGGGGCCGGCGCCGAAGATTGGTTGAACGCACTGTTTGCCAACCGGATGCCGGTTGCCGTGGGGCGGTCTTGTCTGACCCCGCTGATCGGAAAACGCGGCGGTGTGGCGGGTGATTTCACCGTGACCCGACTGGCGCAGGATGAGTTTCTTGTTGTCGGCTCGGGCATGGCCGAACGCTTTCACCAGCGGTTTTTCAAGGCGGTGCCCTTGCCAAAGGGCACAAGCTTTGAGAGCCGGACCGAGGCCATGTGCGGCTTTAACCTTGCAGGCCCAAAGGCCCGCGACATTCTGGCGACGCTGACGGATGCTGATCTTTCAAATGCGGCTTTCCCCTTCATGCGCTCTGCCCGGATCACGGTGGCCGGGGTCGCGGTGGTTGCGATCCGTGTCAGCTTTACCGGTGATCTGGGCTGGGAATTGCACTGCGATGCAGATGATCAGGTCGCGCTTTACACGGCCCTGCTGACGGCAGGCCGCGCCTTTGGTGCAGGCCCCGTGGGCAGCCGCGCCCTGATGTCCTTGCGGGTTGAAAAGGGCTATGGGTCGTGGGGCCGTGACTACAGCCCCGAATACTGGCCGCAGGAAAGCGGGCTGGATCGTTTGGTCAAGGCCGACAAAGAGTTTCTGAACAAAGCCGCTTGGCAGGCGATCGCCGCGACCCCGCCACGCGAAAAGATGGTCATGCTAGAGATTGATGCAGGCCCCGCAGATGCGTCGGGGGGCGAGCCGATCTTCTTGACCGATGGCACGCCCGCCGGGCAAGTGACCTCGGGCGCCTATGGCTATTCGGTCGGAAAATCGCTTGCGATTGCCTATCTCAAGGCTGGAATGGCCAACCCCGGCGACACTGTGCATGTCGCCATTCTGGGGCAAGACCACACCGCCCGCATTCTGGACCGCCCCCCGTTTGATCCCGAAGGCACCCGTCTGCGCGGTGTTGCGTGACCGCGGGGTCAGAAAATATAGGCCCCGCTCAACCGGCGCGCATGGTCAACCGCCCGAAGCCGCTCTTCGATTGCGGTTCCGCGCGAGGTGGCGATGGCGGTCAGCAGGTGTTCCACGATGTAGAACACGGCCACAAGCGACGGGTAGTAATGCGGGCTGTCGGTTGGCGCCAGAAAGACGGTGCCAGCCAAAGCGGCAAGGGGCGAGCTGCGCCTGTCGGTGACAGCATAGATGGAGGCGCCGCTTTCTTTGGCGAAGGCAACCGCTTCGATCGTTTGCCGCGAATAGGGGGCGAAAGACACGGCCAGCACCACATCGCGCGGGCCAACGTCGGCCACCAGCTCGCCTGCGGTCAGATCACCCGACAGCGTCAGGATGGTGCCGGGAACGGCAATACCCGCCACCGATTTCAGCAAACCCGCCATCCAGTACATCGACCCCGTTCCGATGACAAAGGTTCGCTCGGCCTGAATGATGGCCTCGGCACACCGCTCGATTGCGGCCGGGTCAAGTTGACCATAGGCCTGTTTCAGGTTCCTGACGGCCACGGCCGCGATCTGGGCGCCGGGCTTGCCGCCGCCCTCGTCGCCAAAGGCAGAGCGCAGCGCCGTCACGCGTGGGCCAAAGCCTTGTTCCAGAAGCTGTTTCTGAAAATCTGCGCGCAGGTCTTCATAGCTGTCATAGCCGATCTTGCGTGCCAGTCGCACCATGGTGGGCGAGGTGACACCGCAGGCCGCCGAAACGGTGCGCATCGACTCCAGCGCCACCTGATTGGGGTTGTCGATCATATAGCGTGCAGCTTGTGCCAGTTTTGCAGGCAGTTCGGGCAGGGCCTGCGCCAAATGCGCCATCGGATCTTTCATTTGGGCTGTCACCATCAGGATGCTGTCGCATTTCACGCTATTTCGGGCGTGAAGCGATTGAAAGAAAAAATCACCAAACGTAGCATCTGCATCATAATGGTGATGAAGACGATTCTGTCAGATGACGCGCAGACAGAAGTTTCGAACATGCCGTCGGCATGACCACCGCCAACAGAAAAACAGGGAGAATACCAATGAAAACAACCATAAAGACCCTTGCAACCCTTGCCATGATCGCAGGCTTTGCCACAGCCGCGCAGGCCGACAAGATTGATGACATCAAGGCGGCCGGGAAGTTGGTGGTGGGCGTCAAGCAAGACTACAAGCCCTGGGGCTATCTGACTGTTGATGGCGCCTTGGCGGGGCTTGAGATTGATCTGGCCAAAGACGTGGCCACCCGGATGGGCGTAGAGGTGGAACTTGTTCCCGTCGTCGCGTCAAACCGGATGGAATTCCTGCAGCAGGGCCGGATCGACCTGATCATCGCCACCATGGGTGACAACCCCGAGCGCCGCACCGTCGTGGGCATGATCGAACCGAATTACTACGCGGGCGGCACGAATGTGCTGGCGCCCAAGGCGGTTGGCCTGAAAACCTGGGAAGACATTCGGGGCAAGGATGTCTGCGCCGTGCAGGGGTCGTATTACAACAAGCGCGTGACCCAGCTTTACGGACCGAACCTTGTTGCCTTCGCCGGCATCCCCGAGGCGACTTCGGCGCTGGCAAACGGCAATTGCGTTGCCTTCCTTTATGACAACACCTGGATCGAGTCGCAACTGGCGACCGAAGCGCAGTGGGCCGAATATGAAATGCCGCTGGTGACGGAAGACCCGCAGGCATGGTCGATTGCGGTGCCGCTGGAAGAACGCGACGCCCCCTATGGCAAGATGATGAGCGAGATCGTCACCGACTGGCACAAGTCGGGCTTTCTGATCGAGCGCAATGCCGCAAACGGCATTGCCGCCAGCCCGTTCCTGCAAGAACAGCATGACCTGCTGAAGTAAGCACCGCTCACCACTCAACAAAAAACTGGGCCGGCGCCGTGATCGGCGCCGCCCCGGAACATTCGCGAGGGACGGCATGGAAACTGTGCTTGATTGGCTGCGACCGGACTGGTTCTTTGACCTGTCTGTTGTCGGTGACGACTATAACCGGGCAAGATATCTGAATGGCCTGTGGATGACCGTAAAGCTGTCGGTGATCTGCATTCTGTTGTCATTGGGTATCGGCATCCTGGGCGCAGCAATTCAAGGCGCGAAAAGCCGGGCCTTGCGGGTGTCTGTTGGCTTTTTCGTCGCCTTCTTTCGCAACACGCCGCCGCTTGTGCAGTTGTATTTCTTTTACTTCGCCATTGGCACCATTCTGCGCATCACTGGCGAAAACGGGCTGCCGCAACCCTTGGTCAGCAGTTTCGGCTGGGCCATCATTTCGCTGTCGTTGTTTGCGGGGGCGCTGAATATCGAAATCTTCCGCTCTGGCGTCGAGGCCGTGCCCAAAGCGACGATCGAGGCGGCAGAGGCGCTGGGATATACCCGCCTGCAAATCTATCGCTACATCGTGCTGCCGCTTGCGTTGCGCATTTCGATGTCGGCGCTGGGCACCAATCTGGTCAATCTCGTCAAGACCACAACGCTGGCCTACGCGATTGCGGTGCCCGAACTTTTGTATGTGGCCGCGCAGATATGGTCAGAAGACCTGAATGTGCGCGAGATGATGAACGTGCTGTTGCTGTCCTATGTTGGCATCGTCGCCGTTCTGGTCTGGGTGCTGCATCGCTGGGAAAAGGCCCTGCGTTTTCCGGGATATGGGGGCTAAGATGAAAAAAGCTGTGACCCCAGAGCAGATCAAAGGGCATCTGCCCGTGCTGTTGCCCACCCGCAAACTGATGCTGTCAGATATTCCCCTGCACGATCGGCTGTTCAATATCTGGACAGCCGGCGCCCTGCTGATCGCCTTTCTTGCCAGTGCCATCGGGCCTTCCTTTGCCCAGGCCGGTGCGGGGCCCGCACGCTCGATCATCACCATTTTGCTGGATTGGACGCCCTCTATCGCCAAGGCCTTTGGCTTCAACGTCCTGATCTCGATCTTTGCCATGGCCATCGGCACCGTGCTGGGGGTGGGGCTGGGCGTCTTGCAGGTCTCGCCCCGTGCTGTCATCCGCCGCCCGGCCTGGCTGGTGACCCAGTTTTTCCGCAACTCGCCGTGGCTGGTGCTGCTGTTTTACTGCATCCTGTTGATTCCGTTCAAGATTACGCTGTTCGGCGTGACCATCCCCTTTCCGGGGTGGATCAAGGCCGTGATCGGCCTGTCCTTGCCGGTGATGGCCTATATGTCGGAATATATGCGGGGCGCGATCAATTCGATCCCGACAGGGCAATGGGAATCGGCCCAATCGCTCGGCTTTACCCGGGGCCAGACCATGCGCGACATCATTCTGCCGCAGACGATCAAGCGGGTGCTGCCGCCTTGGATGAACCTCTATGCCGTGCTGACGATGGCCACCCCGTTGGTGTCGATTGTGGGTGTCAGCGAGGTGATGAGCCTGACCCGCGCCGCACTCAGCGCCGAAGGCCGCGTTGACCTGCTGATCCCGATGTATCTCTACATCCTGTGCTGGTTCTTTATCTATTGCTATCCGATCAGCACCCTGACCGGCCGTCTTGAACGCCGCTATTCCGTCAAACTCTGAAGGAGAACGGGTCAATGCCCTGGACACCCGATCAACCGATCATTTCGCTGAAAGACGTTCACAAATCCTTTGGTCAGATCGAAGTGCTGCGCGGCATCAGCATGGATGTGATGAAAGGCGAAGTCGTCTGCATCATCGGGCCGTCCGGCTCGGGCAAATCGACGCTGATCCGCTGCATCAATGCGCTGAACGATATTCAAAGCGGGTCGATCACCGTCGAAGGCCAAGAGGTGCACGACCAAAAGCTGGATATGCTGGCCCTGCGCAAAAAGGTGGGGATGGTGTTTCAGCAATATAACCTTTTCCCGCACAAGACCGCGCTTGAAAACGTGATGATGGCCCCGATCAAGGTGCTGAAACAGAACCGTTCCGAAGTCGAGCTGCGCGCCCGGGCCTTGCTGAAAAAAGTGCGGCTAGAGGGTAAGGAAAACGCTTATCCGGGCGAATTGTCGGGCGGTCAGCAGCAGCGGGTGGCGATTGCCCGGTCGCTGGCGATGAACCCGGATGTGATGCTGTTTGACGAAGTGACAGCAGCACTTGACCCGGAAACGGTGAAAGAGGTTCTGGTCACCATCAAGGATCTGGCGGCCGAGGGGATGACCTGCATCCTTGTCACCCATGAAATGGGCTTTGCCCGTGAAATCGCCGATTGCATCTATTTCACCGACAAGGGCGTGATCGTTGAATATGGCCCGCCGCAGACCTTTTTCGAAAATGCCAAAGACCCGCGCACCAAACAATTCCTAAGCCAGATCCTGTAAGGCCATGACCACGCGTTCCGAACACGACAGCCTTGGCAGCATCAGCCTGCCCTCTGACGCACTTTATGGGTCAAACGCCGTGCGGGGTGCGCAGAACTTTGCGGGCCTTGGCCGCAGCATGGGCGAATTTCCGTTCTTCATGACGGCCATGGCCAGGGTCAAGCAGGCGGCCGCCCGGACCAACAGGGCGGTTGGCGCGCTGTCGCCACAGCGTGCCGATGCGATCTGTGTGGCTTGCGATGAAATTTCGGCGGGCAAACACCGCGATCAGTTTCCTGTGCCCTTGGCCGAGGGGTCTGGCGGCACGTCGATCAACATGAACGTCAACGAGGTGATCGCTAATCGGGCCGGGCAACTGTTGGGTGATCCTTTGGGCAGCTATGCCACAGTGCACCCGAACGACCATGTGAACCTGGGCCAATCGACCAATGATGTGGTGCCAACGGCTGTCAAGCTGGCCTGTGTTCTGGCCTTGGCCCCGCTTGTGATTGCGGCAAGGCAGTTGGCGCAGGCCTTTGAAACCAAGGCCCATGCCTATCATGACACGCTGCGTGTGGGCCGCACCTGCATGCAGGCGGCCCAACCAATGACCTACGGCCAATTGTTCGCAGGGCATGCCGCCAGCATTCGCCGCGCGATCGAGGCGCTGGAAGCGGCCCGTCTTGGCCTTTGTGTGGTGCCCATGGGCGGCACGGCAATCGGCACCGGGCTTGGGGCTGCACCGGGCTATGGCGCGGCCATTGCACCTGCGCTGTCGCAGGCTTTTGATCTGCCGATTTCGCGTGCCGAAGATGCCTTTGATGCAATGGCATCGGCCGATGGCTTTCTGCGGCTGTCGTCCGAACTGCGCAACCTCTCTTCTGTCGTCTCGCGGATTGCGGCCGATCTGGTGATCCTGGGCAGCGATGGTGCCTCGGGCATAGGCGAGGTCATTCTGCCCGCCGTTCAACCGGGGTCGTCGATCATGGCCGGAAAGGTGAACCCGGTCATGTGCATGACGGTGCAGCAAATCGCCTTTGCCGTTCACGGGCGCGATGCAACCGTGGCACTTGCCGCCCAGGCCGGACAGATGGAGATCAACCATTTCGAGCCGGTGATGGCCGAGGCCCTGTTCGATGCCATCGACCTGATGACCCGCGGTTACACCCTGTTCGCTGACCGCTGCATCCATGGCCTGATCGTGGATGCCGACAGATCGTATCAGAACCTTGCGGCGTCTTTTGCCGTATCGACCGTTTTTCTTAGACAGTTGGGCTATGCGCGGCTGTCGACACTGGTCAAGCAGGCGCAGCAGGCGCAGATCCCGCTTGCCACCCTTGCCGTGCAAGAGGGGCTGATGTCAGAGGCTGATTTGCGTGCCATCATGTCGGCCGCAACATTGCCTTTATGACCGACATCCCCCCGGATGGCAGAGAGCTACCCGTCAGAGACGGGGGGGCGTCGATGGATGATGGCGATTTTTGTCAATCGCGCACGGCCCAAGGGGGGCAGGGGGCAAAGGTTTCACGTCTTTGGCGCCCATGATCTTGGCCGCACAAAGAGGGTTTGCTGAAAACGGGGCAGATCAGATTCATGATCCATCACTCATCTCACAACGATGCCCGCCTGATCGCATCAGATAGCCAGATCAGTGACGCCGCGCCTTTGGCCTTTCTCTCTCCGCCTCGGTGCAGACGATAGGCCCGTTACTGTCAATCTATCGGTCTGATATGGCGGTCTACTGCCGCGACCGGGTAGGATTACTGTGCCAGCCGCAGGATTTTCGTCCACAAAGCGTCGGGCACATCAACTGCCGCCATTGCGATGCGGTCCTTTCCGGGTAGGCGGGCGCCCTCATCGGCGGCAATCGCGTCGGCAAGGCGGGCCAGACGGGTGCCGAACTGGTCGGTAAAGCTGGTCGTATCCATCAAAAGATACATCTGGCCCAGCCGGTGTGGCGGGCCGTCGGCCAGCTTCAGCCCACCCACATCCAGCGAATTGACGGACCCCGTCATGGCCGCCGCCATCAACTCGGCCATCAGGCCAAAGCCCCAGCCCTTGTGCCCCCCGGCACTGCACAAAGACCCGCGCAAAGCGGCCTCGGGGTCTGTGGTCGGCTGGCCGTGTTCATCCAAGGCCCAGCCCAGCGGAATGCTTTCGCCTGCATATTTCGCCATCGCAATCTTGCCCAAAGCGACAGCCGAGGTGGAAAAGTCAAAATGCAGCGCCAACCCGCCTGCGCCATCGGGCACCGACATGGCAATCGGGTTGGTGCCAATCACCCGCGATTTGCCCCCCGGTGCAGCAACCACGGGCGATGCGTTGGTAAAGCCGATGCCAATCAGCCCGGCGCGGCCGATCTGTTCGGTGAAATAGCCCAGTGAGGTGCAGGTGTGGCTTTGCGCCACGGCCAGCATCGCAACGCCGGTCTGCCGGGCCAGATCGCAAGCCCGGTCACGGGCGGCGGCGAAGGCTGGCTGGGCAAAGCCGCACCGCGCATCTGACAGGATCGCAGCGGCACGCGGTTGGGTGACCTGTGGTTCAACCTTGCCGTCAACACGGCCCGAGTCGAGTTGCAGGCAATAGCTTTCGACATATTGCAGGCCACAGATGACATTGCCATGGGCCTCGGAATGCGCGGTCGCACGGGCGACTTCCTCGGCTTGACTGGCCCCGGCACCATGCGCACGCAGGGCCGCAGCAGTGGCTGCATACACTTCTTCTATCGTCGCTCTGACCATGTGAGGCCCTCCATTCACGCTTGATTGCACTGAGAACATATGGGGCGGGAGAAAGGCAACCTTTATCAGGCCACTATCCCGCGCAGCATGCGTGGCTACTTCGCTGCGCACGGGTCTGCGCAGGACTGCCTGATACGCGCCGCATGTTTCAGCCTCTTCCCGTGGCCGCCCTTGCGTACGTTTCCGCTCTTGCGCGCCAGACTCGGACAGGGGCACACATGCCATTGCATTGCGCCTGTTGGACCGTTGCGGTCAGATAATGTTTCGCCGGAACTGCGAATTACGAGCTCGCCAGACCAGCCTGATCTTCTGATTGAAACCGACGACAGTCGTAACAGGGTGAAATCGGTTTCAAACCTAAAACAGGGCCAACTGATCGCGTTGAAACACTGAACAGCGCAGGAATGCACATGTGATCTCGCCGCGTGGTCGCCGAGGGCTATTGCCGTCAATCCTTGAGGGGGCCGGAGGACTTTGCATGACGCGGTTCACTATTGCAGCCCGCAGTATCGGGCTAGTGCAGCTTGGCCTGCTGCATGCAAGCGCAACCGCGCTGCGCCATCACTCGATGTGCGGCCCATCACCTGACGCGGCCAAGATATGGGCCGCGGCCATCATCCCCGCCCAGACGATGTCCAGCGCAGCAGCCAAAGACATATCCTGTTGCTTTTCCCACAAGAAAATCGTCCTTGGCAGGGCGTCAATCACAGTGCTGGCAAGTGCGGCAGCGGCCTGACGGTCGTTCACCCGGCGATACAGGCAATCGGTCAGTTCGCGGCGCTCCTGGTTTACAAAGCCTTCGATGATGCCCCGCGCCTTTTCATTCGACCGCAGGACCGTTCCGATCATCCGCAGAACAGGCTCATCCCCGACCAGGATCTTGATGTGCTTGTCGAGAAACAGCTTGATGTCATGCGCCAAGGGCCCCTCACCCTCGGCCAGTGCGGCCATGTCCTCTGCGCGAAAGGCGGGCGGTGCCCCGATTGCGGCGGCCTCTTTGTTTGGGAAGTAGTTGAAAAAGGTGCGCGTGCTGATCCCGGCAGCAGCGGCGATTTCCTCGGTCGTGACCGCATCAAGCCCCTGTTTCAGCGCCAATTGAAGCGTGACCAACTGGATGTCGCGCGCCGTTGCCTGCCGCCGCTTTTCGCGTAACGAAAGTGTCACTGGTCAAATCCTTGCATACTGTGCAATCTTTGCGTATTAAGCACCAAATTCACCATTTCGTCAAGGATGATCCAAATATGACCATCAGCACATTCAGGAAATTTGGCATGGTTCTGGCGGTGCTGATGTCAACCACGGCGGCAAATGCCCAGTCCGGCCCACCCGGGGCGATGGGGGCAATGCCGCCTGTCGATCTTCAGGTCGGCGTGGTTGAGATGGCCCGGCAGGCCGTTCCGCGGGTTGTCACCTCGCCGGGGCGTGCGGTCGCGTTTCAAGAGGTCGGGCTGCGCCCGCGTGTCGGCGGGGTGATCGAAGACATCCTCTACACTCCGGGCCAGATGCTGGAAGTTGGCGATCCGTTGTTTCGGATCGACGATGCCGCCTATCTTGCGGCCGCCGCCACCGCGCGGGCGAATGCTGCCACCGCCGAAGCCAAACTGACGCTGATGCAGGCCGCCTATGACCGCGCCCAGCAGTTAGAGGGCCGCGGCTCGTCCACCGCCGAAGTGGAAGCCGCGCTGGCCAATCTTGAGGAAGCCGAGGCAACGCTGGACGCGGCGCGGGCCGCATTGGACTATGCGCAAACGGAATTGTCATGGACGACCCTGACCAGCCCGATCAAGGGGCGCGCCGGTGTGTCAACCGTGTCGGTGGGCGATCTTGTGACCGCCGGGCAAGCGGATGCCTTGACCACCATCATCCGGTTTGACCCGATCTATGTTGACATGATGGAGGCCAGTGCGCGCATTCTTTCGATCCGCAGTTCGCTGACCGATGGCACGCTGGAACAGAACGACACCCTGCAAGCCACCCTGACGCTGGAAAACGGCGAGGTGTATCGCGGCAACGGGCAGTTGGTCACACCGGGCAATACTGTGTCTACCTCGACCGGCACGGTGACGATCCGGTTTCAGTTCGACAATCCCCAGCATGTCATTTTGCCGGGCATGTTCGTGCGCGGGGATGTCGCGGTCGGCACGGTGCAGGCCTATCTGGTGCCCCAGCGCGCCGCCACGCGTGGGGCGTCTGGCGAACTGACGGCCTATATCCTGGCCGAGGATGGCACGGCGCAACAGGTGACGCTGCAAGATGACGGCAGCTATGAAAACGCCTGGATCGTGCGCGACGGGCTAAAGGACGGGGACAAGCTGATCGTGGATGGGCTGTCGGCCCTGCGCCCCGGTCAGGCGGTGACGCCGGTCGCCGCTGTCATCGATCAAGACGGCATCGCCCGCGATGCCAACGCCCCAGCAACGGGGGAATGATCCATGGCCACTTTCTTCATTCACCGCCCTGTCTTTGCCTGGGTGCTGGCCATTGCGACGATGTTGCTGGGGGCGTTCAGCATGACCAGCCTGCCCATTTCGCAATACCCCGATATCGCCCCGACAACGGTGCGGATCAGCGCGTCTTATACCGGGGCTTCGGCGGAAACGGTCGAAAACTCGGTCACTTCGGTGATCGAAGACGGGCTGACCGGGCTCGAGGGGCTGACCTACATGACCTCATCCTCCAACGCGGGGGCGGCCAGCATCTCGCTGACCTTTGATGACAGTATCGACCCCGACATGGCGCAAGTGCAGGTGCAGAACAAACTGCAGCTTGTTCAGTCGCAATTGCCCGACGCTGTCACCAGCCGGGGGGTTTCTGTCACCCGGTCAACCAGTTCGATCCTGATGGTCGGCGCCCTGGTCAGCGAGGATGACAGCTATTCCTCGCTTGAATTGGGCGACATCCTGGGCAGCACCATCACCGATGCGGTGCAGCGCACCGAAGGTGTGGGGTCGATCAATACCTTTGGCACCGAATATGCCATGCGGATCTGGCTGAACCCCGATCGCCTGTATCAGTATCAACTGACCCCATCCGACGTGACCGCAGCCGTGGCGCAGCAAAATACCAATGTCACCGTGGGCAGTCTGGGGGATCAGCCGGTCAGCAAGGGCCAGCAATTCACCGTCTCGATCTCGGCACAATCCCAGCTTGAAACGGTCGAGGATTTCCAAACCATCTTGCTGAAAACCGCTGCGGATGGGTCGGCGATCTATCTGGGCGATGTGGCAAGGATCGAATTGGCCGAACAGGATTTCGGCAGTGTCAGCCGGTTCAACGGCCATCCTGCCGCGGGCTTTGCCGTCAACCTGTCCACTGGGGCCAATGCTGTCGATACCGCCGAACGGGTGCGCAGCGTCGTGGACGGGCTGGCCTCGGCTTTGCCTGCCGGGGTCAGTGTCGTCTATCCCTATGACACGTCACCCTTTGTCGAAGAATCGATTGATCAGGTTTATGAAACGCTGATCGAAGCCATCGTTCTGGTGTTTCTGGTCATCTTCCTGTTCCTGCAAAGCTGGCGTGCAACGCTGATCCCGACGATTGCGGTTCCGGTGGTCTTGCTGGGAACATTCGGCGTGCTGGCGGCCTTTGGCATGTCGATCAACACCCTGTCGATGTTCGCGCTGGTGCTGGCCATCGGCCTGTTGGTCGATGATGCCATCGTGGTGGTCGAGAATGTCGAACGGGTGATGAAGGAAGACGGGCTGGACGCGGTGGCGGCCACTGAAAAGAGCATGGGCGAGATTTCGACCGCGCTGGTCGGGATCGTCATGGTGCTGTCGGCGGTTTTCTTGCCGATGGCCTTCCTGTCCGGCTCGACCGGGGTGATCTATCGGCAATTCTCGGTCACGATCATCACGGCCATGGTGCTGTCGCTGTTCGTGGCGCTGATCCTGACACCGGCGATGTGCGCGCAGCTTCTGAAACCCGGGCATCACACCCCCCCTTTCGCCCTGCTGCGCTGGTTCAACACAGGCCTTGACCGGTTGACCGGCGGATATGGTGCTGCGGTCGGGCGGCTTTCGCTGCGGCCCTTTCGCATGGTTGTGGTGCTGGGGCTTGTCGGGCTTGGCGCCTATTGGGTCTATGACCGCCTGCCGTCCTCTTTCCTGCCGACCGAAGATCAGGGCGTTCTGATGGCGATGGTTGAACTGCCGCAGGGATCGACCGTACAGCAGACACAATACACGGTCGAACAGATCGAACAGTATTTCCTGACGCAAGAAACGGCGGCGGTGGACAGCGTCTTTGGCAATGTGGGGTTCAGCTTTGGCGGATCGGGCCAGAACTACGGGATGATGTTCATCCGGCTGAAGGATTACGCCGATCGTCCGGGCCAGAATGCGGCCGATGTGATGATGCGCGCAAACCGTGCCTTCTTCCAGTCCCGTCTGGGCAGCGTTTTTGTGCTGCAACCGCCCGCCATTCCGGGCTTGGGAACCTCATCGGGGTTCACCATGTATCTGGTCGATCAATCCGGCGCGGGGCAAGAGGCGCTGACAGCCGCCGCCAGCCAACTGGTGGCAGACGGGCTTGCCGATGGGCGGGTCACCAACCTGCGCGGGGCTGATGCGGCCAGCGAACCGTCGCTGAAGCTGCGGATCGACCAGCAAAGGGCCGAGGCCCTTGGCGTTTCGCTGTCGGATGTGAACGCGATGCTGTCCACGGTGTTCTCGGGGTCGTATGTCAATGACTTCCCGCTGGGCAATGACCTGCGCGAGGTGATTGTGCAGGGCGATGCCGATTGGCGCATGCAGCCCGATGATGTCGATCATTGGTTTGTCCGCAATACCAGCGCCGAGATGGTGCCGCTGTCGGCCTTTGTCAGCCGCGAGTGGGAGATGATCACGCCCAAACTGTCACGCTATGGTGGCACCCGCGCGCTGGAATTGTCGGGTGAGGCAGCGGCAGGCATCAGCTCGGGCGATGCGATGGAGGTGATGGAACAGCTGACCGCCGATCTGGATGGCTCTTACGCCGCCGCCTGGACCGGGCTAAGCTATCAAGAGCGGCTGTCGGGCGATCAGGAAGCGATCCTTTACGCAATCTCGGCGCTGGTCGTCTTTCTCAGCCTTGCCGCACTTTACGAAAGCTGGGCCGTGCCTTTTGCGGTGATGCTGTCGGTTCCGGTCGGTATTCTGGGCGCGCTGCTGATGACCTGGATGCTGGGCCAGTCGAATGACGTCTATTTCAAGGTTGGCTTGCTGACCACGATCGGCCTGGCCGCGCGCAACGCCATCCTGATCGTTGAATTCGCACAATCCCTGCGATCCGACGGCAAGGCCCTGCTGGATGCAACCGTCACCGCGGCACGCCAGCGCCTGCGCCCCATTCTGATGACATCGCTGGCCTTTGGCTTTGGCATCATGCCGCTGGTTCTGGCCTCGGGCGCGGGTGCCAATGCGCAAAAGGCCATCGGCACGGGGCTGCTGGGCGGGATCATCTTTTCCGCCGTGATCGGGATCGTGATGGTGCCGGTGTTCTATGTCGCCGTCATCAAGGCAACACAGTTGCTTGGTCTGCAAAAGGGGGCGGCGCAATGAAGGCCCGTTCCCTTGTGATCGGCCTGCTGCTTGCCGGCTGTGCCGTTGGCCCCGATGTTCAGCGCCCCGAAGTCGCCATGCAGGCTCGCTTTGTCGGGGGCGACGCACAGGCCATCCAAGCGCTCGCGACCGAGCAATGGTGGCTGGCCTATAACGATGCAACTCTGACCGCGTTGGTAAAGCGGGGTCTGGCCCAAAACCTTGATGTGATGGCCGCAACCGAGGCGATCCGGCAAGCCGAGGCCGAATTGCGGGCCACGGGCGTCAATGCCGCGACAAGCGGCGCGCTTGCAGCATCGGCCACCCGGTCAGGTGGCAGCGGGGCGTCCAGCACCGTCAGCACCAACAGCAGCACCTTGGGCGCGTCGATGGTGATCGACCTGTTCGGCGGCATCAGACACGCGCGCAACGCCGCCGCCGCCGCGTTGACCGGCGCGCAGGCAGATGCCGAAACCATCCGGCTGGCCTGGTTGGCCGAACTGCTGGCCGCCTATTCGAATGCGCGGTTCTACCAAGAGGCGCTTGCCCTGACCCGAACGACCATCACCTCACGCGAACAGACGGTGGAAATCACCCGCACGCAACGCGATGCCGGGGCGGCCACCGAATATGAAGTGGCCGAGGCCCAGGCCCTGCTGTCCACGGCGCGCGCAAGCCTGCCGCAATATGCGGCCTTGTTTGATGCGAATGTGTTTGCCATCGCAACCTTGCTGAATGAACCCGCAGGCCCGATCATGGCCCAGATGCAACGCGGGGCCCCGCAATTGCCTGTGCCCAAGGGCGCGCGCACAGGCGTGCCAGCCGATCTGCTGCGCAACCGCCCCGATGTGCGCAGCGCCGAAGCCGATCTGGCCGCCGCCCTGGCAACGGTTGGTGTGGCCGAGGCGGCGCTTTATCCGTCGCTGACCCTGTCGGGCACGGTTGGCCGCTCGGACGGTGCAACGGACTGGAGTTTCGGGCCGCAACTGTCGCTGCCCGTGTTCAATCAAGGCCAGTTGCGGGCCACCCGTGATGCCCGGATTTCGGCCGCACGGCAGGCGGAAATCAGGTGGCGCGCCGCAATCACCGGCGCGGTCGAGGATGTGCAGACCGCTCAATCCTCTCTGTCGCGCTATCGCCAGCAAGCCGCGCTTTTGCACACAGCCGCAAATGACCACGGACGCGCCCTGGCCTTGGCCCAGCAAAACTATCGCAGCGGTGCCATCACCCTGCTGGATCTGCTTGAGACAGACCGCAACACCAACGCAGCGCGGATTTCCGCGGCCTCGGCCGCGAATGATGCCGCACAGGCCTGGGCAACCCTGAAAATCGCCATCGGCGCAGGCTCTGCCGCGACCGGGCCACGCAGCAATTGACACCGGGCAGAGAAAGGCCAGAGACCACCATGAAACATATCGGAAAAATCGCCATTGTCGCAGCCATGATTGGCGCGGTCTGCGTGGCCTTGATGCTGTTTGGCGCACGTCTGGGCCTGTGGCAGCCCATCACCGGCTTTGGCCTGTATCGCAGCGCCCTGACCCCGCTGGGCGCGGTCATTCTGGGCCTTGGCCTGCTGGCCTTGGCCCTGCACCTGATCCGCAAGGAAACTGCCGGCGCGGTCATGGGCGGGGTGGCCGCCCTTGTCGGCACGGCATGCCTTGTGCCTTTGGCCGCCGCCACGCTGAACCCGCCGATGCGCGCGGCGCCGATCCACGATATTTCAACCGATACCGTCAACCCGCCACGCTTTGAGGTGCTGGATGCCAGCCGCGCCGGGGCCAGCAACACGCTGGACCATGGCGGGCCTGAACTGGCCGCAGCACAGGCCGCCGCCTATCCCGATATCGCACCGCTGACCACCGCCCTTGCCCCCGATGCCGCCTATCAACGCGCGCTGACACTGGCGCAGGACATGGGATGGGAAATCGTCGCCGCAGACTCCTCGCGACACCGGATCGAAGCCACCGCCCGCACGCCTGTCTTTTACTTTGCCGATGATGTCGTGGTGGTTGTGACGCCACAAGACACGGGCAGCCGTATTGACATGCGCGGCGTCTCTCGCGTGGGGCGCAGCGATCAGGGCGTCAACGCCGCCCGCATCCGCGACTTTCAACACCGGTTCGGCCAATAATCCTGGGGGCTGATCAGAGACAGGAACCAGACATGACCCACATTTCCGCAATCGCCATCGCCCTGCTTGCCGCATCGGTGGGCCTGACGCATCCTCGGGCGGCCCTGGCCGAGGCGCCGGTGATCAAGACCCAAGGGCCGGTGATCCACCTTGCCGACAATCTGGACGAAGAGGCGAAGCTGGGCTGGTGCATCGACACCGAAGGCCGGGGGGTCAGCGACCAGCTTCACGCCCATTCCTGCAAACCCACGGGGGATGACGTGCTGTTTTCCTATGCCGCAGACCGGGGCATGATCACGTCAGCCACTTACGCGGGCCTGTGCATGGCCTACAACTCCCCGGAAAACGCGGAAAACCCCTTTGGCCTGATCAGTTGTGACGATGCAGATCCGGCCCAGCAGTTCATCTATGATGCGACCAGCATGGAACTGCGGCTGGGCATCGACCCAGCGCAATGCTTGACCGTGGCCGCAACCATTGATGACGCAGGGCCGTCTCAATCGCGCGATCTGATCCTTGCCCCCTGTGCCGACCTGACGCCGGGTTTCAAGCAATGGGTCATCCGGGAATAAGCGGCTGCAAGGCGCGCATTCACCGCGCCGAGCCGAAAGCAACATCCCGCCCAAAGTGATCTGGGCGGGATGCGCAGGGTCAGAACCAGCTGACGGTTTCATCCATCGACCGGCGGGTTTTCGCAAATTCCGGCTCTTTGGCCCGGTAGCCAAAGGCAAACATCACCGCAGGCTTCCACTGGGCGGTATCAATGCCAAAATGCTGGGCCAGCGTTTCCGTCGTGCGCCCCATGTCAAACCCTTCGATCGGGCAACTGTCGATGCCCATCAAGGCACCCGCCGTCATCATGTTGGCCAGCACGATATAGGCCTGCTTGCCCGACCAATCGGTGATCTGGCGGTCAGTGGTGATGTCGTGATCGGTGGTCTGGAAATTGCCATAGGCACCGTTGAACAGCGTGATCACGTCCTCGGGCAACTGCTTGACGCTGCGATAGTGGGTTTGCAGGTAGTCTGACCCGGCCTTCATCATCTGCCCGGTGCTGGCAAGGATGATGCCAAAATGGCTGGCCGTGCCCAATTGACCGCGCGAGCCATTCATCATGCCATTGGCACCCCAAGAAAATTCGCGAAAAAGTTCACGCTTTTCCGGGGCTTGAATGACCAGCACCTTGAACGGCTCATGCCCGAAAGACGTGGGCGACAGGCGCGCGGCTTCAAGCATGGTCGCAAAGGCCGAGTCGTCGATCTTGCGCGTGTGATCAAAAACCTTGGTCGCATGACGGAAATTGAAGGCATCCAGAATCTGGGTCTGGATGTCGGTGGCGATGCCGGCGATAGCGTTCATGTTTGTTTCCAACGTCTTGGTGTTTCCTGCCCCCCAGATATCATCAAAAATTCCGCATGAAATCGGCAGGAATCCGAGTTCAGTTTTCGCCTTTCGCATATAATTGCACCCAACACCGCCCCCCCGACGCGGATGCCGCGGAACGGCCACCGCTCCGGATCACGCGCGCCAATCAGGCCGATTGCCCAGATGCGTGATCAGGAAATCCATGAAAATGCGGGTCTTGGGGGTCAGCACATTGGATCGCGGATAGACCAGCCACAGCACCGCATGATCATTCAACCGCCAGTCAGGCAGCACCCGCACCAGACGCCCGGCGGCAATCTCATGGGCCACGCTCCACAGAGAGTTCACCGAAAGGCCGGCCCCTGCAAGGGTGGCTTCGCGTTGCGCGGCACCGTCATCCAGAATGGTTCGGCAGATCATCGCTGCCGGGTCAAGCGTGGCGGTTGCACCAGCGGTGTTGATCACCTCGCGTTTTTCAAGATTGGCCCATGCAATCAGGTGATGGCCTGCCAGATCCTTTGGCACCATCGGTGTGCCATGGGCGGCCAGATAGCCCGGAGAGGCGCACAGCACGCGCGTGTCATCCGAAAGCTTGCGCCCCTTGAGGCTGCTGTCGGTCAGCGGGGCGCTGCGCAGGGCCAGATCAAAGCTGCCCTCGATTGCATCGAACCGTTTGTCCGACAGGCGCAGATCCAGTGTCAGATCGGGATAAAGCGCATGACATTGGGGCAGCAGCGGCATGATGTGCAATTGCGCAAAGCTGCTGGGGGCCGCGAAGCGCAGCGTGCCTTTGGGGCCTGCCTCGGGCCCCCCCAGCACGGCCCTTGCCGCATCGGCCTGCGCCAGAATTTCGCGCGCATGGGGCAGGAAATCTGATCCTTCAAGCGACAGCGCCACCCTGCGCGTGGTGCGGCGCAGCAGTTCAACCCCCAGTTCCTGCTCCAGCTTGACCAAGCGCGCACTGGCAACCGCAGGGGCAAGGCCAAGCTCGCGCCCGGCAGCCGAGATATTCAGCCGATCTGCGGCCATCACGAACAGGCGAAGACTGTCAGTATCCATGGCGATTATATTCCAAACCGGAAAAATGAAATCCGAAAACAGCCGGTTTTCTGGATTTATGCAAGAGATACTTTGGCGACACGCAAAAGGCCGACAAGGACAAGCAGATGCCCCCCTTCCGTGGCCGCACCGCAGAACCAGCCGACCCCCTGCCCCTGATCGACCCGGCCAAGACGTTTCCCCGCCTGAACCGCGCCTATAACACGGTCTTTCAGCCCGAACGGTTGACCATTGGCCTTGTGGTGCCGCTGGCGCGGTATCCCGACAGCGCGGTGCCTGATATGGCGCGCCACCTGGACCGCGCCCAGATGGCGGATGCGCTGGGGTTTTCGGCGCTGTGGCTGCGGGATGTGCCGTTCAACGTGCCGTCTTTCGGCGATGCCGGGCAAGTGTTTGATCCCTTTGTCTATCTGGGGGCCCTTGCGGCGACCACCCGCAAGATCGCGCTGGGTGTGGCCAGCATCGTTCTGCCGCTGCGCCACCCGGCGCATGTGGCCAAGGCGGCGGCCTCGGCCGATGTGTTGTCGGGGGGGCGATTGCTTTTGGGCGTGGCGTCGGGCGACCGGCCCGAGGAATATCCGGCGCTGGACAGGGGCTTTGCAGATCGTGGTGCGCGGTTCCGCGACAGCGTCGATTATATCCGCACCATGGCCCAGCCCTATCCGCAGCGCGATTTGGATCACGGCAGGCTTTCGGGCGGCATCAACATGCTGCCCAAGCCCACGGGTGGCCAAGTGCCGCTGCTGATCACCGGGGGCAGTCAGCAATCGCCCGACTGGGTTGCCCGCAATGGTGACGGCTGGATGACCTATCCGCGCGATGCGGCGGCGCAGGGCCGCGTGGTTGCCGCGTATCGCCAACAGATCCGCGCGGCAGGTTTGCCCGACAAGCCGGTGATGCAATCGCTGTATGTGGATCTTGTCGATCAGGCGGATGCCCCGCCCCGCCCCATTCATCTGGGGTTTCAATCGGGCACCGAGTATCTGCGGCGCTATCTTTTCCAGCTTCGGGATCTGGGCATCAACCATGTTGCGCTGAACCTGCGGTTCAACGGCGCTGCAACCGAACCAACCCTGCAACGGCTGGCAGATGAAATCCTGCCCGACTTTGCAAGCACAGGAGACGACCATGACTAAGACCATCCTGATCACCGGCGCGACAGACGGCATTGGCCTGCTGACGGCACAGATGCTGGCCGAGGCGGGCCATAACGTGCTGTTGCACGGCCGCAGCGCCGACAAACTGGCCCATGCCGCCGCACAGATGGGCTCTGCGCCCAGGCTCTATCGCGCCGACCTGTCGCGGTTGGACGAGGTTCAGACGTTGGCGGATGAGATCACGGCCCAGCACGACCAGATTGATGTGCTGATCAACAATGCAGGTGTTCTAAAGACAGCGCAGCCCCGCACGGCCAAAGGGCTGGATGTGCGGTTTGTCGTCAACACCCTTGCGCCCTATCTGCTGACCCAACGGCTGTTGCCGATCATCCCGGCAACGGGCCGTGTGGTGAACCTGTCTTCGGCGGCGCAGGCGGCCGTGGATGTGGCTGCCTTGCGCGGTGCGCGCAGCCTTGATCACATGGCGGCCTATGCCCAAAGCAAACTGGCGATCACCATATGGTCGCAAGAATTGGCAAAGGCGCACCCATCGGGGCCAGTGTTTCTGGCCGTGAACCCCGGTTCCTTGCTGGCGTCGAAAATGGTCAGGGAAGGCTTTGGCATTGCGGGCAGCGATCTGGCAATCGGGGCACAGATCTTGTGCCGCGCCGCCCTGTCTGATGACTTTGCGCAAGCCTCGGGCCGTTATTTTGACAATGACATTAGGGATTTCGCCCAGCCAAATGCCGCAGCGCGCGATGCGGCGCATGTGGCAAGCGTCATGGCTGCGATCCGCGATCTGTCGGGCCAGGGGCAATAGCACCAAACCCGGCTGCCCCCGGCCCGGTTCCGTATTACCCCGGCGCCGCAGCCATCAGGTGCAGCCGATAGCTTTCCAGCCGCGCACAGGCCGTGCTGTCCACCAGCATCACGATGCTGAGAACGGCAATGCCGGTGATCAGGCCTGCCCGCCACAGGGGGCCGTTCAGCACGATCATCAGCCCCGCCGCACCCGCGATCAGCAGCGGCATCACGGTGAACGCCGCCCTGCGATACTGCGCAATCGTCTTGTCCACACGCGCCATTTCACGGGCGACAAATCCGGCAGCGTCCTGCCCAAAGTCCGGGGCAAAGCCTGAAAGACTTTGCCTTGTGCCATACAGCAGGCCCCCGCCAAGGATCAGCAGCAAAAGGCCCGCCACCACCATTGGCACGACATAGGCGCGCACCATATCGGTGCGCCCCACATGCCAAAAGGCGCACCCAACCGCCAGAAACAGCGCCCCACACAGGATGAAGACACTGTTGGACAGCATTTCGGCCCTGGCCCAATCTGTCGCGGCCCTGAGGATATCCATAGTCACCTTCTGGTCTGATGTTTGGGGAGTTGTGCCAAGGATCGGGCGGCTAGACCTGCCAGGTAAAGCCAGTGGCGTGCTCTGACAATTGCCACAGCCGGGCCATGGCGGCCTTGTCATGGGCGTGGGCTTGCAACGTGCCACGGCCCACGGGGCCCACGAATTCCATCCGCCCGGTGGGGCCGTAAAGCGCGCGCTGTTCCAACCCCGTTTCCGTGGCGCACATCACCTCGGGATAGGCCCCCTGTTCGGCGGTTTGCACCATGGGTGTCTTGGTCATCAGCCACCATGTGAACCGCGTCAGCAACCCGCCGCTGGTGCGGATCAGGGACGTGGCAGAGGAGCCGGGGTGACAGACATACACGGCCCCCTTGCGACCAGCCGCAGCAAGCCTGTCTTGCAGTTCATAGGCGAACATCATCTGCGCCAGTTTGCTTTGGCTATAGGCGGTGTTGGCGCCGTAATTCTGTTCCCAGTTCAGATCCTCGAACTTGATGCGGCGCAGACCCATCTTGTAGCCAAGGCTGGCAACCACGACGATCCGACCGCCTGCGGCCTCAACCCGGTCAAACAGCAGCCCGCACAACAGGAAATGGCCAAAGTGGTTGGTGCCCAACTGGCTTTCAAACCCGTCCACGGTCAACTGCCGCCTGGGCACCTGTGCGATGGCGGCATTGCAGATCAGCGCGTCGATGCGCGGCACCGTTTTCAATACCTCTTGCGCACCGGCCCGCACGCTGGACAAATCTGACAGATCCACCGGCACATAGCGGACATCGGCCTTTGCGCCAAATTCCTGCTGCAACGCCGTGATCGCCGCTGCCGATCGCTGGGCGCTGCGGTTCAGCATCACCACGCTTGCGCCGCGCGCCAGCAGAATGCGCGCCGCCTGAAACCCTGCACCTGCATTGGCCCCCGTGATGACATAGGTCTGGCCACCAAGTGCGGGCAGACGGTCGGGCATCCATCCCTGGGGGCCAAAGCGTGTATCTGCCATCGTTTTCTTCCTTTCAAACACCGCGCCCTGTGGCGGCCTGGTCGAAAGCGTAGATAAATCTCGGGTCACGCACGAAACAGGCGAAATCCTCGCGAATACTTGCCCAATCGTCTTGATCGCATTGCACGGCAGTCATCCGGCCAGCTATAAAACCGCGATGAGCAAGACCATCATCAGGCAGATCATCGAAGCCCGGATGCCAAGGGATGGCATGGCCCAGACCGGGATCAGGGGCGTTCAAGTGTTTCGCGCCACCCAGGCCATTCCCTGCGCCCCGGCAGTCTATGAACCCTGTGTCATTGCGATTGTCAGCGGCGGCAAGGAAACCGTGCTGGATGGGCAGCACCATATCTATGACAGCAGCAATTATCTGTGCTGCCCGATGTCGATGCCGGTCAAGGCCGGAACACCCGCCGCATCCCCGGAAAACCCGTTATATGGCATCTACATCGCCCTTGACCCAAGACTGATGACGGAACTGACCCTTGAGATGCAGGCCAGCGGCAGCCGCATCCCCGCCGCCGAAGGCCATGCGCGCGGCATCCGTCTGGCGCGGTGGGACGATGGTTTTCAAGACGCCCTTTTGCGGCTGATGCAACTGATGGCAAGCCCGGCAGACACCGCCATTCTGGGCGATGCCCGGTTGCGCGAGCTGTATTATGCCATCCTCAAAGGCGAGGCCGGCGCCTTTGCCCGGCAAGCCTTTGGCCCCGGCAATGCCATCGCACGTTCGATCGCGCAGGTTTCCACCCGACTGGATGAACAGCTGTCCATCGACGACATGGCCCTGCGCGCAGGGATGAGTCGCGCGGTCTTTCATCGCAAATTCAAGCAGGCCACCACGCTTTCACCCATACAATTCGTGAAATCCATGCGCCTGAACACTGCCGCGATGAAGATTGCCGGCGGCATGACCGTGTCAGAGGCCGCGATGACTGTCGGCTATGTCAGTGCGTCACAGTTCAGCCGAGAATTCAAACGGATGTTCGGCCAGTCGCCCAGACAATGGGGCGACAGGCACCACCCACAACTGGGGCTGGCATAAACGGGCGAATGGTACAGAGAAGGTCACGCACCCTATCGGCTGTTCGTTTGGAAATTCGCGTTGCGACAAGCGAGGTCAGTTTAGGGGTCCTTCTGCCCAAGCAAGCGTGGTCGCGCCTCATGGGCAAGGAAAGCCTGCCGCAGACATTCGACACGATTGAGCATCCGGAGGGCTACAGGCTTAGGGACCCCAAGGCCGAAGGTGTGGTGCGGCGGCGTTTGGGGAAGGGGTTCGGGCGCTGCTCTGTTTCAGGTTTGCGCGCGCCAAGGCTTCAGGGATTTCGGTGGTTGCGCAACGCCCGGGCTCTTCAATGCAAGGTGGTTTGGTATTTATTGCCTTGATTGGTATCGATGGCTCAGTTGTCGCTGCCGTTTGGGTTATTCGCGGCGGCTACCTGGAAGCAGGCCGCGAAAGGCAAGATACGGCCCTTGTGCGCATTGACCGGATTAGCAGCTACGTAGTCTCTCAGTTCCTGAATAAGACGTCTCTCAAAATCGCGTGGAAGCCCTTGAAATATCTGCTCAAGGCAGTCCTAAAGCGTAACCATGCGATCCTTGCCGAGAATTGCATCAATCTCGCTGACCAGCCCGGCATCGAAGTACAGCCTATTATCTGCAGATCCGCGTCGAAAAGATAAGTGACGCCAATGGGGTCAAACGGCCACCAACAAAGGTCGACTACCCGTGGGCCAATGGCCTGGTCGAACAGATGGAGTGCAAGTTTTGACACGCGAGCGTCGAACTACGTTGGACATATTAAGTTTCACGGCTGCCACATGCCCCACCGAAATACCTGCGAATGAGGCCTCTGGCGCCAGACAGATTCATCCCAGACCCGATCCACCTGATGCCGAGTTGAACACCTAGGCGGCTGGCCAATCAGACAAGCACCAGATGATTGTCCCATGTCCGGTCAAAAAGTGCGAGTGGCCTTTGACCGTCTGTCCCCAATTCCAGTATTCCACCGAAACCGTCCGTTACAACAAAACCACCCGGAACTGGCCCTATGCCGCAAACATCTGCACGGGTTGCCATGTCCGTGAACTGACCTTTGTGATCGAACAGGGCAACGACCCCGCCCTTAGGGCAGGTGATCGCAATCTGTTGGCCGCCGGCATCAAATGCCACGCTGCCGACATACTGGCGCATGCGGGGGGCAAGGGGGGCAGGCGTGTCGCACAGGGCGGGTATTTCGCCGCGCATGTGCAGGCCCAGAAGCGGTGGGTGGAGGGCGCTGTCCCCTTCCCACTGCATGGCGAATGCGACCGTTCCGTCAGGTCGCGTGGCAAGGTGACGAATTGAGTTTTGGTGCAGATCTTGCGGCAGTTCGATCTGATCGACAAGGGTTCCATCCGGCGCCAGATAGCTGAGATTCGGGCGCATTGTGTCGATGTTCAGTTTGGTGCGTTCGTCGTCCAGGGCGGCGATGATGCCACCATTGGCCACGGCCAAGTGGCCATCTGGCAGACGAACGATTTCATGAGGCCCGATCCCGCCCGAGGGGAAACTTCCGATACGGCGATAACCTTCAGACTGCGACCACTTACCGATCCAGCCAGCGCCGGTGCTATTGTCCACCTCTCCGGTGAACAGGGTGTCTCCATCGGCTGAAAATGCGCCATGGCCACTGAAATGATAGCCGTTTGGTGCGGCCAGGGTTTGCGTAACGCGGCCCCGGGCACAGTCGATCACCAAGGCATAGGTGCCGGGGCGGCGGGCAAATGTCACGGCCTGGGGCCGCTTAGGGTGACCCGCCCCAGCATGTCCCCGCGCAGGCAAGGCGATGCGAAAAGTCTCTTTCCCTTGGGAGGTCAGGCCGAACAGGGCAAAACTTCCGGTCGGTTCCTGAGCGGCGGCCAGAAATCTGGGCGATCCCGCGTCGGCCCAAGTCAGGGTCGGTGCCGCCGTTGCTGCGACGAGCGTCGCAAGAAAGCCGCGTCTCGTGGTCATATCAATCACCATCGGCCGAATTGAACCCGGCAGAGACGCCGAGGGAGGGCCCGATTTCGGCAACGGCTGCATCGCGGGCGGCGTGCACCGCTTGTTGCACGATTTCTAGTTTCAGGCGGCCCGAGGGATCGGACACACCAGCCAAGGCGGGGTCGTTCAGCGCGCTCGCCAGGGCGATGGCGTGGTTTAGGGCGGCGTCGGTATTCACGGCACCGCCTGTCAAATGGTGCGCCAGATCAGATAGCGCGCGCAGCGACAGCACCACGTTGCGCTGGCTGCGGTCGGATCGCCACGCCTCGGCGCGGGCGGGCCGAGGGCGGTCAAATTCTCCCATTGGGCGGCCCAAGCGTTGGTCGGCGGTAAACTCCAGCCCTGTCAGCAGCGCAGTGAACAGGGCCTGATCCGCCTCACGGTCGCTTAGAAAGGTGGTGTTGCCCGCACGGCCCGCCGTGCGCAGCGTGGTGGCGTATCCCCCCTTCCACTCGTCATCAATATGCCTTGCGATGGCTGCAAGATCGGTGGTCAGCGCCCGGATCAGCGCACACCCATAGGGGGTATCTTCAGCGAATTCTGGATCATACAACAGGTATTCCAACGCGAAAAGTCCCCGCGCTGCGACGGATATCTGGGTTGTGCCCTCAGGCGTATTGATGATGGGGTCTTGGTCTGCAAAGAGAGTATCAAGAGCCTTAGGCGTCGCCCCCCGCGGATCGGGCCAGAATGCGATCGTGACTGAACGTCCATCTTGCTCGGCGGGGCCAAAGCGTAGATGGCTGACCCCCAGCCAGGCGTCAAATGCGTCGTTCCAAGCTGGGCGCAAGGCTTCGGCACCACATACCTGCGCATCAGCAGCCAGCGTCTCTGTCGCTTGGGCAAAGGCGGCATAACCGGGCAAAATATGCGACTCGATCACAGTGTTCACGTCTGCGGCCACTGGGGTTGCCATCAGCGCGCAGATAAGGGTTAGGACAGGTTTCATAGCGACTCCAGAAATCGGATCAGGGCGGCGCGGTCGGCTGAGGGCAGGGCCACGACGGCATCACGCTGTGCCTGTGCCTCGCCGCCATGCCACAGCACCGCCTCAAGCAGCGAACGGGCGCGTCCATCGTGCAGGAAATGGCTATATCCCGAAACGGTTTGGGTCAATCCGATCCCCCAAAGCGGCGGTGTGCGCCATTCTTTCCCATTGGCGCGCCCTTCGGGACGGTTGTCGGCCAGGCCGGAGCCCATGTCGTGCAACAACAGGTCGGTATAAGGCCAGATCAGTTGGAAACTCTGCTCCGGCTGCCCCACCAGCCGCTCGGTCACATATTTCGGCGTGTGGCAGGACGTGCAGCCGATGTCATGGAACACCGCCTTGCCACGCAGCACCTCGGGGTCGTCCACATCGCGGCGCGCGGGCACGGCCAGATTGCGGGAATAGAAGGTGACAAGGTCCAGTCCCTCGTTTCCGATTTCCATGTTTTCCGATGTGCCGCTGTTGCCGTTGGGGGCGGTGCGGCAATTGGCCTGTGCTGCCGTGCAATCGCCCCATGGTGATGGGAACAAAGGCGAAGCGATACCGATATCACTGGCAAAGGCGCTGGCCGATTGTTCGCGGATCGTGGGCGACCCCGCCTTCAGCCCGAACCGCCCCAGCATCGGACGATCATGCTCGACCGACCAGACGATCTGGGCGCGCCCCGAGATGCCGTCGCCATCGGCGTCGTCCGGGTCTTCCTGTGCCAAGATATCGGCGGCGGCAATCGCCTCAAGCTGCCCGAGACCGATCATCTGTGGTGCGACCCGAGGGCTAAGCATGGCATCTGGGGCCAAAGGGCCATAGCCGAGATCGGCGGCCGCATAGGTCGGCTGACGCAACCACGCGATTTCGCCGTCTGACAGGGGCACCTCGATCTCTTCATAGCTGATGGCCAGACGATATTCGGCGACGTGGCCCTGCACCGCAAAATCCTGCAACTGTCCGCCATAGGTCGGGTCGGGGACGGTGCGTGCGATCTGGCCGTCAAGGCTGTTTAGATAGGCCTCGATCTGGGTCATGGCGGCGGAATCGGGCGCTGGCACCGAAACCCGCAGGAACATTGACACTGCGTCGTCGCCGGGACCCTCGGGTGGATGGCCGCGACCGTCCTTCAAGTGGCAGTTCTGGCAGCCGCGGGAATTGTAAAGCGGGCCCAACCCATCGGACACAAGTGTCGAAGATGGCGAGGACACCCACAGCTTGCGAAACAGCCCATTGCCAACCTTGAACTGCAATTCGCGCTCAAATGGCATATTGGCCGAGGCCAACGAAAACGCATCCGCATTCGCACGCGCACGCACCGTCGCTGCACCGGCGCTGTTTGCCTCGAATGGCTCGGGGGCAGTGAAATCGGTGGCGGGCGCGGTGACGGTGGCGATACGCGCCGCCTCGTCTGCGGTTCGGGGAATGACTGGCAGGTGGGGCAAGGTCAGATCGACGTCTGCCTGCACCGGTCCTGCCAAGGTCAGCAACGCTGCAACCATCGTAACGCCACCCCGGCACTTATGCTTGCCAGTCATCTGAACACCTTTACTTTTCTTGAGGGCGGCATCGGCGCCGATCTGGCCGTGGGCCGACCCCCAAGTGTTTAATCCGCAGCGTCTGGGAGGTAGGCAAACGGATATGCCTTTCCTCATTTTTGCACGGGGTCTTTGCGACATTGGCGCCCTGTGTTTTCCGGGTGATGATTGTCTGCCTGTCAGTGGCGCGCATCCAATCCGTCGCAATGCGACTATGGCGATCAATGATGGCGATCCAGTCAGCGACGATCATCGCCGCCTTCATTGAAACACGGCATTGGGGTCGTCGAGGCTGTCAGACCCCTCAACGCTGACGCCATCAAGGTTCAGCGCGGCCACCGCACGCTCGATCGACCGGGTTTGGGTAACCAGCGCATCGACTGCGCCCAAAATCAGCGCCTCGCCCGTCGCATTGCCACGGGCCAGCATCTGATCATAAGCCATGCCGTTTTCCGCCGCATCGCGGATCGCACCAAGGGCCGCGACCGAAGCGGCAAGTTCGCTGCGCAGTTGCGCATCGACATCGGGGGCGGCGGCTGCCACCAGATCCGACAGAGACGGACCTGCCACCTCGGTGCCATCGACCCGGATGTAGCGGCCCAGATAGACGTTCTGGATACCGACGCCGTCGTAGTAATGGCTCATGTGGGTATTGTCGGAAAAGCAGTCATGCTCTTCCTCTGGGTCGTTCAGCATGACGCCCAGTTTCATCCGCTCTCCGGCCAATTCGCCGTAAGACAGCGAACCCATCCCGGTCAGAATAGCCGATACGCCCGCGGTTTCATCGGCCAGAAGGGCTGCGCGTGCAGCCCCTCCTTGCCGCCAGGCTTCGGCCATTTCGGCCAGATCGTTGACCAAAAGCGCAGTGGCGACGCGCAGATACTCGGCCCGCCGTTCGCAATGGCCATTTGTGCAGGCTTCGCCCATGGCGTAATCGGTCCAAGGCCGGTTGCCTGCGCCCGCATCAGTACCGTTCAGATCCTGACCCCACAGCAGGAATTCAATCGCATGATATCCGGTGGCGACATTCGCCTCGACGCCGTCCGCCTCTTGCAGGGTGTCTTGCAACAGGGCGGGGGTAATCCTGGCAGCATCGATTTGCTGCCCTGAAAGGGTAAAGCTGGGATTGGCGATCGCATTCAGCACGGCATAGGCGTTTTCGTCGGTCGCGCCGCCATAAACCGGATCGACGTAGTCGATCAGGCCCTCGTCCAAGGGCCAGGCGTTCACCCGCCCCTCCCACTCATCCACGATGGGGTTGCCGAACCTATAGGCCTCGGTCTGCATATAGGGCACACGCGCCTTTCGCCATGCATCGCGCGCGGCGGCCAGCGTCTTGGGTGATGGCGCGGCCAGAAAGGCGTCGATTGACTGTTGCAGGATCTCGGCGGTTGCAACGCTGTCTGCGTATTTCGCGGCAGCGATGTCGGCATAGGTGTTCAACACCGCCGCCCGCTCCACAGCAAATGCCGGCAATGTGGTCAGCGTCGTAGTGGCGATGGCGGCCAAAAGGGTGCGTTTCATCGGGGTTAATTCCTTTCAGTGATGATAGGCGGACCGCTTGGGCCCGTGCTTTGGTGGCTGTGACGCACTCGGCATGCGTGTCAGGCGCAGGAAAACCTGCTGCAAATCCACAGCCAGTTGAACAGCGGCCCACGCGGCATCGCCTTTCACAAGCGTTGCGGCGAACAACATGGCGTCATCGCGATCCTGGCTGACGGCGGCGGCCAGCATCTGGGCAAATGCGCTTTCGTCCCCACCAAAGCACCGACACCCAAGGCCGTGACGCATGATTGGCCTGCGGGCATTTCTGAGCAGCACACCCATCAGTGCATTGAACGTGTCAACTGCGTGCACGCCTTCAGCGTCGCCCATCACACGTCGAAAATCTTCGCTGATGATCTGTCGCTCGGCTCCGCCTTCGCACCATGCGCGCAGATAGACGATTGCAGCCAACTCAGCCGGTGGCAGTTCCTGTAGATGCCCCACTGGGGCAGCGCCACGCCGACGCTCGGCCGGGAACGCGTCGTCGGGAAAGTCGAACCGCATCTTCATTTGGTCAGAATCAGCTTGCCCGCGCGGGTAATGCGCAGGGTGTACACCTGATCGTCCAGCACGATCTGCGCTTGTTCGCCCCCATTGGTCAGGTCGCGTGCTGAATAGGTCGGGCGCGGCGGTACGGGCGTTTGGGCGGGTGTGGGCCATGGGCGTTGTATGGTCATGGCATGCGCTCGATGCGGTCCAGCAGCAATTCCAGCCGTTGATCCGATGGACAAATGCCACCTGTCGCCATTTGGAAAAGTTCGCGCCAGCACAATCCGAGGTCGCGGGTGTGTTCGCTGGCGTTCTGGGTAGGGCAGTCACGCGAGAGACGTCTTCTCAGGGCAATCATTGCGGGCAATTTGGCACCTATCGGCATGGATGTGATCCGGGCTGCCCGCAGGGGTGGCTAGGAAGATCATCAAAAAATTACTGAAACAGTCAGGAATGTCAACATCAATAGTTGACTGAAATAGTCTTATATTCTGCCGGTGGGGTTGTTCAGCGCAGGTGAGGCGTCGTCGAGAACCAGTATCGGGGCGATCTGTCCCTTCACTCGCGCACCGCGCGACGGGGCACGAATTGATCTACACAAGGCCATGGAACGTCATCCGAAGGCCGCAATTGTCACATCGCCTTGTGATCCGAATAGCTGGTTCAATGGGCTGGCCCACCCCGCAACGCAGCCAAGAGGCATGTGAAGGCTAAGACGCGTCCGCCCAAGTGTGCGACATGGGGCCGACTGCGCTAGCAGTGACACACCGTGAAGCAGTTTCGTGCCGATCGCGGGACGTTTGGTGTCACTGGTTACCTCCGTGTTCCTCACCGATGGGCCTTTGTCCGGGTCGTCCCGGCCAAGCAGAGTGATGGGCCTTACGGTCACCTCAACTCTCTGGTGGTGCACCGCCAGCCTTGGAGCGTTGGGCAATATAGCTTTGCAAGGCTTCTACGCGGGCAACATCTGTTGCGGGGCGCTGGTCTGCGGCAAGAATTGCCTGCCAGACTGCCGTCGCCCGTATGTTGGCATCTTTGGCACCGCGCTCTGTCCATGTTCCAAAATTGGCATATTCATGCACGATGGGTTCATAGAATGCGCTGTTGTAGCGCGCCATGGTCTGGGTGGTGGCAAAGAAATGGCCGCTTGGGTCCACCTCTTTGATTGCGGTTTCGTAACCGATATCGTCTGTGGTGGCAGTGTTGCCCGCGCAAAGTTCGGCAATCATGTTCAGCACTTCGACATCTGTGATCAGCTTTTCGTAAGAAATGCTCAGCCCCGACTCCAGCCAACCAGCCGAATGAATAATAATGGACGCCCCTGCCATCAGACATCCCCACAAGCCCATCTGGTTTTCATTCGCGGCCTGAACGTCATTCAGGTTAGAGGCAGACCCGGCCGCCGACCGCCACGGCAAACCCAGAAACCGCGCCAGTTGCCCTGCGGCAAGGCTGGCCTGAAAATGGCTGGGTGTGCCCAATGCGGGCGCACCTGACTTCATATCGACATTTGAAGTGAAAGTGCCATAGCAGATCGGTGCACCTGGGCGCACCAGTTGGTTCAGCGTAATGGCTGCCAGCACTTCGGCATGGCTAAGGGTAATGGCCCCTGCGACTGTGATCGGGGCCATGGCCCCCATCAGAGTAAACGGCGTCACAATCGCCATCTGGCCATAGCGTGCGAAGTCGATCAGCCCCTGAGCCATCGGAATATCCAAAGTGCGCGGGCTGTTGGTGTTGATGATCGTGTAGCAGTAAGGATTGGCCAAAAAATCTGCTGCTGACAGCCCCCGGAAATCCTTAATCATTTCAAAGCTTTCCAACACTTGAGGGGTGCCCCGCGAAAAGACAAAAGGGAATTTGTCGCTTAGCGTCAGTTGCGCCTGTGTTGTGAAGTAATGGCGCAGATGGGTGGCAATGTCTTGCGGCTCGACCAGCGGTGCCACCATCTGGAAAACGTCAAAATGCTGGGTCAGTTGAATCAATTCGCGAAAGTCACGGCCGCTGCCAGAGCGGCGGCCACGTTGCAGGTCAGTTGCGTTGGGGCAGCCTGCGCCGGGCTGAAAAGACAGGCAGCCCAGCTCCATTTTGATGTCACGCGGTCGCGCACCTGCCTTGCACAGGAACGACTTAGGTGCCGCTTTAACTGCGGCCTGCACCATGTCGCGCCCTATGTAGGCCATTTGATTGGCCTCATCCACCCGCGCCCCGCCCTGAGCCAGAATTTTGCGGGCCTCGGGCAGCAGCACCCTTACCCCCAGGTCTTCCAGCGTGCGAAGGGCGGTTTCGTGCATGCTCTCAACCTCATCGGCTGAAAACACGTTCATCGTGGGAAAAGGGTTGCGCAACTGGCTGTAGTTCATCACGCGTTTCGGGATCGAAGGCGTGCCATCGTTACGGCCACGTCGCCGCTTGCCTCGCGATTGGTCCAAGAGTGCGTCTGTCATGCTGTGCCTCGTCTTGCGTAGAGGAATAAGAATGGGCTTTCATCCAGCCCTCCCTACGACTGATGCCGTCAGCATGCTGTTCACCTGTTTTTTGAATCCAGCGCAGCAATAGATACTGCTGTCCATAGAAAACTTCTCCGCCCCAACAGGCCAAGCATCGGCAGCTGCAAGGCAGGCAGAGCAACTGCGCGTGATCGCAAATCTGGTCGGTTTTCTGGCGGGCTGGACCTGTTGGTTCGGGGGGCTCATGTGGGGGGCATAGCTTTGCAAGAGGTTGTCCTGCAGATGCAAAATGGCTTGCCATGACCCCATTTCGCGGCCATTCAGGGGCAGTGACCAAACCTGCAGATCCAGCACCCCCACCGCATAGCAGCCTAGGCTGGTCAGATTTCTTTGCCGATCAACTGGCGGTCGAAGATCAAGGTTTGGTGCCAATGCGTATTGCTACGGTTCACCGGTCGCGGTTGACGGCTGAATCTGGTTTGGGCCCGGTCCGCATCGAGTTGCCTATCAATGCCAAGACCACGGATTTCGCGGTTGGGGATTGGGCACTGGTCAGGCCTGACACCCATCTGCTTGTCCGGCGTTTGGACAGGCGTGCGCTTTTGCAGCGGCGGACCGAAGGTGGATATACCGCGCAGCTGATCGCGGCGAATGTCGATACGTTGTTCATCGTCACGTCATGCAATGATGATTTCAACCCGGCGCGGCTGGAACGCTATTTGGCTTTGGCCAACGACTCGGGCACGACACCGGTGATTGTGCTGACCAAGGTTGATCAAACCTCCGATGCCACCGCCTATGCCCAACAAGCGGCAGAATTGCAGCGTGGGCTGGCCGTTGTGATGGTGAATGCCAAGGGAACAGAGGCGGCGCAATGCTTGGCGCCTTGGTGCGGGCCGGGGCAGACCGTCGCTCTTGTCGGGTCGTCGGGTGTGGGCAAGTCGACCTTGCTGAACGCACTGTCTGAGAAGACGGCTGAAACAGCGCAACCCACGGGCAGCATCCGTGAAAACGACGCCAAGGGGCGGCATACAACCACGTCACGCTCGCTGCATGCCATGCCGGGCGGCGGTTGGGTGATCGACACGCCCGGAATGCGCTCGCTGGATGTCAGCGATGTGTCGTTCGGGCTGGAGGTTGTTTTTGCAGAGATTGCAGAGCTGGCGCCGTCGTGCCGCTTTAATGATTGCACCCACAGCCACGAGCCGGGCTGTGCCGTACAGACAGCCGTCGCCGCTGGGCAGATTGATCCGGCGCGGCTTGATCGTTGGCGCAAGCTGACCGAGGAAAACCTTAGCAACACCCCTGTCGAGACAGGGCCGCGCGGCAACAAGAAAGTCAAACCGCGCGGTAAGCGACATTAGATCAAGGCTCGGGTTTGCTGCGGCGGCGCCTCGCCCATGCGGGTGTCACGGAGCGCTCATTTGTTCGCGCAGATAGGCCCACGAAACATAGCCCTTTAATCCGCGCACTTCCTTCAGCGTGACTCTGCACCAACGGGTGCTGCCTGTCTGCTCGCAGCTTCGGACACGCAACAGGGTGCCATTTGGCAGCCCCACGATCACGCGATACCCGGTTCCGGGACCGGCCCGCATTTTCAGCATGTCATCTTCCGAGACGCCGGTGACCTCATAATAACCGGTCGGGCCAGCATGTGCCGCGCCAACGTGGGTGGCCAAACCCAGCAATGCCACGGCCAGCGTGGTAAAGACAGTGCTATGCATCGTTATCTCCTGCTCGTTCTGCCTGTGCCTTAGTTTAGGCGTCCCAAGGTGCGCCGGGCAAGGTCTTGGCACCTTGGCGCTGTGGGCCGCTTTGATTGGAACGTGCCTGTCATGTATCGCGCAGACTATGTCGGGCGGGCGCCCTGCACTGTCAGTTGATCACACGCTGGGCAACCTTCATCCCGGCTGAAAGACCAGAAGAGGGATAAAGAATGACCTGATCTCTCTCAGAGAGTCCGTCAAGAACTTCAGCCTCAATGCCGTTATTGCGGCCAATCTTGATGAGGCGCAGATGGGCCAGATTGTCGATGATCGTAAACACCGCCCAGTTGCCGCGGCTTCGAAACAGAGCGCTGGCGGGCACAATTACGGCGTCATCGCTGGTCCAGACGACAATCCGGGCCTCGACCCGAAAGCCATGACCAAGGCCCGCATAGGCCTCTGCCGGGCTGGTCAAGGCGATCACGGCCTTGACGCGCTGTTCTTCAACGCCCAGGGCCGAGAATTGGGTGATGCCAAAAGGGTCAATGCGGATCACTTCTCCCAGCAAATCCGTTTGCCCGCCCCAATCTGTGATAATGACGGGGGAGCCGACGACTACCTGCACTGCATCGGTGGACAGTAAGTCAACCACTACCTCCAGATCGCTGGTGATATCGCCGATTTCCATGATCGGGGTGCCCGCGGGCAGGGCGGTCTCACTTTGCTGCATCACGCGAAGAATGCGCCCATCTGCCGGGGCATAAAGCGGTATGTCGCTTGATGTGATCCCGATGGCTGCTGCCAGTCGTTGATCGTCGAACCCGATCAACTGTGCCTGCGCGTTGGCAATCTCGGCTTCGCGCATGCTGATCGCGGCCTCGGCCGTATCAACATTTGCCTCGGTCACCCGTGCAAACTGGCGGGCGCGGTCCAAGGCGGCCGCAGATGAAATACCGCGTTCCACCAGTTGCTCGGTTCGGGTGAGTTCTGTCCGGGCGAGGTCAAGATTTGCCAGGGCGGCATTTAGATCGGCTTGGGCCACCCGCAACGCCGCTTCGGCAGCAGCTACCGCAGCTTGTGCCTGTTCGCGGGTGCGCACATCAAGGGCCGCCGGATTGGTCGGGTGCATATGCGCCACAACTGTTTCACCGCGCACGACGGGGTCGCCTGGTTGCACTGTGACACGCTGTAGCTGCCCGGCCACCGGGGTCGAGACGACATAAGCGTCCCTGACACGGGTGCGGCCTTGTTCGTCGATGGTCACACGCATAGAGCCACGCGTCACCTCTCCGATATCAACCATCGTCGCTTTGGGCCAGAACGCGACCATCAGCGCGCCACCGACCAGCAATACGGCCACAGCGGTCAGGATCAGCCGGGATCGTCTTCGTGCCTTGGCCATGGCAATTACTCCCTTGTCTTCAGAGCCGAAACCAGATCGGCCCGGTCGATATCTCGTGTGACCAACCAACCTGAGGCCAGTGTTGCCCCGAGGACGACCATGGCTGCGAACCCAAAGCTGGTTGGGTCGAAAACGACTGGGATCTGATAAAGCTCGCTTGAAAAGCCAGAGGCGATGCCGAACGAGAGGTAGTAGCCCAAGACACCACCGACGGGCAGAGCAACCAGCACGACGACGGCCAGTTCGCCAAGCAGAACAAAGGCCACCTCGGCTTTGGTAAAGCCGATCACCCGCAGGCTCGCCAGATCCCGGGCCCGCTCGGCATAGGCGATCCGTGCCGCATTATAGACAATGCCAAAGGTGATGACAAAGGCGATGGTCCCCATCACATAGCGGATCGCACCTGCGCCTGTGTTCATCAAGGTTTGAAAGGCGAATTCGGCCTGCGATTTCAGGCTGACGCCCGCCACTGTGGGCATGGCTTGCAGGGCCTGATAGATTTCAGAGGCATTCCGCTGATCTATGGTCAGATAGGCACCCGAAACGCGGTTGGGCTCACGCAGGGCGCGGTTCAAAGCGGCTATTTCCATATAGACAGGTGCCCCTAGCAAACTCTCTGCGATGGCTGTCACCGGGACAACCAAAACAGGCTGGCGGCCCTCACGCACTTCAACGGTCAAAAGCTCTCCCGGCTTGATGTCAAGAATATCAGCAACAGCGGTCGAGAGAACGATGCCATTGTCATGCAGATCAATGTCGCGCAGCCTGCTGTCAAGTGCTGGGTGCAGACGGGCGTCTGGGATGGTTCCGGTGATTACCCCACGGTGGGTGGCAAGGCCATTGCGCAAGATCGCGGGCACATGCCGCACCGGTTCGACCTGAATCACGCCCTGCATCCGGCGTAGATTAAAGATCGCCGTATCCGAGGCTGCATGGGTGAAAGTTACCGCCAGGTCACTGCGGTCCAAGACATTGAAGGTCAGGTCAATTGTGCGGTCGAAGCCCGCGTAGATCGTGATCATAGACACGCTTAAAGCCATACCGCAGGCAATACCGACGATTGCACCAGCCATGCGCCAAGGTTGGCGTACGATCCGGCGTAGAACCATGCGGGACGGCTGATCGAGCCAGGCATTCAGTGCAGCGCCACTTCTGCCTGTGCGGCTGTAATCTGCCGGTGCAGGGGCCCGCATTGCAACTGCCGGCGTCAAGGCAAAGATGTGGCGCAAGACCATCAGCCCCCCAATGGAGGAGGCCAGAATGCTGACAGAAATGCCAATCGCGAAGGAGGCCGGATCAAGTTGGAAGACCAGAAACGGAAATTTGTAATAAACCGTATATACTTGGATCAGTGCCCGCCCGCCCGCGATTCCGATCAGGCAACCGGCCAATGCCCCGCCAATCGCTATGACCATGACCAGCTTGAAGTAATGTGCGCCAACTTCACCATTGGTGTAGCCAAACGCCTTAAGCAATCCGATTTACTCGCGTTCGGATTGCACCATTCGATTGATGACGGTGTAAAGAAGGAAGGCAGCGACGGCGAGGAAGATTGGGGGAACACCAGCGGCGGCGGCTTGAAGACCGCCGATTTCGTCGCTGATGAAACGATCAGAGGTGTGATCGGCCAACCCATAAGCGCCAGTGCCGCCGAACGGGGCCAGAATGCGGTCGGCGGCAGCTATGGCGGCTGCCGGGTTTGTTGGGCGCACCAAGGAAAGCAGTGCCTCGTTAAAAGCGCCGTCCATGTCATAGGCGGCGGCCATGGCAGATCGACTCATCCAGATCACCCCAAAACGGGCATCGTCGGGGATCATCTCTCCGGGCGCGGTCGTGTAAAGAAACTCGGGTGATTGGGCCAGGCCCACAATCTGAAAGCTGCGCCTGGCACCGTTCATCGTAGCTGAAAGACGGTCTCCGGGCCGCAGGCCGTGGGCCTTTGCAAAAGATTGCAACAGTAAGATTTCATCCGTGTGATTGGCGTCGATCACACGCCCGGCGGTCAGAAAGACGTCATTAAGCTGGGGCGAGCGCAGATCGGGCAACGACAAGGCCTGCGCCTGCACCGGCAGGTCTTGATGGGCAAGGTCGATCAGAGCAGTGCCTTTGACACGGGTCTCAACCGTGCCCACATCCTCAATGGCCGCCAATCGTTCGGCCATTCGCTCTGGTGCACGGGTCACCGGGATAAAGACATCGGCAAGGCGATAGCGTTCGTAATAGGTCGTCCGTGTTTCGTTCAACGAAGTCACCAGCCCGGTCATCATGACCAGCATGGCAACGCCAAGGGCAATCACCATTCCAATGGCAATGGCTTGCCCTTTCATGCGCCATAGGTCCCGCATCAGTTTATGATCAAGAGGGCTTACCACTGAATCTCCTCTGGCGGGCTTTTTGTGGCATTCACAATGATTTCGCGGATACGGCCATCGGCGAAATGGATGACCCGATCCGCCATGGCCGCCTGGCTTGCGGCGTGAGTCACGATCAGCACAGTGGCCCCAAGCGTCTCGTTGACATCTTTTAACACCTGCAGGACGGCCCGCCCTGTTGTGCTGTCAAGCGCGCCAGTTGGTTCGTCGCAAAACAACACAGTTGGCTTTTTGGCGACGGCCCGCGCGATTGCCACACGCTGCTGTTCGCCGCCCGAAAGCTGCGCGGGGAAATGGTCAACCCGCTTGCTTAACCCTACCATGGCCAGGGCTTCGTCTGCACCCATCGGGTCAAGTGCAATCTCGGTGACAAGCTCTACGTTTTCGCGTGCAGTCAAGCTGGGCATCAGGTTGTAGAACTGAAACACAAAGCCAACATGGTCGCGGCGATAGCGCGTCAACTGGCTGTCCGTCATGTCACCGAGATTCTGATCTTGAAAAAATACCTCGCCTTCTGTCGCCCTGTCCAAGCCACCGATGATATTCAGCAAGGTGGATTTGCCACTGCCTGACGGGCCCAGCAGCACTACGATTTCCCCGTCTGGAATGACCAGATCAACCCCGCGCAGCGCATGGACGGCAGATCGGCCTTCCCCATACACTTTTGTCAGCCCTTTGGTTGAAAACGTGTTCTTCCTCATCCCACGATCATGTCCATGGTGCTTTGTCCTTGCTGAAGATACTGGGCGATAAACGGGGGTAACGCCAGTTCGTCGGGTGCGTGGCGCCGCCCTGTGAACATTGGTGCAACCAGCCCTGATGTGATCCGCGGTTCAGTAAACGCTGGGCAGGCTGTGCCAAAAGGCATCAACTGCCGGGCTGCTGCGTCGGCCGGGTTGGCGGATCTTGTGCAGGTGGCGAAAGGTGGGCGGGTCGGTTGGTTCGACAAAGACCAACGCATCCTGCGATCCTTGAAGCGCGCTTTCCGGCAGAATCGTCGCGCCAAGCCCGGCCTTTACAAAGGCCAAAAGGGCTGTGGTGTTGCGTGCCTCAAGCGTAGAGCGGATCACATGGTCTTGCACGACCGGGTTTTGCACCCGATTGCACAATGGATTCACGATCAAGGGTTCATGCGCCAACAGTGCCCAGCTTGCGCTGCTGGCCTGTGCCGCCGTTGCAATCGGGCCGCCGCGCCTGCACACGATGCCCAAGGGCGCGCTTTGAATCAGAACGCTGTCAAAGGCGTCGTCCGGCGCCGCAGAGAGAATGCCGATATCGGCCTCGTCAAACTGAAGGCGGCGGCGGACGGCGGCGCTGTCAACATCGCTGATGTCCAGCCGAACCTCGGGGCGTTCGCGTTGAAACTGCAAGACGATTGCGGGCAAAAGGCTGACGGTGGCCGAAGGCACAGCGGCGATGCGGACCGAGCCGGCGGTTGATCTGGCATAGCGGCGAATGGCCTTGGCACTGCGCTCAAAGGCCTCATTCGCCCGGCGGCTTTCTTCTAGCACCAAGGCCCCCAGAGGCGTCAGCCGGTTCTTGCGTCCGGCCTCGAACAGGGCGCCGCCCACGTCTTCTTCCAGTTGCAACAGCATCATCGACACCGCCGAAGGGGTGCGGCCCAGGCTGCTGGCGGCGGCGGCCAGCGATCCGCGTTCGGCGGTCACTTGAAAGACGCGCAACATCTCAAGCTTCATGCTTCAGAAAACCTGTAATTACATTCAGAACTTCCAGATTGCCTAAAATTATTCGCAGGTCTAGGCCTGACGCAAAAGGAGCCGATACCATGACCCAGAACACACAGGTTTACATCAATGGCCAGTGGCGTGCAGGCGCGTCCGAGGTGGAAAACCGGAATCCTTCGGATGTGTCGGATCTGATCGGGATCTATGCGCAGGCCAGTGCCGCGCAACTGGACGAGGCGCTGGACGCCGCGGCGCGCGCCCAGAAGATCTGGTGGGCGGCGGGCATTCAGAAACGCCACGATGTTCTGATGGCAATCGGCACCGAGTTGATGGCGCGGGCCGAGGAGATCGGCCGCATCATCGCCCGCGAAGAAGGCAAACCCGCCGCCGAAGGCAAGGGCGAGGTCTATCGCGCCGGCCAGTTCTTCACCTATTTCGCAGCCGAAGCCTTGCGCAACCAAGGCGATCTGGCCGAGTCTGTGCGCCCCGGCATCGAAATTGACGTGCGGCGTGACCCTGTGGGCGTGGTGGCGATCATCAGCCCCTGGAATTTTCCGGTGGCAACGCCTGCGTGGAAAATCGCGCCTGCATTGGCCTTTGGCAATGCTGTGGTGTGGAAGCCCGCAAACCTGACGCCTGCCAGTGCTGTGGCGCTGACCGAGATCATCGCGCGGCAAGACATTCCGGCAGGCCTGTTCAACATGGTGTTGGGGTCGGGCCGTGATGTGGGGCAGCGTCTGGTGGAAAGCCCGCGCGTGCAGGCGATCAGCTTTACAGGCTCGGTGCCGGTGGGGCGTGGCATCGCGGCAGCGGCGGTGGCCAACATGACAAAGGTTCAGATGGAAATGGGGTCAAAGAACCCCATGCTGATCATGGATGACGCCGATCTTGATCTGGCGGTGGCCCATGCGGCAGGGGCGGCCTTTGGTGGCACGGGGCAGAAATGCACCGCTGCCAGCCGGTTGATCGTGCACGAAGCCGTGCATGACGCCTTTGTGGAAAAGCTGGTTGTGGCGGCCAATGCCTTCAAGGTTGGCCATGCGCTAGAGGCGGGCACCCAGCTTGGCCCGGTGGTCAGCGAAGGCCAGCTTGCCCAGAACCTTGCCTATATCGACAAGGGCCGCGCCGAAGGGGCGGAATTGCTGTGTGGCGGCACGCGGTTGGAACGGGCAACCGACGGGTATTTCATGGCCCCTGCCGTTTTTGCGCAGACGCGCAATGATATGGTGATCAACCGTGAAGAAATGTTCGCCCCCATCACCTGCGTGATCAAGGCCGGCAGCTATGGCGAGGCTTTGGCGTTGGCCAATGACAGTGCCTTTGGCCTGACGGCGGGCATCATGACGCGCAGTCTGTCGCGGGCCAGCCATTTCCGCGCCAATATGAATGCGGGCTGCGTGATGGTGAACCTGCCGACGGCAGGCACCGATTACCATGTGCCCTTTGGGGGGCGCGGTGCCAGCAGCTTTGGCCCGCGCGAACAGGGGCGTTATGCGGCAGAGTTCTACACTTCGGTCAAGACCGCCTATGTTGCGGCGGGGGCGCCGGAATGACGCCGCTGATCGACGGGCTGCAATATGCCAACTGGTCGGAAAAGATCTTTCGCCAGATGCGCGCGGGGGGGGTGGATGCGGTTCATGTGACCATCACCTACCATGAGACGTTTCGCGAAACCGTCTTGGAGATCGAGGCCTGGAACCGCTGGTTTGAGCGCTTTCCCGAGCTGATCTTTCAGGGCCGCACTGCGGCGGATGTGCAGCGGGCGCGCGATACAGGCCGCACCGCGATTTTCTTCGGTTCACAGAACCCCAGTTGCATCGAGGATGACATCGGGCTGGTCGAGGTGCTGCACACCCTTGGCCTGCGGTTCATGCAGCTGACTTATAACAACCAGTCGCTGCTGGCCTCGGGCTGTTATGAAGCCACCGACAGCGGCCTGACCCGCATGGGCCGCGCTGTGGTGGCCGAGATGAACCGCGTTGGCATGGTGGTTGACATGAGCCATTCGGGCGAGCGGTCAACCCGCGATGCCATCGAGCATTCCAGCCGCCCGATCACCATCAGCCATGCCAATCCGCACAGTTGGCATCCCGCCCTGCGCAACAAATCGGATGATCTGTTGCGGGCTTTGGGGGCGTCGGGTGGGTTTCTGGGGCTGTCGGTCTATCCGCATCACCTGAAAAACGGCAGCTCCTGTTCGTTGCAAGACTGGTGCGACATGGTGGCCCGCGCGGTTGATCTGGTCGGCCCGGCCCAAGTGGGGATTGGCAGCGATCTGTGTCAGGACCAACCCGACAGCATCGTGGAATGGATGCGGTCGGGCCGTTGGACCAAAACGGTGGATTACGGCGAAGGCAGCGCCGACGCGCCCGGTTTTCCGCCGATGCCTGGCTGGTTCAACGACAACTGCGATTTCGGCGGCATCCGGGCCGGGCTGACCGCCTCGGGGATGGATGCGGCCACCATCGACGGGGTGATGGGCGCCAACTGGATGCGTTTTTTCGACATTAGCTTTGGCCCGCAGCAAGCGCGCGATGGCCACAGATTTCATGCCGCAGGCTAGGGCCAGCGGTTGCGCAACATCGTTCGGGGAGGAACGGGCATGACGGATTTCACACTGACGGGAGGCAGGGGGATGCTTGGCAATGTCAACAAACCGCTGTTCGCGCTGACGGGGGGCTTTATCCTTCTGTTTTGCCTGTATGCGCTGGTTGATATCGATGGGCTGTCGGCGCTGGTTGATGCAGGCTTTGCCTTTTCGGCCCGCTACTTTGGCCTTTACTGGCAGATTTTGCTGCTGGCCACTTTTCTGATCGGTCTGGTTCTGTGCCTTTTGCCGGGTGGGCGGTCGGTGATGGGTGGGCTAGCCACGCCCGAATTCAAGACGTTCAACTGGGCGTCGATGATCATGTGTACCTTGTTGGCCGGTGGTGGTGTGTTCTGGGCGGCCGGAGAACCGATTGCCCATTTCCTGTCGACCCCGCCGCTGTTTGGTGATGCGCCTGCCGATATGCAGGCCCGTGCCAATATCGCCTTGGCGCAAAGCTTTCTGCACTGGGGCTTTCTGGCCTGGGCGATCCTTGGGTCGCTGACCACGGTGATGCTGATGCATTACCATTATGACAAAGGCCTGCCGCTGGCCCCGCGCACCTTGCTGTATCCGGTGTTCAAAGAGCGCGCGATTCACGGCCCGATCGGCCTGATTGCCGATGCCACCTGCATCATTGCCGTGGTGGCGGGCACCGTTGGCCCCATCGGGTTTTTGGGCCTGCAAATGTCTTATGGTCTGAACGCCTTGACGGGTATCCCCGACACCTTTGCCACACAGGCGGTCGTGATCATGGCGCTGGTCGCGCTGTATACCCTGTCGGCCATTTCGGGGCTGTCGCGTGGCATTCAGATGCTGTCCAGCCTGAACGTGCTGCTGGCCATCGCCCTTTTGGTCTTTTTGCTGGTGTTCGGCCCAACCTCGGCCATGCTGACCAGCTTTGTCGGCGGGATGGGTGTTTACTTTGAAAACTTCTTCCAGATGGCCATGTATCGCGGCGAGGCCGGGGTGTTTGGTGATCCGGGTTGGCTGGGCTGGTGGACCGTCTTCTTTTGGGGGTGGTTCATGGGGTATGGCCCGCTGATGGCGATCTTTATCGCCCGGGTCAGCCGGGGGCGGTCGATCCGTCAGATTGTTCTGATGTTGTCGATTGCCGCCCCGCTGATCACCAACTTCTGGTTTACCATCATCGGGGGGTCGGGCATTTCGTTTGAAATCGCCACACCCGGCGTGATCTCGGCCCCGTTCGAAGGGTTCAACCTGCCTGCCGCCCTGTTGGCGATCACCAATGCCATGCCATCAGGACTTTTGCTGTCGGTGCTGTTCTTGATCCTGACGATGATCTTTGTGGCAACCACCAGCGACTCGATGAGCTATGTGATCTCGGGGGCCATGACGGATGGCGAGCCTTCGGTCATCTTGCGTGCCTTTTGGGGGATCGCGATGGGGGTGATGGCGCTGATCCTGATTTCCACCGGGTCTGGCGGCATTGGCAAACTGCAAAGTTTTATTGTGGTCACGGCTGTGCCTGTCTCTATCATCTTGTTGCCCTCGCTGTGGGATGCGCTGCGCATCACCCTGATGCTGGGGCGCAAATAAGCAACCTTTGGGGGGCGGCTGACCCGCCCCCCAAGTGCGACAGACCATTGATGACTTTGCGAGGGGACGACAATGACCACCTGTGCAAACCTGAACCCGTTTCCAGATGCGGCCTGTTTTCGCCGCAGCCCAGACCAGGTGATGCGGCTGGATCGCATGGGGTCTGCCCATCCGACCCGGCTGTCTTTCCTGCGCCAGATGCTGGCCCGGATGCAGGCCGAACACTGGCAGTTTGACCGCCCCCTGTGGCAGGTGGATGCCAAGGGTGTGGGCCGGGCGGTTTATCGGGCCAAGGGCCCGCTGCGCAGTTACAGCCTTGTGGCCTTTGCCCATGATCTGCCTGATGAACTGCGGTCAGACCGGGTGATCGCAACCGCCTGGGATGCCACCTTTGCGCTGTTCGATGGGGAACCTGATGCTGCCGATCTTGATCGCCTTGCCGCCAACGTGCCGCTGCAAGAGGCAGGCCGGGTATCGCCGCGTGAACTGACGCTAAGTCGTGCCAATCGCTCGGTTCGGTTGTTTGCGCATGTGATCGACCGATTGTCGCAAGGCCTGCAACCCGACCCGGCCGAGGTGGCCGCCGTCGGTTATCTGATGCGCACCACGGCTGTTTATGGCACCGGCAAATTCGGGGCCGCCGACCGTGAGGCCATCGAAAACCGCGCCGAACTGGCCACCCCCTTTCAGGCCGAGATGCTGACCGTCTGGCTGATCCGTGCCTTTTGCGCCGATCTGGTCGATCACCTGGCCGCTGCCAAGGGCGGCAGTCGGTCCGTGCCCCTGGATGCCAGCACCCGCCGCAGCCTTGGGGTTGGCAATTCGACCGGATTGGGCATGGCCCCCTTTCTGGTGCGGCACCCGGTTTTGATGAACAACTGGATGATGGCCCGCGAAGAGGCGCTGGCCCGCGTGCGCGCCCAGACCCTGGCCCACGACACGGCGCTGGCGGGCCTGCACATGGCGGTGCAGGCGGCGCGCCAGAATGCGGCCCTTTGGCATTCACAGCATCCGATCCAGATTGGCAAACTGGCTGATCTGCGCCGTGATCTGGAAAAGATCAAGGACAAGCTGGCACTCTGGCCCGAGGCCGGTCAGGCCCATCCTTGGGATGCCCTGTGGCGCTGGGGCGAGGCCGCGCTGACGCTGGAGGGGCAAGAAGCGCTGTTGGCGTTGATGCTGGAACCGCATGGTGATCTGATTGACGGGCTGGGCGAGTGCATGGCGGCAGATGAGCCGGCAAACCAGCGGATTGACGGGGCCATGACCATCGGCACCCTGCGTGGTATCCTGGCCCAGCATTACGATTGGGCGCTGGGCATTGATTTTGACAACCCCGCCAATACGGCGCGGTTCTGGTATGTGTCCGAAGAAAAGCTGGAACCCCGTCTGGGCGACCGGCATCACGAAGATGGTGCCGCACTTGAGCAGCCCCTGTGCATCGCCCGTCTGGCCAAAGAGCTGCACGCCGCGCTTGCCACGGAAGATGACGCGCAGCCTGTCGCCAGCTTTCTGTTGCGCCATCCCGAGCACCGCTATGCCCTGCGGCGCGCCCAGATTGCCGCCCGTCATCCCTTTGCCGAGGTGCGCGACAACCTGATCGGGGCCGAAATCCTGCCGATTGATCTGATGCGCTGCAAGCTGGCGTTCTTTGGGGCCAGCCGCTTTGACCCCCGGTCAGACAAATGGGTGCGGATCAGCCTGTTTCAGGATTTGCCCTATCCGCATGAACTGACGGCCGGGGTGGCATCATGACCCTGCCCGAAGCCCATGATCCGACGGCTTCGGCCACCACTTACGCCGCCTGTCCGGCAGATCTGACGCAGTTGTCGCGCAACGAGGTGGAAACCCTGTGCCTGAAGGCCGCGCGCGGTGCCGGCCTGAGTTGGGGATTGGCCGAGGAGGCGGGCTTTGCAATCGGATGGCTGACGGCCCAGGGCGTTGACGGGGCCACGGCCCTGCTGGCGCATCTGGCGGGGTGGGCCCCGGCGACGGGTGTGATTGATACCACCAACCGGCTTTGGCGCGCTGCGTCACATGATGGCCTGTGCCCCATTGCGGCGGGCGCGGCGCTGGAAGACCACGCCCAGCTTGATGCCGGCCCCTATCACGGCGGCATCGGCTTGCAGGCCCTGCGCCACCCGCTGCTGGTGCTGCCGTTCCTTGCCCGGATGGCCCAAGCATCGCAGTCAGCGCTGGCCTTTGGGTGGTCTGGGGGCACTGTGACGATCTTGCCGGGCAGGCCGATCGACCCAAAGGCGCTTTTGGCGCTGGGGCAGATTGCGCAAGATAATATCACCGTAGCCCCCGCTGCCGCCATCGCCCCGGTTGATCAGACTGCCACCAAAACCACGCCCTGTGCCGTGCCCGCCGCAACGCTGGCCGGGCTGAACGCCCTGTCGATGCGCACCACCGTGCCCGCGTCTGAACAGTCGCGGCGCGGGGCAGGTGGCACCACCAGCGACAATGACTAAGCGAACAAAGGACAAGACATGACCCTGACACGGATCGACCCGGGCCCCCGGATGAGCGAGGCTGTCATCATCGGTGACCTGATCTTTCTGGCCGGTCAGGTGCCGGATGATCTGACGGCAGACATCACGGTGCAAACCCAGCAGGTCTTGGCCAATATCGATGCCGTGTTGGCGCAGGCCGGGGCGTCAAAGGCCGATATCGGCTCGGTTCAGGTGTGGCTGGCCGATATGTCGGATTTTGCGGGCATGAATGCGGTGTGGGATGCATGGGTCGATCGCGCCAATCCGCCTGCCCGCGCCACCGGGGGCGTCGCACTTGCCCGTCCGGGGATGCGGGTGGAAATGATCGTCATCGCGCGCAATCCGCATTCGGGTTAAGGTCTTAGCGAACCCTCGGATTGCTCGTCAGTGCGGCGGGTGCGCTGTCGCCTGTCTTTGATTTTGCTCGCAATTGCCGTTGTCGTGGTCTGGCCGAGGATATCCTCCAAACAGCCCCCGCGGAACTTGAGCCCGTGCGATGCGGCATGGCGTTTCTATACTGGCCGATCACCTTTCATTCTGGCTGATGGCGGATTTCATTCAACCGATGGCGGAAACCAAACGGGTTTCGCGATCTGACCAGTCTAGGGTCTGCGCCAGAACAGGAGGGGCCGCCATGCGCTATTCGGGGTTTCGCGTCATTGCCGAGGCACTGACCGGGCATAAGGGGTGGAAGCCGATGTGGCGCAACCCCGCGCCGCAGCCAGAGTATGATTACATCATCATCGGTGGTGGCGGGCATGGCCTTGCCACGGCCTATTATCTGGCGAAAGAATTTGGCCAGGCGCGGATTGCGGTTCTGGAAAAGGGCTATCTGGGCGGCGGCAACGTGGGCCGCAACACCACGATCATCCGGTCGAACTATCTGCTGGATGGCAATGAGCCGTTCTACGAATTCTCGCTGAAGCTGTGGGAAGGGTTGGAACAGGATTTCAACTATAACGCCATGGTCAGCCAGCGCGGGATCATCAACCTGATCCACAGCGATGCACAACGCGATGCCTTAACGCGCCGGGGCAATGGCATGATCCTGAACGGGGCAGATGCCGAACTGCTGAGCCGTGATCAGGTGCGGGCGATGTATCCGTTCCTGAACTTTGACAACGCCCGGTTCCCGATCAAGGGCGCGCTGATGCAGCGCCGTGGCGGCACGGTGCGCCATGATGCCGTGGCTTGGGGCTATGCGCGTGGGGCCGATCTGCGCGGTGTCGATCTGATCCAGAACTGCGAAGTCACCGGCATGCGGATCGAGAATGGCCGGATCAAGGGGGTGGAAACCTCTCGTGGGTTCATCGGCGCCAAAAAGGTTGGCGTGGCGGTGGCTGGGTCGTCATCGAAGGTGATGGCCTTTGCGGGCATGCGCCTGCCCATTGAAAGCCATGTCTTGCAGGCCTTTGTCAGCGAGGGTCTGAAACCGGTGATTGATGGCGTGATGACCTTTGGGGCCGGGCATTTCTATGTCAGCCAGTCCGACAAGGGCGGTTTGGTCTTTGGGGGCGATATTGATGGCTATAATTCCTATGCGCAGCGCGGCAACCTGCCGGTGATCGAGGATGTGGCCGAAGGCGGCATGGCGTTGATGCCGATGATCGGCCGGGCGCGGCTGTTGCGCACTTGGGGCGGGATCATGGACATGTCGATGGACGGCTCGCCCATCATCGACAAGACGCAGGTTGACGGTCTCTATTTCAACGGGGGCTGGTGCTATGGCGGGTTCAAGGCAACCCCGGCCAGCGGCATGTGCTTTGCGCATCTTTTGGCCCGCGACACGCCGCATCCCACGGCCACGGCCTATCGGTTTGATCGGTTCCTCAAGGGGCTGATGATTGACGAAAAGGGCCAAGGCGCCCAACCGAACCTGCATTGAGGCACAAAGATGATCATCAACCACCCTCTTCTTGGCCCTCGGGACGCGCAGGAATTTGTCTATCTGGGCGATGCCAGCCTGATCAACCGCCCCGATGGGATGGTCGCCGGGATCGAGATCTTTCATGACTATCTCTACAATCGCGACAACCCCGCCGGCCTGCACCGCGAGCTTTGGTATCACGAACAAGGGGATCGGTCGTGGCTGGTGGTGACGCGCAACACCGTTACCCATGAAATCACCAAGGTTGAACTGGCCCGCGATGTCGCGCGGGCAGAGGGGCGCAGCAAATGACCCAGACGAACAGAATTTCGGGCGGTCAGATCGACCGTAGCCAGACGCTGAGCTTTACATTTGACGGCAAGGCCTATGCGGGCCATCCGGGCGATACGCTGGCCTCGGCCCTGTTGGCCAATGGTGTGCGGCTGATGGGGCGGTCGTTCAAATACCACCGCCCCCGCGGCCCGCTGTCGGCCGGATCCGAAGAGCCGAATGCGCTGGTCCATCTGCGTGCGGGCGCGCGGCAGGAGCCAAACACGCGGGCGACGGTGGCCGAGCTGTTTGACGGATTGCAGGCAACCAGCCAGAATGCCTGGCCCAGCCTGAAGATGGATGCGCTGGCCATCAATGACCGGTTGAACGCCTTTTTCACGGCGGGTTTCTACTACAAGACCTTCATGTGGCCAGCCGCCTTTTGGGAAAAGGTCTATGAGCCGATCATCCGCCGCGCGGCCGGTCTGGGGGCCCTGACCACCGAGGAAGACCCCGACGAATATGACAAAGCCTTTGCCCATTGCGATCTTCTGATCATTGGCGCGGGTCCGTCCGGGCTGATGGCGGCGCTGACGGCAGGGCGGGCTGGGGCGCGGGTCATTCTGGCGGATGAAGATTTCCGCATGGGCGGGCGGCTGAATGCCGAAACCCACGACATTGGCGCCCAGCCGGGTTCCGATTGGGCGGCAGGCGTGGTTGCCGAACTGGCGGCGCTGCCGAATGTGCGTCTGATGCCGCGCACCACGGTGGTCGGCGCCTTTGACCACGGCATCTATTCAGCGGTTGAACGGGTGTCAGACCACCTTGCCACCCCGCTGCCGGGCAAGCCGCGCCAAACCCTGTGGCGGATCTATACGCGCCGCGTGATCTTGGCCGCGGGCGCGATCGAGCGTCACATTGCCTTTGAAAACAATGACCGGCCGGGCATCATGCTGGCGGGGGCCTTGCGTGCCTTTGCCAACCGCTGGGGTGTGGCTGTGGGCGACAAGGTGGCCGTGTTCACCAACAATGACGATGGTCTGCGCACGGCGCGAGATCTGCAAGCCAAAGGCGTTGATGTGGTGGCGGTGATCGACCCCCGGCAGGGCGGGGCTGCGCTGCCCGGCATCCGGCATTTGCAGGGCGCCACGGTTGTTGACAGCGCCGGGCGTCTGGGGCTGACCTCGATCACGGTGCAGCGGGCCGATGGCCGCCGCGAAACCATTGCCTGCACGGCTTTGGGGGTGTCGGGGGGCTGGAACCCCAATGTCAGCATCACCTCGCACCATCGGTCGCGCCCGGTTTGGCGCGATGATATTGCGGCATTCGTGCCGGGTGCCGATGGGCCTGCCGGGCTGGTGGCCGTGGGGGCCGCCAATGGTGCCCTTTCCACCCAAGCTGCCCTGCACACGGGCGCATCGCAGGCCATGGCAGTGCTAGAGGCCATGGGCATCGCCGCCAAAGCCCCCGACCTGCCGCAGGCCGAGGATGCCGATCTGGCGATTTCGCCGCTGTGGCATGTGCCACAGGGCAAGGGCCGGGCGTGGATCGATCTGCAAAACGATGTGACGGTCAAGGATGTCAGGCTGGCGCATCAGGAAAACATGACCAGCGTCGAGCATCTGAAGCGCTATACCACCCTTGGCATGGCCACCGATCAAGGCAAGACCGGGAATGTGCTGGGTCTGGCCGTGATGGCAGAGTTGACAGGGCAATCCATCCCGGCCACGGGCACCACGATCTATCGCCCCCCCTATACGCCGGTGGCGATGGGGGCTTTGGCCGGGCGGTCGCGCGGCAAAGAGTTCAAGCCCTTTCGCCTGACACCCAGCCACAAATGGGCCACCGAACAAGGTGCGGTTTTCGTCGAGGTTGGCAACTGGCTGCGGACCCAATGGCTGCCCCAACCCGGCGAGACGACGTGGCGCCAAAGCGTTGACCGCGAGGTTCTGGCCACCCGTCAATCCGTTGGCATCTGCGATGTGACGACATTGGGCAAGATCGACATTCAGGGCACCGATGCCGGGGCCTTTCTGGACAAGGTTTATTGCAACACCTTCAGCACGTTGGCGGTGGGCAAGTGCCGTTACGGGCTGATGCTGCGCGAAGATGGCATGGTGTTTGACGATGGCACCACGGCGCGACTGGCCGAGCATGAATATGTGATGACCACCACCACGGCCAATGCTGTCACGGTGTTCCGCCATCTGGAATACTGCCGCCAGTGCCTGTGGCCGGATATGGATGTGCAGATCATCTCGACAACCGAGGCTTGGGCGCAATTCTCGGTGGCTGGCCCCAATGCCCGCAACCTGCTGCAAAAGCTTGTCGATCAAGACATTTCTGATGCGGCCTTTCCCTATATGGGGGCGGCAAACATCACGGTGCAGGGGCTGCGGGGGCGGTTGTTCCGCATCTCGTTCTCGGGCGAGCTGGCCTATGAAATTGCCGTGCCGGCCCGCTATGGCGATGCGCTGATCCGTAAACTGACCGAGGCCGGGGCCGAGTTTGACGCCGTGGTTTACGGCACCGAGGCGCTGGGCGTGATGCGGGTGGAAAAGGGGCATGTGGCGGGCGGCGAGCTGAACGGGCAGTCGTCGGCGCTGAACATGGGCCTTGGCAAGATGGTGTCCAAGAAGAAAGACAGCATCGGCATGGTGCTGAGCCAGCGCGAGGGGATGACCCGCGACGACGGTTATCGGCTGGTCGGCGTCAAGCCGGTTGACCCCAAGGCCAGCCTGTCGGCGGGCAGCCATTTCATGGAAATCGGCGCCCCGGTCGATCTGGCCAGCGATGGTGGCTGGCTGACCTCCAAGGTGTATTCCCCGCATCTGGGGTCTGACATCGCGCTGGGCTATCTTAAGGCGGGGGATCAGAAGATCGGGCGCAAGATGCGGGCCGTGAATTTTCTGACCAAGACAGATACCGAAGTTGAAATCGTAAGCCCGCATTTCTTTGACCCGAAAGGAGAGCGTCTTCGTGGCTGATACATGGAAAGCCCTGACCGCATTGGGGCACGACGCGGCGGAAACCACCCAGATCGGCCCCTTCAAGTTGGTCGAGCGGTGCGATGTGGCACTGGCCTCGCTGGCCATGCGGCGGGGGCAGGATGGCCCCTTTGCCGCCGCTGCCGCCAAGGCCGGGCTGCCCTTGCCCGCCGTGGCGCGGCATCAGACCGGCACGCCCTATTCAGCCTTTTGGGTCAGCCCCGAGATGTGGTTTGTCGAGGCTGATTTCGCCACTCACCAAGATGTCGCAGTCTTGCTGAAATCTCAGTTCGCCGATGCGGCGTCGATCACCGAACAGACCGATGCCTGGGTGCGGATTGATGTGGCCGGGCAGGGGCTGGAGCCGCTGTTCGCACGGCTGACAAATCTTGATCTGCCGATGCAGCCCGATGGCTATGCCAGCCGCACGGTGATCGAGCATCTGGGTGTGTATCTGGTCAAGCACCGGGCCGATCTTGTCACACTTTACGGCCCGCGATCTTCGGCGCAAAGCCTGTGGCATGCGCTGGAAATTACGGCCAAATCGGTGATCTGACAGAATGCTGCCTTGCCAGCCTACCTGGTCGGTTGCAGGCCCGAGGCAAGGCGGCGTTCATCCTGCGGGCTGACGCCGAACAATTCTTGATAGTGCCGGGCCATGGGGGCCGGGGCCAGATAGCCGACAGCCAAGGCAATCTCGCGCAGCGTGTCGTTGGAATAAAGCACCCTTTGCCGCGCCTTGGCCAGCCGCAGGTGGCGGTAATAGCGCAAGGGGCTTTGCCCGGTTTCGCGTTTGAACAACCGCTCAAAATGCCGGTCAGACATGGCAACAGCGGCGGCCACGTCGGGAATGCGCAACGGGTCTTCGATATGGGTGTCGAACAGCCTGATCGCCTCGCGGATGGCTGGCGAAAGCCTGTCGGCGGTGGCGGCTGTGCGGGCGACGGGCACCTTTTGGCTGGCGTCTTCATCGCGCACAAAGGGATGCTGGAACCAGCAGGCCACTTCGGTCATGCATTGGCGGCCAAGACGATCCTCGATCAGCCGCAGCATCAGGTCGAACACCGCCCCCGCGCCCGATGCCGTGATGCGCCGACGGTCGCGCAGGATCACCGCCTCGGACGGCATGACGTCTGGGAATTCCGCGCGAAAGGCCGCGTCATAGCACCAATGCACGGAACAATTTCGCCCCTCCATCAGGCCGGCGCGGGCCAAGGGGAAGATACCGCCCGAAAAGGCACCCAAGGTCATGCCGGTGCGGTCAAGCCATCGCAGGCGGGCCATGCTGTGGCGGGGGGCGCAGAATTCTGCCTTGGGCGGGGCGATCAGATACAGGTGATCCAGCCCATCGGCCGTATCCAGCGTCATGTCAGGTTCAAACCGCACGTCGGCAGAGGATCGGACGGGGGCTGGCATCTCGGCCACCAACCGCCATTCAAACTCTTTGCGGCCCGTGATTTCATTGGCTGCCCGCAAGGGTTCGATGGCCGATGTCAGGCAGGCCATCGGAAACCCCGGAAACATCAGAAACCCCAACCGAAGCGGGGGCGTCTTGGGCATGTCGGTGTGAAGGGTCACTCTTCTGGCCACCATCCGGGCGACGTTGGCGCCCCGTCATCGTATTGCGAAAGCCATTGCACCATCGCATCGCGGTTGCGCAAAAAGCCCTTGTAAGCCGCTAGATCGGGGTGAATGTCGCGCACCACACGATGCAAGCGGCGGCCCCATTTCGGCACGGTTACCAGTTCATCAAACTTGCCCAAATAGGCGCGGATGTCAAAGCAGATCGCATTCGACCGGGGCAGTCGATACAGCGTCTGCAATTCGACCCGCAGATGCATCATCTGGCCCATGTTCTCTTGCGTCAGGCCGGTGCGCATATGGCCCCATTCGGGATAGGTTTCCGGCGCGGTGTCCAACAGCGGATTCACCGTCATCGTCCAGTTAAACCGACGCACCGGCGCGCCGTGCTGCAACTTCAGCAAAAACTTCAGGGCGCGGTCGAAAATACCCTTTTCATGGGCCAAAGGCACGGGCGCGTGCCATTCGTGAAAGTTCATGCCGATGTCAAAATCAAGCGACCAGTCGGCCTGCGTTGTCACCATGCCTGCATCAATCCACAGGGTGCCTTCGCGTTCATCCTGCAAGGTAAAGTCACCTTGCGTTTGGCGCGTGATATATTCCATCGGGCCATAGGGCAGGGTGCTTTCGTCCAGAAAGGTGAACTTCTGATCAATGCCCAGGGGCCGGTTGATCCAGTGCCATTGATTGCCATCCTTGGTCAGCGAGAACCACTGTGGATATTCCCGCGCCTTGGTTTCCATGATCAGCTCAAGCAGATCCCAGCCTGCCAGAGTCATATGGGGTAGTGACTGGCAGCGCAGCGGGTCTTTGGCCAGAACCCGTGCCCGGTCGCGCATTTCGCTTAGGTAATGTTCGTCAATGTCAAAGGTCTTTTCAAAGACCGATCCTTTGCGCCCCGGCACATGCGGTTCCATATTGACCGAATACATATAATCGTCGCGGTCAAACGGGAATGGAAAGCGCAAGATCCCCGCGGGTGAATTGCGATAGGTGAAGTCATCCACATAGGTTTCGTCGCGGAAGAAGTCATCGAAGCCGTATTTGAAATCAAGGCTCATCGGGGTGCTCCTAGCGGTCAAGGACCAGCGTCTTGCCGGTGAACCGGCTGACGCAGGGCATGATCTTGCGGCCTGCGGCCTGTTCTTCGGGGGAAAGCCAATGGTCGCGGTGGTCGATCGTGCCGTCGATCTTCAGAACGTCGCATTCGCATTGCCCGCACGCCCCGCCCCGGCACAGATACGGCGCATCGACACCGGCGGCCTCCATCGCCTCAAGCAGCGATTGGGTGGCGCCAACGGCAATGGTCTTTTGCGATGCCGCCAGTTCGACGCTAAAGGGCGCACCAGTGGCGGGGGCGGTAAATTCCTCGGAATGCACGGCATGCGGGGGCCAGCCTGCGCTGGCGGCGGTGCTGTGAACCCAAGTGATCATGCCCTTGGGGCCGCAGACATAGACATGGGTGCCGATGGGTTGGCGGGCCAGAAGATCGGCCAGGGGCATCTGCTGGCCCAGATCGTCGAAATACAGGTTGACCCTGTCGCCATAGGCGGCCTTCAACGCAGGCCCATAGGCGCACAGCTCAGGGTTGCGCGTGGCATAGTGCAATTCGAACCGCCCGGCGAAGCGGGAAAGCTGATGCATCATCGCCAGAAACGGGGTGATGCCAATGCCCCCCGCCAACAGCAGATGCTTGCGGGCGCGGTTGTCCAACGCAAACAGGTTCGTCGGATGGCCCAGAACCATCTCGTCGCCGGGTTTGACGTGGTGGTGCAGATACAGCGATCCGCCACGCCCGGCGTCGTCGCGCCGCACCGAGATTTCATAGCCCGACCGATCTTCGGGGTCAGACATCAGCGAATAGGGATTCAGGCGGCGTGTGCCGTGATCGTCCATTTCCACCACGACATGCGCCCCGGCCGAAAAGGCAGGCAATTCCCCACCATCGCGGGCGACAAAGCGAAAGCGGGTGATCAGATCATTCACCTTGACCACTTCGGCCACGCGGACATTCAGCTTGGCACCACCGCTCATTTGAACCGCTCCACCGCCGGGGGGATCTGCCCCTTGTCCTCGGCGTCGATATTCACGCCCTGAAACGCGGCCAGCCGCCGCGAGTAATGGTCGCGCACGAACAGATGCAGGCCGCAATGGCTGCATTGGAACGGGTCGGTTTTCACGTTTTCCGTGATGCCCTTGCAATGCACGCATTGCACACGCCGGACGGTTGATCCGCGATGTTCCTTTTGAATATCAGCATGCGGAAAGCCAAGCGCCATCACATCGCGCTCGGCCTGTCCCATCAGGCCTTCGGTGCCGGTCAGATAGATTTGCGCGCCCATCGGCATATCTTGCAGCACCCGCGCCAACCGGAACAAAAGCGTCGGCAACGAGGCCGCCCGCTGCGCCTGTCGCGCGCCCAAAGCGGCGATCTGATCCCACTGGTCGGTGCCATTGGGACCAGCGGTGTAAAGGATATGTGCCGTGTCCAGCATCGCCTGCCGGTCTTTGGCCTTGGCGAACAGATCGGTGACAGCCTCGGCCCCTTCGCCATCCGCGACGATCAGATGCAGGGCGCCCGGTCGCGGCTCTAGCTGCCCATAGACCGGACGGCTTTTGATCGCGGGTGGAAATTCGGTCTTTGTCATCTCTTTCAGCACTTTGCCCCCTGATGGATTGCAATCGTCCCACCGGGCGCATGGCCCGGCGGGCGCTGGCGGCCTTAGCCCTTGGCCGAGCGGCGCTTTTTGTCGATGTCGTAAAACGGCAGCGAATGGGTTGTGGCCTTGATCGGGCCATGGGTGGCGCAGCGCACCTCAAGCGCGGTGCCGATATTGGCGCAATCGACCGGCAGGCGTGCGATGGCAATGGTCCAGTCGTTCAGCGGCGAATACATGGCTTGGGTGACCACACCTACCTTGGTGTCGCCGCGGAACACCGGGGCGCCGTTGCCGGGCACATTCTTGCCGTCCAGCCGCAGCCCCCAAATCTTGAACCGCTCTTTGCCTTTCAGGCGGTAATGCTCCTCCGCCCCGCGAAAGCCCGTTTTGCCGGGTGACACGGTGAAATCAAGGCCCAGTTCCCACAGCGTGTCGCCGGGGCCTTCATTCTCGAACGGATACATTTCCGAATTGTCAAAGGGATAGAACAGCAAATAGCTTTCCGTGCGCAGCATGTCCAAGGTGGTAAAGCGGCAGGGGATGATCCCCATGCTTGCACCCTCGGTCAGAATGCGATCCCAGATCAGGCCTGCATCTTGCGCACGGCAGAAAATCTCATACCCACGCTCTCCGGTATAACCCGTGCGCGACAGGGTGATCGGCTTGCCAAACAGGCTGGTCGGCATATGCGAGAAATAGGGCAGGGCGCGCACGCCGGGGATATGCTGTTCCAGAAAATCCACGGCCAAGGGGCCCTGCAACGACAGATCGTGCAGATTGTCATCAAACCGGATCGAGACATCGCGCCCGGTGGCCGCCATCGTCAGTTGCTCATGCCCCTGACCCGAGCCGTGGACGACCGTAAAGCTGTTGGGGCCCATGCGATAGATCACGCAGTCATCAATGAACTTGCCGGCATCGTTCAACATGCAGGCATAGACCGCCCGGCCCGGCATCAGCTTTTCCATGTTGCGGGTGGTGGCGCGTTCAATCACATGGCTGGCCGCGTGGCCGGTGATATGCACCTTTTTCAGGCCAGAGACATCCATCAACCCGGCCTTGGTGCGGATCGCCATATATTCCGCGTCTGGGTCACCCGTGGTGTACGACCAGGCTGTGCCCATGCCGGACCAATCTTCCAGATCAGATCCAAGCGCGCGATGGCGGTCGATCAGCGATGAAAAGCGCCACGAGTTGGTCATGCGGGGACTCCCTGAATTGATCTGGTTTTTCAAAACTGTGTTTGGGATTGGGTGGGATGGCAATAACCAAATGCAAAATACTTTCTTCACAGAAAACATTGCCCGAAAAATCCGCGGGAACTGATCAATCCTTTCGCGTTTTGGTCACCAGTCAGGCAGCGGGCCAACCGGGGCGGGCCATTGGGCCAAGGGGCCCGATCTGGGACGGGTCAAAAGGGCCAACCAAAAGGGCCCCGATCAGATCGGGGCCCTTGGTCACTGTGCCCCATGGGCCAGCGGTGGTGTGTCGCGTAGTTACCCCACGCGCTTGTAGGCCGCCTTTTCGTGCCGCTTGCCCGCCACAAGGGCCAGCACACACAGGACAGCCGATATGGCCAGCCAGATGGCTTCGCTGCCGGTGCCTGCGTAATAGGCCCCGTCAACGGCCGCCCAGTCAGAGATATTCGTTCCGATCAGCATGATATCCTCGCTTTCTTGGGTGTTATTCCGCAGGGCTGGTGGATGAGGTGCCGGGCATCAGGAATTCGGGATAGGCCGAAATCGGCACTTTCACCTTGTCGAGGCCGATGATCTCGGATTCTTTCGGCACCCGCAGCATCCCCAGTTTTTTCAGCACGAAGGACACGACATATCCGGGCACAAAGCCCAGGGCTGCCATGACCAGCGCCCCGATCACCTGACCATACAGCGTGATTGTCGGCGCGCCTTCTGACGCCAAGGCCGGATAGCCCGCGGCAAAGATGCCAACCGCAACAACGCCCCACAGGCCGACTACACCATGCAGCGCGACAGCGCCCACCGCATCGTCGATCTTCATCTTTTCGACAAATCCGGCAACCAACGGCATGATGATGCCCCCAATGGCCGCGATGACAAAGGCCATGGGCGGCCAATAAAGATCAAGCCCCGCCGCAACCGAGATGATCCCGCCAAGGGCACCCGACATCATCCAGAACGGATCATGCGTCATGACCCAAGCCGCGATTGCCCCTCCGGCAAAGCCCATCAGGATGTTGAACGTCATGGCGGACAGTGTGACGGGGGTGCCGTAGATTGTGGCGAAGATGCCTTGGCCCCATGACCAGGCTTCGCCCGGAAAGATCACGCAGCCCATCAAAAAGCCCCAGAACCCGGCGATGATCAGCATCAGACCCACCAGCGCCGAGGGCATCGAATGGCCCGAAATCGCATTGGCCGTGCCGTCAGGATTGAACTTGCCCACCCGGGCGCCAAGGTTGATCAGCACCCCAAGCGTGAAGAACCCGGCAATCGCATGCACCACGCCTGCCGCGCCAAAGTCGTGATAACCCAGTGTGGTGACCAGCCAGCCATCGGCATGCCACCCCCAGGCCGCGCCCAGAATCCAGACAAAACTGCCCAGAACGATGGCCAGAATGGTAAAGCCTACGATCTGGATGCGCTCGATCAGCGAGCCTGACATGATCGAGGCCGTGGTGGCAGCGAACATGGCAAAGGCGCCAAAGAACACCCCTGTTGCGCTGTCGGCGACATTCGGGCCCATGGCCGATCCGACAGGGCTGGCGGCCGCAATGGCATAATCAAGCCCCGAGATCCCGGCAGGCCCTGCCGACATGGTAAAGCCGGTGGGAAAGGCCCAATAGATGAACCAGCCCACATAGTAAAAGGTTGGAATGATGAAGGCAAAGGCCAGGATATTCTTGATCCCCGAGGCCAAGGCATTCTTGGCGCGTGAGGCGCCCATTTCGTAAGACAGGAACCCCGCGTGAATCAAAACCATCAGCGGGATGGTCAGCCAGTAGAAAGTCTCGGCCGCTGTGCGGTTCATCCCCGCTGTGGCATCTTTCAGGGCGGCCAACTCTGCGGCAAGGGCCGCGATTTGCTCTTCCATGATCGTCTCCCATGTTGGCATGGCTGACCGGCTTTGTCGTGGTGCAGCCTGCACCAAAAGTTCACCACGTCCGAACCGATGCGGGGGGTAAAAATTTTCACCAAGGGCGAATAATTTTAATCTTAAGGGCAATGTGCATGCCAATCCGCCAGAAGCTGCGGGGCAAAGGGGGCCTTGCCCATAATAGATGCACTGTGGAAACACCGATTGCCGCAAAAGCAAAAGGCCCCGGCGGACACCGGGGCCTTGGCACACTGAGTCTTGCGCCTAGTTCCTGAGATAGCTTTCCATGGAATCTTCCAGCGCGTCTTTCCACGGCGTGTGATGCACCGGGGCCATCGTGCCGGTGATCACCGATTTGTAGGCATGGTTGCGGAAACCCATGATGTCTGCCTTTTTGTGATCCTTCCATTCAAAAAAGGCGTCACAAGCGCCATCGACATCAAACGACGGGTAATCGGTCTCGGCGATCAGCTCTTTGACGTAATCGCCCTGATAGTGAATGGCATCATGCGCGTCTTGCCCCGCATCTTCGCCCGCGACACGATCCTCGACATCCTTCAGCATGGTCGCCTTGTCCGCGGGCAACTGAATGCGCCCCATGATGGCGTCACGCACCCACCAGGCCTGCGCGTCAAACATATTGAACGTGAACCACTGGTCCTGCATCCCGATGAAGAACAGCTTTGGGTTATGCACCCAAGCCACGCCTTTATACAGATCAGCCGTGGCAAGGCGGTTGGCAGTTTTCAGCCGCAGATCATCGGGCAGGAAGGGGAAGTGGTGCTTGTATCCCGTGCACAGGATAACCGCATCCACCTTTTTTGACGTGCCGTCTTTGAAATAGGCGGTTGTTTCGTCCATGTGGTCCAGCGCGGGCACTTCTTGCCAGTTGTCCGGCCAGTGAAAGCCCATCGGCGCATTGCGATAGGCGACGGTGATCGATTTTGCGCCATATTTCCAGCACTGGCTGCCAATGTCTTCGGCGGAATAAGAGCTGCCAAGGATCAGCAGATCCTTGCCGGCAAATTCGCGGGCATCGCGGAAATCATGGGCGTGCAGAACCCGGCCGTTGAATTTGTCAAAGCCCGGATATTCCGGCACATTCGGCACGCTGAAATGGCCCGAAGCGACGATGACATTGTCGAAATCTTCGTCATACATCCGGTCATTGACCAGATCATGCGCGGTGATGGTGAAATTGCCCGCGTCGGCATTGTATTTCACCATGCGGATCGTGGTGGAAAAGCGGATCCAGTCCCGCACACCTGCCTTCTTCACGCGGCCCTCGATATAGTCAAACAGCACGGCCCGCGGTGGATAGCTGGCAATCTGCTTGCCGAAATGCTCTTCAAACGAATAATCCGCGAATTCCAGCCCCTCTTTGGGACCGTTCGACCACAGATACCGATACATCGAACAATGCACGGGTTCGCCATGTTCATCCAGCCCGGTGCGCCAAGTGTAATTCCACAGCCCACCCCAGTTTGACTGCTTTTCAAAGCACACGACCTCGGGGATCTCGGCCCCCTTTTGCTTGGCTGACTGGAAGGCGCGCAGCTGGGCCAAACCGGATGGGCCCGCGCCGATCACGGCGACTTTCTTCTTCATGGGAACCTCTTGCTCTTGAATGTCATGGCGGCGGATTGCGCCCGCCCTGCGCAAAAGCCTAGGTGCCGAGTTGCCTTTGTGTCAAACCTTCTTCCTGTGAGTAAAATATTTTCCAGCGTGAACGCGTGAATTTCAAGCAGACATGCAAAAATAAAAGGCCCCAGACTGCCGAAGCATCCGGGGCCTTGCGTCTTTCGTGGGCAGCGTCAGGGGGTCAGATGTCCAATGTGGCTTGGGTTTCCCAGGTCGAGAAATGGGAACAATAATCGTTCCATTCCTTCAGCTTCAGCTTCAGAAAGGCTGCCGAGAATTCTGCGCCCATCATCGCCGTCAGGGTCGTGTCCTTTTCATATTCGCGCAAGGCATCCAGCAGGTTCAGCGGCAGTTTTGGCGCGTCTTTGACCATATGGCCCATCTGATACATGTCGATGTCATGGCGCGGTCCGGGGTCGGCCTTGCTGCGCACCCCGTCAAGGCCCGCCGCCAGAATCACGGCCTGCATCAGATAGGGATTTGCGGCCCCATCAGGCAGGCGCAACTCAAACCGGCCGGGGCCGGGAACGCGCACCATATGGGTGCGGTTGTTGCCCGTCCAGGTGACGGAATTGGGGGCCCATGTCGCGCCACTGCTGGTGCGCGGCGCATTGATCCGCTTATAGCTGTTGACGCTGGGGTTGCAGATCGCGGCCAGGGCGCTGGCATGTTTCATGATGCCGCCCAGAAAGTTGCGACCCTGATCCGAAAGACCCAATTCCTTGGTCTTGTCGGCAAAGGCATTGGTCTTGCCATCCAGCGACCAGACCGAAATATGGGCATGACAGCCCGATCCCGTCAGCCCTTTGAAGGGCTTGGGCATAAAGGTTGCCCGGAACCCGTGCTTTTCGGCCACCGATTTGACCATGAACTTGAAAAAGCTGTGCTTGTCAGCGGTTTGCAGAACATCGTCATATTTCCAGTTCATTTCGAACTGGCCGATCGCGTCTTCGTGGTCGTTCTGATAGGCCTCCCAGCCCAGTTCCAGCATGTAATCGCAGATTTCCGAGATCACATCATAGCGGCGCATCACGGCCTGCTGGTCATAGCAGGGCTTTTCCGCCGTGTCGTAGATGTCAGACGGGCCGGTGCCATCGGCGTTCAGAATAAAGAACTCTGGCTCGACCCCGGTCTTGACGCGCAACCCTTCCTTGGCGGCCTCGGCAATCAGCTTTTCCAGCACATTGCGCGGGGCTTGCCCGACCAGCTCGCCCTCCATCATGGCACGGGCCGCAACCCAGGCCACATCTTTCTTCCACGGCAGTTGAATCACACTGTCGGGGTCTGGCACCGCCATCAGATCAGGATGGGCGGGGGTCAGATCCAGCCAGGTTGCAAACCCGGCAAAACCTGCCCCGTCTTCGGCCATGTCGTTGATCGCCTGCGTGGGCACCAGTTTCGCCCGTTGGCCACCGAACAGATCGGTGTAAGAGATCATGAAATATTTGACGCCCTTTTCGGCGGCCCATTTGGCGAGGTCTTTTGACATCGTCGTGACTCCCTGTCGTTCTTGTTGTGTCAAAATCCGGTGCGACCGGGGATCCAGTTGGTGCCCGCAATCGGAACCCCCGCCATGGCGGCGGCTTCGATGGTCAGGGCGCACAGATCTTCGGGTTCCAGATTGTGCAGATGGTTCTTGCCGCAGGCACGGGCGATGGTCTGGGCCTCAAGCGTCATGACCTTGAGGTAATTCTTCAGCCGACGCCCCCCCAGAACCGGATCAAAGCGCTGAAACAGTTCCGGGTCTTGGGTGGTGATGCCCGCCGGATCGCGGCCTTCGTGCCAGTCGTCATAGGCATCGGCGGTGGTGCCAAGCTTCTGATACTCGGCCTCATAGACTGGGTCATTGTCGCCCAGGGCGATCAGGGCTGCCGTGCCGATGGCTACAGCATCGGCCCCCAGTGCCATGGCCTTGGCCACATCGGCCCCGGTGCGGATCCCACCCGACACGATCAGCTGCACCTTGCGGTGCATCCCCAGATCTTGCAGCGCTTTGACCGCCTGCGGGATGCAGGCAAGGATCGGCATCCCGACATGTTCAATGAAGACATCCTGCGTGGCCGCCGTGCCGCCCTGCATACCATCCAGCACCACCACATCGGCCCCGGCCTTGACCGCAAGGGCGGTGTCGTAATAGGGGCGTGCGCCGCCGATTTTCACATAGATCGGCTTTTCCCAATCGGTGATTTCGCGCAACTCCATGATCTTGATCTCAAGATCATCCGGCCCCGTCCAGTCGGGGTGGCGGCAGGCCGAGCGTTGGTCGATGCCCTTGGGCAGGTTGCGCATCTGGGCGACGCGGTCGCTGATCTTTTGGCCCAGCAGCATGCCGCCGCCACCCGGTTTGGCCCCCTGGCCCACCACAACCTCGATGGCGTCGGCGCGACGCAGATCATCGGGGTTCATGCCATAGCGGCTGGGAAGATACTGATACACCAGCGTTTTGGAATGCCCGCGCTCTTCCTCGGTCATGCCGCCATCGCCTGTGGTGGTCGAGGTGCCGGCCTCTGAAGCGCCACGGCCAAGCGCCTCTTTCGCCGGGCCAGACAGGGCACCGAAAGACATGCCGGCGATGGTGATCGGAATCTCAAGATGAATGGGCTTTTTTGCAAAGCGGGTGCCCAGCCAGACATCGGTCGAGCATTTCTCGCGATAGCCTTCCAGCGGGTAGCGGCTGATCGACGCGCCCAGGAACAACAGGTCATCGAAATGCGGCAGATGGCGCTTGGTGCCGCCACCACGAATGTCATAGATGCCCGAAGCCGCAGCGCGCCGGATTTCGGCATTGATCGCGGGCGTGAAGGTGGCCGAATAACGCGGCGGGGTTTTGGGGAAATCGGTCATTTTCTCGCCTCAATAGGCCGACGCATTGTCGATGTTGAAGTTGTAGAGTTTGCGGGCCGAGCCATAGCGCCTGAACTCTTCGGGCTTGGCCTTGCCATCTGCTTCGCCGCGTTTCAGCAGATCGGCCAACAGGGCCAGATGTTCGGGGCGCATCTCTTTTTCGATGCAGTCAGCCCCCAGCGATTTGACACTGCCGCGCACGAAAAGCCGCGCCTCATACAGGCTGTCGCCCAGCGCATCGCCAGCATCGCCCAAGACAACCATATTGCCCGATTGCGCCATGAAGCACGACATGTGTCCGATGTTGCCATGCACCACGATGTCGATGCCCTTCATCGAAATCCCGCAGCGGCTGGAGGCATTTCCCTTGATCACCAGCAACCCGCCCCGGCCCGTGGCCCCGGCATATTGGCTGGCGTCGCCGTCAATGATGACAGTGCCCGACATCATGTTTTCCGCGACGCCCGGGCCTGCACTGCCCTTGATGCGAATGGTGGCCTGTTTGTTCATGCCCGCGCAGTAATAGCCGGTTGAGCCGCGCACGGTGATGTCAACCGGCGCATCCACCCCGGCGGCGATGGCATGGGCGCCCTTGGGGTTGATCACCTCCCAGGCGGTCATGTTGGTCTGGCCTTTCAAGGCATGCAGCGAGGCGTTCAGGGCGCGCAGCCCCTCTTGTCCCAGATCGAATGTTTGCATGGCTCAACGCTCCCAGAAGTATACGGTGGCGGGCTCGGGTTCCCAAACGTGGGCCTGTTCGATGCCCGGCAGGTTGACCAGCGCGCGGTATTCGCTGCCAAAGGCAACATATTGGTCGGTTTCGGCCATCACGGCGGGCTTGCAGGCGATGGGGTCACGCACCACGCCAAAGCCGTTGCGGGTGCCCACGACAAAGGTGAAAAAGCCATCCAGATCGGTCAGCGTTGCCTCAAGCGCCGCCCCCAGCGTTTCGCCGGTTTGCAGTTTGTGGCTGATAAAGGCGGCGCCAACCTCGGTGTCGTTTTCCGTCTCAAAGGTCATGCCCAGCCGCTTCAACTCGCGCCGAACGCCATTGTGGTTTGACAAAGACCCGTTGTGAACAAGGCACTGATCCGACCCGGTTGAAAACGGATGCGCGCCCATGGTTGTCACGGCGCTTTCGGTCGCCATGCGGGTGTGGCCGATGCCATGGGTGCCGCCCATGCTGGCCACGTCGAACCGGGCGGCCACGTCCTTGGGCAGGCCGACTTCCTTGAAGATCTCGATGTTTTCGCCTGATGACATGATCTTGATGCCGGGCCGCAGGTGCAGCAGGGCCGAGCGGGCGGCCTCCAGTTGTGCCAAGGGCACGTCCAGAACGGCGTGGGTCGATTTGATCAGCATGGCAACCGGTGCGCCGATGGCCTCTTTCAGATCGCCGTCCAGATCTTTGAAGTCAGTTCCGGGATCGGCAGATTGCACCGTGATCTTGCCCAGCCCCTTTCCCGCTGACGAATAGATGGCGATCCCGGCCGAGTCGGGGCCACGGTCTGTCATGGTGATCAGCATGTCTGTCAGCATGGCCCCCAGTTGGGGCTCTAGTTTGGGGTCCTTCAAGAACAGCCCAACGATTCCGCACATGGATTCGTCTCCCTCCAAATTACCAGTTGACGCTAGCATCCGGCCTGCCGGGCCTCAACTCAGAAGAAACAAATTTCACCTTACGGGAAACTGTTGGCCGTATGTGATGATGAAATCGGCAGACTGGCTGGGGCTGATGAAGGAATGTGCAAAATGAAAAACCCCTGTCGTGGGACAGGGGCAAAACCTTGCGCAGATCATGTGGGAAATGGGGGCTTAGCCCTGGGGGTAGGCGATCACCGAAAGATACCGCGCGGGCAGTTTCACCAGATTTTCTGGCCCATGCGGCGCATCAGCGTCAAAGAACAGGCTGTCACCCGGTTTCAGCGGATAAATCTGATCGCCGTGGCGATAATCGACCTCGCCTTCCAGCATGAACAGCAGCTCTAATCCTTCGTGCTGAAAGGCGGGAAAGGTGTCACTCTCGGTCGTCAGGGTGATCATATAGGGTTCGACCACCACACCTGATGAATTAGAGCCGATATGGCCCAGCAGGTTATACTGATGCCCCGCCCTTGTGCCACGGCGCTCGATCTCGACATGCTCGCCCGCCTTGACATGCTGGGCCTCGCGGCGCTCTTCAAAGCTGCGGAAAAAGGCCGTTACCGGCACCGAAAAAGCATGGCTGAGCGCCTGAAGGGTGGTCAGCGATGGAGAGGTATTGCCGTTCTCGATCTTTGACAGCATCCCGATCGACAGCCCGGTGACCGACGCCAGATCTGCCACCGTCATGCCCTGTTGGCGTCGGAAATTGCGCACTTCGCGGCCAATCGCTGCCTCAAGGTTGCGTTCCGAGATTTCGCGCAAACGGTGCGGATCTTGTTCAAAGGCGGGTTTTCCGCGGGGCAGACTGGGGGGGCGCGTGTGATCGTCCATCGGGAAACCCTGCTGATCCAAGGGGGAAGCCTGTGATCAATTTCACTAAAGGGAAACACCCTTTGGGGCAAGGGGCGGGCGCGCCGTCAGCTTTGTGCCGACAGGGCCGCTGGTCAGGGTTGCCCCCCACGTTCAAGACACGCGGGGCCCGCAGATCAGGCAGCAGCCACGCCCAGGATCTGTGCAGTGACAGCATTTTCGCCTGTTTCCCTGTGCAAATGCTTGCGCCAATCCGACTCTGCAACTATTCTTGAAGATGAACAAGTTTTACCACTGTTAAAATTGCGCACAAGGCAGGCTGATGCTCGACACCCGCTATCCCAATGTCATGGCAGGGCCGCCGCGCCCCAGTCGCATTCTGACGCCCCGAGATCTGGAGAGGCACCACGGGCGCGAACGCCATGTCGTGCCAGGGGGCGGGGCCTTGCTGCTGCGTCTGGGGCAAGGCGATCGCCTTACGCTTGTGAATGACGAAGGCGGTCAACCGGTTGAACTGGTGGCGGCCACGCCCGAAGGCCGCATCGCCGCCGCCATTCTGGGGCAGGTCGCCAATTCCGATGCGGGCGGGCTTAAGGCGATGTTGGCGCTGGGCGACGCGGCGGGCCCCGGTTTGGGGCGCTTGCGCCGGGCCCTTGTGACGCGCGGGATCGCGCTGGCGCAGGCGGGTGCGCTGCGCCTGTTTGCGCCCGACACGCCTGCCGGGGCGCAGGCTGGCCTGACAGCGCAAGACGACGGGTGGCTGATCATCGCCGCCCCCGGTCTGCCGATGGCCCCCGACACATATATGACCGCAACCCCCATTACCGTGCATCTTCAGCGCGCCACCCCGCGCATCCTGGGCAAGTTCGACTTGCCCGACCCTTTGGCCGATCCGGTGCTGGATCTGCGGGTGAATTCGGCCACCGCCGAAAGCTATTTCGTCAAGGCCGGTGATTATATCCAGATCATTGATGTCGAAGGCCGCCAATGCACTGATTTTCAATGCTTTGATGCCCGCAAACTGGAGAGGGGCATTCAGCACGCGCTGGATGTCACCACCAGCCGCACGTTGATGGGCCATGCCTATTCGATGCCCGGTTTGCATTCGAAATATTACGATCAGGATTTCGTGCCGCTGGTCGAAGTGGTGCAAGATACCGTCGGCCGCCATGATGCCTTTGCCATGGCCTGCGCGTCGAAATATTATGACGATATCGGCTATCCCGGCCATGCCAATTGCTCTGACAATTTCAATGCGGCCCTGGCCCGGCATGGGGTTGATCCGCGCCCGGGCTGGATGGCGGTCAACCTGTTCTTCAACACCAATATCGACGCCCATGGCGTGTTGATCAGCGACGAGCCGTGGTCACGCCCGGGCGATTATGTGCTGTTTCGGGCATTGACTGACCTTGTTTGTGTCAACTCGGCCTGCCCGGATGACACGTCGCCTGCGAATGGCTGGTATCTGTCCGATATCCATGTGCGCACCTATTCGGGCGCTGAAACCTTTAGCCGTTCCATCGCCTATCGCCCCACGCCGGAGTCAGAGCCGAAAATGACCAAGGAAACTGCCTTTCACGCGCCGATTTCGGCAAAAACCCGGAATATGGTGGAATACAAAGGCTATTGGCTGCCGCAGGTCTATTCTGCCAATGGCGCTATCGAGGAATATTGGGCCTGCCGCGAAAAGGCTGTGGTGCTTGATCTGTCGCCCCTGCGCAAGTTTGAGGTGACAGGCCCGGATGCCGAGGCCCTGATGCAATGGTGCCTGACGCGCGACATGAAAAAACTGTCGGTGGGGCAGGTGGTCTATTCGGCCATGTGCTACGACCACGGCGGCATGATCGACGACGGCACCGTGTTCCGTCTGGGCAAGGATCAGTTCCGCTGGATTGGGGGCGACGACAGCTCGGGCCTGTGGCTGCGCGAACAGGCGCAAAAGCTGGGCCTGAATGTCATGGTGCGGTCTTCGACCGATCAGTTGCACAATCTGGCTGTTCAGGGCCCCAATGCGCGCGAAATCATGCGGCGCATGATCTGGACAGCGCCGCATCAGCCGACGATTGACGAATTGGGGTGGTTCCGGCTGACCATTGGCCGGGTCGGGGGGCCGTCAGGGGCGCCGGTGGTGGTGTCGCGCACCGGCTATACCGGCGAGTTGGGCTATGAAATCTTTTGCCACCCCAAGGATGGCGCCGCGGTCTATGATGCGGTCTGGGCCAATGGGGGTGATCTGGGCCTGCGCCCGATGGGCCTTGCCGCGCTGGATATGGTGCGGATCGAGGCGGGGTTGATCTTTGCAGGCTATGATTTCAGCGATCAGACCGACCCGTTCGAGGCAGGCATCGGCTTTACCGTGCCGTTGAAATCAAAGACCGATGACTTTATCGGCCGCGACGCGCTGATCCGCCGCAAGGAAAACCCGCGCACCAAATTTGTGGGTCTTGAGATCGAGGCCAATGTTGATGTCGGCCATGGCGATGGCCTTTATGTCGGGCGGGCACAGATAGGGGTGGTCACATCCTCCATGCGCTCGCCACTGTTGGGCAAGAACATTGCGCTGGCCCGCGTGGATCTGGCCCATGCCGCCCTTGGCACCCCGCTTGAGGTGGGCAAGCTGGACGGCCACCAAAAGCGGTTGCCGGCCGTGATCGTGGGGCTGTCGCATTACGACCCCAAGAAAACCCGCCCGCAAAGCTGACGGGGGCGGCCCGCCCTACAGATCCAGCACGACGGTGCCCTGGGGGCGGGCGCAACAGGCCAGAATGATACCTTCGGCGATTTCATCGTCTGAAATGCCCCCGTTATGCACCATCGCCACCTCGCCCGAGATCTTCTTGACCTTGCAGGTGCCGCACAGACCGAAATTGCAGCTGGACGGAATATTCAGCCCGGCGCGTTTGGCCACGGCCAGCACCGTTTCGGTGCCATCACAGGCCACGGATGTGCCGGAACCTGCAAAGGTCACTTCCGAAACCGAAGCGGGTTCGTGAACCTCAACCTGCACTTCTTCGGGCTGCGGGGCGGCAAAGCTTTCTTCGTGATAGCGCGCCATGTCATAGCCCAGTGACACCAGCATGTCGCGCACGGCCTGCATAAAGGGGGCAGGGCCGCAGCAGAACACCTCGCGCTCAAGGTAATCCGGGGCCATCAGGCCCAGCATGATCTGGCTAAGCCGCCCGCGATAGCCATACCAGACCGAGAACGGTTCAACCTCTTCGACGGTGAAGCACAGTTGCAGGCCCGGCACACGGGCGGCAAAGCCTTCCAGCCGTTGCTTGAAGATGATGTCACTCGGCTTGCGGGCGGCATGCACAAAGGTGATGTCGGGCATGGCGCCGGAATCCCACGCCCATGTCGTCATCGCCATCATCGGGGTGATCCCGGATCCGGCTGAAATGAAAAGGTATTTTTCGGCCGGATGGCGCAAAGAGCTGAACACCCCCGCAGGCCCATGCGCCTTGATCCGCATGCCTGGTTTCAGATGATCCAGCATCCAGCGCGTGCCGATGCTGCCCGGTTGCGCCTTGACCGTCACCGAAATCGACAAGGGCCGCGACGGGCTGGACGAAATCGTGTAGGTCCGCATCAAGGGGCCCCCCGGCACAGGCAGCTCCAGCGTCAGGAACTGCCCGGGCTGATAGTCGAACCATGCCCCCGACGGAGCGCGAAAGGCAAAGGTCGCACAATCGGCCGTTTCGGGAATGACCATGGCGCATTCCAGCACCTCGGCATCAGACCAGGGTGCAGCCGTCCAGTTCTGGCGTTCGTGCCCCATGGTTTACTCTGCCGCCAGACGGGCAGGGGCGGCCACCGCGCGCCGCATGGTGGCCAGATACCAGTCGATGAACTGGATCACACCGCTTTCCTGCTTGGCCGAATAGGGCCCCGGCTCATAAGCGGGCGAATTGATGCCGGCCTGATTTTCCTCAACCACCCGGCGGTCTTCGTCATTGGTGGCCAGCCACACTTCGGTCAGGCGGTTCAGATCATAATCGCGGCCTTCCACGGCATCCTTATGCACCAGCCAGGTCGTCACCACTTCGCTTTCGGTCGGGCTGACAGGCAGGACACGGAAGTTCAGCACATGGTCTGACAGAAAATGGTTCCATGTGTTCGGGTAATGGAAGAACAGCAGGGTGCCGGCATTGGCAAAGGGCATGCCGGGCAGTTTGGGCGCGGCGGCCTTGCCGTCCATCGTGTAACTGACCGCATCGCCCACAAAGGGAATGCGCACCAGCCGCCACTGCTCGTTTTCCGAGATCAGATAGCGCGAGGGCAGGCCCGCATCTTCGCACCGGTTCACATGGGCTGCCCCGGCAGGCGACGACAGGCTGTCATCCGATCCGACCAGATCAGGATCATCATTGAAGGTGCGGCACAGCGACGGATGCGATCCCGCGCAGTGATAGCATTCGCGGTTGTTTTCCAGCACCAGTTTCCAGTTGCCATTTTCAATGATGCGCGATTGATGCGCCACCTTCAGATCGCCCATGCCATGCGGCGCGGTATAGCGATCTGCCGCCGCTTGCACCGATGCGAAATCCGTCGGTTCCTCTGCCACGCAGACAAACACCATGCCTGCGGCAATGGCGCACTGAACCGGCTTAAGCCCATGTTTCGATGCATCAAACCCTGCGTCCATGTCGCGCGCCCACAACAGGCGCCCATCGGTTTCGTAGGTCCACTGATGATAGGGGCAAACCAGCTTGGCCGCCGTTCCCGATGGCTTGGAACACAGCCGCTGCCCGCGATGACGGCAGACGTTGTGAAAGGCCCTGATCTGCCCATCAGCCCCGCGCACCACGACGATCGGGTATTCCCCCAGTTGCAGTGTCACATAGGCACCCGCCTTGGGGAATTCAGCCACCGAGGCGGCAAAGATCCAGTCCTGATACCAGATCGCCTCCAGATCGGCGCGATACAGGCCCGCATCCGTATAGAACGGCCGCGTCAGCGCGTGATTCTTGGTCTGCGCATCCAGCAAGGTGGCAAGGTGGCCATTGTCGATCATCTGGGCATCCATGAGCAAAGAGGGCGTCGGAAAAAGGTGAAAAGCAGACGCAACTTTCGTGCAAATGCCGCCGCTCTCAACTACACAAATATTCGATGAAACGATAACTTCAAATTATGTATTGACGGAAAGCACACCCTCCATGGCAAACCTGCGGCGCAGCGTTCCTTCGATGAGTGCGCTTGCCACCTTTGAGGCGGCGGCCCGGCTGGGCAGCTTTACCCAGGCGGCGGCGGAACTGGGCGTGACGCAGGCGGCGGTCAGCCGTCAGATCAAGCTGCTGGAAGATGATCTGAACACCGCCCTGTTTCTGCGCGCCCATCGGCGGGTTACCCTGACGGCCGCGGGGGCGGCGCTGGCGGGCACGGTGGGCAATGCCTTTGCCAATATGGCCGAAATGATCGAAACGATCCGCCGCCCCGTGGCGGATGATACGGTGAATGTGGGTGCAACGCTGGCGTTCAGCCACTTTTTCATCTTGTCGCGTTTGTCTGAATTTCGCGCCTTGCACCCCGAAATCAAGCTGAAACTGGTGTCTGACGATGGGCCAACCGACCTGCGGCGCGATCGTCTGGATGTGGTCATCCGCTTTGGCAGGCCGCCCTTTGCCGATGGGCAGTGCCTGCTGACCCGCGAAGATGAGGTCTTTCCTGTGTGCAGCCCGCGCCTGCTGGCGCGCCTTGGGCCTGCGCCGCAGGGCATAGATCTTGCCCGATTGCCCCTGATCGCCTCGGATATCGTGACGCCGTCCTGGCAAACCTGGCGGTCTTGGGCGCGGGCCGTGGGTCTTGGCCCGTCGCTGGGCCACGCGGCACAGACCAGTGCGCTGCGGTTCAACCATTACACCGATGCCATCGAGGCGGCCTTGAATGCCGAAGGCGTGGCCTTGGGGTGGTCGATGTTGCTGGCAAACCATCTGCGTGAGGGCCGTCTGGTGCGTCTGGGCCACCAATGCCTGACCAGTGAAGACCGCTATTGCCTGCTGGTGCCCAAGCACCGAGAGATGACCCCGGCCACCCGGCAATTCGTCAACTGGATCACAGTTCAGCTTCGGGGCTGACCTTCAGTCGGGCGTGAAACCGGTCCAACTCGCTTTGCGTGGGGGCTGTGCCGCAAAAGGTTTGCACATAGCGCGGCGTGCGCTCGACGCGCACCGCCATGCTTTCCTTCACCTGCATCGCGATATAGCCGATCTGGGTCAGATACACCGTGCGCGCCCGCACATCGGCCTCATCCGGGGCAAAGCCAAACCTTTCAAACAGCGCACAGATCGCCGCCAGCCGGGTTTCATCGGCCTGATGCACCTGCGCGGCCACGGCATCCGATTGATGCGCCCAGCCCCGCACGGCAAAATCCAGTTGCGACTCGAACAGCGTTTCGTCCTGAAAAACCACGATCAGGTTCAGGATCGCTTCGGCAATGGTTTCGGCATAGCTGGCGCAGGCCTCGACAAAAGCGCCTGTGTTCTTGGCCTGCCAATCGGCCAGCAGTGCCGCCAGCAGGGCATTTCTATCCTTGAAAAACCAGTAAAAGCTGGTGCGCGCAATCTGCAAACGGTTAGCCAAGGGCTGCACCTTGACCGCATCCACCCCGGATTCGATCAGCGCCTGTTTGGCGGCCTCTAGCCACAGGTCACGCGATCCGCGCCAGCCCGAGGTTTTCTCTGGGCCCTCTCGTTCCGGGTCGTCCTGACTGTCTGCACCATCGTTCATGCCCGGCAGGATAGGCCGTTGCTGGCCCCCTCTCAAGAAAAATATACAGCGATGAACTGAAACTTGACACAAGTGAACATTTGGCGAAGAACTAAGGGCATCTGTCATGGAGCCCGCGTCATGTCCAACGATCCCCTTTTGCAACCCTATCAGCTGAAACACCTGACCCTTCGCAACCGGATCATGACGACAAGCCATGAACCGGCCTATCCCGAAGACGGGATGCCAAAGCAACGCTATGCCGCCTATCACGCCGAACGCGCCAAGGCCGGGGTGGCGCTGGCCATGACCGCAGGATCGGCCGCGGTGTCAAAAGACAGCCCGCCGGTGTTCAACAACATTCTGGCCTATAAGGATGAAGTGGTGCCGTGGATTCGGCAGTTGACGGATGCCTGCCACGACCACGGCTGTGCGGTGATGATTCAGCTGACGCATCTGGGCCGCCGCACCACCTGGAACAAGGGAAACTGGCTGCCATCCGTTTCGTCGTCCAAGCACCGCGAACCCGCCCATCGGGCCTTTCCGAAACTGGCCGAAGACTGGGATATTGAACGCATCATTTCGGACTTTGCCGATGCCGCAGAACGGATGCAGGCGGGGGGTATGGACGGGATCGAGCTTGAGGTTTACGGCCACCTTCTCGATCAGTTCTGGTCACCGCTGACCAATGATCTTGATGGCCCCTATGGCGGCCAAACGCTGGACACGCGGATGCAGCTTTTGACTGATGTGCTGCGCGGCATTCGCAAACGGGTGGGCACGGACTTTATCGTCGGCCTGCGCTATACGGCAGATGAGGCGGCGGAAGGCGGCATCACGCCCGAGGAAGGGCTTGTCATCTCCAAGCGCCTTGCCGACAGCGGCATGGTCGATTTTCTGAATGTCATTCGCGGGCGCATTCACACCGACCCGGCGATGACAGATGTGATCCCGGTGCAGGGCATGAAAAGCGCCCCGCATCTGGATTTCGCGGGCCAGGTCAGGGCCGCGACGGGCATGCCCACCTTCCATGCCTCGCGTATTCCTGACGTTGCCACCGCGCGCCATGCGGTGGCGGCCGGGCTGCTGGATATGGTTGGCATGACGCGCGCCCACATGGCCGATCCGCATATCGTGAAAAAGATCATCGAGGGGCGGGAAGAGGAGATCCGTCCGTGCGTCGGCGCCACCTATTGCCTTGACCGCATCTATGCGGCGGGCGAGGCGCTGTGCATCCACAACCCCGCCACTGGGCGCGAGTTGACCATGCCGCATGACATTGCCCCGGCCCCGGTGCGCAAAAAGGTGGTGGTCGTGGGCGCAGGCCCTGCGGGGCTTGAGGCCGCGCGGGTGGCGGCCGAACGCGGCCATGCCGTCACCGTGTTCGAAGCCCAGCCCAACCCCGGTGGCCAGATCCGGCTGACCGCGCGCAATCCCCGCCGCCGCGAGATGATCTCGATCATTGATTGGCGCATGGCGCAATGCGCGGCCCGCGATGTCGAGTTTCGCTTCAGCACCTGGGCCGAGGCTGCCGACATCACCGCGCTGACCCCCGATGTGGTGGTGGTCGCCACCGGCGGCCTGCCCAATACCGAATTGTTCGAAAGCGGCAAAGAGCAGCCCCTGATCGTCAGTTCTTGGGATCTGATCTCGGGCGATGTAAAGCCCGGAGCGGATGTTCTGATCTACGACGAAAGCGGCGATCATCCGGGGCTGATGGCAGCCGAGGTGGCCGCCGCCGCCGGTGCCAAGGTCGAGGTGATGACCCCCGACCGCACCTTTGCGCCCGACATCATGGCGATGAATCTGGTGCCCTATATGCGCGCCCTGCAGGACAAGGATGTGCAGTTCACCGTCACCCGCCGCCTGAAAGACGTGGCGCGCGATGGCAACCGGCTAAGGGCGACCATCGGCACGGATTACAGCAGCCTGACCACGGAAAAAACCTATGATCAGGTGGTGGTCAACTATGGCACCCTGCCGCTGGACGATCTGTATTTCGACTTGCGGCCCCTGTCGTCAAACCTTGGTGCTGTCGATTACGATGATCTGATCGCAGGCCAGCCGCAACAGGTGATGCGCAACCCCCAAGGCCGCTTTCAGCTGTTCCGCATCGGTGACGCGGTCAGCGCGCGCAACATCCATGCGGCTATCTATGATGCGCTGCGTCTGCTGAAGGATATCTGACCATTAACGGGCGTCGCCATCATGGGGGCGCCCAGCACTGGCCTGAATGCGCATGGCCTGTTCTTTGCGCATAACGGCCTTTGGCAAAACTGTCGCAGAACCATAGCCGCGGCGCAACACGTCTGTCATGCGGCCGGGCGAAGACAGGGCACCAACGATGGAGTGCCCCATGACAGCCCGTATCCTTCCTCTTGCGCTGCTTGCCCTTACCACCCCTGCCACGGCGCAGGAAACCTTCCCCGCCACTCTGGCCGGCCATGCCTATCTGCCTGCGCTCAGCCTTGTGGCACCTCCCGCTGATGCCCCCCGCGATGCCTGGATCAGCGGCAAATTCACCGGTGCCACCCGTAATGGCGTGCCGATGTCCGTACCAGGCGACACCGGCACACTGCACGGCAAACGGCTGACCGGCATCAACCTGCCCTTCATCGGCCAACCGCTACAAGGCTTTTCCGGCTTTGCGATGAACCGGGCCGAAGATGGCTCGGTCTATGTGCTGACAGACAACGGTTTTGGCTCCAAGGCCAACAGCCCCGACGCCATGCTGTTCTTCAGCCGTATGATACCTGATTTCGACTCCGGCAAGGTCGAGATCAAGGAAACCGTTTTCCTGCATGATCCCGACTTCAAAGTGCCTTTCCGCATCTCGTGGGATGGCACCGAGAGCCGCTATCTGACTGGGGCAGATTTCGATCTGGAAAGCCTTCAGCGCGTTGGCGACTCGATCTGGATGGGTGATGAATTCGGCCCTTACCTGATCGAGGCGGGACTCGATGGCCGCATCAAGGGCGTCTATCCAACGCTGGTCGCTGATCAGCTGCTGAAAGGGCCGGACACACCCGGCATTTCGGCCACTTCGGTCATGGGGGTCGATTGGACCGTTCCCCGTTCAGGAGGGTTTGAGGGCATGGCCCTGCAACCGGGAACGGGTCTGCTTTGGGCGTTGCTGGAAAAGCCGCTGCTGGGGGCCGATGGTCAGGCCGAGGGCGCGTTTCTGCGCAGCATGGCCTTCGATCCGGCCCGCCGCGAATGGACAGGGGCCAGCTTCAAGTTCAAACTGGCCGACGGGGCCACGGCCATCGGTGACTTCAACTTCATCGACGAAACCCGCGCTCTGATCATCGAACGTGACAATGGCGAAGGCGAGCCTTCGCTGAAATGCGCGGGCGACCCCATGCCCGATTGCTTTCCGCTGCCTGCCATCGTCAAGCATGTGGTGCTGATCGACACGGCCAGCGTCGATGCAGATGGCTTTGTGCGCCGCATCGGCCAGATTGATCTGATGAACATCGCCGATCCTCAGGGCAAGGCGCGGCTGACCACAGACGGCGGTCAGGATGGCCGGTTCAGCCTGCCGTTCTTCACCATCGAAGATGTGATGCGGGTTGATGACAGCCACATCATGGTCGCCATCGACAACAACCTGCCTTTCTCGGCTGGCCGCAAATTGAATGCCGCAGCCGATAACGAAGTTGTCCTGCTCTCCGTGCCCGAGTTTCTGGCTGCCCAGTAGCGCTAGTCCTCACCGGTCTTGACGATGGGGCGGCAGGGCCACCCTGCCGCTTCGTCACAAGAGTTTCGCACAGCTTACCAGAACACGTCACATAGCGGCGCTAGACCCCGCTTTGACAGGAAAGGGGCTAACCATGCTGAAAGTGATCGAGGTTTCGCGCCATTTCGGCCAGAAAGCGGCCGTTGATCGGATCAGCTTTTCGATCGACCGGCCTTGTTTCGTGGGGGTGATCGGGCGTTCGGGGGCGGGCAAATCCACATTGCTGCGCATGATGAACCGGCTGACAGATGCCACTTCGGGCCAGATCATGGTCGAAGGGCGCGATATTCTGGCGCTTAAGGGTGCCGAAGCGCGTGCCTGGCAAAGCCAAAGTGCGATGATCTTTCAGCAATTCAACCTTGTGCCGCGCATGGATGTTGCCTCGAACGTGCTGCACGGCATCCTGAACCGCCGCTCGACAGTGCAAACCCTGTTCAACCTGTGGTCGCGCGACGATATCCTCAGGGCGATCGACATTCTTGATCGCCTCGGTATCGCCGATCAGGCCCCCAAGCGGGCCGAGGCACTGTCGGGGGGGCAGCAGCAGCGCGTGGCGATTGCCCGTGCGCTGATGCAAGACCCCAAGATCATTTTGGCTGACGAACCCATTGCCAGCCTTGATCCGATGAATGCCCAGATTGTCATGGATACGCTCAAGCGCATCAATGTCGAAGATGGCCGCATGGTCATCGCCAATCTGCACACGCTGGATACCGCGCGCCGCTATTGCGACCGGGTGATCGGAATGCGCGACGGGCGCATCGTCTTTGATGGCACGCCCGACCAACTCTCAACGGGTGTCGCCCGTGACATCTATGGTGCCGACGCAACCTTCAACGAGTCTGCCACATCGACCAGCCTTCCCACCGATGCCACCGCCGACAACGCCTATGCCGAGGCGATGCTTGGCTAACCCCGACCCCTGCTGAAACAGGGGAACCCCACTTGGAGACGAAAATGAAAACGCTTCTTCTGGCCACCGCCCTGACCACGGCCCTGTCCGGCCTTGCCACCGCGCAAGAGATAACCCAGTTCAATATTGGTCTGCTGGGGGGCGAGAATGCGCAAGACCGCATGACTTCGAACGAATGCTTCCGTGCCAAGATTGAAGAGGCGCTGGGCGTTCCGGTCAAGCTGTTCACCCCTGCCGATTATGATGGTGTGATTCAGGGGATGCTGGGCGGCACCATCGACTACGCCTGGCTGGGTGCATCGGCCTACGCCAAGATTTACCTGACCGACCCCGAAGCAGTGGATGTCAGGCTGACCAAGCAGAATGTTGATGGCTCGACTGGCTATTACTCATTCGGCTTTGCCCGCAAGGATTCAGGCATCACCAGCATTGCAGACGCCAAGGGCAAGGTCTTCGCCTTCGGCGACCCGAACTCGACCTCGGGCTATCTGGTGCCGGGCGCCGAACTGACCGAAACCTATGGCAAGCTGGAAGATTATTTCGCCGAGGTGAAATTCTCGGGCGGGCATGAGCAGACCATCGTCGGCGTCGCAAATGGCGATTTCGCCGCAGGCGTTTCCTGGGCCGATGGTCTTGGAAACTGGGAAGATGACTACAATTCCGGTGCCTTCCGTCGCGCCACGGATGCAGGTCTGGTCGATATGAACGATCTGGTCCAGATCTGGCAATCCAAGCTGATCCCCGAAGGACCGCTTGTGCTGCGAAAGGCCCTGCCGCAAGAGGTAAAGGACAAGGTCACCGACCTGACCGCCAACCTGTGGGAAGACGACCCGACCTGCGCCTATGGCGTCGCAGCCGGGGACGCCAAGGATTTCGTGCCCGTCACGCATGAGGCATTCTCGGGCATCATTGCCGCCCGCAAACTGCAAGAAGGCATGTAATTCCTGCACCATTGCAGGCTGGGCCCCGGAAACGGCGGCCCGGCCCTTGCCTTTCTTGCCGCGCGCAACCCCAAGGGGGATTCATGGTCGATATCGCATTCGGGCCGCACGGGGGCAAACGCCCCAACCTGACACAGACCAGAGAAAGCTATCTGGAACTGGTGCGCCGCAAGCGTCTTTACGGCGGCATCCTGCTGGTTGTCTTCATCGCGCTCTTTGCCTCGGGCTGGCAACTGGCCGAAAGCCGAAATGCCGGGGGCTTTCTGAACGGCATCGGCAACGTGTTCCAGTTTCCGGCCGAAGTCATGGCCGAAGCCTGGGCCAAACGCGCCGAAATCCCGGCCCTGTTTCTGCAGCATAGTCCTGCCCTGATCGAAACCCTGAACATCGCCGCCGTCGCCACCCTGATCGGGGCCGGCATGGCGATGGGCCTTTCGCTGCTTGCCACGCGCGGCCTCGCCCGTTGGCCCCGCGCCATTCCGCTGTTCCGCCGCCTGATGGATGCCATGCGCGCAGTGCCAGAAATCGTCATCGCGCTGGTGCTGATCTACATCCTTGGCGGCGGCCCCGTCCCTGCGGTTATCGCCATCGCCTTTCACACTGGGGGCGCGCTGGGTAAACTCTTTTCCGAAGTTGCCGAAAATGCCGATCTCAAGCCGGTCGAGGGCCTGCAATCCGTCGGTGCCAACTGGTCGCAACGCATGTGGCTAGGGGTGATCCCGCAGGTGGCGCCCAACTGGCTGTCCTATGCGCTCCTGCGCTTTGAGGTCAATGTCCGCGCCAGTGCCATCCTTGGTTTTGTCGGCGAAGGCGGCATCGGCCATGATCTGAAACTGGCCATGCAATGGGGGCAGGGGCGCTATGATCAGGTGGTCGCCATCTTCCTGCTGCTGTTCTTGTCCATCGTCGTTATCGACCGGATTTCTGACCATTTCCGCCACCGTCTGGTAAAGGGGCACTGACATGGCCATGATCGCAACCCATACCGCCATGTCGACCGCATCGGGCGAACTCGCGCAGGCCATGATCCGCCGCTTCGCGCGAAAACGAGCGATAGCAATGGGCCTGCCGCTGTTGGTGCTGGCCTATCTCGCCTATACGGCCGTGGCCTTTGATCTTTCCGGATTGGCCCAACGCGCCCGCATGGATAATGCGGCCATCCTGTTGTCTGATTTCGTCAGCCATAAGGTGCATGTCACCCGTGACAACCGCACTGGCACCGTCACCGCAGCCTATGAGGGCGAAAACAAGGGCAGCTATCCGCCCGGCACCACCCCCGATTGGGTTGCGCTGCAGGGCGATGTCACACAGATAGATCTGGGCGACGGTCACCGCGTCACTTATGATGCGGCGGGTGCGCGCTATGTCGTGCCCGGCTATGGCACGATCGACATTCAGCCGCAGGGCAACCGCCTGATCCTGACCGCGCCGCAACCGCTGCCTGACTGGATCAACGCCTCTGACACGCGGGTCGCTGTCACCACTTCTGCCGGGCGCTTTTCCTATACCCGGTCCAAGGTCGAAACCTTCCGCTATTTCCCGGGGTGGGAGTTGTTTTTCTTCACTCTCGACAGCCCCTTTTACGGCAAGACTCTGGCAGAGCTGGCCGCACTCGCCCTGTGGGGGGAACGGGTCGATCGGGCCCGTGCAAATGCGCTGGGCATGGTGCAGGACTTCTGGACAAACCGCATGTGGCGGCATGGCGATGTGGCTTGGGCGCTGTTTGAAACTGTGCTGATGGCCTTTCTGGGTACCATGGGTGCGGCGATCGTGGCGCTGCCGCTGGCCTTTCTGGCCGCCCGAAACATCATGCCGCTCGGCCTGTTTCGCGGCGCGGTGCGACGCCTGTTCGATTTCGTGCGCGGGGTTGATGGCCTGATCTGGACCATCGTGCTCGCCCGCGCCTTTGGCCCCGGCCCGATGACAGGGGCTATTGCCATGCTGGTGACCGATACCGGCAGTTTCGGGAAACTCTTTTCCGAGGCGCTTGAAAACATTGACGAAAAACAGGTTGAAGGCTTGCGCTCGACCGGGGCAAGCGGCCTCTTGCGTGCGCGCTTTGGCGTGATTCCGCAGATCACGCCGATACTCTTGTCGCAAGTGCTGTATTTCCTGGAATCCAACACCCGCAGCGCTACGATCATCGGGGCGATTGTCGGCGGCGGCATCGGCCTGATGCTGACGCAGGCCATCCAGACCCAGAAGGATTGGGAAGAAGTGGCCTATTACATCGTCCTGATTGTGCTGATGGTCATGGCGATGGACAGCTTCTCTGGCTGGCTGCGCCGCAAGTTGATCAAGGGATAAGACATGACACAGACCGCACCACATATTCTCGTCACCGGCGGAGGGCGGGGCATTGGTGCGGCGCTCTGTGTTGACGCCCTTGGCCGGGGCTGGCGCGTCAGCACCACGTTGCGCAGCGGCGCGGCCCCGGCAGGGGTGACCGCCCACCCTCTTGACCTGCGCGATGTCGCGGCGCTTGCCGCCCTGTCGCAGGCTGTGGGTCCGGTTGATATATTGATCAACAATGCCGGCATCATGGGCCCGCGCGAGTCTGCCCTCGACCTGGTGGACTACGCAGGCTTTGCCGAGGTCTTGGCCGTCAACACACTGGCTCCCTTGGCTGTCTCGCAGGCGCTGCTGCCCAATCTGCGGGCTGCGGGGGGCGGGCGTATCCTGTCGATCTCCAGTCAGATGTCGGCCATGGGGCAAGCCAGTTCCAACAGCATCGCCTATAGGGCGTCAAAAGTGGCGCTGAACAAGGTGATGCAGGGCCTTGCCACCGATCTGGCCCCCGAAGGTATCGCTGTGGCGCTGATCAACCCGGGCTGGGTGCGCACCGATATGGGTGGGGCGCAGGCCGATCTCGACCCAGCCGATGTTGCCGCAGGCATCCTGGACATCGCTGATGGCCTGACCATTGCACAAACGGGGCAGTTCTTGCGCTATGACGGCACCCCCTTTGCGTGGTAGCGCGGGGGAGCCCGTGGGAAAGTCATCGGCGCAAAGATTAACGTTTCCCAAATGCCGGCGTGCAAGTCGTTGATTTTGTGTGGCCAGAAAGCTGTCTCTGCCAGAGACAACGCCCGCCCCCTATTCCGCCGCCAGCCGCATAGGCTGGCCCGGCTGCATCAGCCGCAGCGCCGCCTCTCCGCAGGCAAAGACCAGCCGCCCACCACAGATCACCGCCTCGATCTGGCGGCTCTCCTCATTCATGACAACCAGATCAGCCCTCAACCCCGCCGCAATCCGCCCCCGGTCGTGCAAGCCCAGGATGCGCGCGGGCGCGGTCGAGATCATCTGCCACCCCTTCGCCAGATCCAGCACCCCCAGATCAACCAGCGTCCAGATCGCCAGAGGCAGCGCCGGCAGATGATAGTCCGACACCAAAGCATCGCATAGGCCATCGCGGATCAGATCCACTGCCGCGATATTTCCCGACTGACTGCCTCCCCGCACGACATTCGGTGCGCCCATGATCACCGGGTCCCCCATCGCCCGCGCCGCCGCCGCAGCCCGCCGCGAGATCGGGAACTCAGCGATCCGCGCACCAATCATTGAAAAGAACTCACGCGTTTCAGCATCAGGGTCGTCATGACTGCCAAAGCGGACGCCCCGCTGTTCGAAGGCGTCGGCCAGTTGGCACAGCGTGCGCGGCACCGCTTTTGCGCAAGCCTTGGCGGCCTTTAGTCGGGCCAGCAGAGTTTCGGCCCCAACCCCCAACTTGCGCGCCCACAGACCAAAGGCTTCGGGTTGCTGGCGCGACATCGTCAACCCTTCCTCCAGATGGTCGTTGAACACGACATAGCCCAGATCAAAGCGGCGGACCGCTGCCATCAGCCGATCAGCCGCCTCTATAAAGTGCGTCTCTGCCCGCAATTGCACCCGCTGTTCTATCAGCGATTTCGGGCGATGCTCCTCTAGTGCCAGAAGCAGGGCCTCAGCATGGTCTGGGCCTCGGTGGCCACCTTCCCAGCTCCAGCCCTGAGCCAGATAGGTGGTGGTGACGCCATGAGTTGCGGCCTCGCGGTCGTAAGAGGCGAGGCCTGCCCAGAGGGGAAACGGTGCAGAAGGGCGAGGGAAGACGTGATGCTCGAACCCATCGCCATGCAGGTCGATGATGCCGGGCAGCACTGCATAGCCCGCAAGATCAACCTCGGTGCCGCCACCCTCTGTCAGTAAACCGCCCGCAAGTGTAAGCGGTTGATCGCTGAAGTACCCTTCCCGCAGGATGCGGGCGCGGGTCAGGCACAGGGGGGGCAATTGGGCTGGCATGGCAGGCTCTGGCGTTTGGGGCATGCGTTTGTGGATAGCGTTGCATCGCAACGCGGATGTGACACAGCCAAGGCCAACGGCACGTCTAGGTCAGATCTTCCGGCTGAACCGTCAACGCCACCTTGTCACCGGCAAACCATGTGGTGCCATATTCAATGGGCCGGCCGCTTTGATCGACATTCACCGCGACCGAGCGCAAGATCGGCGCACCCTGGGCAATTTGCAGCGTAAGTGCCAGAACCGGATTGGCCAGTTTGGCGGTGATGCGCGTTTCGGCGCGGGTATAATCGGCGATGCCGCAGGTTCCAAGCGCCGCAGTGATCGAGGCGTGTTCCTGAACCGCTTGCGGCAGGCCGGGCAGGGCAGCGGCAGGAAAGACAGACCGAAAGGTTGCCAGCGGGGCGTTGTCCGCCAAAGACACGCCCTCGACCACATGCACCAAGTCCCCGGGCAAGAGATGCAGTGCTTTGGCCTCGTCTTCATCGGCAACGCGGGTATCTATCAGCGTGATCCGGCGCGAAGCGCTGCGTCCGCTTGCGGCCAGATTCTGCTGAAACCGAACCCGGCGGCCCAGTGGGTAGTCAGTGGGGTGGGTGGTCACAAAAACACCTGCACCGCGCCTGCTGTGCACCGTGCCAGCTTCGGCCAGAGCTGCCAGCGCCTGCCGCACGGTATGTCGGTTCACGCCAAAGCGGGTGGCCAGTTTGGCCTCGGTTGGCAGCTTGTCCCCTGTGCGATAGTGGCCCGCCGCAATCTCGGCTGCCAAGGCGGTGTGGATCGTTTGCCAAAGGGTTTGACGCGTCATCGTGGGGCCTTTGTTACGAAAAATTCACAACAGTCTTGTTGAGCGATGCAGAGCGTTCGGCTAAGCATTTGTCTAGTTGTATAGTAATCTAGACAAATCAGCAAGATGTCGAGGGCCTGCATGACCACTGAAAAGGCGACTGCGAAAACCCCGCGCCAGATCTGGATGGCGCTGTTGGCAAAGGCCGATCCGGCACGGTTGGTGGCGTTGTTCCCCGATCTTCCCATGCATGAGGTGATCCGAAGCCCCGAGGTGGGGGCGGTGATGGTGCGTGGTAGGATCGGCGGCACGGCAGCACCGTTCAATCTGGGTGAAATGACAGTGACCCGCGCCACTGTGCGACTGGCTGATGGCACGGTGGGCCATGCCTATGTGCAGGGCCGTGACCGCGCCCATTGTGCCCGTGCGGCGGTGCTGGATGCGCTTCTGCAAACCGCCGCCGAGCCGGACCTGCGCCGCACTGTGCTGGATGTGCTGGCCACCGAAGTCGTTGCCACCCGGCAGGCACGCGCGGAAAAAGCGGCGGCGACGAAGGTTGATTTCTTTACCTTGGTGCGTGGAGAAGACGCATGACATCCCAAGCCCAGGATCTGCTTTCGGCTGGCTTTGCCGATTTTCCGGTGCAATCGGCCCGCGCCTTTCGCATTTTGCTTGAGGCGATGGCTCGACCGGGCAGCCTGCATTGGCTGGCAGATGCGCGGCCACCTGCGCCAATGTCGGCTGCGGCGGGCACCACGTTGTTGACACTGGCCGACGACACCACGCCTGTTTTTCTATGCGCCAGTGTCGACAGCCCGGCCTTACGGGGATGGATCGCCTTTCACATCGGGGCGCCGGTTCTGGCGGCTGATGCGCCCGATCTGAGTTCGGCGCGCTTTGCCTATGGCCCGTTGGCCGAGATCGCGACGTATCTGTCGCGTCTGCATCCGGGTGAGCCGGATTATCCCGACCGCTCGGCCACGGTGCTGATTGAAATGCCCGCCTTGCGGGCCGAGGGGGTGCGGTTGACGGGGCCGGGTATTCAGGCTGAGGCGTATTTGAACCTGTCCGATCCGGCGTTGTTTCAGGCCAATCATGCGCGCTTCCCCTTGGGCTTTGATTTTTATCTGACCTGTAGGTCGCAGATCGCGGGGGTGCCCCGATCCACCAACGTGGGGGAACGCTGATGTATGTGGCCGTCAAAGGGGGAGAACGAGCGATAGACAATGCTCATGCCTGGTTGGCTGAAGAACGGCGGGGCGACCGGTCGGTGGCAGATCTGACGCTGTCGCAAATCCGGCAGCAGTTGAAGCTGGCAGTAAACCGGGTGATGGCCGAAGGCAGTCTGTATGACCCCGATCTTGCTGCCTTGGCGATCAAGCAGGCGCGGGGCGATCTGATAGAGGCGATTTTTCTTATCCGCGCCTATCGCACGACGCTGCCGCGCCTTGGGGCCTCGCTGCCGATCAATACAGCTGAGATGGTGTTGGATCGCCGGATTTCGGCCACGTTCAAGGATGTGCCGGGTGGGCAGGTTCTGGGGCCGACCTTTGACTACACCCATCGGTTGCTGGATTTCAAACTGGCTGCCGAGGGGGAGGTTCCCGCCGCCCCGAGGGCGCCAGTGACGCCGGGCCCGGTGCCGCATGTGACCGGGCTTTTGGATCGTGACGGGCTGATTGAGGCGGCCCCGCATGACAACACGCCACCGCCTGATCTGACGCGTGATCCGCTGGAATTGCCAGCCGACCGCGCCCTGCGCTTGCAAGCGATTACCCGTGGGGATGAGGGTTTTGTGCTGTCGATGGCCTATTCCACGCAGCGCGGCTATGGGCGGACCCATGCCTTTGTCGGGGAATTGCGGATTGGGGTTTTGGCGGTCGAGCTTGAGCTGACCGAGCTGGGGTTTGCAGTCGAGATCGGCGAGATCGAGGTGACGGAATGTGAGACTGTCAACCAGTTCAAGGGCAGCCGGACCGAACCCGCACAATTCACCCGCGGCTATGGGCTGGTCTTTGGCCAGTCAGAGCGCAAGGCCATAGCCATGAGCCTTGTGGACCGGGCCTTGCGTTGGAAAGAGCTGGGCGAAGAGGACAGCGGTGCACCGGCGCAGGATGAGGAATTTGTTCTGTATCATTGTGACAACGTGCAGGCGACCGGGTTTTTAGAACATATCAAGTTGCCCCACTACGTCGATTTCCAATCCGAGCTTGAACTGGTCCGCCGTCTGCGCGCCGAGGCCAACCCGCTGAAGGAGGCCGCAGAATGACCGAAGGGCATGCCTATAACTTCGCCTATCTGGATGAGCAGACCAAGCGTATGATCCGCCGGGCCATTCTGAAGGGCATTGCCATTCCCGGCTATCAGGTGCCGTTTGCCAGTCGTGAAATGCCGATGCCCTATGGCTGGGGCACGGGGGGGGTGCAGGTAACGGCAGCCTGTCTGGTGCCCGAAGACCGGCTGAAGGTGATTGATCAAGGAGCTGACGATACCACCAATGCCGTCAGCATCCGAAAGTTCTTTCAGCGCACCGCAGGCGTCGAGGTGACCGAGCACACTTGCGATGCAAGCGTGATTCAGACCCGGCACCGTATTCCCGAAGCGACACTCATCCCGGGCCAGATACTGGTCTATCAGGTGCCGATCCCCGAACCGCTGCGTTTTCTGGAGCCGCGCGAGACAGAGACCCGCAAGATGCACGAGCTGGAGGAATACGGGCTGATGCATGTCAAATTGTATGAGGACATTGCCCGGCACGGTCAGATTGCCACCAGCTATGCCTATCCAGTCAAAGTTGAGGGGCGCTATGTGATGGACCCTTCGCCCATTCCGAAATTCGACAATCCCAAACTTTCGGGCTCGGCTGCCATACAGTTGTTCGGTGCCGGCCGTGAACAGCGGATCTATGCGCTGCCGCCCTATACCGAAGTGGTCAGCCTAGATTTCGACGACCACCCCTTTCAACCCACGAAAGCGCCGCATGCCTGCGATTTATGCGGGGCCGGGGAAAGCTATCTTGATGAGGTGATCACCGATGATGTTGGCACGCGGATGTTCGTCTGTTCGGACACCGATTTCTGTGTGGTTCGCCGAGAGGCGGGGCATGAGGGGCGGCTTGCTCACCAGAGCGCACATGAGGTGATGGCATGACCCCGCATAGCCCTTTTACAGACCAGCCACTGTTGCAGGTGCAGGGTCTGAGCAAAGCTTATGGCACGCGCGTCGGGTGCGCGGATGTATCGTTTGATCTGTTCCCCGGCGAGGTGCTGGGAATTGTCGGAGAAAGTGGTTCAGGCAAGTCGACGCTGTTGACGGCCATTGCCGGGCATCACGCGCCTGATCGGGGACAGTTGACCTATGACGGGCGCGATGTGCTTGCGATGGGAGAAACCGATCGTCGGCGGTTGATGCGCACCGAATGGGCCTTTGTGCATCAGAACCCGCGCGATGGGTTGCGCATGGGGGTAAGTGCTGGCGGAAACATTGGTGAGCGGTTGATGGCTGTGGGGGCGCGCCACTATGGCCATATCCGCAGCATGGCGACGGATTGGATGGGGCGGGTTGAAATTTCCGCCGACCGGATCGATGACCGCCCGAGCGCGTTTTCGGGCGGTATGCAGCAGCGTCTGCAACTTGCACGCAATCTGGTGACGGCTCCGCGACTGGTGCTTATGGATGAGCCCACCGGCGGACTGGATGTCAGCGTGCAGGCTCGTTTGCTGGATCTGTTGCGCGGGTTGGTGCGCGATCTGGGCCTGTCGGTGATCATTGTAACGCATGATCTGGCCGTGGTGCGGCTGTTGGCGGATCGGCTTATGGTCATGAAGTCGGGTCGGGTGGTCGAGCAGGGCCTGACCGATCAGGTGCTGGATGACCCCCAACACGCTTACACCCAGCTGCTTGTTTCCTCTGTGTTGCAGGTCTGACGCCATGATCGAGATCGAAAACCTCTCCAAGAGCTTTACCCTGCACAATCAGGGTGGCGCTCTCCTTCCGGTTATGGCCGGGGCGGCGCTGACAGTGCGGCACGGCGAATGTGTCGGACTGGTTGGCCAGTCGGGGGCAGGCAAATCCACGCTGATGCGCATGGTTCACGGTAATTACCTTGCGGAGGGTGGGCGCATACTGGTGGGTGATCTCGACGTCACCCGTGCAACGCCTCGTCAGATCATTCATCTGCGCCGCCAGACCTTGGGCTATGTCAGCCAGTTCCTGCGGGTGGTGCCACGCGTGCCAACACTGGATGTGGTGGCCGAACCGCTGCTGCATCTGGGCCAGCGGCCAGAGCAGGCACAGGCCCGAGCCGCCGATTTGTTGGCCCGGCTGAACATTCCGCAGCGGCTGTGGGCCTTGTCGCCCTCCACCTTTTCAGGGGGAGAACAGCAGCGCGTGAATATCGCCCGTGGCTTTGCCCATGACTTTCCTGCGATGTTGCTGGATGAGCCAACGGCCAGTCTTGATGCCGAGAACCGTGATGTCGTGCTGGCCCTGATTGAAGAGGCCAAGGCGCGTGGGGCTGCGATTTTGGGTATTTTTCACGATTCCGCCGCGCGGGCGCGGGTATGTGACCGGCTGGTTGATGTGACCGCCTTTACGCCGGGATGAGCGGGATGATCTTTGCCGTGGTTGGGCCTTCGGGGGTGGGAAAGGACACGCTTTTGGCCGGGGCCTGCGCGCGACGCCCTGATCTGCGGCTGGTGCGCCGGGTGATCACCCGCCCCGCCCATGCGGGCGGCGAACCGTTCGAAGGGATAAGCGAGGCAGAGTTTGCGCGCCGCAAGGCTGCGGGCGCCTTTGCGCTGGATTGGCAGGCACACGGTCTGCGCTATGGCATTCCGCACGATCAGATAGGCGGGCGTGGTCCTGTGGTCTTTAACGGTTCACGCCTTGCTTTGCCGCAGGCCGTGTCGGCGTTTCCAGATTTGAAGGTTATTCTGATCACTGCGCCCGAGGCAGTTCTGGCCACCCGGCTGGCAGCGCGTGGTCGCGAAACGGCAGCTGATGTTGAACAGCGCCTGCGTCGTGCAGCCTTTGCCCTGCCCTCGGGAATCAAAGCGGTGACAGTGATCAATGATGCCAGTGAAGAGGTCGGCATCGCGCGATTGCTGGCCGCGCTTCAGCCGGACAGGGGATAGCGGTGCAGCAGATGAAACCGCCCAATGGCATCTTCGCCAAACAGGCACAGATCTTGAACCACAAAGGGGCGCGGCAGGACCGGGCCGAAATGGACCTGAGCAGCCTGCGTGACCTGCGCTACCTGATCGGCGGCAAGCTGGCCTGTCAGTGTCAGGTGAAAGCGGAACTCCTCCATCACACCGGGATAACCCCAGTGATCCAGCAGGGCCAGTTGGCGGGGCGACAGTTGGTCGGGCCGGCGTTTGGCGCGCTCTGTGGCGGTAAGTGGAGCGCGCAGGGCATTGGTGCCCGCGACCACCTGTGCCGCAAGATCCCGCAGCGCCGCTTCTCTGCCAATGGGGGTAAGTGCCAGAAAGCCGTGCAGGTTTTCGATCTGCAGCCCGGCGCAGGTGACGGGGGCCAGTTTGTGCGCAAGATCCGCGATGGTCTGAGCGATTTGGCCTGCCGTCAAGCCATCGACCGGGCGGAACGGTGCGCGGATGGTGGCGTGAAAACCGTATTTGCGCGGCGTTGCGGTCAGGTTGGCCAGTGGTGCGGGCAGGCCAGCAAGCTTTGGGTGCGCCACTGGCTTGCCCAAAGCCGCGTCCCAGCCCAGCCATGCCGCAGCGTGGGTGGCAAAGGCGCCCTCTCTCGGGGCGAAGTAAACGGCGAAGCGCTGCATCTTTTCCATCGTGGTGAACTAAACGGGCAGTGTCACACAAGTGTGACGGTTTGATGCGATCTGACCTGCCTTGCCCATCAAGCACAATACAGGAACTATTCAGATGACCGAGATGATCCTTGCGAATGCCACCCTTGTTCTGCCGACAGAGGTGCTGACCGGATCGATCGTTATGCGGCAGGGGAAGATCGCTGCTATCGACCAAGGTTGCGCCGTGCCGCCGGGGGCGGTGGATTGCGAGGGCGATCTGGTCACGCCGGGATTGATCGAGTTGCACACCGACAATCTGGAGCGCCATATCGAACCGCGCCCGAGGGTGAATTGGCCGCATCGCGCTGCGATCGTGGCACATGACGGTGAGTTGGCCAGCACCGGGATCACCACGGTGTTTGATGCGCTGCGCGTGGGGTCGGTGGTGTCGACGGCCAAGGCAAACTACGGCGAATATGCGCGCGCCCTTGCGAATGAAATTCTGGACTTGCGCGCTGAGGGGGCCTTGCGGATCAGCCATTTCCTGCACCTGCGGGCTGAGATCTGTTCGGAAACCCTGGTTGCGGAAATGGCGAAGTTTGGTCCTGATGACCGCATCGGAATTGTCAGCCTGATGGACCACACCCCCGGCGAGCGGCAGTTTCGTGATCTGAGCAAATTGCGCGATTATATCTGCGGCAAGCAGGGCTTGTCCGAGGCCGAGTTTCTGGAGCATGTTGCCCGTCAGCGCGGCCTGCGCGACAGGGTGGGTGCCCTGCATGAGGCAACAGCAGTGGCCGAAGCGCGGCGTTATGGGGCGACACTTGCCAGTCATGATGACACAACCGCACCGCAGGTTGCAGTCTCGGCTGCCCATGGGGCGCATTTCGCCGAGTTTCCGACAACAGTCGAAGCGGCACAGGCCTGCCATGCTCATGGTATAAAGGTGATGGTTGGGGCGCCAAACCTGATCCGGGGCGGAAGCCATTCGGGCAATGTGGCGGCCATCGATCTGGCGCGGGCTGATCTGCTGGATATCGTCTCGTCAGACTATGTTCCGTCGTCCTTGCTGGCGGCGGCGCTGATGCTGGGTGATCTTTGGGGGGATATGGCTCGCGGTTTTGCCGCAGTGACCGCTGCCCCTGCAGATGCCACCGGGTTGTCTGATCGGGGGCGTATGTTGGTCGGGGCGCGGGCGGATGTCATCCGCGTTTCAACCCGCCACTCAGCGGCGGTGTTGCGGGGAGCTTGGGTGCAGGGTAAATGTGTGGCCTGAGGAGTGGCAACAACCAACGCCACCTGCGAAAATTTGTGCGGCCAAGAGAGAGCAGCATGATAAATGCCTGCGTTTTGCGCGTATCGGAAGCCAAATCCACGCCCCATTGATCTGAGTCAAGCCGGTTGGGAGATTTCCTGCTACGGTTGCAGTATTGCGGCATTTCATCACAGGAGCACCAATCCATGCGGTATAGTTCTCTCGGGGCATTGGCGATTTTCTGTCTTGCGATTGGTGTGCAGCCCGCACTGGCCCAAACTGGCCCTTCGGCCCATGACGAGGCGATCTTGCGGGCCTGGTTGGCCTCGCCCCATGCTGATTCTACATCCGAGGCCTTTCGGCACTGGGATACCGAGGCCGAAATTCCGGGCACCTGCGCCGTTTGCCACTCGACCACGGGGATCGTTGATTACCTGTCGGCGCCGCAGACATCGGCTGGTGTGATTGATCATTCGGTGCCCATTGGCACCACGGTCGAATGCGCCGCCTGCCACAGCGACGGGGCCAAGGCGCTGACCGAAGTTCTGTTCCCGAATGGGCAGGTGGTCAGCAACGACTCGTCCTCGGCGGTGTGTTCGGTTTGCCATCAGGGCCGCAGTTCGATGGATCGGGTGACGGCTGCTGTCGGTGCGCTTGCGCCTGATACGGTTGCGCCCGACCTGCGCTTTATCAACATCCACTATGCTGCGGCGGCCTCGACCCAATTGGGTGCCGAGGTGCGGGGCGGGTTTCAATATGATGGCAAGGTTTATGCCGGGCCCTTTGGCCATGTGCAGGGGCTGAACAGTTGTGTCAGTTGTCATGGTGCGCATGACACAGAGGTCAAGCTGGAAAGCTGCACCACCTGCCACCAGGGCGCGGCCGAGTTCAGTGCCATTCGCACCACGCCCGTTGATATTCTGGGCGATGGCAATACCGCCGCCGGGATCGGGGTGGTTATCGATACGCTGCATGGGCGGCTGAATGGGGCGATCATGGCTTATGCGGCGCAGGTGGTGGGCAAGCCGATTGCCTATTCGGTGGATGCCTATCCCTACTTTTTCAACGATCTGAACGCTGATGGGGTGGCCGATGCTGCCGAAGCGGTGTTTCCCAATGCCTATCAAAGCTGGACACTGCGCTTGCTGCAAGCGGCCTATAATTACCAGTTTGTCGGCAAGGATCACGGGGCCTATGCCCATAACCCGCATTATGCCACGCAGCTTTTGATCGACAGCATGGAAGATCTGGCCACAATGGCCGACATCGACACCAGCGGTTTGATGCGCCCTTGATGCCGGGCATGACGCAAGCCGATGTGGGGCCAGCCGAAGTGCGGCCGGACGGCGCGGTGCGCTGTGTGGCTGTGCTGGCCCGCGATTACCCGGATGTGATCTTTGATTTGCGGGTGGCCGAGGGCGACAAGGTGCTGGCGGGGCAGGCCCTGTGTCATGACAGGGCGCGACCAGAGATTTGTCTGGTCAGCCCCGTGGCTGGCAGGGTCAGCCACATCAGCTTTGGTGCGCGGCGCAGGTTGGCCCGGATTGACATTGCCGTTCAGGCAGACAGCGACGCCGCACGGCGGTTTGATACGCTGGTGCCCCAGGATGATGGTGCCGGATTGCGGCGGCTGTTGCAGCAGGCCGGGGCTTGGGCCAGCTTTCGGACCCGTCCCTTTGGCCATTTGCCTGACCCGGATGCCAGCCCGGCGGCCATTTTCGTGATCGCGGCCATGGCCGATCCGCGGCTGCTGGATACCGAGTTGCTGCACCGTGGGATGGCGGCGCTAAAGCTGTTGACGCCGGGGCCGCTGATCCTGTGTCAGCCCCCCGGCCCGCCGCTGCTGCCCGAGGATGACCGGCTGCGCCTTGCCCGTTTTTCTGGCCCGTCGAGGGCGGCGGGGCCGATGATCCACCGGATGATGCCGGTATCGCGCCAGCGCATGGTCTGGCAGGCCACTGCGCAGGATGTGGTGGCGATCGGGCATCTGTTGGCCTGCGGGCAGATCATGGGCACCCGCGTGGTGACGCGGGCGGGGCAGGGGCCGGTGGTGCTGCCCCTGGGCGCCGTGCTGGACCGGGCGTCACAGCCCTGTCTGGGCCGGTATGATCTGCATTTGGATGACGCCGCCGCTGATCAGCGCCTGCCGGTCTGGAAGCGCCTGTTGGCCCGGTTGCCGCAGGCCAAGGGGGCGGCGATGCTGCCGCTGGAGTCGTTTGAGCGCGCCTTCCCCTTTGCCATCCTGCCTGCGCCCTTGATGCGGGCACTGGCCTGTGGCGATGTGGAAACGGCCGAGCGGTTGGGCTGTCTGGAACTGCTGGAAGAGGATGTTGCCAGTCTTGGCGCGCTCTGCCCCTCGGGCAGCGATTACGGTGCAATGTTGCGCCGCGTGTTGCGCAGCCTGGCGCAAGAGGTGCGGGCATGACGATGGTGCAAACCACCCCGGTCTGGCGATGGGAGGCGAACCGTATCACGGCTGTCACGGCCCTTGCGCTGCTGCCTGCCTTGGCGATGGCCGTGGCCGAGCGTGGGGGGGCGATGATCGGGCCGGTGGCCTTGGCCTTGGGTGTCTGGGCCGTTTGGGCCGGGATGTTTGCGCGGCTGCGCGGCCAGCCTTTGGCGTGGGACATGATCGTGCCGGCGTTGGTATTTGTGCTGATGCTGCCCGGTGCCGTGCCGCTGTGGCAACAGGGGGTGGCGCTTAGCTTTGGCTTGGTTCTGGGCGGGTTGATCTTTGGCGCGCGGGGGCGGGGGTTTGTGAACCCGGCGGTTGTCGCGCTTGCCTTTCTGCTGTTTTCATTTCCCGGCGCAACGGCGGGCCAACCCGGCCTTGGCGTTGCTATTGGCGCGGGCTTGGGCGGGGCGGTTCTGCTGCTGCTGGGGCTGATCTCGGGACGGGTGGTGCTGGGGTTCGGCCTTGGCCTGGCGGCGCTGATGGCGCTGCAGCCCGCGCCGGATTGGGCCGCGCTGACCAGTGCCACGCTGGCCCTTGGGCTGGTGTTCCTGATCGCAGATCCGGTGGCTGCGGCCTGCACCAATGTCGGGCGGTGGGTCTACGGCGGCTTGGCCGGGGCGCTGGTGGCTGTGCTTGGCGCGGGCGCGGCGGGGGTGGGGGCACTGGCCCCGGTGGTTTTTGCGGCCCTTTTGGCCAGCGTTTTTGCCGCGCTGATCGACCAGATGGTGATTGCCGCCAATGTTCGCTACCGCAAAGGGCGTCAGCATCATGGCTAACCTTTCCGCCCTGGCCCTGTGGCGGCGCTTTCTGGCCATGCCCAATGACAGCCCGGTCAAGGCGATGGGTGTGGCCTTTCTGGTGGCACTGGTTGCGGCTGTGACGGTTTCGGCCACGGCTGTTGCGCTGAAGCCAAGGCAAGAGGCCCATGTAGCCGCTGCCCGTCAGGCCAGCCTTGATGCGATGATGGCCCGCCTGCCGGGGCTAGAGGCCATTTTGCGCGACAGCGGGGCGGAGCGGTTAGAGGCGGTTGTCGTGGCACTGGACAGCGGCCAGATCGACCCTGCGGTGGAGGCCGCGAGCTTTGATTATCTGGCGGTGCAGACCGATACGGCGCAGGGGCTGGCCCTGAGTGCCGACGAGGATATCGCCCGCATCGGCCACCGCCCCAGCCATGCCCCGGCCTATCTTTTGCAGGGGCGCGACGGGTTGGCGCTGGTGGTCTTGCCGGTTTACGGCACGGGCTATCAATCGACGATCCGGGCCTATCTGGCCTTGCACAGCGATCTGGTCACGGTCGCAGCACTGAGCGTTTACGAACAGGGCGAGACGCCGGGCCTTGGGTCGCGCGTGACCGATCCGGCGTGGCAGGCAAGCTGGGCGGGCAAGACGCTGCGCGATGCCGATGGTGCCATCAGCATCACTGTGGTGCGTGGCGCGGCAAGTGCAGAAACCGAGGTGGATGGCCTGACGGGGGCCACACGCTCGGCCACCGGGGTTGCCAATCTTGTGCGGTTCTGGCTGGGGCCGCAGGGGTTTGGGCCCTTTCTTGATCAGTTGAAAGCCGGGGGGCAATAGAATGGCCGGATCAAACCTGCGCCACCTGACCGCACCGCTGATCGATGCAAACCCGATCACGCTGCAAATGCTGGGCATCTGTTCGGCCCTGGCCGTGACCACCGCTCTGGATACGGCGCTGACCATGGCTGTGGCGTTGACGGCGGTGCTTATGGTCGCCTCGGCGGCGATCAGCCTGATCCGCAACCACTTGCCATCGGCGATCCGGTTGGTGGTGCAGATCACCATCATCGCCGCGCTGGTGATTGTCGCGGATCAGCTGTTGCGTGCCTTTGCCTATGACATCAGCCAGCGGCTTTCGGTCTTTGTCGGGCTGATCGTCACCAATTGCATCGTTCTTGGCCGGGCCGAGGCCTTTGCCATGCGCAACCCCGTCTGGCCCAGTGTGCTGGATGGTCTGGGCAACGGGCTTGGCTATGGCATCATCCTGCTGGCCGTGGCCACCCTGCGCGAAGGGTTGGGGGCCGGCACGTTGTTTGGGGTGCAGGTCTTGCCATTGGCCAGCGAGGGTGGCTGGTTCACGCCGCTGGGGTTCATGCTGCTGGCACCCAGTGCGTTTTTCATCATCGGGGGGATGATCTGGCTGATCCGCAGCCTGCGCCCTGATCAGGTCGAGGCGAATGCCTATCCCGTGGCCCCCCCGGCCGAGGAGGCCCGGCCATGACCGACATCTTCTTTCGCGCCATCTTGCAGGAAAATCTGGCGCTGACCTTCTTTCTGGGCATCTGCACCTTTCTGGCGGTGTCGAAACGGGTGGATACCGCGCTTGGTCTGGGTGTGGCGATGATCGCGGTTCAGACGGTGACGGTGCCGGTAAACCATCTGATCTTTCAGGGGCTGCTGGTCGAGGGGGCCTGGGCCTGGGCGGGCCTGCCCGAGGTTGATCTGACCTATCTCAAGCTGATCTCGTTCATCGGGGTGATCGCGGCCATCGTGCAAGTTCTGGAAATGGCGCTGGATCGGTTCGCCCCGGTCCTGCACCGCAGCCTTGGCATTTTTCTGCCGCTGATCACCGTCAACTGCGCAATCCTGGGGGGCAGCCTGTTCATGGTTGAACGCCGGCTGACCCTGCCCGAGAGTGTGGCCTATGGGCTTGGCAGTGGCATTGGCTGGGCCTTGGCGATTGTCACCTTTGCCGCCATTCGGGAAAAGCTGCGCTATGCCGATGTGCCCAAGGGGCTGCGCGGATTGGGTCTGGCCTTTGTTGTCACCGGATTGATGTCGATGGGCTTTTCCGCGCTGATCGGGGTGGGCGCGGGATGAGTGACATCGTTCTGGGCAGCGCGGTCTTTGTTGGCATCGTTCTGGTGCTGGTGGCACTGGTGCTGATGGCGCGGGCGGTTTTGGTGCCATCGCGCCCGGTGGTGGTGCAGGTGAATGGGGGGCAAAGCCTGACGGCACGCACCGGCGATCGTCTGCTGACGGTTCTGGGCGACGCGGGCTTTGCCATCCCATCGGCCTGTGGGGGGGCTGGCACCTGTGGTCAATGCCGCGTCACCTTGGGCACCGGCTGTCCGCCCGCGCTGCCGACCGAGGCTGCGCTGCTGACGCGGGCAGAGCTGGCCGCAGGTGTGCGTCTGGCCTGTCAGACCACGCTGCGCGAGGCGCTGTCGGTGCAATTGCCCGAAACGATGCTGTCGGCGCAAAGCTATGCATGCACTGTTGTCTCTTGCCGCACAGTGGCCCCGTTGATCCGCGAAGTGGTGCTGCGCCTGCCCGGTGGGGCCGATTTCCGGTTTACGCCGGGGGCCTTTGTCATGGTCGAGGCCCCCCCCTATGATCAGGCCTTTGCCGATTACGAGGTTTCGCCCCCCCATCAGGCCGCATGGGCCAAGATGGGGTTGCAGGGGCTGGTGGTGCACAGCCCCACGGCGCAATCGCGGGCCTATTCGATGGCCAGTGTCGCCAGTGACGGCGATGGGGTGATCGTCTTGCTGATCCGTCTGGCCTTGCCGCCCCCGCAACACCCCGACGTGTCGCCGGGGCTGGTGTCGTCTTATCTGTTTGGCCGCCGGATTGGCGATCTGGTGCAGATCTCGGGGCCCTTTGGGTCTTTCGCCGCGCAGGACAGTGATCGTGAGATGGTGTTCATCGGCGGCGGTGTTGGCATGGCCCCCTTGCGGGCGATCATCCATGATCAGCTGCGGCGCAAGCAAACATCCCGCAAGATAAGCTTTTGGTATGGTGCGCGCAGCCGGGTTGATCTGTTCTATGATAAAGAGTTCGACCAGCTCTGTGCCGAATTCCCGAACTTTAGCTGGACCCCGGCGCTGTCAGACCCCGCGGCCGAGGATGACTGGCACGGGGCGACCGGGTTTGTGCATCAGGTGGCCTTGCAAAACCATCTGGCCACGCATCCGGCCCCGCAAGACTGTGAATACTATCTGTGCGGCCCGCCGATGATGATCCGCGCCGTGCTGGCCATGCTAGAGGATCTGGGCGTCAGCCCCGATCACATCTTCAACGACGACTTCGGAGGGTGACCCGATGACACTGACCCGGCGCCGTTTCCTTTTGCTGTCTGGGGCCATGCTGTGCGCCGCGCCCGCGCAGGCTGGGGCAAGCGACGTGTTGCAGATCGAAGGCCCGGCTTTTGGCGCGGGCTGGCGTGTCAGGGTGGCGGCAGGGGCCGATGCGGATGCGATCATTTCTGTGGTCATGGCGGTTGTCGAGCAGATAGACGGGCTGATGTCGCCCTACCGCCCCCAGTCGGAACTGTCGCGCTTTAACAGATGGCACAGCACCGCGCCCATGCCCCTGTCGCCCGCAACCTGCGCCACCTTGGCCGAGGCAAGGCGGATTGCGGCGCTGACAGATGGTGCCTTTGATCCCACGTTGGGCGGCATCACCGGGCGGTTTGGCTTTGGCCCCCTCACAGCGCCGCCGGCGGGCGGGTTTGCCGACATGGCGTTGGTGGATGGCGCCGCAAAAAAGGCGCATCCGGCGCAGACGCTGGATCTGTGCGGCATCGCCAAGGGCCATGCGCTGGATCTGATCATGGCGCGCCTGGCCGATCTGGGCCATGCCGATGCCTTTGTGGAACTTGGCGGCGAGGTGATGGCCCAAGGCCGCCATCCCAGTGGCCGACCATGGCGCGCCGCGATCGAACGGCCCCTGCCGGGGGCCGAGGCCGTGCAGGCGCGCGTGGTGATCAACGGCGAAGCCTTGGCAACATCGGGCGACCGCGCCAATGGCTATGACGTGGCGGGCCGCCGATTTAGCCATATCATCGACCCCCACACGCAGCAGCCCGTGGCGGGGGCTTTGGCCTCGGTTTCGGTGTTTGCGCCCCGTGCCAGCACGGCGGATGCCCTGGCAACGGCACTGTTTGCCATGGGGGCCGACCATGGCCCGGCTTTTGCGCGCGATGCCGGTCTGGCAGCCCTGTTCATGCTGCGCCAAGCCGGGGGTGTGCAGACCATCGCGACGGGCGACTTTGCGCGCCGATATGCGGCTTAGGGGGGGCTATGGCGGGTTTTCTGATCGCATTCTGTCTTGTGGTTCTGGCCGTTGCAGGCCTGTCGCTGGGGGTGATTTTTGGCCGCGCGCCGATCAGGGGGTCTTGCGGGGGGCTGGCCTGCGTGCCCGGGGCGGCCTGCGGGGCCTGCAAAAGGAGCAAGGGCCAAGGGGGTGGCCCATGACCCGCTTTGCCCGCCCGCGTGTGCGCGATTACATGGCCGCCGATCTGGTCACCCTGCGCCCCGAGATGGATATTCTGCAAGCGATGGAGATATTGCTGCACCGCAAGATTTCTGGCGCGCCGGTGGTGGATGCCGCGGGCGCCTTGGTGGGGGTGTTGTCCAAGAAAGATTGCCTGCGGGCCGCCCTGAACGCCGCCTATTTTCAGGAATCGGGTCGCCCCGTCGCCGACTTCATGAGCCGCTCGGTGCAAACGCTGGCCGCCGAGACGGATCTGGTGACTGCGGCCGAGCAGTTCCTTGCCAGCAGCTTTCGCCGCTTTCCTGTGGTGCAGGATGGCCGACTGGTGGGCCAGATCAGCCGGGCCGATGTGCTGCGCGCCTTGGTCGAAAACTGGCACTGACGGCAGCCGTGTTACAAAAACTTCACTGGTCCCTGCCCCGTATTTCCATTAATCGGGAAATATGGAACAAAATCGCGCCGCCCATGCCTTTGCCACCCTTGGTCACCCTGACCGGCTTGCCGTTTTCCGGCTGCTGATGCGCTTTGCCCCGCAAGGGGTGCGCCCCACCGAAATCGCGGCGGCGCTTGGGTTAAAGCCGAACACACTGTCACACCATCTGGCCGATCTGTCGGCTGCGGGGCTGTGCAATGTGGTGCGGCAGGGGCGGTCGCTGTTCTATTCCGTCGATCTTTCCACGGCCGAGTCCCTGATCGGCTTTCTGGCCCTGGATGTGGGCCGCGCCCGGCCCGATCTGCTTGCCCCTCTCATGTCGTCCGAAAAGGAACGCCCCATGGCGCAAAATGATTACAACGTGCTGTTCATCTGCTCGGGCAATTCCGCCCGCTCGATCTTTGCCGAGGCATTGCTGCGCGACCTTGGCCAAGGCAGGTTCCGCGCCCATTCCGCCGGCACCCGGCCAAATTCTGAACTGAACCCGATGGCGATCGAGATTTTGCGCCGCAACGGCCATGACGTGGCACCCCTGCGGTCCAAGCATCTTTCGGAATTTCAGCAGCCCGAGTCCGTGGTGATGGATTTCGTCTTTACCGTTTGCGACACCGCCGCCGCCGAAGAATGCCCGCCATGGCCCGGCCAGCCAATCACCGGCCATTGGGGCCTGCCCGACCCGGTCAAGGCCACAGGCACCGAGGCTGAAAAGGCGCTGGTTTTCGCGCAAACCTATGCTGCCCTGCGGCGCCGGATTCAGGCCTTTGTTGAACTGCCGTTCGACAGCTTGAACCGCCTGTCCCTGCAAACCCGCGTCGATGCCATCGGCAACGATGCCCCCACCCCGAAGAAAGGCTAAGTCCCATGCCCCGTATTGCGCTGAACGGCCTTGGCCGGATTGGAAAACTGGTGCTTCGCGATCTGATCGACACGGGCGCCGCCGGCCAGATCGTATTGCTGAACGACCCGATGGGCGATGCTGGGCAGCATGCCTTGCTGATGGAATTCGACAGCGTGCATGGTCGCTGGCGCACCCCGGTGGGCCATGCCCCGGATGCCTTGGTTCTGAACGGCCAGAGCATTCGCCTGACCCATGAAAAAACCATCGATGCGCTGCCCTTGGCTGAACTGGGCGTCGATCTGGTGATCGATTGCACCGGGGTGTTCAAGACCGCCGCCAAACTGGCCCCCTATTATGCGGCGGGGGTGAAAAAGGTGGTGGTCAGCGCGCCGGTCAAGGATGGCGGGGCACTGAACCTTGTGTATGGCGTGAACCATCAGCTTTACGATGGATCGCAGGCGCTGATCACGGCGGCGTCGTGCACCACCAATTGCCTTGCCCCGGTGGTCAAGGTGATCCACGAGTCCTTGGGCATCAAGCATGGGTCGATCACCACAATCCACGATGTCACCAACACCCAGACCATCGTTGACCGCCCGGCCAAGGATATGCGGCGGGCGCGTTCGGCCCTGATGAATTTGATCCCCACCACCACGGGCAGCGCCACGGCAATCACGCTGATCTACCCCGAGCTTAAGGGCCGCCTGAACGGCCATGCGGTGCGGGTGCCTTTGCTGAATGCCTCGCTGACCGACTGTGTGTTTGAGGTGGAGCGCCCAACCACGGCCGAGGAAGTGAATGCCCTGTTCAAAGCCGCCGCCGAGGGCCCGCTGAACGGGATTCTTGGCTATGAAACACGGCCTTTGGTGTCGTGTGATTTCACCAATGACCCGCGGTCGTCGATCATCGACGGGCCGTCAACCATGGTGATCAACGGCACACAGGTCAAGATTTACGCCTGGTATGATAATGAATGGGGCTATGCCTGCCGTCTGGCCGATATCGTCCGCATGGTTTCCAAAACGCTCTAGCCGCGTTTCATCTGTTCATAAATATCCCGGGGGTCCGGGGGCTGGCCCCCGGCCTCCGCCCGGCAAAGCGCAGCGCGATCAAGGACCAGACCATGACCCAGCCCAATCCTTTGCGTGCCTATGCTGCCGTCACGGCGGCTTATTGGGCCTTTATGCTGTCAGACGGTGCCTTGCGGATGCTGGTTTTGCTGCATTTCAACGGCCTTGGCTTTTCGCCGGTGCAACTGGCCTGGCTGTTCCTGCTGTATGAATTTGCGGGCATCGTGACCAATCTTGCTGCGGGCTGGTTGGCGGCAAGGTTTGGGCTGGCCGCCACGCTGTATGCGGGGCTGGTCTTGCAGATCGGGGCCTTGGTGGCCCTGGCCCAGCTTGACCCAGGTTGGACGGTTGTGGCCTCTGTTGTTTTCGTGATGGCCGTGCAGGGTGTGTCTGGGGTGGCCAAGGATCTGGCCAAGATGTCTTCAAAATCAGCGGTCAAGCTGTTGGCGCCCGCGGCCGAGGGGGGGCTTTTTCGCTGGGTGGCATATCTGACCGGGTCCAAGAATGCGGTCAAGGGGCTTGGGTTTTTCCTTGGCGCGGCCTTGCTGGGGCTGGCCGGGTTTCAGGCGGCTGTCTGGGGTATGGCCGCGGTTCTGGCTGCCATCCTGTTGGCGGTGGTGCTGTTCTTGCCCGCGGGCCTGCCGGGCCGCATGAAGACAGACGAGGCCTGGGGGGGCTGGCGGTCGCCGGATGCGCGGGTAAACCGGCTGTCACTGGCACGGATGTTTCTGTTTGGTGCGCGGGATGTCTGGTTTGTCGTGGGCCTGCCTGTGTATTTCCAGTCAGTCCTGTCTGATGGCACCGCCGAAGGCCGGCGCGAGGCGTTTTTTCTGGTGGGTGGCTTCATGGCGGTTTGGATCATTGCATATGGGGCGGTTCAGGCCCTTGCCCCGCGTCTGTTGGGCGCGCGCACCCAGCCCGAGGATCAGATGGTGCGCAAAGCGGTGCTTTGGTCAGGGTTGTTGGTGCCGATCCCCTTTGCCTTGGCCGTGGCCGCAACCGTTGCTGGTGGGCCCGCGCCTTGGTTGACGGGGGTGCTGGTGGTGGGCCTGTTGGTGTTTGGCTTTGTCTTTGCGATCAATTCCTCGGTTCATTCCTATCTGATCCTTGCCTTTGGGTCGGCCCGGCAGATCACCCGTGATGTTGGCTTTTATTACATGGCCAATGCGGCGGGGCGGTTGATTGGCACGTTGATTTCGGGCCTCAGCTTTCAGATTGGGGGATTGCCGCTGTGCCTTGCTTGTGCCGGTGGCATGGCTTTGTTCAGCTGGTTGGCGGCGCGGCGGATTGTGACGGCCTAGGCCCATGCGCCACCCATGCCCGCTTTGGCGGGCACGGGCAGCGTCTTTCGATGCCAAATGGTTTGGTGACGTGGGTTTCCATGCTAAGGCTGGGGACCATTGCCGCCGGTTGACGGGCAGGCACAGCTTTGACCATCAGGGGCAGATGATGACTGACACTTTTTCCGCGAACAGTGCTTTGGCCCGGGCCTTGCAGGCGATTGATGCCGCAAATGCCGCCGATCCGGGGCAAGAGGACGGGCGCCCGGCTGCGTTGGTGTATGGCGAGCGGATGAGTGTGGAACTGGCGCGGCTGTTTCCAAAGGCCAGCCCGGTGTTGCAGATCGCTGCGCGAGGTCAGCATGTGGAACGCTGGCTGTTGCCGCGCGCGGATTATCCGCAGGGCAAGCAAGGGTATCTGGCCTGGCGGCGCGAACAGGGGCGGCGGCATGGGGAACGGGTGGCGGGCATCATGGCCGATGCGGGTTTTGGCCCCGAAGATTGCGCGCGCGTCGGTGTCTTGCTGCGCAAAGAGGCGCTAAAGCGCGACGACGAGGTGCAGGCGCTGGAAGATGTGATCTGCTTTACGTTTCTGCGGTGGTATTTTGCCGGTTTCGCCCAAGGCAAGGATCCGCTGGCGGTGCAGGACATCGTCGAAAAGACTGCACGCAAGATGTCGGCCGAGGGGCGGGCAAGGGCATTGGCCGAGTTTGACCTGCCGCCCGAGCTTACCGCTGCATTCCGCGACTAAGGCCAGAAAGCAGGCCACCCGGATCGCGGCACAGCCTGTGCGTGATCCGGGTGGCGCAAAAGTGCGGTCTTGCTGCGTGGGGCGGGGGATCAGACGGTGCCGCCCAAGCTGCCTTCCAGTTCTGCCAACTCTTGCCCGCCGGCCATCAGGTCTTGCAACTCTTCCGGCGTGATCTGCCCGCGTTGCGCCGTGCCAAGGGTCCGGCCACGGTTCAACACGGTAAAGCTGTCACCCACGGCCATCGCATGGCGGACGTTATGGGTGATGAACACCACCGCCACACCCTGTTTGCGCACCTTGTCGATGGTCGCCAGCACATTGGCCGTCTGGCGCACACCCAAGGCGGATGTGGGTTCATCAAGGATGAGCACCTTGGCCCCGAAATAGACGGCCCGTGCGATGGCAACGGTTTGCCGCTCTCCGCCGGACAGGGTGCCCACGGCCTGATCGGGCCCGCGCAGGTTGATGCCCATCTTGCGCATCTCATCCATGGTCACGTCATTGGCATGGGCGTGGTCAAAGAACCGGAATGGCCCGACCTTGCGCAGGGGTTCGTTGCCCATAAAGAAGTTGCGGCTGACCGACATCAGCGGGATCATGGCAAGATCCTGATAAACCGTGGCAATGCCCGCATTGATCGAGTCACGCGGCTTGTCGAAGTGCATCGGTTTGTTTTCGAACAGGATTTCGCCCTTGGTGGGTTTGTGAACACCGGACATCGTCTTGATGAAGGTCGATTTCCCGGCGCCATTGTCGCCCAGCAGGCAGTGGCATTCGCCCGGATAAATATCGATCGACACGCCTGCCAGCGCGATCACGGCGCCGAAGTGCTTTTCGATGTTCTTCATCCGCAAAAGAGGAGCGCGTGTGTGCATCTTATCGTTCTCCGGTAATCAGGCGGCGGACATAGGTGTTCAGGATCACGGCAAACAGCAGGATCACCCCCAGAAACACCCGGAACAAAGAGCTTTCGACCCCGGCAAAGAACAGCCCCTGCTGCACCACGCCAAAGATCAGCGCGCCAAGGGCAGCCCCGATGACCGACCCATACCCCCCTGTCAAAAGCGCGCCGCCGATGACCACGGCGATGATCGCCTCAAATTCCTTGAGAAGCCCACGGTCCGCCCCGGCCGAGCCGAATTCGATCACCTGACAGGTGGCAAAGACGGTGGCGCAAAAGGCGGTGAACATGAACATCAGAATCTTGACGCGGTTCACCGGCACCCCGGCATAGCTGGCCGCCTGTGCATCACCGCCAGCGGCGAAAATCCAGTTTCCAAACCGTGTGCGCGTCAGCACGATATGCCCGACCACCACAAGAGCAAGCGCCCAGACAATCAGCATCGGAATACCATCAACCACCGGTTTGCCCTGTTGGCTGCCGCGGTCAAAAGTTGCGATCAGCCCGTTTTCGCCCAGCCAGACGAACAAGCCCGTCAGGATCTTGCCGCCAAACAGGGGGGCCAGCCAATCACCCACGGCCGCATCGGAAATGCCGCCGATGATGGTCTTGCGCTCGATCGTCTGGGGGAAAAAGATCGTGAACCCGCGCAGAATGAACAAAGAGGCCAGCGTAACGATAAAGCTGGGCAGGCCCGTGCGAACGACGATGTAGCCATTCAGCGCCCCGATCAGGGTGCAGACCAAAAAGGTGATCAGGATGGCCACCCAGATCGGCCAGCCCAGCGTCACCGAAAAGATCGCGATCATCATGCCCGCAAAGCCGATCATCGACCCGACCGACAGGTCGAATTCCCCGGCAATCATCAGCAGGCACGCCCCCACGGCGATGATCATGAACTGGGCGGAAACCTGGCTCCAGTTCATCACGCCCTGGCTGCTGAACATGCCGCTGTCCGAGGCAAACAGAAAGAACATCGCAAAAACAACGATGGTGCCGATCATGCCGCCAAGTTCGGGGCGGATCAGAGACTCGCGCAGGCGGGAACGGGTCTTGATCCGCTCGTCCGTGTGCGATTGGGTTGGGGTGTCAGACATGTTGGCCTCGTGAAACCGGGGATGTCGAAAAAAGAAGGGCGGCCAGATTGGCTGGCCGCCCCGGTTCATTCACGATCAGCGGTATTCGCCAGCGAAGGCTTCGACCTTTTCCAGCGCCGTAGCGGTCACAAAGCCCGGCCCCGAGTTGATGTTGTTGCCCGGCAGAACGCCGTAGCGATCATAGTTGGTCAGGACCACAACCGGCAGATAGGCCTGCAAGAAGGGCTGCTGGTCGATGCCCCACTTGATCACGCCTGCCTTGATGCCTTTGACGATGTCTTCGCCCAGATCAAAGGTGCCAAAGTAGATGTCGCCTGCCATGCCGTTTTCTTCCAGCGCCAGCAGCGTCGGGTCGGCCGAGGTGGGGCCAAGCGTCAGGATCGCGTCGGTGTCGGGGTTGGCCGACAGATAGGCCATGACCTTGTTCTTGATTTCCGACGGGTCTTGGCCCGAGTCGATCATCTGATTGCCCAACTCGATGCCCAGACCATCGGCAAAGCCCTGGCACCGCTCGGTCGAAGATGGCGACGAGATGTAGTGGTTCACGCACAGGAACGAGGTCACGCCATCGCCCTTGGCCCGCATGCCAGCGGCAAGGCCCGCGTCATATTCGGGCTGGCCAACATACATCAGCGCCCCCACGGCGCGCGCCTGATCGGGCGTGCCGGAATTCATGATGACCACATCAATGCCCGCATCAACGGCGGCGCGGATCGGGCCAGACAGAACATCGGGGTCTGACAGGGTGGTGATGATGCCATCGGGGTTCGAGGCTGCCACCTGCTCGATGATGCGGGCCATATCGGCCAGATCGCCGGTCGGGGGGTTGCGATATTCGACGGTTACGCCCATCTGCTCGCCCGCCAGGGCCAAGGCGTTCTTGATGGTATTCCACCAGCTGTCGCTGTCGGGCGCATGGCTGACCAGCACATAGCGTTCGCCTTCGGCGGATGCCGTGGTGGCCATCATCATCGGCATTGCGGCCGCTGTCGCCAACAGTGCCGCCTTCTTGATCATTGATGTCATCGTAACCTCCCAGTTGCGTCGTTTTATCTTGAAGCACAGGCCCTCACCCGCCCGGCGACTCAGGATAACCACAATCATGCCATTCTTGCAACCGGTTGCAATAGTTTTCGCAACCGCTTGCAATTTTGCGAAGTGGCCCACAGCCTTTGCACACCGCCGATGAATTCCGCATCGGTTGGCCAGGGGGCAGGCCAATCGGCGAACTGGGTCAGTGGTGGCCCTTGACAGTCGGGGCATTGACCGTTCCGGTGCCGGGGGCGAAACGATCAGGAGTTGGGCCGATGCGCATCGTGAACAAGACATTCACCGAACTGGCTGTCGGAGATGTGGCGGAACAGCGCCGCCTGATCACGCAGGATGATCTGTATGTCTTTGCCGTTTCGTCAGGCAATCATAACCCGATGCATCTGACCGACAGCGATCTGGATGGCGATGGCAAGACCGAGCGCGTGGCGCCGGGTATGTTTGTGGCCTCGCTTATTTCTGCGGTTTTGGGAATGCAACTGCCGGGGGCGGGAACCCTGTATCGGCAACAGATGCTGAACTTTCATGCCCGCGCCCATGCGGGCGAGGAATTGATCTGCCGGGTGGAAGTGCTGGAAAAACTGCCTGACGGCGCCGTGCGGCTGTCTACCACGGTGCGCCGCGTTGCGGATGATTCCGTGATTTTGACGGGCGAAGCGGTGGTGGATGCACCCGTTGCCAAATTTGATTGCGATGCGCTTGATCTGCCCGGACTGATCGTTCAACGCCATCGGCACTTTGAGGCCCTGCTGGCAAGGGCCCGCCCGCTGCCCGCCTTGCCTACAGCCGTGGTCTGCCCCGATGATGCCAAATCGTTGGACGGGGCCTTGTTGGCGATGCGTGAAAGCATCATCACCCCCATCCTGATCGGGATGGCGGATCGCATCCGCGCCGCTGCGATTGACATCGGCGCTGACCTGACGGGGATCGAAATCATCGACTGCCCGACCGACATTGGTGCCGCGACCCTTGCCTGCACGTTGGTCAATGAGGGCCGGGCCGCTGCCGTGATGAAGGGCCATCTGCACACCGAAGATCTGTTGAAACCCATGCTTGACAAGGTGGCAGGGCTGCGGATGGGGCGACGCTTTACCCATGTGTTCGTGATGGATGTGCCGGGCCAGCCTGAACCGGTGATGGTGACAGATGCGGCCATCAATATCGCCCCTGATCTGGCGACCAAGGTTGATATTTGCCAGAACGCCATCGATCTGGCCCTGTCCTTGGGAATGGAGCCGCGGGTCGGGGTGTTGTCGGCCGTGGAAACGGTGAACCCGGCCATTCAATCGTCGATTGATGCCGCCCTCTTGTCGAAAATGGCGGATCGTGGCCAGATCAGCGGTGGGTTGGTCGAAGGGCCTTTGGCGATGGATAACGCTGTGGATATGGGGGCTGCGCGCACCAAGGGGCTGAAGGGTATGGTTGCGGGGCGCGCCAATATTCTGGTGGTGCCAGATATTGATGCCGGCAACATGCTGGCCAAGCAACTGGCCTTTATGAGCCATGCCGAAAGCGCGGGCCTTGTGCTGGGGGCCAAGGTGCCGGTGATTTTGAACAGCCGGTCTGACAGTGCCATGTCGCGGCTTGCATCCTGCGCCGTGGCAGCGGTGCATCATTTTGCCAGTGGGGCACGGGGATGACGCGGGCCGTTCTGACGCTGAATGCCGGGTCATCTTCGCTGAAAGTGGCGTTGTTTCCAGCCAAGGGCGACGCGCCGCTGGCGGTGGGTCTGGTAGACAGGATCGGCCCCGAAGCGCAGATCACCCTGAAGATGGGCAGCGGTGCGGCCCTGCCGGCCAGTGGCGATCTGACCAGCCATCTGGGCGCGATGCATGCGGTGCTTGATGGCTTTCGGGGCCAATGGCCGGATCTTGATCTGGTGGCCGTTGGTCATCGGGTGGTTCATGGGGGGGCCGATTTCGCGGCACCTGCCATTGTTGATGACGCGGTTCTTGATCAGCTTGACCGCTTGTCACCCTTTGCGCCTTTGCATCAGCCACACAATCTGACGGGTATTCGTGCGGCCATCGCCAGCTTTCCCGATGTGCCGCAGGTGGCCTGCTTTGACACGGCCTTTCACCGCAACCACCCTTGGGTCAACGATACCTATGCCCTGCCGCAGCGCTTTTACGATCAGGGCGTTCGGCGCTATGGGTTTCATGGGCTAAGCTATGAATATGTGTCGGGTGAATTCGCTCGCATCGCCCCCGATCTGGCCAAGGGCCGGGTTGTGGTGGCCCATCTGGGCAATGGCGCTTCGCTTTGCGCGATAGAGGGCGGGCGTTCCATGGCCTCGACCATGGGGTTTTCACCGCTTGATGGCCTTGCCATGGGCACGCGGTGCGGCCAGATCGACCCTGGCGTGATCCTGTATCTGATGGATCAGCAAGGGATGGATGCCGCCGCCATTTCAGACCTGCTGTATAAGCAATCCGGTCTGTTGGGCCTGTCTGGCCTGTCCAACGACATGCGCACCCTTGCCGCCGCGCAAAGCCCCAAGGCGCAGGATGCGATCGCCTATTTCTGTGCGCGGTGCCAGCGTGAAATTGCGTCGATGGCGGCGGCGATGGGGGGCATGGATGCGCTGATTTTCTGTGGCGGCATCGGCGAAAATGCCCGTGGGATCCGGGCACTGATCTGTGACCGGTTGGGGTGGATGGGGGTGGCGGTTGACCCTGCCCGCAATGCGGAAAATCTGGGCCGTGTTTCGCCCGATGCAGCCCAGGTGCCGGTCTTTGTCATCCCCACGAACGAGGAACTGGTGATCGCCCGCGCCGCGCGTGCGGCTGTGCAATAGGTGCGATGGCGCGCTGTCAGCTGGCCCTGCTGGTTTGCCACGCCTTGAACCGCAGTAAAGTCTCTGGGTAAGTTGGCGGGTAAAGCCCGATGATCGGTACGCCGCGCCTGACTTCTTCCATCACAAAGGTCTCGAACAATTCCATCCCCTCGCTTTCCTCGGCAAGGTCGTTGGCAAGATGGCGTGGGATGATCATCACGCCATCCCCATCGCCCAAAACGATATCCCCTGAATAGACTGCGACGCCGCCACAGGCGATTGGCAGGCCGATATCCACAGCATGATGTTTGGTCAGATTGGTCGGGGCCGAAGGCTTTGCAGCAAAAACCGGCATATCCAGAGCCGCAGCCCCGGCTGCGTCGCGAATGCCGCCATCGGTGACCACGCCGGCAGCCCCACGAATGGCAAGCCGGGTCAGCAAGATTGACCCAGCCGAAGCGGCAGAGGCATCGCCTCGGCAATCCATCACCAGCACTGCGCCTGCTGGGCATTCCTCGATGGCGACGCGTTGGGGGTGATCAGCCTCACGAAAAGCATCCAGCGGGTCGGTATCGGGCCGTGCAGGTATATAACGCAGTGTATAGGCAGGGCCGACCATGGGCTGTTTGCCCGGTGCCAAGGGGGTGACCCCCTGCACATACGCATTGTGATAGCCGCGTTTGAACAGTAGCGTTGCGATGGTTGCTGTGCTGGCCTGTGCCAAGCGGGCCAGAGTCTCGGGCAGCAGCGGCATCGTGTCGGCGGGGGGAGGGTTCGGCATCTGGCTGTTCCTTTGCAACGCGGTGGTCAGGGCCCGAAGGGGATGGGATCTACTGGCACAAGCGCGCCTCTGCCCTGAACCACGAGGCCTGCCAAGCGGCACGCCGCGGCGATGCAATCTGTGATGTGTTTGCCCTCGTGCAGGCCCGCCAGAGCGGCGGCGTTGAAACTGTCACCTGCGGCTGTGGTATCGACAATGGCCGTCAGGGGGGGCACGGGGACAAGGCCACTTTCAGTGCCATGGCTGTAATACACGGCCTCGGCACCATTCTTGACGATGATCGTGCAAACCCCCTGCGCGGCATAGCGGTCTGCTGTTGCCTTGGGGTCTGTATCGCCAAACCAATGCGCTTCATCCTCGAATGAGGGGAGCGCGATGTCACTGACCGCAGCGGCCTGCATGATCGTCTGCGTCATCTCGGTCGTATCCGACCAAAGACGGGGCCGCAGGTTCGGGTCAAACGCAATGGTCTTGCCTGCAGTCCGCGCTGTGCGCACTGCATCCATCAGGCGCATGCGGGCGTCGGGGGCCAAAATCGCAAGGGTAATCCCAGAAAAATAGATCAGGTCTGCATCTTTCAGGGCCTGTTCAAGAAATGAAGGATCATCTGCCAGGCGCCGCGCTGCTGACTGCCCGCGCCAATAAGAAAAGCTCCGCTCTCCGTCCTTGAGAGAAATAAGGTATAGCCCCACCGTTAGGCCTGACAGAGTTCGGATTTGGCCGTCGTCGATGCCGCCAGCCACAATCGCCGAACGCAATTGGCCGGAAATGGCATCATCTCCCACAGCGGACAGGAAGGAGACAGAGGACGCCGGTCGGATGCGTGCCAGATACCATGCGGTGTTGAAAGTATCACCTGCAAAGCCCAAGCGATACTCCCCTTCCGTATCGGCCGGGGCCAGCTCTGCCATGCATTCGCCGATTGCAAGAAACCGCATGTCAGCTGCCCCCATTGTTAAAGAAAATCGTCGCGGCGCGGTGTAAAGCAATCGACCAATGTGCCCGGTTGCAGGCAGACACAGCCATGCTCTTGCCCGGAAGGGATGACAAAACTGTCCCCGGGGCCGACCTCTCGCTGTTCATCGCCCAGCGTGAAGCGAAAGCGCCCACTTTCCACATAGGTCGATTGCACATGCGGGTGGCTGTGCAGTGCCCCGACCGCACCTTCCGCTGCAAAGCGGAAGGCTACAACCATCAGATCAGGATGGTCAGACAGAACCTGTCGGGTGACGTTATCGCCGGTTGTGACAATCGGAAATCTGGTCATCTGTGTTCCTTGTCTTTCAGATCAGCTGAACAGCATGCCGCCGTTGATGTCGATATTCGCACCCGTGATAAAGGCAGAATCTTGGCAGGCCAAAAAGAGCACAAGATTGGCCGCATCATCGGTATTCCCCTGCCGTTTCAGCGGGGCGGCGGCTTCATAGCCGCGACGACCGGCATCTGGTGTGTGGACGTTATGGAAATCAGTATCGATCATGCCTGGGCACAGAGCGTTGACGCGGATATTGGGGCCCAGTTCCTTGGCCAGACCGCGCGTCATAGTCATGATGGCGCCTTTCGCCGTGGCATAGGCCACTGCCCCCGGCCCGCCCCCGTCACGCCCGGCCTGGCTGGCCAGGTTGACGATTGCACCGCTTTCCATGTGCGGCAGGCAGGCCTTGGTAATCCGGAACGTGCTGGTCAGGTTGAGATCCATCACGGTCTGCCAGTGCTCCAGCGACATTTCGGCCAGTTTCTTGCGGGCCACCAGGCCGCCTGCATTGTTGACCAGCACGTTGATGCCACCAAATTCGGCAACTGTCTTTGCGATCAGCGCATCAACATCGGCCTGTTTGGTCAGGTCACCTTGCAGAGCAAAGGCCCGGCCCCCGGCAGTGGTGATATCTGCCACCGCCTGGTCGGCCCCTGCGCTGCTGGAGAAATAGTTGATCGCAACATTCGCGCCCTCGGCGGCAAGTTTCAGCGCGACGGCCAGGCCGATATCGCGGCCAGCGCCGGTGACAATGGCGGTTTTTCCCTGAAGTTTCATTTGGTATCCTTTTTCTTGGCAGCGCCGGACGGTGTTGTGCCGACATCGAAGGTTTTGGGGATGACGACTTTGAAGCTGCGGTCCTCGGCATCGGTAAAATAGAGATCGCAGTCATAGCCTTGGTCGTCGAGGAAGCTGAACACGCGGCGCGGTGCCGCCAGCGGATAGGGAACGATCAGCGTGGCAATCCGGTGCCTGATTGATTTTGGAAAGCGCGCGGTCAGGCAGGTGCTGACGGGCAAGCCTTCGATTTCGGCAGGGTCAACATTGGGAAAACCGGTTTCTTGCGTCAGATGGGCGGGGCCAGCCTCGGACCACAGGATTTTCCCATAGAATCCAGCCCGCTCACCAGTATAGCGAAAGGTGCTGTCGCCGAGCGTAAAGGGCGCATTGGCATGCAGGCGCCAATCAATGGAAACGGGCGTATCAGCATCAATCTGATCAACGATCACGAAGTATTCGTTGTTCACAAAATACACGTCGCGCAGCACAGAAGTAACCTCGGGCGAAAGTGTCTTATAGGCCGGGGTAGCATCGCCGCTGATGAAATAGTGGTTGTCGCGTTGTTCGGCGGCCAAAATGCGGCCCGTCGATTTCATGGCAATGGTCTTGTCGCGCCCGGCATACTGCCCTTTGCCATCAATCAGGATCGCGTTCTTTGAAACTGTCTGCCGCCGCCAGTTCTGGTGCATCGTGCTGTTAAAGGCGACGTAATGCCCGGACTGAATAGCAAGATCTTCGCCAAATGCTGCCAGACAAAAGGCATTCTGGTCGCCATGGCTGTGGCTGATCGACCCGAAGGGCGAGGATTTCATGACGAACTGGATATGGTTTTCTGGGTCGGCCATGGCGTGCTGAATGCCCACCCAGCCGATGCCTTTGAACCAGCGCAGACCGCCTTCAGGTTCTCTGGCCTCGACAGTCGGAAAATCGGTGCGAAACACCATCTCGTCAAAATTGGTGTCCCACCAGCCCCAGTTGTAAAAGGCCATTTCGGTTCCTGGGTTCAGCCGCAGATTTTCTTCGCAATACCACTGATAGGCACCATTGCCAGTGACACCGGCGAATTGGCGCATGTTCAGCCCGGTCTTGATGCAGGGAAGATCGCCCATGGTGCTGTCATCACCAAAGGTGGCGCGGCGCGTATTGGGGGCCTTGCAGAACAAGGGGAAATCCCCAGTCTTCTGAAAGAAAGGCCTCTGGTACAGGTCAAGTCCGGTATAGGATTTCAGCCTGTTGGCCGCATCAATCAGATAGGCCATGCCCATCATCCAGTAGTTGGTGCCCTCGGCCCAACCGCCCTGATGGTCGCCCCAGGGCGAATAGACGGTGAACAGAAACTCGATGCAGTAATCCAGCCATTCCCGGGCTTCATCCGCGCCGCTCTCATCTTCGGCCAGCAAAGCGATGCAGGCTGGGATCAGCGTCAGCGAGACTGAGCGGACGGCGTGGCTGTCATAGGGAAAGAGGTGGATGTTTGCGCTTTTGATCGCGTGTTCGGCGATATCGCGGGTGCGTTCCAACAGTGCTGCGCGGACCAAAGCGCGTTCTTCCGCATCCATTACATCATAGAGCCAATCATACCCCCATGCGAGGGCATTGGTCACGCGGTAAGCCCACTCATCAGTATAAGCGCGCGAGGTGACACCGCTTGGCGACCAGCTTGCCGCCTCAAGCAGCCATTCCTTGGCGCGGGCCAGCATGGCGGCATCGCCCGTCACCACACCGCCGATGGCTAAATGACGGATGGCATACCAAAGCTCTTGTAACTCGATATAGGTCTTGCGCCAGACAGCTGCCACGCGCTTGTGGTCTGGGTAGCCCGCAGGTTCTGTCATCACCGGGCGGTCCATCCAAGGCAGCACGGAATGCGCGTAGAAATGCGACCAAGTGCAGTGGCTGGGATCAGCTTTTACGGCGGCGCGGAACGTTTCCAGCCTGTCAGGGGTTAGCCACAAACGGGGGTGACTGCGGGTGGCTTTGGCATAGCGTGCCTTGCGCGACGGCAGCGGGGTTTCGGGCAGCCCTGCCTCGATAGAGAATTGGCGCGTCTCGCTCCACCCTGTGATGGGGTCGCCTGTGGCCGCGCAAACGGCATAGGACCAGAAATAGACCCCCGGCGCAAAGGTGACGTCAGGTGTAAAGAAATTCAGCGGGATGTTCTTGAACACCTGCGTGGATTTGGCCGGAAAGCCTGCATCTGGGGAAACGCGCAGGATATATTGCGCCTCATCCTCGATCACTGGCAGCCAAGTAAAGCGGGGTGGGTTTTCCGCGATCTCGGTTTGCGCATCTGGCGCGTAGTGAATCGTCAGGCGGCTTGCCTTGGGTTCGTCAAGCCGAAGAAGGGGTTGGGCAGACATGAGCGTGCCTTGTTCTGGAAGGTCGGAGAAATGGGGCGTGGCCGGAAGATCTGGGCCACGCCCATCGACTGCGAAGGATCAGCCGTATTGACGGGCATAGGCCGTGTTCATCACCTCGATGACCTGCTCATACCCCATCTTGTTCAGGGTGGAGATATAGCCATCCCAATCGGCCTTGATGTCCCCTGTGCCAAGGATCCAGGCCTGCTGACGCTCAAGCATGTAGGTGCGCAGAGACGGCCAGTATTTGTCGTAGATTTCTTGCTCTTCCTTGTTGAAGGACACACCAAGGAACTGATCGAGCAACAGATTGTTGGCATCATACAGCTCGATCCCGGCGCGCGCCTCGGGCGAGGTCCACTGCCATTCGTAGCGATAGTCCATCCAATAGCCGCGATAAATCTGCGCCCCTTCAAGATACATCTGGCTGTTGACCGGAGAGTCGCTGTTCAGCACTTCGGGCTTGTAGGTTGGCTCGCCGTCCACCATGTCCCACGTCTTGCCCTCAACCCCGAAGTTCGACAGGTTGCGACCCTCTTCGGTGAACCAGAAGTCGAAGTACTTGACCGTTTCGACCACATGATCGTTTGTATAGCTGATCGCCCAGCCATCGGGTTTGACTGGGGTCCGGCGGTGTTCTTCTACCCGCACGCCCTTGGCCGAAGCTGGCGGCAGGAAGGGAGTGAAATTGAACCCGTCGATCTTTTCCGCCAAGGCGGCATTGTAGCCGCTGGTCGATGCGAACCAGTCATGGGTTGATCCCCCAAGATTTTCGCCCAACAGATAATCGCGGGACGATGATCCGCGGGTAAAGATTTCGGGGTCGATCAACCCCTCTTTGTACCACTGCGCAACATTCGCCAACGCATCGCGATACGCGTCTTGGGCATAGGGGTGCACCACCTTGCCCTCGGTTGAAACGTAAAAGTCATGATAGGTGTCTGACCCTGATGATCGCGCATCCCAAAGGGTGACAAGCCGGATCACCTCTTCCCAGTCACGGGCAAAAAAGGGAATTTCGTCTTTCTTGCCATTGCCATTCGGGTCTTGGTCGCGAAAGGCCTTCAACACTTCGTAGTATTCATCAACGGTTTGCGGCTGTTGCAGGCCCAGTTTGTCAAGCCAGTCCTGGCGGATGTACCACGCCCGCCCGAATTTGCCGTCAGGCAGATAAGGAATGTAGTAATAATTGCCGTCGAAAGCGGTGATCGACGCAAGCACCTCGGGGTTGGCGTCCCAGAAAGCTTGAATATGGGGGGCGTGCTCCTTGACCAGATCGTTCAGGGGCACAAAGGCACCTTCGGGGCCATATTGGTTGACCGGCTGCTTGATCAGATTGCCACCCACGATATCGGGCAGATCGCCCGAAGCGATCAGCAGGTTCATCGCCTCGTTGTTGTCCTTGGTGTTCTTGCCCGAGGTTTTGTCGATCAGATGAACGCCGGTCATCTCGCGCGCAGCTTCTTCGACCGGATAGAGTTTGCTGGTATCGCCGCCCGGTCCATACCCTTGGGCGCGGGGCCAGTGCATGTGGATCGTCAATTCCAACGGGTCTTCGACAATGCGAAGATGGTCATCCGCCAATACGGGCGAGGTCAGAGCGGTGGTGCCAAGAATGGCAAGTGTCACTGTTAGTTTCCGCATTTTGGTTTCCTCCCTTGATGCGTCATTCTTGCGGTTATTCCTTGACCCCACCCATCAGGATGCCTTTTGAGAAATACTTCTGCAGGAAGGGGTAGATCAGCAGGATCGGGATAATCGAACAGACGATGATCGCGGCGCTGACGGTTTCGAACGAATAGGCGGCGGTCAGCAGGGTGTTGGCGAATTCCTCATCATCGCTGAGGTCTGCAATCACCTTGCGCAGATAGACCTGCAACGGGATCTTGTCTTCGTCCTGCAGCAGCACCATGGCCCAGAAAAAGCCGTTCCAGCGCGATACGATGCAAAACAGGGCAACGGTGGCGATGGCTGGTTTTGAGAGCGGGACATAGACTTTCCACAGTACCTGGAATTCGTTGGCGCCATCCATCCGCGCGGCTTCTTCAAAGCTTTGCGGGATTGCTTCAAAGAAGTTGCGCAACAGGATGATGTTAAAGCCGTTGACCGCAAAACCGATGATGATGCCGAAGTAGCTGTCCAGCAAACCAAGATCGCGCATGTTCAGAAAGAATGGGATAAGGCCGGCGTTGAACCACATCGTGAAGGCAACCATCAGGTTCCAGAACCGCCGCCCGAACAACTGCCGCCGCGACAAGGCATAGGCCCCGGGAATGATGAATGCCAGGCTCATCAACGTGCCGCCGATCGTATAGATGAACGTGTTTTTGTAGCTGGTCCAGAACAGCGGTTCTGACAGAACTTGCCGATAGGCCTCTAGGGTAAAGCCGACCGGGGTCAGCACGACATTGCCCGCGCGGGCCTCGAACCCGGTGCTGAGAGACAGCGACGCAATATAGATGAAGGGGTACAGTGTCGAGATGGTGAACAGGGCTATCAGCACCATGTTGACGATCACAAATAACCTGTCGCCGCGGGAATAGAGATTCATATTGGCCATTTGGCGTGTCTCCTCACCACAGTGACGTGCGCGAGTAGCGCTTGGAAATCGTGTTCGCTGTCATCACCAGAACAAAGGCCACAACTGCGTTGAACAATCCGGCGGCAGCGGCGAAATCATACTGCCCGCCTTGCAAGCCTTGCCGGTAGATGAAGGTATTGACGACATCAGCGGTCTGATAGGTCGCCGGCTGATACAGCAGGATGATCATCTCGAACGACACTTCGAGGATGCTGCCGATACGGATGATCAGCATGATGATGATCGTTGGCATGATCGACGGCACGGTAATCTTCCACATCATCTGCCACCGGCTTGCCCCATCAACTACGGCAGATTCGTACAACGTGGGCGATACACCAGCGATGGCGGCCAGATAGACGATTGATTGGAACCCGGCCTCTTGCCAGATGCCCGTGCCGATAAAGATCGGGCGGAACCATTCAGGTTTGGTCAGAAAATAGATCGGCTCGATCCCGATCCAGCCCAGCATAGTGTTCACTATCCCGGCCGATGGTGAGAAAGCCGTGATCACGATGCCAGCGATGATGACCGATGAAATGAAGTGCGGCAGATAGACAATGGTTTGTGCTGTCTTCTTGAATTTCTGGTTCAGCACCTCGTTGAACATCAGCGCCAGCATGATCGGAACCGGGAACCCGAACACCAGCCCGTAAAAGCTCATGATGATGGTGTTCTTCAGGGCGCGCAAAAACTGGTCGTTGTTGAACAGGGTTTCGAAATGCTCGAATCCGATCCAGGGGCTGCCCGCCACGCCACGGAAAATCGAGTAATCCTTGAAGGCGATCTGCAATCCATACATTGGCTTGTAGAGAAAGATCAGCAGCCAAAGGATGGTTGGCAAAAGCATCACATAAAGCTGCCACTCTCGCCGAAGATGGTCGGTGATGCGTGTCAGCTTGCTTGGGGCCTTATTGGCCAACTCAGTCTTGACGGGGGGCTGGTTCGGGGGGTGCTCATGGCTCCAACACCTGTCCCGGCAGGGCCTGTCCGGTCTTGGCGTCAAACACCCGAACCAGATGCGGTTTGATGGTAAAGCCCGAAACATCGTTCAGCTTGTCCATTCGCCCCACGGTCTCGGTGCGAATGACAAACGCTTGCCCTTGCAACGTGGCATGGATCAAGGCTTCGGACCCAAGCGTCTCGATCAGATCGACATCGATTGAAACTCGCTCTGGTGTTGCGCTGTCTGCGATGGTGACGAATTCAGGGCGGATGCCCAGGATCACCTCTGTGCCAACTGCGTCTTTCAGGGCCTCTAACGGCGCGAGTGTTAGCTTGTCATTACCAAATTCGGCAACGGGCGCGTTCCCGGCAGCCGTGATGCGGGCCTTGACCATGTTCATTGGTGGAGAGCCCAGAAAACCCGCCACAAAGGTGTTGGCCGGGTTCAGGAACAACTCCATCGGTGTGCCGATCTGTTCGATCCGGCCATCGTGCATGACCACGATCCGGTCGGCGAGTGTCATCGCCTCGACCTGGTCGTGGGTCACATAGATGCTGGTCACGCCCAACCGCTTGTGTAGGCGCTTGATCTCGGCGCGCATTTGGGTGCGCAGCTTGGCATCAAGATTTGACAGCGGCTCGTCGAACAAGAAGACGCGGGGGCGACGCACGATGGCGCGGTCCATAGCCACTCGCTGGCGCTGTCCGCCCGACAAATCGGCAGGGCGGCGTTCCAGATAGGGCGTCAGGCCAAGGATCTTGCCAACCTCATCGACTGCGGCAGCGATGTTTTCCTTGCTTTCCTTGCGGATACGCAGGCCAAAGGCGATGTTGTCGGCGACATTCAGGTGGGGATAAAGCGCGTAGTTTTGAAACACCATCGCGACATCCCGATCCTTTGGGGCTACGCGGTTCATCACCCGGCCATTGATCGTCAGTTCACCATCACTGATCTCCTCCAGACCGGCGATCATGCGAAGTGTCGTAGATTTGCCGCAACCCGATGGGCCGACAAGCACAACGAATTCCTTTTCCTGAACTTCCAGGTCGATCGCATGGACCACGCGCACCGCGCCGTAGGCTTTTACGATTCCTTTAAGGCTGACTCCGGACATATCGCCTCCCTTGAATGCACCACCTCCTCGCAGTGCATTGAAATCGAGAGGCCGATTCGCCTCATCGTGAAATCTGGTATACTAGTAATTTTTCTGGTATACTAGTCTGAAATGGTGTAGCTTGAATTCAAATCTCAAGACTGGCAGCGCATAACAGCGATGGCGCGGGTCAGAGGCAATGACATAAGGCACCGCTTTTGCGGTCTGCGCGCGTGGCATAGGGCTTAACCTGCCGTATTGGCGGGTTAGGCCGGGCGGCGCAGATTTTGTGGGCGAAGCGGCGTTGAACGAACGAAGGAGAGGGTTTTGGGCGCACATGTGAACCAGCTTGGTGAGCGGCGGACAAGTGTTGATGATATTTTCGACTTTTTGCACGAAGAGATCCTGACGTTGAACCTGCGCCCGGGGGACAAGATTTCCGAGGCCGATATCGCTGCCCGGTTCGGAGTGTCGCGCCAACCCGTGCGCGATGCCTTTAGTCGGCTTGCCAATCTTGATCTCCTGTTCATCCGACCGCAGCGCGCAACCGAGGTGAAGCGGTTTTCGATGCGCGAAACCGCAAAGTCCCGCTTTGTGCGTCTTTCGGTCGAAACTGAAGTCTTGCGCCGTGCGGCGCTGCGCTGCACCGCACAGGATGCCGCCAAGCTTGAAGCGGCCCTCGCAGACCAAGAGCAAGCCATTCGCGACCGCGATGTCGAGCGGTTCGGCGTTCTTGACTATGAGTTTCACAAGCTGTTGTGCAGCATAGCAGATGCAGATTTTGCCTTTGACGTGATCATGACCGAAAAGGCCAAGGTGGATAGGCTCTGCAGGCTGGGTCTTTCAAAAGAAGATCGGATGCCTGAACTGGTGAATGATCATCGCGCGATTGCCAAGGCCGTGGCGGCCCATGATTGCGACGGTGCCTTGGAGGCAGGCAGGCTACATCTGTCACGACTGGATGAAACGATCCGGTGGATCTCGGAAACCAACGCCAACTACTTTGAGGCCGGGGATATCTGAGGGCCTGCGGTGGCGCTGCGGCCTGTCATGGCTGCGCTTCCCTCCGAGATGAACTGTGAAAGCCGCGCGTCGATGCCTTGTGACCCCAGTGAAACGCCTGTGACACCTGCTACGGGCCCGACCGCCCGCCATGTGTTTGCCATGGCCTGGCCCATGACCATCAAGGCCATCTTCCTGCACGGCACGGTTGTGATTGATGCCTATCTTGTGGCCGCGTTGGGAGAGACATCTCTGGCGGCGGTCGGCCTTGCCGCTGCCATTGCCGGGTTCGTGCTTGGGGCGATTCAGGCCTTTTCTGGTGCGATGCAGATCCGCACGGCCCAAGCCTTCGGGGCGTCTGATCCAGTCTTTCTGAAATCTGCCCTTGCCGCGGGTATGGCCATCAGCCTGACGGTGGGCCTTGTGGGGTTGATCCTTGTTCTTGCCTTTGGGGGATCCATCATTATCGCCATGGCTCCATCGACCGAGGTGGCTGGCCTGGCGCAGGAATATCTGGCGGTATTCTGTCTGGTGATCCTGGGCGAGGCAATTGGTCAGTGTATTTCAAGCTATCTCAACGGTTGCGGCGAGACCAAGCTGCCCCTGTACAGCCTTTGTCTGTCTGTTCCCATAAATGTGGTCAGTAGTGTGGTGCTGATCCATGGCTATTGGGGCCTGCCGGCCTTTGGCGTGGCGGGTGCAGCCATGGGCAGTGTTATCGCAGTGGTGGTTCAGGTTGCGTTCTTGCTGCATCGTCTGGTGCGTGTTGCCGGTCATCTGCGTCATGTGCCAGGCTGGCGCCAGCCCAGTTTTTTGCAATCGCTGAACCGGCATCTGGGCTTTTCCTTGCCCATTGCCGCGACCTTTCTCAGTGCTGCCGTGTCAACTCAGGTCTGTGCGCTGATCTATGCGAAACTTAGCCTGAACGAATTTGCGGCCATGACGCTGATTGGCCCGTGGATCAATGTCACCGGCACTGTCGGCATGCAGTGGGCGGTTGCGGCGGGCATCATTGTGGCGCAGCTTCTGGGCCAAAAAGAACAAGAGCAGGTGCTAGACCGCTTTTTGGCAAGCGCTTGGAGAGGGGCATTTATCGCCTCTTTCGGGGTGGCGCTCCTATTGTTGGCGGTGTGCCTGTCGGCCAATGCTCTCTATGGCGACCTAAGCGCCGAAACACGCAGCATCGTGCTGGCCTTTCTACCCATTCTGTTGATCCTTCCGTTCCCAAAAGGGTCGAACGCGATCTGTGGAAACACGCTGCGTGCCAGTGGCGACACGATCTATGTGATGAACCTGTTTGTTGCTGCTCAATGGTTGTTTCGAGTGCCCGCAACGGCGCTGGCGGTACTGTATTTTGATGTGGGGGCGGTCTGGGTTCTTTCCATCCAACTGTGGGAGGAAGTGCTGAAATTTCCCGCCTTCCACCGCCGCTTGCTGACGGGAAACTGGAAGAAATCGGTGATTTCGGGGTGATGCCCGGTCGCCGATCAACAGACTATTTTGTGTAAGGGAGGCCGATATGTTGAACACCCAACTGCGCCGGGCAATCGACCCGCGCCATGCTAAAACGATGGGTACGCAAGATCTGCGGGCGGAGTTCCTGATTGAAGATCTGTTCTTAGCTGACACCGTTCAACTGGTCTATTCCCAGTATGACCGGATGATTGTCGGGGGTGCGCTTCCCGCATCGGGGCCGCTGACGATTGACAAGGTGGCCGAGACTGGAACGCCTTCGTGGCTTGATCGGCGTGAAGTTGTCTTGGTCAATCTTGGAACGGCCGGTGTGGTGCAGGTTAGGGGGGCCTCTTATGCACTTGGCCGCTACGATATGCTGTACTTGGGCATGGGGGCTGGCCCGGTGACCGTGTCGGGGCCAGATGCGCGGTTCTATCTTTTGTCTGCCCCAGCCCATCAGGCCATTCCGGACCGGCTGATCACCATTGATCAGGCCAAACAGGTGGCGCTCGGAGGACGCGACACATCTAATGAGCGGATCATCTATCAGTTCGTACATCCGGCAGTAATGGAAAGCTGTCAAATCGTCATGGGCATGACCAAGTTGGCGACAGGATCAGTCTGGAATACCATGCCCGCCCATTGGCATGAGCGTAGGTCAGAAGCCTATCTGTATCTCGATCTGCCCGAGGACCAGACTGTGCTGCATCTGATGGGAGAGCCAGATGAAACCCGTCATTTGATTGTGCGCAATCAGCAGGCGGTGTTGTCGCCACCTTGGTCTATCCATTGCGGGGCGGGCACGTCTTCCTACAGCTTCATCTGGGCGATGGCGGGAGACAATTTGGACTATACCGATGTCGATATGGTGGCGATGGGGGATCTGGCATGAGCAGCTTCAGCCTAAACGGCCGCCGCGCCTTTGTATCTGGGGCCAATACCGGCATCGGTCAGGCTATCGCGGTCGATCTGGCGCAACATGGCTGCCACGTTATTGTCGTTGGGAGGTCGTCGATGGCGGATACCTTGGCAGCCGTCAGGGCTGTCGGGGGCAAAGCTGATCCACTCGAGGCTGATCTGGGCACGGTCTCTGGTGCAACGGCCGCTTTCGAAGCCGCCGTTCAGCGGTTTGGCCCGATAGATACACTGATCAATAATGCTGGCATCATCCGGCGAGCCGATAGCCTGGTCTTTACTGAAGAAGATTGGGACGCGGTGATGGACATCAACCTGAAAGTTGTTTTCTTCTTGTCGCAAGCCTTTGCTCGGGCAAGGACGGTGGCAGGGCAGGCCGGCAGCATCATTAACATCGCGTCGCTGCTGTCGTTTCAGGGGGGCATTCGGGTGCCGTCTTATACTGCGTCGAAAAGTGGTGTGGCCGGGCTTACCAAGCTGTTGTCAAACGAATGGGCGGCCAGAGGCATTACGGTCAATGCTGTGGCTCCGGGCTATGTGGTTACCAACAACACCGAAGCGCTGCGCGAAGATGCCGCTCGAAATCAGGCCATCCTTGATCGCATCCCTGCCGGACGTTGGGCCGAGCCATCCGACATTGCTGGGGCGGTCACGTTTCTGGCCTCGCCCGCAGCCCGCTATGTGACGGGTATAACGTTGCCGGTAGATGGGGGCTGGCTGGGCCGATAGCATCGATCAGCTCGGACAGCCGCGCCCGCCTAGGCGGGCGTGGCTAATAATTCCACATGGTTCCGTCTTGCAGTCGCACAATCGGGTGGCTGCCTGCCCTATAGCTGTATCGCGCCGCTTGTGTTTCGTCGAAATCCACTCCAAGGCCTGGCGCATCACTGACATAGACCATGCCGCTTTCCATTGTATGGTTCGAGGGGAAAAGTGCGTCACATTCGGCTGTGCCTAGAACCAGATATTCCTGAATGCCAAAATTCGGGGCCCACGCATTCAAATGTGCCTGGGCCGCCATGCATAGTGGAGAATGGCTGGGCGCGCCGTGAAATCCTGTTCGTACATGGTGCAAACCCGCCAGATCAACGATGCGCTTAACCGGGGTAATGCCGCCGGCATAGGTCACTGCCACGCGGATGTAGTCGATCAGCTCGGCCTCAATCAACGTGTTGCAATCATAGACCGAGTTGAAAACCTCGCCGATTGCTATGGGAACGGTTGAATGCTGGCGCAACAGGCGCAGCGCATCCTGATCTTCGGCTGGAGTCGGGTCTTCCAGCCAGAAAAGCCGGACAGGCTCCACCGCTTTGGCGAACTCTGCGGCCTCTCGCGGGGTCAGGCGATGGTGAACATCGTGCAGGATGTGCAGGTCAGGGCCAAAGCGCGCGCGGATTTCGGCCAAGGCATCCGGCATATAGCGCATGTAGTGGCCGGTATCCCAGATTTCGGTCTTGGGCCGGATGCCGCTGAAATCGGTTATGTAATGCTTGCCTTCCCCTTTGGTCTCGGGCACGGCATAGCCTGCTGTCGGCATCCCCGGAATGCCGCATTGCACCCGCACGGCTTTATAGCCTTGTTCGACGTAATGGGCGATCGAGTCGGTCAGATCGGCCAGATCCGATCCAGTAGCATGGGCATAGACCATCGCGCCTGTCCGGCTCTTGCCTCCGAACAGTTGATACAGCGGCATGTTCGCCAGCTTGCCCTTGATGTCCCACAGAGCCATGTCGATGGCTCCAAAGGCAGCCATGGCAATCGGCCCCCGCCGGAAATAGGCGCCGCGGTACAGAAACTGCCAGATATCCTCGCTGTTGCGTGGGTCCATCCCGATCAGGGCCGGGATCAGATAGTCCTGTAGATAGGCGGCGGGCAGGGTTTCACGATTGTTCAATGTGGCGTCACCCAGCCCATAAATGCCCTGATCTGTCATTATCTTCAGGGTGACGTAGTTCTTGCCGGGGCCGCCAACGAAGATTTTGCCATCGGTGATTTTCATGGGCGCTGCCTTTGTTGGTGGTGCATCATGAGAGTTGTGGCACATCTGCCCAGCCGTCGTTTTGCCGGATCAAGTCAATGATCTGCTGATACTGGCTGCCTTCTGCAAAGGTGGGATAGGGCTCGACCGCTTTGCCCTGAATGTCCTTTACGAACAGATCGGCCAGTATGTGCCAGCACTGCTCGGTTTCGCCGGGAACATCAGGCACGGCGGCGGCAAGGTCTGCAGGTAAGGGCTGTTCAATCCAGCCGGTGGTCTTTGTATAGTGAAACAAGGCCCCGCTGCCGTAGTGACCTTTCAGATAAATGGCCCCCTCACGACCGTAGAAGACGATATGATCTTCATGAAACCGCGGCACGAGGCCACCATGTTTGAACAGCACAGAAACCGGCTGATCGGCAAAGGCGCTTTGTATCCGGGCCAGCACGGTGTAGGACCATTCCACATTGCTTTGCCCCCATTTGAGCGCTGGATCGCTCAGGTCTGTGGGAATGAAATCACGTCGGGTTGCAAAGTTATGAACGCCCTCGACAATCGGAGCGCTGCCCAGATCATCGCGCAGATCGCCCATGACTGACAGGATATTGTCACCGATGACTGCCGAGACGATCGAAAGGGTGTGGGTAAAATTGTTGTTCAGCCGCCCGCCGCCGTCTTCTTTGCGATGAGACCAGCCAAAGGGAATCGCGCGTTCAAGGTTGAAATGAGAGATGCATTCGACCTCGGTCGGCGCCCCGATTGCGCCTTGTGCGATCAGCCGACGGGCATGCTGCACGCTGGGTGTGTAGCGAAAACTTGCGGCATAGGCTGTCTTTACGCCCTTTTGCCGGGCAAGCTGGTACAGGGCAATGGCTGTATCCCCACATTCAGTCATGGGCTTGTCGCAAAAGACATGGCAGCCAAAGGCAATGGCTTGTTTGATTGCTGCGTAATGCGCCCCACCCGGCGTTGCGACTGAAACGATGTCGGGTTGGCAGGCAAGCAGTGCCTGATGCAGATCCGTGCCGTGGTAGGGTATGGCCAGTGCGTCAGCGACGTCGGCCACAACCTTTTGTGTGCGCCCGACTATGCCCACCACATCGGCCTCCGTAGCCCGAAACGCAGCGGCATGGCCTTGGCCCGCAAACCCGGTGCCAACAACCAAAACCTTTAGCTTGCTCATACTCTCCACCCTCTGTGTATGTTGGGTGACTAGTATCCTAGTTTGTTGGCTGGCGTCTGGCAATCACCATCCTACGTTAGGCAACGCGTAACTGCCTGCGGTGATAGGTGGACCAAAGGCGATAAACCTCTAGCCCGGCAAGCGGTAAGAAATGGGCCAGAGCCGGCCCAACACCGCCCCAATTGTGCAACGCGGCCCAGTGCAGCAGCGTTAGAACAGCAGCCAGATAGACAAAGCGCTGCAGGGTCTTCCACCGCGGGCCAAGCGTGCGCACCCAGCCATCGGATGAGGTGACCGCGAGCGGCACAAAGATCAGAAAGGCGATCCAGCCGGTCCAAATATAAAACTTGGTGATCTCAGAACTGGCAAAAGCCACAGTTCCCTTGTCGACCAAATAGGAGATTGCATGCAGCATTGCATAGGCAAATGCGGCAACACCCAGATAGCGCCGCCGTTTCATCAACCATCTGGGCCCGCGCCACCCCTTGAACAGCATGGTCAGAGGCGTGATCATCATGCTGAAAATCAGAAAGCGCGCAGCGAATTCGCCAGTGGGGTGCAACAAGCCATGCACTGCGCGCGGATCACCCGAGGCCAGCCCCGCGATCATCGGAATGGCGGGCAAGGACAGCAACGCCCAAAAAGTTACTGGGCGGTTAAAGGTATCAGAGAGGGAAGACATCGAAAGGCTCCTACGGGTTTTCACAAATACGCCGGGCCGTCGCACTTCCGTCGCCTGTTTTGGTGCCTGACCTCAGACCCACCCGGATCGATGAGCCCAAAGCAGGACCGCCCCTATTTGTTGGCCTGCCCACCAATCGCCCGTGTTACCTGATCTGCCGCGCGCATGACCAATGTGCCCAAGTGATCGGCCGCAGAAAGCGGCATGCGAAACGCGGGGCCAGAAACCGAAATGCCGGCAATCGGTTCGCCATGGCCGTTGAAAATGGGGGCGGCGATGCAGCGCATGCCTTCGGCGCGTTCCTGATCGTCAATCGCATATCCCCGCGCGCGGATACGCGCCAGATCGGCCAGCAGATAGTCGGCGCTGTCATGGCTGCGCGGTGTATAGGCCGCCAGCCCCTTGCGTGTCAGAATGCCTTGCACCTTGGTCGGGTCAAACCAGGCCAGCAGGGCCTTGCCGATGCCTGAAACATGCATGGGCCCGCGCGTGCCGGGCGGAAAGAAGGCGCGGATCGCCTCATGCGTTTCGACTTGTGACAGGAACAAAACCTCGTCCTGCACCTCTATCCCCAGATTGGCGGTTTCGCCGGTTTCGCGCATCAGATGATCCATCTGCTGACGGGCTCGCTCGACCACCTTGGTGCGGCGCAAAAAGGCCGACCCGATACGAAAGGAACCGGCACCGACATGCCAGGTCTGCCCCGGTTCTTCGCATTCAACCATGCCATGCGATTGCAACGTGACCAGCGCGCGATACACCGTGGCCACGGCCTGACCGGTGCTTTCGGCCAATTCCGTCAGCGTTTGGCCCTGCCCTGCCGCCAGCGCGGCCAACAGATCAAGCCCCCGATCCAGGGCCTGAACGGTGTTCTGTTCGGTCTTGTCGTGAAAGGCCTTTGGTCTGCCACGCGGGCGGGGGGGCTGTGTCATGCGGCTTTCCTTTTCTTCCTGTCATCCTGTCGGGCCAGATGGCTGAAAAAAGCAATGTCGCTGATTATAGACGAAAAAATGAATTACCAAAGCAAATGAAAAACTTTTTCGAAAAAATTGTGTGGGCGCCATGCTGCGCTTAGGCTTGCAGCATCCTGAACCTGAATGGTGCGAACATGAGCCTGCAAAACCCCGTCTTCATTCCCGGCCCGACCAATATGCCCGAAGCGGTGCGCAAGGCCTGTGACATGCCCACCATCGACCATCGCAGCCCCGCTTTCGCGCGGATGTTCAAACCCGCCGTGGCGGGCGTGCGCCGGGTGCTGAACATGGCCGAGGGTGAGGTGATCATCCTGCCGTCCACCGGAACGGGCGGATGGGAGGCGGCGATTTCAAACACGCTATCGCCCGGCGATACGGTGCTGGCGGCGCGGTTCGGCATGTTCAGCCATCGCTGGATCGACATGTGCCAGCGGCACGGGCTGAAGGTTGAGATCATCGAAACACCCTGGGGCGAAGGTGCCCCGCTGGCCCGGATCGAGGCCGCGCTGAAGGCCGATACCGCGGGGCGGATCAAGGCGGTGCTGGCCACACATAATGAAACGGCAACGGGTGTGGTGTCTGACATCGGCGGCATTCGTCGCGCCCTGACGGCGGCAAAGCACGATGCGCTGTTCTTTGTCGATGGGGTGTCGTCGATCGGGTCGATGCCGTTCGAGTTTACGGGCTGGGGCGTCGATATTGCCGTGGCGGGCAGCCAAAAGGGGTTCATGCTGCCGGCGGGTCTGGCGATCCTTGGGGTGTCACCCAAGGCCACGGCGGCGATGGAGACAGCCACCCTGCCACGCACCTTTTTCGATTTCCGTGACATGCTGAAATCCTATGCCACGGGTGGCTATCCCTATACCCCAGCGGTCGGTCTGATCTCGGGTTTGGCCAAGGCCATCGAGATGCTGGAAGATGAGGGGCTGGAGGCGGTGTATGCCCGCCACCACCGTCTGGCCGAAGGCGTGCGCCGTGCGGTTGCGGCCTGGGGGATGACGCCCTGTGCCGTTTCGGCAGACCTATATTCCGACACGATCACCGCCGTTGTGGTGCCGCCCGGATGCAACGGCACCGACTTGGTGAAACTGGCAGCCGAAAAATATGGCGTCGCCTTTGGCGTGGGTCTGGGAGAGGTTGCGGGCAAGGTGTTCCGCATCGGTCATCTGGGCATGCTGACCGATGTGATGGTGCTGTCTGGTCTGGCCACTGCCGAGATGTGCATGGCCGATCTGGGCTGGCCGATCCGGCTTGGGTCGGGCGTGGCGGCGGCGCAAGAGTATTACCGCGGGTCGGCGGGCGCGATGGCGATGGCGGCAGAATAGCCATCACCCCAAAGCATGATGAACAGAACCAGGGTGCTGACATGAAAGATCTGAGCACGATGTATATCCCGACTTTCGACGATGTGGTGGCCGCGCATGATCGCATCCGCCCCCATATTCACCGCACACCAGTGCTGACCTCCAGCTATTTTAACGAGCTGACCGGGGCCGAGTTGTTCTTCAAATGTGAGAACTTTCAAAAGGCTGGGGCGTTCAAGGTGCGGGGCGCGTGTAACGCGGTGTTTGGCCTGAGTGATGAGCAGGCGCGTCTGGGTGTCTGCACCCATTCCAGTGGCAACCACGCGCTGTCGCTGTCTTATGCGGCGGGGCGGCGGGGCATTCCGTGCAACGTGGTGATGCCACGCACGGCGCCACAGGCCAAGAAAGATGCGGTGCGGGGCTATGGTGGGGTGATCACCGAATGCGAACCTTCGACCACCAGCCGCGAGGCCGTGTTTGCCGAGGTGCAGGCCCGCACCGGGGGGGAATTCGTGCATCCCTATAACGATCCGCGTGTGGTGGCGGGGCAAGCGACCTGTTCGCGTGAGATGTTGGAGCAGGTGGAGGCCTTGGACGCCATCATTGCGCCGATTGGTGGCGGTGGCATGATCTCGGGCACCTGCCTGACAGTGTCGGCCCTTGCGCCGGGGGTGGATGTTTATGCGGCTGAACCAAAGAATGCCGATGATGCCTATCGCAGTTTCAAGGCGGGTCGCATCATTGCCGATGATGCGCCCGAGACGGTGGCGGATGGGCTGAAGGTGCCGCTGAAAGACCTGACATGGCATTTTGTGCGCAACCACGTCACCGAAGTGTTCACGGCCACCGAAGATGAGATCGTCGAGGCGATGAAGCTGACGTGGAAGCGCATGAAGATTGTGATGGAGCCAAGCTGCGCGGTGCCCTTGGCGACCATTTTGAAAAACAAAGAGGTCTTCCGGGGCCGTCGGGTGGGGGTTGTGATCACCGGTGGCAATGTGGACCTTGACAACCTGCCCTGGATGAAAGGCTGAGATGATGAATTCGCATGTGAAACTGGACGGGCTTGAAGTTGGCTATGACATTCCGGCGCTGCCGGGCATGGATGAGGCCGATATCCAGACCCCTTGCCTTGTGCTGGATCTGGACGCTTTGGAGCGCAATATCACGAAGATGGGCGACTACGCCCGCGCCCATGGCATGCGGCATCGGGTGCATGGAAAGATGCACAAATCGGTGGATGTTGCCAAGCTGCAAGAGCGGCTAGGTGGCGCGATTGGTGTTTGCTGTCAAAAGGTTAGCGAGGCCGAAGTGTTTGCCCGTGGTGGGATCAGGGATGTTCTGGTTTCCAATCAGGTGCGCGATCCGGCCAAGATCGACCGTCTGGCCCGGATCCCCAAGTTGGGGGCGCGGGCGATTTGCTGTGTGGACGATCTGGCCAATATCACTGATCTGTCAGCGGCGGCGCAAAGGCATGGCACTCAGATCGAATGTCTGGTCGAGATCGACTGCGGGGCTGGGCGCTGCGGCGTGAAGACGGCGCCCGAAGTGCTGGCCATCGCGCAGGCCATTCAGGCGGCGCCGGGGCTGAAATTCGCGGGCATTCAGGCCTATCAGGGTGCGATGCAGCATATGGACAGCTATGACGACCGCAAGGCCAAGATCGCCCTTGCCGTGGCGCAGGTGAAAGAGGCCGTGGATCTGCTGGCGGCAAACGAAATTTCCTGCGACATCGTTGGCGGTGGTGGCACCGGAAGCTATTATTTCGAAAGCAATTCAGGTGTTTACAACGAATTGCAGTGCGGTTCCTATGCGTTCATGGATGCCGATTACGGCCGCATTCTGGACAAGGATGGCAAGCGGATTGATCAGGGCGAATGGGAAAATGCGCTGTTCATTCTGACCAGTGTGATGAGCCATGTGAAGGCCGACAAAGCCATTGTCGATGCCGGGCTAAAGGCGCAATCGGTGGATAGTGGCTTGCCCGTGATCTATGGCCGGACGGATGTGAAATACGTCAAATGCAGCGATGAACATGGCGTGGTCGAAGACCCGCAGGGTGTGCTGAAGGTCAATGACAAGCTGAAGCTGGTGCCGGGCCATTGTGACCCGACCTGCAATGTTCATGACTGGTATGTGGGCGTGCGGGGCGGCAAGGTTGAGGTGGTTTGGCCCGTCTCGGCCCGTGGCAAGGCCTATTGACGCGCGCGGCATTAACCTGACCCCGGACAGGGAAAACCTGCTGCTTTTCCCTGTCTGACATCCATGCACCCCCCGTACACCCCCTGTGCAGACAGATGTGCCGGGGGGCGCGCGTGGGGCCATGGTTAACAAGACCGGGCCCAGCCCGAAAAAGGAGTGCCGATGCTGATCGTTCCCGAGGCGTTGATCGCCGATCTGGTTTCGCCCGAAGATGCCTTTGCGGCGGTCGAGGCGGTGTTTGCCGCGATGGATGCGGGCGGGGCCTATAACTTTCCGGTGGTGCGCGAGGCGCTGGGCGAGGGGCGGCAATACGGGTTCAAATCCGGGCTGGACCGGACGGGGCATTTGCTGGGCGTCAAGGCCGGGGGCTATTTTCCCGGCAATGCCGCCAAGGGGATGATCAATCACCAGTCCAGCGTCTTTTTGTTTGACCCCGACACCGGTCGCCCGGTGGCGATGGTGGGGGGCAATCTGCTGACGGCGTTGCGCACGGCGGCGGCCAGTGCCATTTCCATCGACCGCTTGGCCCGCACGGATGCCAAGGTGCTGGGCATGGTGGGGGCGGGCCATCAGGCGGCGTTCCAGTTGCGCGCAGCGGCGCGGGTGCGGCGGTTTGAAAAGGTGATCGCGTGGAATCTGCATCCTGACATGTTGCCCAGGCTGGGGGCGGTGGCTGCCGAATTGGGCTTGCCCTTTGAGGCGGTGCCGCTGGAGCGGATGGTCGAGGCCGATGTGATTGTGACCATCACCTCATCCCCTGCGGCCAGTCTGATGGCGGCGCATGTGTCGCCCGGCACGCATCTGGCCTGCATGGGCACGGATACGGTGGGCAAGCAAGAGGTGGACCCCGCGCTGGTTGCCGGGGCAAGCCTGTTTACCGATGAGGTGGCGCAATCGGTGACGATTGGCGAGGCGCAACATGCGGTGAAGGCCGGGTTGGTGGATGCCACGGCCATCACCCCCTTGGGCGCGGTGATCACCGGGAGGCATCGGGGGCGGGCCTTTGACAGTGAAGTGACCCTGTTTGACGGCACCGGGGTGGGTTTGCAGGATCTGGCGGTGGCGGGCCGTGCGGTGGTGCGGGCGCAAGAGCGTGGCTTGGGCAGCGCCATCGACGTCTAGCCACTCCGTCGTGCGGCCTTTGCAGGGGGGGCTTTGCAGAGGAGGGCTTGCATTTGGTATACCAAATCTGGAATGTGCATCCAAACGGGCAGTGGGGGTGCGGTTGCCCCCGGCCCGTCAGAGGAGGACAGGCAGATGGGTTCGACACGCGCCAACAAGAAGTTCCGGTCGCAAGAGTGGTTTGACAACCCCAACAATCCCGGCATGACGGCGCTGTATATCGAGCGCTATCTGAATCAGGAATACACGCGCGGCGAATTACAGGGTGAGCGGCCGGTGATCGGCATCGCGCAGACCGGCAGCGACCTTGCGCCCTGCAACAAGATTCACGTCTTTCTGATGGATCGCATCAAGGCGGGGATTCGGGATGCGGGGGGCATTCCGATGGAATTCCCGGTGCATCCGATTCAGGAAACCGGCAAGCGTCCGACGGCGGCGCTGGACCGCAATCTGGCCTATCTGTCGCTGGTCGAGGTGTTGCACGGCTATCCGATCGACGGGGTGGTGCTGACCACGGGCTGTGACAAGACAACGCCTGCCATGCTGATGGGGGCGGCGACCGTGGATATTCCGGCGATTGCGCTGAACGGCGGCCCGATGCTGGATGGCTGGTGGAAGGGCAAGCGGGCGGGGTCGGGCACGATTGTCTGGGAAAGCCGCCGGCTGTTGTCGGAAGGGCAGATCGACCTTGAAGAATTCATGAGCCGGGTCTGCGCCAGTGCGCCCAGCCTGGGCCATTGCAACACTATGGGCACGGCCAGCACGATGAATGCGATGGCCGAGGCGCTGGGCATGAGCCTGACGGGCAATTCCGCCATTCCTGCGCCGTTCCGTGAACGGATGGCGATGGCATATGAAACCGGGCGGCGGATCGTGGCGATGGTGCATGAGGATCTGAAGCCTTCGGATATTCTGACGCGGGAGGCGTTTGAAAACGCGATTGTGGTGAATGCCGCGATTGGTGGCAGCACCAATGCCCCGCCGCATTTGCAGGCGATTGCGCGCCATGCGGGCGTGGCGTTGGATGTGAAGGATTGGCAGAAAGTGGGCTTTGATGTGCCCCTGCTGCTGAACATGCAGCCCGCTGGTGAGTTTCTGGGCGAAAGCTTTTTCCGCGCCGGGGGCGTGCCTGCGGTGATGGGAGAGTTGATGAAGGCCGGACGCATTCATCAGGGCGCGATGACGGCCACGGGCAAGACCATGGGCGACAATCTGGCCGGGGTGGAAAGCGAGGATCGGGCGGTCATTCGCCCCTATGACGATCCGCTGCGGCTGAACGCCGGGTTCCTGGTTCTGTCGGGCAATCTGTTTGACAGCGCCTTGATGAAAACCAGCGTGATCTCGGCCGATTTCCGCAAACGCTTCTTGTCGGAACCAGGGCGCGAAGGGGTGTTCGAGGCCCGCGCCGTGGTGTTTGAAGGCCCCGAGGACTACCATGAGCGGATCAATGATCCGGCGCTGGAGATTGATGAAAAGACCATTCTGTTCATTCGCGGGGTGGGTTGCGTGGGCTATCCCGGATCGGCCGAGGTGGTGAACATGCAGCCGCCGGATGCGATCCTTAAGGCCGGGATCAACCATCTGCCGACGGTGGGCGACGGGCGGCAATCGGGCACGTCGGAAAGCCCGTCGATCCTGAATGCCTCGCCCGAAAGCGTGGTCGGGGGTGGCCTTGCCCTGTTGCAGACGGGGGATCGCGTGCGGCTGGATCTGAATGCCAGCCGTCTGGATGCGCTGGTGGACGATGCCGAATGGGCGGCGCGGCGTGCGGCCTGGGTGGCGCCGGAATTGCACCATCAGACCCCGTGGCAAGAGATTTACCGCAAGCATGTGGGGCAGTTGGCCGATGGCGGCTGTCTGGAACTGGCGACGGCCTATCACAAGGTGGGCCGCGATTTGCCGCGCGACAATCATTAGGGTAAAGCGATGAAGACGATCATGATCACCGGGGCAGGCAGCGGCATTGGCCGCGCCACCGCCCGGCACTTTCTGGAAAACGGCTGGCGCGTCGGTCTTGTTGGGCGGCGCGCGGCGGCGTTGGACAAAACCGCGCAGGGCCATGCCGCGGCACTGGTGCTGCCCTGTGATGTGACAGACCCGGCGGCGGTGGATGCGGCGGTGGCGGGCATGGTGGCGCAATGGGGCCGGCTGGATGCCTTGTTTAACAATGCGGGCGTCGGCCTGCCTGCGACATTGATTGACGACATCAAGGTCGAGGATTGGCTGAATGTGGCCAATATCAACATCACCGGCATGTTCCTGTGCGCCCGTGCGGCCTTTGGCCAGATGCGGCGGCAAGACCCGCAGGGCGGGCGGATCATCAACAACGGTTCGATCAGCGCGCATGCGCCAAGGCCGGGGTCGGTGCCCTATACCATGTCGAAACATGCGGTAACGGGGCTGACACGGACCCTGTCTCTGGATGGGCGGCCGTTCAACATTGCCTGCGGGCAGATTGATATCGGCAATGCGCTGACCGAAATGGCGCTGCCGATGACCAAAGGGGTGCCGCAGGCGGATGGGTCGATCCGGGCCGAGGCGACGATGGATGTGGCCCATGTGGCCGAGGCGGTGCTGCATATGGCCAATCTGCCGCCTGAGACGAATGTGCAGTTCATGACGATCATGGCCACCACCATGCCCTTTGTCGGGCGCGGTTAAGGCCGGGCATGTCGGACGCCAATCTGGCCATTGATCTCGCCGCGCATTTGCGTCGCGATATCTTGCGCGGTGCGCTGCCCCCCGGCGCGCCGATCAAAGAGCGTGACAATGCGCTGGAACTGGGGGTCAGCCGCACCCCGATGCGAGAGGCGATCCGCATTCTGGCGCAAGAGGGGCTGGTGGTGTTGCGCCCGTCGCGCAGCCCGATTGTGGCCCAGCCGGGGTTCAAGGAAATCGCCGATCAGGTGGCGGTGTTGCAGGTGCTGGAGAAATTGTCGGCCGAACTGGCCTGCCGCCATGCCACCGAGGCGGATCTGGCCCGCATTCGCGCGATCAATGACGACATTGCCGCCAAGCAAGACCGGGCCGATCCGCTGGATCTGTTTGAGATCGACATGAGCTTTCACACGGCCATTGTGGCGGCCTCGGGCAATGCGGCCCTGGCGGAAACGCATCGGTCGTATCTGGCGCGGCTGTGGCGGGCGCGGTTTCTGGGTGCGCGTCTGGCGCGCAGCCGGGCGCGGGTGGTGGGCGAACATGCGGCCATCGTGCAGGCGCTGATGGCGCGCGATGCCCCGGCTGCGCGGGCCGCGATCGAGGCGCATATCGGCAATCTGGCAGAATATATCCGCCCGGTGATCGAGGCCGAAGAAGCACAGGCGCAAAGGCCCAAGCGACCGGATTGATGGCAGGGCCGGTGGCCGCGCCGTTATTTCAGGCAGGCCCGCACAGGCATTGAAGCGGCAGGGCAACATGCGGGTGGTGTGGATTGCTGCCGGGGGCTGCCCGGGCCGATCTGGGTTGAACTTGCCAGAGGCGCGAGCGATGATGCAGCAGCAGCAAGGAACCCACCCGGAATGGCTGTCGGCAGCATCAGCGTGAACAGCAGCACAGACGGCACCCGTGCCGCGCTGTCTGGGCGGTTGGGGGTGGCCGATGTGATGCAGGTAAACCGGGCGCTGAAGGGCGTGCCGGACGACCAGACCCTGGTTCTGGATATGGCGGCGGCGGAATGGATCGACACCAGCATCGCCTGGGCCATTGGTGTGAAACAGCAGGCGATCGAGGCCGCGGGGGGACGTTTGCAGATTGACGGTGCCCTGCCCGAAGCCCGGCAATTGCTGGACACGGTTTTTGCCGCTCTGCCCAAGCCTGACGCCGCCAAGGCCGATGGCGGGCGCCCAAGCCTGACGCAGATGCTGGACCGGGTGGGGCGCAGCATTGCCGGGGCGGGCGGGGTGTTGGCGCAATCGCTGGCGCTGCTGGGAATGTTTCTCAGCCGTTTGGGGCACAGCGTGCTGCATCCGCGCGACTTTCGGCTGACGGCGCTGGTGCACCATTGTCAGGCCGCAGGCCTGGGGGCGGTGCCGATTGTGGCCCTGATGGCCTTTTTGATCGGCGTTGTGCTGGCCTTTCAGGGCTCGATGCAGTTGCGCCAGTTCGGGGCCGAGGTTTTCGTGGTGGATCTGATCTCGATTTCGATCCTGCGGGAATTGGGCATCTTGCTGACGGCGATCATCGTGGCGGGGCGCACGGCATCGGCCTTTACGGCGGCCATCGGGTCGATGAAGATGCGCGAAGAAATTGACGCGATGCGGACGCTTGCGATTGATCCGGTGGCCGCCTTGATCGTGCCACGGGTGCTGGCGCTGATCTTGATGTTGCCCATTCTGGGGCTGATCGCCAATCTGGCCGGGTTGATTGGTGGCGCGCTGATGGCCTGGGTAGAGTTGGGGATTTCGCCCGCGATGTTTCAAACCCGGTTGATCGAAGGCACCGATGTGAAACATGTGTTCGTCGGTCTGGTCAAGGCGCCGGTGTTTGCGCTGGTGATCGGGATCATCGGCTGTCAGGCCGGGTTGCGGGTAAAGGGCACGGCGGAATCCTTGGGCAGCATGACGTCCAGCAGTGTGGTGGCCGCGATTTTTGCGGTGATTGTGATTGATGCGCTGTTTTCGATCTTTTTCGCGCAGATCGGGATCTGAGCCATGACCGAGACGGTGATCGAAGTTCGTGGCTTGCGCACCCAGTTCGGGACGCATGTGGTGCATGAGGCGCTGGATCTGGATGTGTATCGCGGCGAGATTCTGGGTGTGGTTGGCGGATCGGGCACGGGCAAATCGGTGCTGTTGCGCATCATCGCGGGGCTTTTGGTGCCGCAGGCCGGGCAGGTGACGATGCTGGGCACCGACATCTTGCATGGCGCAGAGGCCGCGCAGGCCGCGATTGGCCACCGGATCGGCGTGATGTTTCAGGATGGGGCGCTGTTTTCCTCGCTGACGGTGTGCGAGAATGTGGAAGTGCCGCTGCGGGCGATCAAGGAACTTGACCCGGCCACGCGCGAGGCCTTGGCGCGGTTGAAAATCTCGCTGGCCGGGTTGCCGTGGTCGGCGGGGGATAAATACCCGTCGGAACTGTCGGGGGGGATGCGCAAGCGGGCGGGGCTGGCCCGTGCCCTTGCGCTGGACCCTGAAATCGTGTTTCTCGATGAACCTACGGCGGGGCTGGACCCGATTGGTGCGGCGGATTTCGATTTGCTGATCCGCAAGCTGAGCAAGACGCTGGGCCTGACGGTGTTTCTGGTGACGCATGATCTGGATACGCTGCATGCGGTATGTGACCGCGTGGCCGTGCTGGCCGAACGCAAGGTGCTGGTGACGGGCACGATGGAAGACATGCTGAAGGTCGATCACCCTTGGGTGAAGGAATATTTTCAGGGCCCGCGGGCGCGTGCGGCGCAAGTGCCGCAGGCGGCGGGAACCAGCTAGGATACCGGAATGGAGACGAAGGCGAATTATGTGCTGATCGGAGCCTTTGCCTTGGCAGGGTTTCTGGGCATTCTGGCATTCTTTCTGTGGTTCGCGCAGGTCGAGCTGGACCGGCAGTTCGCCTATTACGACATTGATTTTTCGACCGTTTCTGGCCTGTCTTCGGCATCCGAGGTGCGGTTCAGCGGCTTGCCGGTGGGGCAGGTGGTCGATGTGGGGCTGGCCCCCGATCAAAGTGGCAGTATCCGGGTTCGCATCGAGGTGGGGGCCGATACGCCGGTGCGCGAGGACAGCGTGGCCACGATCGAGATGCAGGGGGTGACCGGGGTGGCCTATGTCGGGCTGACCGCCGGGTCGCCCGAAAGCCCGCTGCTGAAACCCGGCGCCGATGGTGCGGTGCCGATGATCGGGGCCGGGCGGTCGGTGTTGCAAAGCCTGAGCGAGGATGCGCCGCAGGTGGTGGAAGAAGTGCTGTCGGTGACCCGCCAGTTGGGCGAGATTCTGGGGCCGGAGAATCAGGCCCGGATCACCAGCATTCTGGCCAATCTTGAGGGGTCTTCGGAAAATCTGGGGCAGGTGCTTGAGGATTTCTCGGCGGTGACGGCGACGGTGGCCGATGCAAGCGAGGAGATCGCGTCTTTTTCAGCCCGGCTGGAAGAAATTTCGAATGCTGCGACCACGGCGCTGAACACCGCGGACGACACCTTGGGCCAGATCAAGACCTTGGCCGTGCGCGCAGAAGGCACGCTGGATCGGGCCGATGGCGCCCTGGACAGCGGGCGGCGGGCGCTGGATACGGCGGATACGGTGATGACGCAGAACCTGCCCGAGGCGCTGGCCGATCTGGCGGCGACAACCGAAGCGGTGCGCTCGCAGCTTGAACTGGTCAGCACGGATGCCCGCGCGATGATGCAGGAGTTTCGCGAAACCGGCAGTCTTGCCTCGGCCCGGCTGACCGAAGCCGAAGCCACCCTGCAATCAACCGACGCCATGCTGGAGCGGATGACGCAATCGCTGGAATCGTTTGACAGCGCGTCGGTCAGTTTTCAGACGCTTGTCGATGGCGATGGAGCGGCGCTGGTGGCCGAAGGCCGGGCGCTGGTGGCCAATGCGGGCACGGTGGTGGATTCGGCGCGGGTGGTGGCGGAAACCGATTTGCCCGCCATCGTGGAAGACATCCGCACCGCCACCGCCACGGCTGCGCGCGTGGTCGAGGAGGTGGGGGCCGATCTGTCCGCCGCTGCCGGGCGGATTGACGGGCTGAGCGAAGATGCCTCGCAGGCGATGGCGACGGTGTCGGATACCTTTACCCGCGCCAATGACACGCTGACAAAACTGGACAGTGCGCTGGCCGCCGGGGAAAAGGCACTGGCCAGTGCGGATGGGGCCTTTACCTCGGCGGATCGGGTGTTGAACGACGAGGTGGCGACCATTGCTGCCGATGTGCGGGCGATGCTGGGGCGGGTGGATACGGCGGTGGCGCAGGTTTCGGCCGATCTGCCGCAGATCACCGCCGATCTGCGCGACATGGCCGGGCGCGCGAATTCGGCCTTTGCCGAGATTGAGCGCACGGTGCAGGCGGCCTCGCCCCCGGTGCAGGACTTTGCGCGTGAAGGGCTGCCGCAGTTTACCCGGCTGGCCCGTGAAAGCAGTGCTTTGGTGGCGACGCTGGAGCAGCTGGTCAAGCGGATCGAACGAGACCCGACCCGGTATTTGCTGGGCCGGGATGTTCCGGAATTCAGACGTTGATGAGGATAGCCATGCGCCGCCACCCGATTGCCCTGATTGCCGCCTTTGGCCTGTTGGCCGGATGTTCGGCGCTGAGTGCGCTGAGCGATGCGGCAGAGCCGCGGGACGCCTTTCAGTTGCAAGCGCCCCTGCCCGGACCGGTGGCGCGGGGCACACCGCGCGCCGAAGATGTGATTGTCGAAATACCCTCGGCCAGTGGTGCGATTGATACCGACCGGATTCTGGTGCGCCCCTCGGCCACGCAGGTGCAATATCTGCCTGATGCCACATGGATCGAGCCAGTGCCGCAGATGATTCAATCGGCGCTGGTGGATGGGCTGGAGCGGTCGGGCGGGTTTCGGTTCGTCGGGCGCAAGCCGCTGGGGTCGTCTGGCGATGTGGCTGTGATCAGCAATATCGTCACTTTTGATGCGGCGCTGGAGCCGGGGTCAAAGGCCGCGACAATCGAGGTGCGGCTGGCGCTGCGGCTGGTGCGGGAAGAGGATGTTTCGGTTCTGGCAAGCCGCACCTTCGCGGCCAGTGACCGGGCCGAAGACACCTCGACCGAGGCTTTGGTGGCGGCCTATGACCGGGCCACGTCGCGCGTGGTGGGCGAGGCGCTGGATTGGGTCTTGCGCCAGCGCGGGGTGCGTCTGGCGGCGTCGGGCAACACGCCATGATCGGCTGACCGGGCCGTATGGAAACGGATCGCGCCACGGCTGTCGCCTCGGCCACCGTTCTTGTGACGGGGGTGTTCTGGGGCCTGTATTGGCTGCCGGTACGGGCCTTGGGTGCATGGGGATTGGGCGGTGCCTGGGGCACGGCCGCGATTGCGCTGTCGGCGGTTGCGCTGTTGCTGCCCTTGGCATGGCCACGGCGCGCGGTGCTGTGGCAGGCCAATGGTCTGGCCTTGGGGGCCATCGCGCTGGGCGGGGCGGCCTTTGCGCTGTATTCCATCGGCTTTTTATATGGGCGTGTGGCGATCATCATCCTGCTGTGGTTCCTGAGCCCGGTCTGGAGCACGCTGATCGGGCGTTTTGTCATGGGGTGGCCGACCCCGCCGTTGCGGATTGTGGCGATTGTGCTGGGGTTGATCGGTTTGCTGGTGATGCTGGGGGCCGAAGGCGAGATGCCGCTGCCGCAGGGATTGGGCGAGTGGATGTCGCTGGTTGGGGGCATCTTGTGGTCGTTCTCGACCGTTGGCATCCGGGTCAAATCGACGGTCGAGCCGATTTCGGCGACCCTGGTTTTTGCGATGGGTGCGGCGGCGGCCTCGCTTCTGTTGGCGCCGATGCTGGAGCCTGTGCCGCAGCTTGGCGGGCAACCCTTGGGGGCGATCATCGGGCTGTCGGTGCTGACGGGGGGGCTGTGGTGGGCCGTGTCGCTGATCGGGTTGATGTGGGCGACGGTTCGGCTGGACCCGGCGCGTGTCAGCATTCTGCTGATGGCCGAAGTGATGATTGGCGCGGTTTCAGCGGCGGTCTTGATTGGTGAGCATCTGCATCCGCTGGAACTTTTGGGCGGGGCCTTGGTGCTGGTGGCGGGTTTGGTTGAGGTTTGGCCCGCGCGCCGCTAGCGCAATTTTCTGCGCAGGTGCCGCCAGGATTTAAGCTGGGTCACGGCCCAAAGGCTGGCGGCGAGGGCCAGTGCGCAAAGTAAAGCCTTTGAGACAGCGCCCATTGTGCCCTCGATGGTAAGGGCATGGATGGCTGTGGTCAGCACGACGCATAAGGTGAGCGTGCTGTGCCCCAGACGCCAAAGTGGGCGCGGCAGGCGGTGGCGCAGCAGGGCCAGTGTGGCGGCGGCGAACAGCCCCCACATGGCCAGAACGCCCCAGAGCGAAAACGGTGTGGGGGACCGCAACAGCAAGGCGTCGATCACGTCGGGGGGGCTGGTGATCCACAGCCCCGCAACGTGCAGCGCCACCAATCCAACCAGAACCACGCCAAAGCCGCGATGCAGGCGCCGCCCCCGCTGGGCTGGCAGGCCCGGCAACGCCCCGGCGACCAGCAGCGGCTGCACGAACAACAGGATCAGCGCCACCACCCCCGCGAGGCCCGCCACGATGTAAATCGGCTGACGCCATTGCAGCAGCGGGCTGGTCGCGGCAATGAACAGGGGCAGGGACATCGCGGCCAAAACGGCAAGCCAGATCAGAATGGCCTTGGCTGGCGGCATGCGATCAGATGGGCTGTAAGACGAAATCGGCCTGCAACGAGGTATCGCTGGCGCTGGCCATCACCGGGCGCAGGAACACGGTTTCAAACTGATCGCCATCATAGGCCAGATGCCCGTGCGGCTGGCCAAAGGCGGGCACGATTTGCGGCATTTCAAGGCGGAACACCCCATTTGCATCGGTCAGGGTGGCGCCATGGCTGTGAGGGTCGCGCTCATGCCCTTCGGTCGTATGCGCCCAGATCTGGATGCGCTGCCCGGCCAGCGGCATCCCGTCGCCCGCCCGGCGCACGGTGCCTGTCATCCAAAAGCCGCCGCTGCCGATCCGCTCGACAATCGGGGCGCCGGGAAGGTAGTTGTTGGCCCCCCCGCGCATGGTGGGGGTGGGCGCAAGACCTTGGGCCCGCGCCGGCGTCACCCCCGTTGATCCTAGGGCTACGGCCGAAGCGGCAGCGATCAACAGGCTGCGGCGTGTCGGCTTTATCAGGGACATGACGGTTCCTCCTTGTTGGTCGGCCCAGGGCTGCGGCCACACATAGGCGCTGGCCCAAGCTAAACATAGTATGGGCTGTGCAGCGGTCGAACCGCCGCAACGCATTTGTGATCAGGCAGGATTGGGGGGGCGGCTGGTCGGGCAAAGAGGGCTGCATCTGCCCTGCGCCGAGCCGGTATTTTGCGCCTAGGGCGAGATCATTCTGGAGGGAAGTGGCAGCCCGTAGGGGAGTCGAACCCCTCTTTTCAGGTTGAAAACCTGACGTCCTAACCGATAGACGAACGGGCCACTGGCGGCGTGATTACCCGACCCCATCTGCTTCTGCAAGGGTGGAAAAGCGCCTTAGCTGTCGATTCTTTTCCCCATGATCGCGATGGCCTGCTGATAGACTTTGGCGGCATTCCATTCGTGCAGGATGGCAAAGTTCGGTTCGCCCTGCTGATAGCCTGCGCCGGGCTTCCAGCCCTTTTTGCGCAGAAAATTGGCGGTGCTGGCCATCGCATCGGTCAGATTGCCCAGATCAACCCGGCCATCGCCATTTCCATCGACGCCATAGATCAAGGCGTTGCCGGGCAGGAATTGGGTGTGCCCAAGCTCTCCGTGTTTGGCGCCAACGGTGTTTGCGGTGATGCTGCCTTGATCGACCAGTTTCAACGCACCAATCAGATGAGGGGTGAAAAACGCAGACCGGCGGCAATCATAGGCAAGGGTCGCAATCGCAGAGACGACATTGGTGTCGCCCATGAAAGACCCAAAGCCGGTTTCCATGCCGTGAATCGCCAAAAGCACCCCCGCCGGGACGCCATAGCTTTTTTCGAGACCGGCGAAAAAGCTGGCGTTCTTGGCCTTGCGGGCGCGTCCTTGCTTGATGATCGCATCAGCGCCGCGCACCTGCATGAACTTTTCAAGCGTGTATTTGAAGCTTTTCTGGTTGCGGTCTGCCGCGATGGTGGCCTTGGAATAGCTGGTGCCCATCAACGCGGCCAAGCCCTTTTCCCGAACGCCTTGCGCCTTTGCCTCGGCCGCGAATTCTGGTTTCCAGGCTTCGAATCTGGCGCCAGTGTCAGAGCAAGAGGCCGCAACCGCCTGTGTGGCGGATAGGGCCATGACCAAGGCAACACTAAAGGGCTTTGCGAAAAAGAACATGATACTTCCTGACATCGACATTAGCGCCAACTGTAAAGAGTGCGGCCAAGCATTCAAGCCCGACGTGTCGGTTTGACGAGGTGTTCACCGAAGAAGATGAGCAGCCTCTGCATTGGAACTGCGGTCTTTGGTTCGATGTCAGTCCACCATGGTTTGATCAAGGAGTGCGCGAATTGTGGAAACCTGCTCTTCGGTTTTTGTCAGAAGGGACCGGGTCGAAGACAGGCTGACAGGTGCGTCGATTGAATCTTGTGGTAGATCCATCTGAGCCAATGCCGACCAAGGGGTATCGGCTATCGGATCCGGCAAATCCCAGTCGCCGGCCCAGCGTCGGAGGCGGACGGCTTCTTCCAGGCGCCCTTCGCGCGCCAGCAAATCCGCTGCACGATCAAAACTTCCCAAACTTTCAAAGGCTTTTATCCGCAGCTCTGTTGCAGTCGCAGAGTCGATGCCGATGAGCGTCTGAAGAACAGATCGACCATCCCGCTGTGCAAGTTGGAGGGTGGCCAACCGTTCTGGTTGGTCATCCTGAGGGGAAATCCAATCTGTTGCCAGGTCGGGCAAACCCAAAGCCAGCAACCGATCTGCAATTTGAATTCGGTTGGCAGTGGAGATCATGGCACGGTCTTCCTTGGTTGCGCGTGCGGATTGTACCAGGAAATCTCTATCTCCTGCGCCCTCGGGCAAGAAAGCCCAAAGATCCTGTGCTGTGCTGCTGTCTGATGCGGCCAATGCGAAGGCTTCTGTCCAATCGCCCGTAACGGATTTGACCAAAGCCAAGCCACGGGCAATGGCCGGGCCATCTGGCCCTGCGCCTTGTGAAAAATTCAGGGCTTCCAGTTCTGTCACAAAGGCTGGGTCAATGGCTGACTTCTGGTCAAAGGCCAACTCTGCCCGCAAGATCAAAGCCTGTGCCGATTGTGCTGGGTCCTTGATCCCGTCCAATGCCTGCTGTGCAAGTTCTGCATCGTTGCGATCCAAGGCCAATTGTGCGGCCACCAGAAAGCCTGTGTCCGCTCTGCCTGATGTTGATCGTCTCAGTGTATTCAGCAGGATATCGGCTTGCGCAGGTTTGCCAGAAGCTTGCAGTTTCGCGGCAAGATCAGAAGCCATTAGGTCTTTCAATGGGGCGGGCAACGACATGAACGTTTGGACAACGGCATTCGCCTCGACGTCCGGACTCGCGCTTTTGGCGGGCAGGGCTGCGAGGGCCCAGAGCGCCGCCGCGCCGGAGCAGGTTTCCTGGCCGACAAATGGATTTTCATCCGGCAACGACCCGTCAACAAGGTAAGACAGCGCCCAAAGCGCAGGATCTTCAGCTTGGCCTTCTCCCATACTTGCCAGAAGGCTTCGGGCTTCTGCCCCAAAACTGTAGTAGAGGTGGACTTTGACAGCGCTAATCAGATCAGTTCTGTCAACGCGGTCAAACTCACCCAAAATGGCAGCACGGCTCTTTGCCATCTCTGTGGCGGGGCTTTCCCCCTCGGCCCAATCGGCAAGGTTCAATTTGTCATGTGGGGGACAAGTATTGCCATTTCGGGTCAAATCGCGGTTGTCCCCGATTGCAAATTGTCGCTCGTCGTCGCCCGCCCCTTGCGTCGAAGATGGTTCGACTGCGGCAGAGGGAGAAAAGCGAACCACCCCATTGGCGCCCTCACGGTCAAGGTTTGCAATCAGGGCATTGCGGAAATCTGCAAGATCCGGCGGGCTTTGGGCCCCACCTGCCAGATCTGATGCAACCGTGGGCACTTTGCTGTCGGGTTTGATTTTCGTCCAATCATAGCTCGTCTCACTATTGCTTAATGGCCTTTGGCGAGGCCGGCGCTGGGTTGTGTCGCCCAAGGGGGGCAGCAAATTCCCTGCGAAGGTTTTCTCAAAAGCTGAGCCTGCAAGAGGAGGCCCGTCTTTGATATCGATCACCACCCAACGCTCTTGCCACAGGTACGCCTCGGCATGGCAGTTGCAGCCAATGCCCAACTGAAGGTCTCCCGATCTCGGGTCGGCCCAAATGGACTTCAATCGATTCCGGTCAATCAGTTGATAGACGCGCGAAAGGTCAAAGCGCGGGTTGGACGTGCTGAGGCGAAGCTCGTAACCTGCATCTGTGCGCGCCATGGCCCAGTCAGTGCCTGCCGGCAGAGGAACGGTCAGCCGTGTGAATGCCCCGTGCTCTCCGGATTGAACGGCCAATGCTTGAGCCCAAGCGCCATGACCGATGAAACAGAAAAGTAGGAATATCCGTATCATGCGGCATCCTGCTTAAGACTGCGCAGCGCCGTCTCGATATCACTAAAGCTGGGCCGCAAAGTGTGGGGCGTGTTTTGGCGCCCGACTTCGATGCAGATATTGGCGGGGTGCTGGTGCAGGTTGGCGACAAGAACCTCTCGGATCAATTGGTAGAAGTGGTCGTCTTCTTCGACAACGGCGCGCACCTTGTTGGCAAAAGGCCCGACAATCCCATAAGCCAGAAAAACGCCAAGAAAGGTGCCGACAAGCGCGCCGCCGATCATCTTGCCCAGCACTTCGGGGGGCTGGTCGATGGACGCCATGGTCTTGATCACCCCCAGAACGGCGGCAACGATGCCCAAGGCGGGCAAGGCATCTGCCATGGATTGCAGCGCGTGGCTGGAATGCAGGGCGTGGTGGCGGTTTGTCTCCATTCTTTTGTCGAGAACTTCTTCGACCTGATGCGGGTCGTCATAATTCATCGAGGCCGCGCGAAAGGTATCACAGATCAGGTCAATTGCCTCGTGGTCGGTGCAGATCTTGGGATAGCGGGAGAAGATTGAAGAGGTTTGAGGCGCTTCGATATGCTCCTCTAGGCCGACGGGGTTGCTGCGCGCCAGACGGATCAGTTCAAACAACAGGCACAAAAGGTCGCGGTAATCTGCTGGCGACCATTTTGGGCCTTTGAAAACTTTGCCGATATCCTTGCCGGTTTGCTTGAGCACATGGCTGTCATTCGAGACAAGAAATGCACCTACGGCCGCACCGCCGATCATCATCAGTTCGAACGGAAGCGATTTCATGATGATCGCTAGCTTGCCGCCAGCGAGCAGATAGCCACCGAAAACCATGACGAAAATCACGCCGATGCCAATAGATCCAAGCATCTGTTTTCCTCTCTCTTTGCATTGTGCTGGGAGCGCCCGGCATTTTGTTCAATCCTTGGGTGCCAAGGCGTTTCGGCCGGCAATCAGCACACTGAGCGAATAGGCCGACTCTGGTTGCATTCCAGATAAAATGGCGGCGGCCGATTCAGGACGCATTCTGCCAAGAAAGCCAGAGGCAAACTCGGGGGCCATGGTCTCAAACAGGGCCGCTGCTTCGGCAGGCTTCATTGCCTCATAAACGGCCGTCAAACGTGTGAGATCATTTTCTGCAGCACCATCCGCCAAAGCCAGCGTGGCCTTCAGCGACGCCTCGGCAGCGGCAAGTTCTGCGAGCCGGGTCTCGAGGCTTTGTTCGGCAAGCGTCAAGGCTGCCATTCTGTCCCGCATAGCAGCCTCGCGCGCCGTTACAGCGGCATCTCTGGTGTTCAGCGCCTCTGCCAACCGCTCGGGCGGGTCGGGGCATTGCACCGGGGCGGATAATGTGTTTTCGGGCTCATCGGCCTGAAGTGCCATGGCCGTCCCAATGCCTTGGCCGAGGCGCAAAGCACCCGACACAGCGAACATCAGCGCCAAAAAAGTCAGTGGGCCGATTCTTTTGTAACTGCGGCTGAGGTTCATTCGGCAACCCTCAGGGGCTGGCGAGCGGCCCGTCGGCGCACAAATCTGACGCGAGGCTCTCCTTCCGCTGCGGGGTCGGGTGCGGGGGCGTCGGTCTCCAGATCGTGCAGCGATGCTAACATCACTTCCAATCTCGCGGCTGCTGCCTCTGCCCGCCTGACCTGCATATCCAGCGCGCCCTCAGACCTGGAAGCAGTGTCCTTTGCCTTGGACAATGCTGCCGTCATGTCGTCAACCTGGGCAGAAAGCACCGCGATGGCGTTGCCCATGCCGGATTCAAGTGTCGTAAAGCGCTTGAGGCGCCGTGAAAGCAGAAAACAGTAAAGGGCGGCTGCAAAGCCCCCGGTGGCCACAAGAAAATCTGCAATAATGGTCATCAGCGGCTCTCTCAATTCAAGATAAATTCTGAAATCAGCAAGTCGGTCACGCGACCTTCCCCCGTGACGATCTGAATCCGGCGCAGCATCTGGGCCTTGAGCTTTGGCAAGGTGTGCGGATCTTCCAGCTGGCGCAGTTCGACGGCGCGAAGATAGCTGTTCAACACATCAAGGACGCGCGGTGCCATCTGGCGCAGTTCTTCGGCGTGACCCGGCGCGCATTCCAATTGTGCGCCAAAACGTAAATGGCGGGCGGCGGAGTCTGGCCCAAGTGTGATGGTCAAAGGATCAAGTGCCACAAATTCAACGGCGGGCATCGGGGCCACCGTTGAACCCTCGGTCGTCTTGTGGCCGAGCGGCAAGAGATCGAGATAGGTCACTGCAAAGCCCGCCCCCCCCAGCACAATGGCGCCAATAATACCGACAATGATGGGTTTCTTGCCGCCAGTGGCAGCGCCCTCTGGGGAAGCCGTCGTATCAGTCATGTTTCGCCTCTATCCAGGTTGCAGAACAAAAATAGATCGAAGGTCACTAACCGATTGTTAAGACGCCTCCTCCATTGATCGATTTGTCGGGGCCAGAACGGCCCGAGGCGGAGGCACAGGTGAACGATCTTCTCAGCTTTTGGACCCGAATGACCATGGCGCGGCGCCTGATTCTGGTGGCGGCCACGTTGGGTGTCTTTCTGTCGATTCTCGCTTTGGCACGGATGGGCACGGCAACAGAGCAAAGCCTTTTGTATGCGGGGCTTGAATCGCATGCCGCGGGGCAGGTGATCGCGGCACTGGATCAGTCGGCCACCCCCTATGAGGTGCGGGGCGATGCCATCTATGTGCCCAGCACCAGCCGCGATTCCCTGCGCATGCAGCTTGCGGCGCAAGGGCTGCCAGCCTCGGGCGGGCAGGGCTATGAGCTGCTGGATGGGCTTTCGGGCTTTGGCACGACATCGCAGATGTTCGACGCCGCCTATTGGCGCGCAAAGGAAGGCGAATTGGCCCGCACGGCGCTGGCGATGCCCAATGTGCGTCTGGCACGGGTGCATATTGCCGCACAGCAGGGCAACAGTCTGCTGCGAGGGCAAAGTGCCACGGCCAGCATTACCGTCACCATGGCGTCTGGCACAGTGTCGCAGGATCAGGCTGATGCCCTGCGCCACCTGATTGCGGGGGCGATCGGGCAGATTTCGGCTGACCAGGTCACCGTTATTGATGCCATGGCGGGTGTGGTGCCGCCGGGCGGCGGGGGCCTGGGCGGGGAGGCGAACGGTTCTCGGGCCGAGACGGTCAAGCGTAATGTGGAACGGCTGCTTGAGGCGCGTGTTGGCCCGGGCAAGGCAATTGTCGAAGTCAGCGTCGAGCTTGTGCGCGACCGAGAGGCCATTACCGAAAGATTGGTCGATCCGCAGAACCGGGTGGCCATTTCATCGGACAATGAGACGCGGTCGGAAAATGCGACACAGCCCGCGGGTGAAGTGACCGTGGCATCGAATCTTCCGGATGGAGATGCCCAGTCCGGCAGTTCTGGCACCAGCCAAAGTTCTTCCAATCGTGAGCGCGTGAATTTCGATGTTTCGGAAACGCAACGAGAGATCGTCAAAGAGCCTGGCTCGGTGCGGCGAATGACGATTGCCGTGCTTGTCGATGGGGTGACAAGTGTGGCCGCTGATGGCACCGTTTCGCGCATCGCGCGGACGGATCAGGAACTGGCGGATCTGCGTGAACTGGTGGCATCGGCCGCCGGCATGGATGAAGCCCGCGGCGATGCTTTGACATTGAAATCAATGGATTTTCAGCTTGATGCTTCGGCAGGCACAGTGGCGCAGGCCGGGTTGCTGTCGTTTGCGGGGCCGCTGGATGTGATGACGCTGATCCAGTTTGGATTGCTGGCTTTTGTGGCTCTTGCTTTGGCGCTGTTTGTGATCCGGCCCTTGGTGGTTCAGGCGCGCCAACCCGCCACTGTGCCAGAGGCCTTGGGGGCGGGCGGCCCTGCGGCCTTGCCCTCGCCCGCGTCGCGCAGCCCTGCTGCCCTGACCGGAGAGATCGCGGATGATGACATGTCTGACTTTTCTGTTCTCGACCCCGCGGATCGTGCCGGAGACATGCAGCCGCCCCAAGATGCCGTCGCCCGGCTGAAACGTCTGATCGATTCACGTCAGGAAGAGTCGGTCGAGATTTTGCGAGGATGGCTTGAAAAGCAGGAGGAGCGCAGTTGATGCCATTGAAGCTTGAGGTTTTTGAGACGCGCGCTGCGGTTTCTGACGTCGTCGTGATGCAATCGACCGAGGTTGAGGACGCGCGCCTGCAGTCTTATGAAACCGGCTATGCCGCCGGCTGGGAAGATGCCATGGCTGCCGATGCCGAGGAGGCCCGGAAGATATCAGCCGAACTGGCCAACAATCTGCAGCATCTGGCCTTTACCTATCAAGAGGCGCGCGCGCATCTGCTGCGCTCGGTCCAGCCGGTCCTGATTGAACTGGCCACCCGCCTGCTGCCCGAAGTGGCACGGGAAGCGATTGCCCCGGTCGTGCTGGATGCCGTGATGCCCCTGCTGGAAGATGCGTCGGATCAGCCGATTGATATCGTTCTAAACCCCGTTGCCCGCCCGGCGATCGAGCGGCTTTTGACACAGGCGGCGGGCTTGCCGTTGCAGTTTCAGGAAGAGCCGACGCTGGGCGAAGGGCAGGTCTACATCAGGATGCGGCAGGAAGAGTTCCGCGTCGATCTGGACACGGCCACCCGCGACATCATTCGCGCCGTGCATGATTTCTTCGACTGCCCCGAGAAGGAGGACAGCAATGGATAAGACGGCTGACAGTAACCCGTTTGCGCAGGTTCCGATTGAAATTACCGTTTCTGTCGGGCGGGCAAGGCCCTTGGTCAAAGACCTGTTGACCCTGTCGCAAGATGCCGTTCTGCCCCTTGATCGGCGGGTGGAAGACGCGGTTGAGCTGTATATCGGCGACCGCCTGATCGCGCGGGGCGAGTTGCAGGAATTGGAAGGCGACCGTGCGGGCCAACTGGCCGTGCGCCTGACGGAAGTCGCTGATCTGCGGTCGGGCATATCGTGAACACCGTCGCGCGCTTTTGGCTTTTTGCGCTGATGGCCTGCCTGTGCACCATACTTTGGGTGCAACCCGTGGCGGCCCAACAGCTGAGCCTTGATTTTGGGGATGGGCCATCCCTGTCGGCGCGATCGGTTCAACTGATCCTGCTGCTTACGGTGTTAAGCCTTGCGCCGGGTCTGGCCATCATGGTCACCTGTTTTCCCTTTATCGTCACCGTGCTGTCGATCTTGCGCCAGGGCATCGGGTTGCAGCAGGCCCCGCCCAACATGTTGATCGTAAGCCTTGCCATGTTCCTGACGTGGTATGTGATGGACCCGGTCTTTACCGATGCCTGGGTTAACGGAATCGGCCCGCTGAGCCGCGAGGAAATCGACATCGGCACGGCCTTGCCCCGCATCACCGAGCCGTTTCGTGCCTTCATGGCGCTGCGCGTTGACCCGGAAACCTATTTCCAACTGGCTTCGCTGCGGCCCGACGCGTCGGTTTCTGATGTGGCGCAGGCCCCGTTTTCGCTGCTGGTGCCCTCGTTCATGCTGAGCGAGATCAAGCTGGCCTTTCAGATCGGGTTTCTGGTGTTTCTGCCCTTTCTGATCATTGATCTGGTGGTTGCGGCCGTGCTGATGTCGATGGGGATGATGATGGTGCCCCCCGCCATCGTGTCGCTGCCGTTCAAGCTGGCCTTCTTTGTGGTCGCCGATGGGTGGAGCCTGATCGCCGCCGCCCTTGTGCGGTCGTATCTTTAGGCCGTCAGGGTATCTGCTGTCGCGACCTGGATGATCGACGTTATTCGCCAGCCGCAAAGGCCTGCAACACTGCCACGGCACTGTCGCTGTCCCATTCGGCATCGCCAATCAGGCGGGCCACTTCTTCGCCCTTTGGGTTCAGGATCAGCGTCACCGGCAGCCCCATCACCCCGGCAGAGCGGGCCAGTTCTGATTTCGGGTCACGCAAGATCGGCAGTGTCGTGATCTCGGCTTCGGCAAAGAACTTTTCAATGCCGGGCACGGCGTTGCGCCCTGTTGCGACGGGAACAACGGCGATTTCGGGCAGTTTGGCCTGCAGGCGTTGCAAGGACGGCATTTCCTTGCGGCAGGGCGCGCACCAAGTGGCCCAGAAATTCAGCACAACCCATTGCCCGTGATAGTCTGCCATACTGTGCGGGGCGTCGGCTGCGTCCAGCAACGTGGCCTCGGGCAGGGCGATGGCTTGGGTATGAATCGCCAGTTTCTTCATGTCGCCATCCCGCAGCGCGGCCGGGTCGGCACTGGCAAGCCCCGCATTTGCACCCAAGGCAAAGGCCGTATAAAGAATGGCAAGTTTTTTCCGCAGCATGACACCTCCGAAGGCCGCATCCATGACCGCATCCGCCGATACCCAGACCGCCAACCAGATGTGGGGCGGGCGTTTCGCCGAAGGGCCGGACGCCATCATGGAGGCGATCAACGCCTCTATCGGGTTCGACCGCAGGCTTTACGCGCAAGATATTGCCGGCTCGCGGGCCCATGCGGCGATGCTGGCCGCGCAGGGTGTTATCAGTCCTAATGATGCCGAGGCGATCGGGAAAGGCCTGCTCACCGTCTTGTCAGAGATTGAAACCGGAAAGTTCCCGTTTCGGGTGGAGTTGGAAGACATCCACATGAATATCGAGGCCCGGCTGAAAGAGATCATCGGTGAACCTGCGGGCCGTTTGCACACGGCGCGCAGCCGGAATGATCAGGTGGCGGTCGATTTCCGCCTTTGGGTGCGCGACCAGTGTGATGCCGCCATCACCGGGCTGACCGCCCTGATCCGCGCGTTTTTGCAACAGGCCGAGGCGGGGGCGGACTGGGTGATGCCCGGCTTTACCCATTTGCAAACCGCGCAGCCCGTGACGTGGGGCCACCACATGATGGCGTATGTCGAGATGTTTGCCCGTGATCGCAGCCGGTTTGAAGACGCGCGGCGGCGCATGAATGAATGCCCCTTGGGGGCGGCGGCTTTGGCGGGCACGTCCTTTCCGATTGATCGTCAGGCCACGGCGCAGGCGCTGGGCTTTGATCGGCCCACGGCCAACAGCCTTGATTCGGTGTCTGACCGGGATTTCGCGCTGGAATTTCTTTCGGCATCCAGCATCTGTGCGATGCATCTGTCGCGCTTTGCCGAAGAATTGGTGATCTGGTCCAGCGCGCAGTTCCGCTTTGTGCGTCTGTCTGACAAGTGGACGACGGGCAGCAGCATCATGCCGCAAAAGAAAAACCCCGATGCGGCCGAGTTGCTGCGGGCCAAACTGGGCCGCATTCTGGGGGCGACGGTGGCTTTGTTCACCATCATGAAGGGTCTGGCGCTGACCTATTCCAAGGATATGCAGGAAGACAAGGAACAGGTCTTTGATGCGGCCGATACGCTGATGTTGGGCCTTGCCGCGATGACCGGGATGGTCAGCGATATGGCGGCCAACCGCGAAAGTCTGGCTGTGGCAGCGGCTTCGGGCTTTTCGACGGCCACTGATCTGGCGGATTGGCTGGTGCGGGAATTGAACCTGCCGTTCCGCGACGCCCATCATGTTACCGGCACGCTGGTTGCCATGGCCGAATCCAAGGGCATCGATCTGCCGGATCTGACGCTGGCCCAGATGCAATCGGTGCATGCGGGCATTCGCGCCGATGTGTTTGATGTGTTGGGGGTCGAGAACTCGGTTCGCTCGCGTCAATCCTATGGCGGCACCGCGCCCGATCAGGTGCGGGCCCAGATCGCCCGCTGGCAAGCGCTGATTGGCTGACATTTGGCGGATAAGGGAATGGGGAACAAGATGCGGATCTTTGCTGTGATCGGGTTGATCGTCTTGTCGGCCTGCGGTGCCGATGGCCCGCCCGAAACCCCGGCCAAGGCGGTGGGTGTCAGTGTCAGCGGTGATGCGCAGCTTGGGGTTGTCGTCGGGGGCTAGGCCCCGCTGACCGCTGCAATCAGATTTGAATTCACCCCCGGCATTGGGTAAAGCCCAACCGGAACGGGACAGGAGACGCGCGTGGACCATTTCCTTTACAAGGGCGGCATGTTGCATGCCGAAGACGTGGCCATTGCCGATATTGCGGCGCAGGTCGGCACACCGTTTTATTGCTATTCAGCCGCAACCCTGACGCGCCACTTCACATTGTTTTCCGAAGCGCTGTCACCGATGCCCCACCTGGTGTGCTTTGCCGTCAAGTCGCTGTCGAATGTGGCGGTGTTGAAACTGCTGGGCGATCTGGGCGCGGGCATGGATGTGGTGTCTGGCGGCGAATATCTGCGCGCCAAGGCGGCAGGTGTTCCGGGTGACCGGATCGTGTTTTCTGGCGTGGGCAAAACCCGCGAGGAGATGAAGCTGGTGCTGAACGGCGGCATTCGCCAGTTCAATGTGGAAAGCGAACCCGAACTGCGCGTGCTGTCCGAGGTGGCCAGCAGCCTTGGCCTTGTGGCCCCCATCACCCTGCGGGTGAACCCCGATGTCGATGCCAAGACGCATGAAAAGATCGCCACCGGCAAATCGGAAAACAAATTTGGCGTTCCCATCGCCAAAGCCCGCGAAGTTTATGCCGAGGCGGCCAGTCTGCCGGGCATCGAGGTGGTGGGTGTCGATGTGCATATCGGCAGCCAGCTGACCGAATTGGCCCCCTTTGAGGCCGCCTTTGCCAAGGTGCGCGAACTGACGTTGCAACTGCGGGCCGATGGCCACACCATCCGCCGGCTTGATCTGGGCGGTGGGCTGGGCATTCCCTACACCCGCTCGAATGAGGCGCCCCCCCTGCCCACCGACTACGGCCAGATGATCCAGCGCGTTCTGGGCGATCTGGAATGCGAGATCGAGATCGAACCCGGCCGCCTGATTTCGGGCAATTCCGGGATTCTGGTTTCCAAGGTCATTTACGTCAAAAATGGTGAGGGCCGGGATTTCCTGATCCTTGATGCGGCGATGAATGATCTGGTCCGCCCGTCGATGTATGGCGCGCATCACGATATCATCCCCGTGCTGGAAGGCGCGCCGGGCAGCCCCAGCCAACCCTTTGATGTGGTCGGCCCGGTCTGTGAAACGGGCGATACCTTTGCCAAGGCGCGTGACCTGCCGCTGTTGGCCGAGGGCGATCTGGTCGCCTTTCGCAGTGCTGGCGCTTATGGCGCCGTGATGGCCAGCGAATACAACACCAGGCCGTTGATTCCGGAAGTTTTGGTGAAAGCAGATCACTTCGCTGTCATTCGGGCACGACCAACCTTTGACGAAATCCTTTCGCGCGATACCATCCCAGAATGGCTGTGATATTTCATCCGGCCCGTTTGAAAGGCTGGCATGGCGATCACCGACCCGTCTGACACGCTGAAACGCATCACACTGCCCCTGCGGCTGACGCTGGCGGGGCTGTGGGCCGAACGATTGACGCGGGCCTTCTGGCCGCTCTCGACGCTGATTCTGGCGGTTCTGGCTGTGTTGGCCTTTGGTTTGCAAGACCTTGTGACGATCGAGGTGGTTTGGGCCGTCGCGGTGCTGGCGGTGCTTGGCATTGGTGTGGCGCTGGTGATGGGGCTGCGCAAATTCCGCGCACCGACGCGGGCCGAGGCGCTGGTGCGGCTTGATTCGCGCCTGCCCGGACGCCCACTGGCCGCGCTGACCGATCAGCAGGTGATCGGCACGGGCGATGCTGCCTCGCTGGCCGTATGGCAGGCCCATGTGCACCGCATGGCCCAAAGGGCGGCACAGGCACGGGCGGTCGAGCCTGATCTGAAACTGTCCGCGCGCGATCCCTTTGCCTTGCGCTATGTGGCGCTGACAGCCTTTGTGATGGCGCTGATCTTTGGCTCTTTGTGGCGCGTTACCTCGGTCTCGGCCTTGGCGCCGGGCGGGGCAGGGGCTTTGGCGGCGGGCCCCACTTGGGAAGGTTGGGCCCAGCCCCCGGCCTATACCGGCAAGCCCACGATCTATCTGAACGATGTCACCGCCCAAACGCTGGACCTGCCCATTGGCAGCACTTTTCAGTTTCGCCTGTATGGCGAGGTTGGTGCGCTGAGCCTGTCAGAAACCGTATCGGGCGATCCCCCCCCGGCCGAGGCCGAGCCAAGCATCGCGCGGAATTTCGCGCTGAACGCATCGGGCACGGTTGCCATTGATGGACCGGGTGGCCGCAGTTGGGCCTTTACCGCCACCCCCGATGCCCTGCCCACCGTCGCCCCGACTGGCGAGATGGGGCGCGAGGCGGATGGTCGGTTTCGCCAACCCTTTTCCACCGCCGATGATTACGGGGTTATTGCCGGTCAGGTGACGATTGCGCTTGATCTGCCCGCCATCGACCGCCGCTATGGCCTTGCTGCCCAGCCTGAACCGCGTGACCCTGTGGTGCTGGATCTGCCGATGCCGGTCTCGGGCAATCGGGCCGAGTTTACGGAAACCCTGGTTGATGACCTGTCGCAGCATGTTTTCGCCAATCTGCCGGTGACCATGGTCTTTGCCGCCACCGATGCGGCGGGCCAGCAGGGCACGGCGCAGCCCTTGCATGTTACCTTGCCCGGTCGCCGTTTTTTTGATCCTTTGGCTGCGGCTCTGATCGAAATGAGGCGCGATCTTCTTTGGGCGCGCAGCAATGCCCCGCGCGCCGCGCAGATCCTGAAGGCCGTTACCAACCGCCCGCAGGAATTCATCCGCAACGAACGCGCCTATCTGCGTCTGCGCGTGGTGACACGCCAGTTGGATGCCGAGGCCGCCACGTTGACACCAGAACGCCGTGACGAGATGGCCGAGGAGTTGTGGCAGATTGCGCTGCTGGTGGAAGAGGGTGATCTGGCCAGTGCCTTTGAACGCCTGCAACGCGCCCAGGATCGGCTGGATGAGGCAATCCGCAACGGGGCCAGCCCCGAAGAGATCGACGAACTGATGCAGGAAATGCGTCAGGCGTTGAATGACTATATGCGCGAACTGGCGGAAGAGGCAGAGCGCAACCCGGACAGCCAGCTTTCGCAGAATATGGAAGGCATGGAAATGTCGGGCGATCAGCTGCAACAGATGTTGGAGGAGCTGCAAAAGCTGATGGAAGAAGGCCGGATGGCCGAGGCGCAGGAATTGATGGAGATGCTGCGCCAGCTGATGGAAAACATGCAGGTCACGCAAGGGCAGGGCGGTCAGGGCCAAGGTCAGGGCAATCAGGCCATGCGCGAGTTGAACGAAACCCTGCGCGAACAGCAAGATCTGTCTGACGATGCCTTCCGCGACATGCAAGAAGGCCAGCAGGGCCAGAATCAACCGGGGCAAGAGGGCCAGCCGAATGGCGGTGATCTGGCCCAGCGTCAGGGCGAATTGCGCGATCGTCTGGGCGAATTGGGCCGTGGCACCCTGCCGGGTGAGGGCAGCGAACAGGGCGAGGCTGCCCGGCGTGAGCTTGACCGCGCGGGCCGCGCCATGCGCGAGGCCGAAGATGCCCTGCGCGACGGTGACTTGCCCGGTGCGCTGGACCGTCAGGCCGAGGCCATCGAGGCCCTGCGCGAAGGCATGCGCAACATGGGTGAGGCCTTGGCAGAAGTCCAGCGCCAGCAGGGGGATGCGCAGCAGGGCGAAGATTTCGGCCGCGCCGACCCCAACAGCCAGCGTGATCCCTTGGGGCGTGAACCGGGCGAGAGTGCGCGGATCGGGTCAGATCGCAACATGCTGCAAGGCGAAGATGTCTATCGCCGGGCGCAGGATTTGCTGGATGAAATCCGGCGCCGCACGGGTGACCAGTCCCGCCCGGATGCGGAACTGGATTACCTTAAGCGGTTGCTGGATATGTTCTAGGCGGCTGCCTTAGCGCAGCCGCTTTTCCGTTTTGGCATCAAAGGCCATGATATGGGCGGGGTCAAACTGAATGCCCACCCGCTCTCCCAGCCGCACTTTCAGCGTCTCACGCGATTCGACGATCAGCTTTTCGCCCGTCGCAGCCGTCACATGCACATAGCTGACGCCGCCCAAGGCTTCGGCCACTTCGATCACATGAGAGTTGCCGGGCACCAGCGTCAGATGCTGCGGTCGCAGGCCCAGAGTCACCTCGCTGCCCACCCCCGGCATATGCGCCGACACTGTCACTGTGCCACCAAGTCCGGGGCAATCCACCCCAGCAGCGGCAACCTTGCCGGCGACAAAGTTCATTGACGGGCTGCCGATAAAGCCCGCGACGAATTTGTTGTCGGGGTCGTTATACAGATCCAGCGGCGCGCCCACCTGTTCCACCCGGCCCGCGCGCAGCACCACGATCTTGTCGGCCAGCGTCATCGCCTCGACCTGATCATGGGTGACGTAAATCATCGTCGCCCCGATTTCGCGGTGCAGACGGGCGATTTCGACCCGCATTTCCACCCGCAACTCGGCATCAAGGTTTGACAGGGGCTCGTCGAACAAAAACACCTCGGGCCCGCGCACGATGGCCCGGCCAATGGCCACCCGCTGCCGCTGCCCGCCCGACAGGGCCTTGGGCTTGCGGTCCAGATAAGGCTCCAGCTTCAGGATGCGCGCCGCCTCGGCCACCTTGGCCGCGATTTCGGCTTTGGGGTGGCCGGTCATCTTCAGGCCAAAGCCCATATTTTCGGCCACCGTCATATGCGGGTAAAGGGCATAGGTCTGAAACACCATCGCCACCCCGCGCTCGGCCGGGTCAGCCTTGGTCACATCCCGGCTGCCAATCCTGATCTGGCCTGCGCTGGTCACCTCCAGCCCCGCCACCATCCGCAACAGGGTGGATTTGCCGCAACCCGACGGGCCGACAAAGACGCAAAACTCGCCATCCTCAATGTCCAGATCAACCCCGTGGATCACCTGCACATCGCCATAGCGTTTGACAACGCGGTTCAGCGTGACACCTGTCATAGTCCCCTCCCTTGGCCCATGCTGGCCTAACCCTGTTCCGGAAAGCGCCAGCTTTCCGCGTCTGCGGCGATATGCGCCGCAATTTCCTTGATTCTGCCCGACTCTTGCTCCAGCGCGGTCAGCGAGGTGCGCGCCGTGGTGGACGTCACCGACAGCGCCCCCAGAACCCGGCCGCCCTTGGTCAGGATCGGCACGGCGCAGCAAATGATGCCGGGTTCATGTTCTTCGCGGTCAAAGGCATGGCCCTGCGCGCGGATGGTGGTCAGTTCGTCCCGCAGCGCCTCGGCGCTGGCAAGTGTGTGCGGCGTATGCGGGAAAAAGCTTTGGCGGTCGATGGCGCTGGCAAGCTGGTCTTCGGGCAGAAAGGCCAGCATCGCCTTGCCGACCCCGGTGCAATAGGCTGGCCCAACCTTGCCGGCCTGGGCAAACATATCAACCGGCTTGGTGGCATTGCGCTTGTCCACATACAGCACCTGCCCGCCATCCAGTTGGGCCAGATGCACCGTCTCGCCGGTTTCGCTGGCCAGCGAATCGATCCAGGGCCGGGCGATGGGTGCCAGTGACGACTGGGCCCAAGCGGTATGGGCCAACCGCACCAGCCGCATGCCGGGCGTGTAGGCGCCGGTCTCGGGGTCAAGTTGCAGCATGCCTTGATGCGTCAGAGTCTGCAAAAGGCGATACAGCGTGGCCTTTGGAAATCTTGATTTTTCCAGCAGATCCGAAAAGCGCACGGGGCGGCCATGGCTAGCCACCATGTCCAGCACGTCAAGCGCCTTGCCCACCGTGCCATCCCCTTGTCCCGCTGCTGCCATTCTGCTGCCTGCCTCCCAGCCCTGTTGACAGGCATATCAATACCAGACATAGTTTTCAATATTCAAGACTAAGTTTCACATAATGGAACCAAAGGGAGGAAACCATGGTCCATCGCAAAACGGGGGCAATTGCCCTTGTGGCGGCTTTGCTGCTGTCTACGGCGGCCACAGCCCAACAGCGCGTGCTGAAATACAATGCCGATTATGACCCCATTCCGCTGGCCGCGATGGAGGCATTGATCGCCGATTTTGAGGCCGCAAACCCCGATATCGACGTTCAGCTGAACAACTTTGACCACGAAGGTTACAAGACCGCGATCCGCAACTTTCTGACAGCCGATGCGCCTGATCTGGCGAATTGGTATGCTGGCAACCGGATGGCGCCCTTTGTTGCCGCCGGTCAGTTCATGGATGTGACCGATGTCTGGGACGCCAATGGTCTGAACGATGCCTTGGGCTCGACCGCCGCGTCGATGACGATCGACGGAAAGAAATGGGGCGTTCCCTATACCTATTACCAGTGGGGCATCTACTATAACCGCGACGCCTATGCCGCTGCGGGTGTTGAACTGCCGGGCGAAAACGGTGTGACCTGGGATCAGTTCGTCGAAAACTGCGCCAAGTTTCAGGCCGCAGGGATCGACTGTCTGACCACCGGCACCAAGGCCCTGTGGCCTGGGGCAGGCATCTTTGACTATATGTCGCTGCGCACCAACGGGTATGAGTGGCATATGGATCTGACCGCCGGCAAGGTGGAATGGACCAGCGACGAAACCCGCAAGGTCTTTGCCGAATGGGCCAAGGTTCAGCCCTATATCACCGCCAACCATGCGGCCATTGACTGGCAAGATGCGGCAACGCTGCTGGTGCAGGGAAAGGCCGCGCATTACGTCATGGGCAACTTTGCCGTTGGTGTCTTCAAAGAAGGCGGCATGACCAACGACAACCTTGGCTTTATGGTTTTCCCAGAAATCACCCCCGGCCTGCCGCGCGCCGAAGAGGCCCCGACCGATACGATCCACATCCCGGCTGGTGCCAAGAACGTCGAAGATGCCAAGAAATTCCTGGCCTTCGTCGCCTCGGCCGAGGCGCAGACCAAGTGGAACACGGCTGTGGGCCAGTTGCCGACCAACAAGGGATCGTCCGTTCCGGCTGATGATCCGTTCCTTGTTGCCGGGTTTGAGGCGCTTTCGACAGCCCATGCCTTGGCCCAGTTCTTTGACCGTGACGCCCCCGCCGAAATGGCAAAGGTCGGCATGGAAGGGTTCCAGGAGTTCATGGTCAAGCCTGAAAACCTTGATGCGATCCTTGATCGTCTCGAAAAAGCGCGTCAGCGCATCTACAAGTGATCTGACGCCACCGGGGCGGCCCCTCCCGTCGCCCCGGCCCCTTCTTGGCCGCGCAAGTGCTCTTTGTCGGGGTTTGCGCGGCTTTTCCCCCCGATCCAAGCAAGGATTGCCCCATGTCCGCAACGTGGAAATCCCATCAGCGCAAGCTGGCGCCCTGGCTGTTTCTGGCCCCCGGCATCCTGATGTTCATGATCTATGTGATCATCCCGATCTTTCAGTCGATGTGGATCAGTTTCTACGACTGGGATGGTCTGGGCGAGGCGCAATGGATTGGCCTTGCGAATTATGTCGAGCTGATTGACGACGATGCCTTTTACACCTCGCTGAAAAACAACGTGCTTTGGCTGGTGTTGTATATGCTGGCGGTGCCTGCGGGGCTGTTGATCGCGATCTTTCTTAATCAGACGATCTGGGGCATGCGGTTCTACAAATCGCTGTTCTTCTTTCCCTTTGTCATCAGTCAGGTTGTCGTGGGGCTGATCTTTTCATGGTTCTACGCGCCGGGGTTTGGCCTGCTTTATGGCATCATCGAAAGCCTGACAGGGCAGGGCATCGCGCTTTTGGCCGATGATCGCTATGTCACCTATGGCATCATCGCTGCGGGGCTTTGGCCGCAGATCGCCTATGTGATGATCCTGTATCTGACGGGGTTGAACAATGTCGCCCCCGATCAGGTCGAGGCCGCGCGTCTGGACGGCGCAAAGGGCTGGAAGATGCTGTGGTATGTGGTGCTGCCGCAACTGCGCCCGGCCACGTTCATTGCCGTGGTCGTCACCGTCATCGGGGCGCTGCGCAGCTTTGACCTTGTCTCGGTCATGACAGATGGCGGCCCCTATGGCTCGTCGCGGGTCTTGTCGTTCTACATGTATGAACAGGCCCTGTCAGAATACGGCTATCGCATGGGCTATGGCGCGGCGATTGCGGTGGTGCTGTTCGCCATCATGATGATTTTCATCTCGGGCTTCATCTGGAAGATGTGGCGCGACGAAACGGAGCGTTAAGGCATGTTTCCCCGTCCTATCGAGCAAACCTCTGCCCTGTCGCAGACCGCCTACAAGATCGCCGTTCCGGTCGCCTTGTTCCTGTGGCTTTTGCCGCTTTTGGGGGTGGCTGTCACTTCGCTGCGGCCTGCGTCTGATCTTGCGCAGGGCAATTACTTTGGCTTGCCCTCGGGCCTTGCCTTCGAGAACTACGCGCTGGTGTTCCAGAACACCCCGATGCTGCAATACATCATCAATTCCTTCTGGGTCACCATCCCCACAGTTATCGGAGCGGTGGCGCTGTCGTGCCTGACCGGCTTTGCATTGGCGATCTATCGCTTTCCATCAAACCTGATCATCTTCTTTCTGTTCGTCGCGGGCAATTTCGTGCCCTTCCAGATTCTGATGGTGCCGGTTCGCGATCTGACGCTGCAACTGGGCATGTATAACACCTGGTATGGGCTGGCGCTGTTCCACATCGCGTTTCAGTCGGGCTTTTGCACGCTGTTCATGCGCAATTTCATCAAATCCCTGCCGTTTGAACTGATCGAGGCTGCCCGCGTCGAAGGCGTGGCCGAATGGCGGATTTTCTGGTTTATCGTCATCCCCCTGATGCGCCCGGCCATCGCGGCCTTGTCGGTGCTGGTCTTTACCTTCATCTGGAACGACTTTTTCTGGGCCACCGTGCTGACCAACAGCCCCGAAACCCAGCCGGTGACGGCGGGCCTGTCGTCGCTGAACGGCCAGTGGATCGCGCAATGGCATCTGGTGTCGGCTGGATCTATCCTTGCCGCATTGCCGCCGGTGGCCATGTTCTTTCTGATGCAAAAGCACTTTATCGCGGGCCTGACGCTTGGGGCGGTGAAATGACCCAGTGGCGCGTTGATACCGGGTCGCAGACCCTGGCCTTGGCCACATCGGGCGGTATTCCGCAGGTGATCTGGTGGGGCGCGGCGCTGCCTGCCCACGAAGATCTGGCCCAGCTTGCCGCCAGCACCCGGCAAGATCTGACCGGCGGCATGATTGACGCACTGCCCGCGCTGACCCTGACGCCAGAGTCGGGGCGCGCCTTTCAGGGCCAACCGGGCCTGATCCTTGGCGCTGCCGATGGCACCGCCTTGCATCCGGTGTTCGCCTTTGACCGCGCCGAACCCACCGCAGATGGCCTGCACCTGATCAGCATCGCGCCGGGCCTGACGCTGACGCACCGCATCACGGCCCAGCCCACCGGGGTGATCACCCTGCAAACCACGCTGGTTGCCGATCGGCCCATCCGCGTTCACTGGCTGGCAGCACCCGTGCTGCCCGCCCCGGCCAGCGCTGCCCAGATGATTGACGTGTCGGGCAAATGGATTGGCGAGTTCCAGTTGACCCATGTTGACTGGACGCCGGGCATTCGTCTGCGCGAATCCCGCACGGGCCGGTCAGGCCATGAACACCCGCCCTATCTGATTGTGCCAGAAGCTGGCACCACCGACACCACAGGGCAGGCTTGGGCGCTGCATTACGCCTGGTCCGGCGGGCATCGGATGCTGGCCGAGGAATTGCCCGATGGCCGGCGTCAGCTGCAATTCGGGGCGCCTCTCGGGGCGGAAACGCAACCCGGAACCCGCTTTGAGAGTGCCGAGTTGATCGCCGCCTTCAGCGACAGCGGCCTGAACGGCATTGCCGCCGCCTTTCAACGCGATATCCGCGACCGTGTGGTGCAATGGCCCGATCCGGCCCGCCCGCGCCCGGTGCATTACAACTGCTGGGAAGCCATCTATTTCAATCACAATCTGGCCGACCTGACGGCCATCGCCGACCGCGCCGCCGCCATCGGGGCCGAACGCTTTGTGCTGGATGATGGCTGGTTCGGGCGGCGCGATGACGACACCTCCAGCCTTGGCGACTGGGTGATCGACCGCAACAAATGGCCCGATGGGCTGCACCCGCTGATTGCCCATGTTCACAAACTGGGCATGACCTTTGGCCTGTGGTTCGAGCCGGAAATGGTGAACCCGGATTCTGATCTGTTCCGCGCCCATCCCGACTGGATGCTGGGGCCTGTTGATCAGGTCACCGGGCGCAACCAAATGGTGCTGAACCTTGCCCTGCCACAGGTGCGCGATTACCTGTTCGATGCCATCGACGCGGTTCTGCGTGAATACCCCATCGACTATATCAAATGGGATCACAACCGCCTGCTGCCCCTGGTCGATGCCGATCAGACACGCGGCACATGGGCGCTGCTTGACCGGCTGCGCGCCGCCCATCCGGGGGTCGAAATCGAAAGCTGCGCCAGTGGCGGCGGGCGGATTGATGCCGGTATTCTGGCCCGCACCCACCGCGTGTGGTTGTCTGACAGCAATGATGCGCTGGAACGCCTGCGCATGCAGCATGACGCGGCGCTGTTCCTGCCGTCGGCCATCACCGGCAGCCACGTTGGCCCCCGCAAATCGCACACCTCGGGGCGTATCCTGCCGATGGCCTTTCGCGCCTGGGTCGCCGCGCAGCGCCACATGGGGTTTGAAATGGACCTGCGCGAACTGACGCAGGAAGAAACGGAAACCCTGTCTGCCGTGACCGCATGGTATAAGGCCAATCGCGACTGGATGATGGCCGGCACCATCCACCGCCTGCCCAGCCCCGATCCGGCCGTGACGGCCGAGATGCAACTGGCACAAGATGGCCATCGCTTTGTCGTCTTTGTCGGGCAGGCCCAGGCCAGTGGTCAGATTCTGCCCAAACCGCTGCGCCTGACGGGGCTTGACCCCGATGCCCGCTATCATGTGGCGCTGCGCAACCCTGATGACCGCCCGCCACAATCGCGCGGCCCCAATGCGCTGAAATCCGGCCCGATCACCTTGACGGGCAGGGCGCTGATGGGGCAGGGGATTCTGATGCCCGTAGCTTGGCCCGCAACCCTGTGGGTGATCGAAGGAGAGCGGCTGTGACCTCGCCCCTTTGCCCCACCTGGATCGCCGTTGACTGGGGCACCACCCATTTGCGGGCCTGGGCGATGGCCCCTGATGGCATTCTGGCCGAGGCCACGTCAGACGAGGGCATGGGCCGTCTTGCCGCGACCGAATTCGAAGCGGCGCTGTTGCGCTTGATCGACCCTTGGCTGGGCACTTCTGCGGTGCAGGTGATTGCCTGTGGCATGGTCGGCAGCCGGCAGGGCTGGCACGAGGCACCCTATCGCACGGTGCCCTGCGCCCCGGTTGATCCGGCCGCACTTGTGTCGGTGCCCACCCGCGATGGCCGCATTCGCGTGGCGATCGCGCCGGGGCTGAAACAACCCAAACCCGCCGATGTGATGCGCGGCGAGGAAACGCAGATCGCCGGGGCCTTGGCGCTGACGCCCAATTACGATGGCATCCTGTGCCTGCCCGGCACCCATTCGAAATGGGCGCATATCAGCGCAGGCGAAGTGGTCAGCTTTCAAACCTTCATGACGGGCGAGTTGTTTGCCCTGTTGTCCGAACAATCGGTGCTGCGCCACGGGATGCAGGGCGACGGTTGGGATGATACGGCCTTTGACAGCGGCCTGTCCGATGCCCTGTCGCGCCCCGAACGACTGGCCGCCCGACTGTTTTCGCTGCGGGCCGAGGGGCTGATCGCGGGGCTGACCGGCCCACAGGCGCGGGCCCGGCTGTCAGGTCTGCTGATCGGCATCGAACTGGCCGCCGCAAAACCCTATTGGTTGGGCCAGCCCGTTGCCCTGATCGGGGCGCAGGCCCTGTCGCAGCTTTACGCCCGCGCCCTTGCGGCCCAGGGCGTTGTCGCGCAAATCTTGCCCGGCCCCCAATGCACCCTCGCCGGCCTTGCCACTCTGGCCCGCCAAACCGAGACACGGACATGAGTCACCGCAACCTGATCGCCATCCTGCGCGGCATTACCCCGCCCGATGCCATTCCCGTCGCCCGCGCGCTGGTCGATGCCGGGATCACCCGCATCGAAGTGCCGCTGAACTCGCCCCAGCCGATGACCTCAATCGTGGCAATGGTCGATAAACTGGGCGCGCTGGCCCAGATCGGGGCGGGCACGGTGCTGACCACCGAACAGGTGCAGGATGTGAAAGACGCAGGTGGCCGCCTGATCGTCTCGCCCAATTGCGACCCACAGGTGATTGCCGCCACCAAGAAACTGGGCATGCAAAGCTGGCCCGGCGTCATGACGCCCACCGAATGCTTTGCCGCCCTGCAGGCCGGGGCCGATGGGCTGAAACTCTTTCCCGGATCGTTGCTTGGCCCCGACGGGCTTAAGGCGATCCGCGCCGTGCTGCCCAAGGGCACGCAGGTCTATGCCGTTGGGGGCGCCAGCCCGGCCAATTTCGCGCAATGGGTTGCCGCCGGGGCCGATGGCTTTGGCATTGGCACCGCGCTTTATACCCCCGGCCTGACGGCGGATGAGGTGGCCGAACGCGCCGCCCAGATCGTCGCGGCCTATGACGAGGCGATGGGATGATATTTGACGACCGGCGCTGCGACTTGGGCGAGGGGCCGCTTTGGCACCCCCTGCGCCAACAGCTGTTCTGGTTCGATATCCTTGGCCGCCGCCTGATGACGCGCAAGGGCGATGAACAGCAGGAATGGCATTTCCGCGAACTGGTCAGCGCCGCAGGCTGGATCACCCAAGACGAATTGCTGATTGCCAGCGAAAGCCGCCTGTTCCGGTTCAATCTGGAAACTGGCGCAGAAATCACCCTGACATGGCTTGAGGCCGAGACATCCCTTACCCGCTCTAACGATGGTCGCGCCGATCCCTATGGCGGTTTCTGGATCGGCACGATGGGCAAATCGGCCCAAACAGGGGCAGGGGCGATCTGGCGCTATTACCGGGGCGAGTTGCGCAAGATCTTTGACAAGATCACCATTTCCAACGCCATTTGTTTCGCCCCGGGTGGCGGCAGCGCGCAATTTGCCGATACGGTTACAGGCCGCGTGATGCGTGTGGCCCTGGATGCCCAGGGGTGGCCCAAAGGCCAGCCCGAGCTGTTTCTTGATCTTCAGCCCGAGGGGTTGAACCCCGATGGCGCTGTCATTGATGCCAGTGGTCTGACATGGCTGGCCGAATGGGGCGCGGCCCGTGTGGCAGCCTATGCCCCCGATGGCCAGCGCGTGACCAGCGTGGCCTTTGACGCCCCACATACCTCTTGCCCCGCTTTTGGGGGCGATACGCTGTATTGCACCACGGCGCTGCAAGGCATGGATGCCGCCGCCCGCGCCGCCCACCCCCATGCGGGCATGACAATGATGGCCAAGGCGGTCGCGCTTGGCCAAAACGAACATCAGGTGATCTTGTGAAACGCACCCTTGGCGTCTGCTATTACCCCGAACACTGGCCCCAGTCGCAGTGGGCGCAGGATGCCGCCAGCATGGCCGATCTGGGCCTGACATGGGTGCGGATCGGCGAATTTGCCTGGTCGCGGCTGGAACCCACGCCCGGCCAATATGACTGGGGCTGGCTGGATCAGGCCATCGAAACGCTGGGCCGGCACGGGCTGCGGGTGGTGCTGGGCACCCCCACCGCCACCCCGCCGCGCTGGATGCTGGATCGCCACCCCGACATGCTGGCCCATGATGCTGCCGGAAACCCGCGCGGCTTTGGCTCGCGCCGGCATTATGACTTTGCCCATGCGGGTTATCGCGCCGAATGCGCCCGGATCGTAACCGCCATGGCCGAACGCTATGGCCGCAATCCGCATGTCGCGGCATGGCAGACCGACAATGAATATGCCTGCCATGATACCGTGTTGTCCTATTCGCCAGTTGCCTTGCAGGCCTTTCGCAACTGGCTGGCCCAGAAATACCAATCCCCACAGGCGCTGAACCGGGCTTGGGGCAATGTCTTCTGGTCGATGGATTACGCCAGCTTTGATGACATCGCCCTGCCCAACCTGACGGTGACCGAACCGAACCCCGCCCATGTCATGGATTTCCGCCGGTTTGCCAGCGATATGGTGGCAGAGTTCAACCGGGTGCAAACCGACATCATTCGCCGCCATTCCGATGCGCCCATTGCCCATAACTATATGGGCCGGATCACGGATTTCGACCATTACAAGGTTGGGGCCGATCTCGATATTGCTGCGTGGGATGCCTATCCCTTGGGCTTTCTGTCTGACAGGCTAGAGGCCAGTGCCGACCACAAGCGCCGCTTTGTGCGGCAGGGTGACCCCGATTTGCAGGCCTTTCACCACGATCTTTATCGTGCCGTCGGGCGTGGGCGCTGGTGGATCATGGAACAGCAACCCGGCCCGGTGAACTGGGCGCCCTATAACCCCGATCCGCTGCCTGGCATGGCCCGTCTTTGGGCATGGGAGGCCTTTGCCCACGGGGCCGAGGCGGTCTGCTATTTCCGCTGGCGGCAGGCCCCCTTTGCGCAAGAACAGATGCATGCAGGGTTGTTGCGCCCCGACAGCGCGCCAGCCCCCGCCTTTGCCGAGGCTGCCGAAGTGCTGCGCGAACTGGGCGCCATGCCTGCACAGGGCACGGCCCCGGCCCCTGTGGCGCTGGTCTTTGATTACGAAAGCGCATGGGCATGGGCCACCCAGCCTCAGGGCCGCGATTTTGACTATTTCCGGTTGGCCTTCCACTTTTATCGTGGCTTGCGGCGGTTGGGGCAGAATATCGACATCCTGCCCCCAGATACGGCGGATCTCTCGGCCTATAAGTTGGTGCTGGCACCCGGCGTGGCGACACTGTCACCGCCGTTTCTGGCTGCACTGGCCGCGCATCAGGGCCACAGCCTGATCGGCCCGCGCAGCAACAGCAAGACCGCCGATTTCGCCACACCCGTGCCACTGCCGCCCAATTTGCCGGGGCTTGATGCCACGGTCAGCCGCGTTGAAAGCCTGCCCCCCGATGTGCCGGTGCCGCTGGCGGGTGGCGGGCAATTCCTGCATTGGCGCGAAAAGGTGGAAACCGCGTCGCCGGTGCCCGAGGTGACCGAGGATGGCTGGCCCGCCCTGATCGCCGCGGGTGGGCTGCACTATCTGACAGGCTGGCCCGACGACGCCACGCTTGACCGGATGCTGACAGACGCTTTGCGCCGCGCCGGGCTGGAACCCGACCCCTTGCCCGAAGGCCTGCGCCGCCGTGACAGCGACACCCACCGCTTTTGGTTCAACTACAATCCTGTGGCGGTAGAGTGGGATAACACCACCATTCCGCCTGCGGGTGTTCACTGGCGGCCGCTTGCCTAGGGCGGGGTCGGCCTCGCCTGCCCTGACGCATCAGTCCTTAACAATCCCTGAATCCATCTGCCTAACCCATTGATCTGTCGGACGCAGACTCATGTCTCTGACAGAGACACCCCGCCGGCTTGCCTCATTCTTTCCCAAAGGATGACACACCCGGGCCACCCCGCGCTGCCATCCCTCTCGGGGCCGATTTCACGGCAAAAGCAACGGCCAAGGGGGCAGAATGCCCGTCACATCGATCTGGATGCTGGGGGAGAGTCACATCACCGTTTCGGGGGGTGCAACGCTCGACGGGATCACCCAAGGCGACGGCAGCCACCTTGTCGGCCGCACCATCACCCTGACCAGCCCCAGCTGGCAGGAAACGCTGATCGACGACAACGACGCGAATTTCGACGACAATGATGGCAATCAGGTGCTCTCTGGCACGCAGGTGATCGACGGCGTCACCTACAGCGGCAACACCCGCGTCGAGGCCGAATATACCGTGGTTCTGCGCGATCCATCCACGGGCCAGACCTGGACAGTGATCGGCTATAACGTCGTCAATTCAAACCCGCCCTACGCAACGATCGAAGGGCTGGCGTTCATCGGCCCCCCCGCAAGCTGGCCCCCCGTCGGCACGCCGCTTGTGGTGGTCTCATCCCGTGAGGGCCCCGGCGCCTCTGGCCAGCCTGCCACCCCCTACGACAGCTATGTCACGCCGCCCTGCTTTACCCCCGGCACCCTGATCGAGACCGACCTTGGCCCGCGCCCTATCGAGACCTTGATCCCCGGCGATCTGGTGCTGACCGCGGATGATGGTCTGCAACCCCTGCGCTATGTGGCGCGCACTTCCTTGCCCCACCGCCGCCTTGTTGCCCAACCGCAGCACGCGCCCGTTCTGGTGCCCAAGGGCTGCCTTGGCCCGGGCCAACCGCAGCGCGACATGCTGGTGTCGCCGCTGCATTGCCTGCTGCTGACAGGGGCCGCGGCAGAACTGCACTTTGCCGAGCCTGAGTTGCTTGTGCCCGCGCGTCACTTGCCGGGAACAAGACAGCTTGGCCCGCACGACCTGCCCTTTGGCGCGGTCTATCTGCATCTGGTGTTCGACCAGCATCAGATCATCTTTGCCGAAGGGGCCGCAACCGAGAGCTTTTTGCTGGGTCCAACAGTTTTTGCGGGCGCCCCGCCACAGGTGCAGGCCGATCTGCGCCGTCTGTTCCCGGCCATCGCCACAGATCAGGGCACCGGCTGGCAAACGGCGGCCCGCCCGATGCTGCGCGCATGGGAGGCGCGGACCCTCGCGGCGTGATCACGCCTTCAGGGTCAGCACCCCATCCTTGGGACGCAGAAAGCAAAACCCATTCGGCCCCAGCGTCAGCCGTCCCCCGCCCAGATGCGCCGCATGCTGCGGCCCCCCGGCCAGATCTGCCTCGGCTGTCATCGACACAGGCTTGGCCGACAGGTTGAACACACAGCCAAGGCCCGGATCGCGTGTAAAGGCCAGCACCGGCTCGGGCAGATCGAAGAACCGGGTCCGCCCCACACGCAAGGCAGGGGTGGCGCGGCGATAGGCCAGCATCTCGCGGTAAAACTCCAGCACTGATCCGGCCAGACCGGCCTGCGCCGCCATATTCCGCGCCCGCTGCGGCGGCTTGATCGGCAGCCAGGGGTGGCCCGTGGTAAAGCCGCCCTGATCAGACGCATCCCAGACCATCGGGGTACGGCACCCGTCGCGCCCCTTGTAATCGGGCCAGAACCGGATGCCAGGGGGGTCGGTCAATTCGTGAAAGTCGATATCGGTCTCGGTCTGCCCCAATTCCTCGCCCTGATAAAGACAGATCGACCCCTCAAAGCTGAGCAGCATGGCACAGGCCTGCTTGGCCACGGCATCCGCCGCCCCCTGCGCTTGCCAGCGGGTGGCGTGGCGCACCACATCGTGGTTGGAAAAGGCCCACATCGGCCAGCCATCCGGGGCGCCGTTGAAAAAGCCCTCAATCTTGTCGCGGAAATGCGCGGCGGTGAACTCGGGCCCCAGCATATCAAAGCTATAGGCCATATGCAGCCGGCCGGGCCGTGTATAATCGGCCATGATCTGCACATTGCGCCAGGGCGCGTCGCCCACTTCCCCCACGGTGGTGCGCCCCTCATAGCCGTCCAGCAAAGCCCTGATCCGCTGTAACCAGCCCAGATTTTCGGGCTGCGACTTGGAAAACAGGTGATCTTGCAATTCATAGGGGTTGACGGGCGGAAGGTTGTCTTTGGGGGCCAATGGCCCGTTAGAGCGCAACTGCCGGTCGTGGAAATAGTAATTCACCGTATCCAGACGAAAGCCATCCACCCCCCGGTCAAGCCAGAACCGCAACACATCCAGCGCCCAATCCTGCACGGCCGGATTGTGAAAATTGAAATCAGGCTGACTGGGCAAAAAGTTGTGCAGGTAATATTGCCGCCGCCTGCTGTCCCATTCCCAGGCGCTGCCACCAAAGACCGAAAGCCAGTTGTTCGGGGGGCTGCCATCGGGCTGCGCATCGGCCCAGACATACCAATCGGCGCGGTCGGCACTGCGCGATTGGCGGCTGTTCTGAAAGAACGGATGCTGATCAGATGAATGTGAGATCACCTGATCTATGATCACCTTAAGCCCCAGATCATGCGCCCGCGACACCAAAGCATCGAAATCGGCCAGATCGCCAAACAGCGGATCGACATCGGTGTAATCTGACACGTCATAGCCCATATCGGCCATCGGGCTGCGAAAGATCGGCGACAGCCAGATCGCCTCTACCCCCAGATCGGCCAGATAGGGCAGGCGCATCGTGATGCCCTTGAGATCGCCAATGCCGTCACCATCAGAATCCTGAAACGACCGGGGATAAACCTGATAGGTCACCGACCCACGCCACCATTCCGTCATCAGATGCCCCCAGACTGCCTGCGCCCATCCAATCGGTTTTGGCGACGATGAACAAGCCGCATTTCAGAGCGGTTGCCGTGCCGCCGCATACCACAGTATACGGGATGCATGAGGCAGACCCTGACCCAGATTTATGACGCCCGCGTGGCCGCAGGCACCCTGCGCCCCGACCCGGCGCAGCATGCCGTGCTGCCCGCCCTTGAAAACCTGCGCGCCTGGCTTGAGGAAACCGCCACCCGGCGCACGGGCCTGTTTGCAGGGTTGTTTGCCAAGCCGGTGCAACCGCCCAAGGGGCTGTATCTTTGGGGCGGGGTTGGGCGGGGCAAGTCGATGTTGATGGATCTGTTCGAAACATCCACCGATATTCCGCAAAAGCGCCGGGTGCATTTTCACGCTTTCATGCAAGAAATGCACAAGGCGATTCACGCCGCCCGGCAAAAGGGCGTCGATGATCCGATTGCCCCCGTGGCGCAGGCCGTGGCCAAGGATACCCGCCTGCTGGCCTTTGACGAGATGCAGATCACCGACATCACCGATGCGATGATCGTGGGCCGCCTGTTTGAACGGTTGTTCGCCGCAGGTGTGGTGATTGTCACCACCTCGAACCGGGTGCCCGAAGACCTCTACAAGAATGGCCTGAACCGTCAGTTGTTCCTGCCCTTTATCGATATGATCCGCGATCGGCTTTCGGTGGTGGAACTGGAAAGCCCGAATGACTATCGCCAACACCGGCTGCAAGGGGCGCAGGTCTATTTCCATCCGGCGGGCCAGAACCGAGGCCAGATTGCCGCGATCTGGGATGATCTGACCGGTGGGGCCAAGGGCCAGCCGCTCAGCCTGCCGGTCAATGGCCGCACGGTGGAATTGCCGCGCTTTGCCAATGGCGTGGGCCGTGCCAGCTTTTGGGAACTCTGCGCCCGCCCACTTGGCCCCGGCGATTACCTGGCCATCGCGGCGGCCATCCGGGTGCTGATCCTTGAAGACATCCCCCAGCTTTCCGCCTCGAACTACAATGAGGCCAAGCGCTTTGTCACCCTGATCGACGCGCTGTATGAGGCAAAGGTGCGCCTGATTTGTTCGGCCGCCGATACGCCCGAACGGCTGTATCTGGAGGGCACGGGCGCCTTTGAATTTGAGCGCACCGCCAGCCGCCTGCGCGAAATGCAGGCCGCCGATTGGGGCACGGACGGAACTGGCGGCTAACCCTGCCAGACCTGCCAGATCAGCCGCGCGGCCATGGCGGTAGAGGTGACCACCAGCAAGGGCTTGATCAGCCGCGCCCCGATGCGCAGCGCCAACCTGGCCCCGACATAGGCCCCGCCGATCTGGGCCAAGGCCATGGCCAGCCCCACGGCCCACCAGATCGCGCCCGAAAAGACAAAGACCATCAACGATCCGAAGTTTGAGGCGAAGTTCAGCAACTTGGTATGCGCCGTTGCCTTGAGCACGCCATAGCCCGCCAGCATGACAAACCCCAGCATGAAGAAACTGCCGGTGCCTGGGCCGAAAAAGCCATCATAGGCGGCGATCAGCGGCACGGCGGTAAAGGTGAACACCCCCGGCGCCAGCCGCTGTGCCCTGTCGTGATCGCTGAGGCCCGGTTTCAGCGCAAAGAACAGCGCCACAGCCACCAGGATCACCGGCATGATGATCCGCAACACCTCGGCCGGGATCAGATGGGCCACCATGGCGCCCGCCGCCCCCGACAGGCCCGCCACCACGGCCATCCGCGCCTGATGCCGCAATTTCACCTGGCCCGCCCGCGCGTAAGACACCGCCGCAGTTGCGGCCCCGAACGTGCCTTGCAGCTTGTTGGTCGCCAGGGCCTGCACCGGGTTGGCCCCGGCCAGCAGCAAGGCCGGCACGGTGATCAGGCCACCCCCCCCGGCAATGGCATCAACAAACCCGGCCACAAAGGCGGCAAGGATCAGCAACAGGGCCAGATCGGCGGTGACTTCAAACATCATGGCGTGGTTCTGATCCGCCCCGCGGGCGAAGTAAAGAGGCGGCTGCCCACCGATCGCGTCAGAGGTGAAGCACACGGTGGATACGGCCCACCACACGCCCATCTTGCAGGGCAAAATCCGGGTCATGCCCGTAATCGACAAAGCCCATCCGCGCGTAATAGGCCAGCCCTGCGGCATTATCGGCCCGGACCGTGGCATTCAGCGCAAGCAGCCCCAGGGCCCGGCAGGCGCGCAGGGTTTGCCCAAACAGCGCCGCGCCGATGCCACGGGCCTGCAGCCCCGGCCGCACATAGCTGCCGATATCGCCCCACCCCGTGGGCAGGGCCGGATGCCGACCGACCGCCTGCCAGCCCATCACCCGCAGGCTATCTTCGGCCACTGTGCAGCACAGGCAATCAGGCCCGTCGATATAATCGCGCCGCACCTGCAAGGCTGGTTTCTGCGCCTGATGCGCCGTTGTGCCCCCGATGCGGATCAGCTGGTTCTGAATGTCGGCCATGGCCGCGGCGTCGCGGGCCATGGCCGGGCGCAAGATCATTCTGCGAAATCCTCTGCCCCATAGCCCTGCAGATACAACAGTGCCGTCAGATCGCCATGGTTCACGCGCACCGAGCACTGGGCCTGCACACTTGGCTTGGCATGCAGCGCAACGCCCATCCCGGCCCGGTTCAGCATCGCCAGATCATTGGCCCCGTCACCCACGGCCACGGCATCGGCGGGGGTGATCCCCAGCCGGGCGGTGATTTCCTCTAGCGCATCCAGCTTGGCCTGTTTGCCCAGAATGGGCACAGCCACGCTACCAGCCAAGGTATCGCCCTCTACCATCAGCGTGTTGGCGCGGTTTTCGTCAAAGCCCAGAACTGCCGCGATCCGCGCGGTAAAGGCGGTAAAGCCGCCCGACACCAGCGCCGCATAGGCACCCTTGGCCCGCATCGTGGCCAACAGCGCCTTCCCCCCCGGCATCAAGGTGATCCGGTCGCGGATCACCCGGTCAATCACCGCAACGGGCAGCCCTTTCAGCAGCCCCACCCGTTCCCGCAGGGCGTCTTCAAAATCAAGCTCGCCATTCATCGCCCGCTTGGTGATCTCGGCGACATAGGCCCCCACCCCCGCCTCATCGGCCAGCTCGTCAATGCATTCCTGCTGGATCATCGTCGAATCCATATCGGCGATCAGCATCCGCTTTTTGCGCCCTGCGGCGGGTTGCACGGCCAGATCAATCCGCAGGGATTGCAAGCCTTCCCACACCTCCCACAGATTTGCGGGCATCGACTCCAGCCCAAATTCGGCTGCCACACCGGGGTTCAGCCAGACCGCATCGCCCCCGCCCCAGGCATTGCGCAGCGATTCAACGGTGACCCGGTCCAGAACCGGGGTGTCGGGGTTGGTCAAAAGGGTGGCCACAAACATCAGGTTTCCGATCGTGAACGAAGGCGTCGCTTTCAAAAGGTGATGCGACGCTTTAGCCCGATTTTCAGGCTTGTGCCAGATCGGTCGCCCCGATATCAGCAACAGCGGGACACCCTTCCCCAACGAAGGGCATATATCTGCAAGGATACCAGATATGGCTAATACCGCTCCGGCCGCGCGTCCGGCAAACCCGCGCTTTTCTTCTGGCCCCTGTGCCAAGATCCCCGGTTATTCACTCGACATGCTGGCAGACGCGCCCTTGGGCCGCTCGCACCGTGCCACCGTTGGCAAGGCCAAGCTGAAAGAGGCGATTGACCTTACCCGTGAAATTCTCGGCGTTCCTGCCGATTACCGCATCGGCATCGTTCCCGGCTCTGACACCGGCGCGGTCGAAATGGCGATGTGGACGATGCTGGGCGCCCGCCCGGTGGAAATGCTGGCATGGGAAAGCTTTGGCGAAGGCTGGGTCACCGATGCCGTCAAACAGCTTAAGCTTGACGCCAAGGTGAAAACGGCCCCCTACGGCCAGATCGTTGACCTGACCACGGTCGATTTCGACTGTGACGTTGTCTTTACCTGGAACGGCACCACCAGCGGCGTGCGCCTGCCCAATGCCGATGCCATCCCCGCCACTCGTCAAGGCCTGACCATCTGCGACGCCACAAGCGCCGCCTTTGCGATGGATCTGCCGTGGGACAAGCTGGATGTGACCACCTTTTCTTGGCAAAAAGTGCTGGGCGGCGAAGGTGCCCATGGCATGCTGATCCTGTCGCCACGCGCGGTGGAACGGCTGGAAACCTATACCCCCGCATGGCCGCTGCCCAAGGTCTTTCGTCTGACGTCGAAGGGCAAGATTTCCGAAGGCATCTTCGTGGGCGAAACCATCAACACGCCTTCGATGCTGGCGGTGGAAGATTATCTTGTGACCCTGAAATGGGCCAAGTCGATTGGCGGCCAGCCGGCCCTGATTTCCCGGGCCGAGGCCAATGCCCAGGTGATCCACGATTTCGTGGCCACCCATGACTGGATCGCCAATCTGGCCGAAGATCCGGCCACGGCTTCGACCACCAGTGTCTGCCTGAAATTCACCGACCCGCGCATCACCGACGGCGCAGCCTTTGCCAAGGCCGTTGCCAAGCGGCTGGAAAAGGAAGGCGTGGCCCTTGATATCGGGGCCTATCGCGATGCCCCCCCCGGCCTGCGCATCTGGTGCGGCTCGACGGTGGAAACCGCCGATGTGGCGGCGCTGATGCCCTGGCTGGACTGGGCCTTCCAGACGGAAATCGCGGCACTGCGAGCCGCCGCCTAAGTCGGGGCCGGGCTGAGCCCCGGCCTGCACCTCACCGCAATCACCGTATCACAGGCCGGGGGCACCCCCCGGCAGATCCCCCGTATTCCTGACAGGAGTCCCGCCAATGGCCGGTCAAACCAAACCCCGCGTTCTCGTCTCTGACGAACTGTCTGAAACCGCTGTCCAGATCTTCCGTGACCGTGGCGTTGATGTTGATTACATGCCCAAACTGGGCAAAGACAAAGAAAAGCTGGCCGAAATCATCGGGCAGTATGATGGCCTTGCCATCCGCTCGGCCACCAAGGTGACCGACAAGCTGCTGGCGCTGGCCACCAATCTGAAAGTCGTGGGCCGCGCGGGTATTGGCGTTGATAACGTCGATATTCCCGCCGCGTCGAAAAAAGGCGTGATCGTGATGAACACGCCCTTTGGCAATTCGATCACCACCGCAGAACATGCCATTGCAATGATGTTCGCCGTGGCCCGTCAGCTGCCCGAGGCCTCGGCCTCGACCCATGCCGGGAAATGGGAAAAGTCGAAATTCATGGGGGTTGAGTTGTTCAACAAGACCCTTGGCGTGATCGGCGCCGGCAACATTGGCGGCATTGTCTGCGACCGCGCCGTTGGCCTGAAAATGAAGGTCATCGCCTTTGACCCCTTCTTGTCGGAAGAACGCGCCACCCAGCTGGGCGTGACCAAGGTCGAGCTGGATGAACTGCTGGCGCGTGCCGATTTCATCACCCTGCACGTTCCGCTGACCGACAAGACCCGCAACATCCTGTCACGCGAAAACCTGGCCAAGACGAAAAAGGGGGTGCGTATCATCAACTGCGCCCGTGGCGGCCTGATTGACGAAGCCGCGCTGAAAGACGCGCTGGTGTCAGGCCATGTTGCCGGGGCTGCGCTTGACGTGTTCGAGGTGGAGCCAGCCACCGAAAACGTGCTGTTTGGCCTTCCAAACGTGGTGGTGACGCCGCACCTTGGCGCATCGACCAACGAAGCGCAGGAAAATGTGGCCCTGCAAGTGGCAGAACAGATGTCAGATTATCTGCTGACCGGTGCTGTGCAGAACGCGCTGAACATGCCCAATGTCAGCGCAGAAGAGGCCGCTGTCATGGGGCCGTGGGTCAAGCTGGCCAGCCATCTGGGTGCCTTTATCGGCCAGATGACCGAAGAGCCGATCAAGGCCATCAACATCCTGTATGATGGCCGCGTGACCGAAATGAACATCGCCGCCCTGAACCAGTCGGTGATTGCCGGTGTGCTGCGGGCCCAGAACCCGGATGTGAACCTTGTCTCTGCCCCGATCGTGGCCAAGGACAAGGGCATCCAGATTTCGACCACCCGTCAGGATAAATCGGGCGCCTTTGATGCCTATATCAAGGTGACCATGGTCACCGATACGCGCGAACGCTCGATCGCGGGCACTTGCTTCTCAGATGGCAAGCCGCGCTTTATCCAGATCAAGGGCATCAACATCGACGCCGAGGTGGGCGAGCATATGTTGTATACCACCAACGAAGACGTTCCGGGCATCATCGGCCTTTTGGGCATGACCATGGGCAAGAACGGCGTCAACATCGCCAACTTTACCCTTGGCCGGTCGGGCATCAACCAAGATGCCATCGCGCTGCTGTATCTTGACCAGCGGATCGATCAGAAAGTCGTCGATACGCTGGAAGCCACCGGCATGTTCCAGCAGGTCAAGCCGCTGCATTTCGAAGGCGCATAAAGGGGGCGGGGGCTTCGGCCCCCACTCTTCATCTTGGTGAAAATACTCCACGGGGGGTGCGGGGGGTGTGAAGCCCCCCGCTACCTGTTCAACCCGCGCCACACTGCGTCGCATTTGAACAAGCTCCAACGGATTGCGCTGCCCATCCTGCAGGTGATTTTCAGCTGCAAGGGGCGCTTTCATGGTCAAACCTTTTGCCAAGGCCAAACGGTCTTCGACCGATCGGGCCCTTTCGGCCATTGCCGATGTCTATGCCGCCGAAGGCCGCGTCCCGGCCACCCGCACGGCGCAGGCACTGCGACGGGGGCTGGGGCAGTCGCTTGGCTCTGCAAGCCACCCCTGCGCCTTTGATGACGATATCCGCCACTGCCTTGCCAGCTCAGACCGCCCTGCAGCAAAGGCCTTGCTGGCTGCGCAGGGCAATATTCCTTGGGGCGTCAACCCTGTGGCTGATCATATGACGCCCGATGCCGCCGGCATGGTGGCCGTTTGCACCTTGCTTGATCCAGATGGCCCGATCCACAGCCCTCTGTTCCGGCTTGGCCTGCTTTATATGCGCCCTGGCTCTTACTACCCGCTGCACAATCATGATGCTGATGAAACCTATGTCCTTGTCGCGGGCTCTGCGCTCTGGACAGCCGGAGGCGACACCCGTTGGCGTTCTGCGGGTGACTCGGTGCACCATCCCTCGCTGATGCCCCATGCTTTCCGCACTGCCGATCAGGGATTCGTCGCGCTTTGGCGATGGAGCGGGGATATCAACAGCCATTCCTACAGCTTCTTGCCTGACCCGGCAGCCGACCAGATTCCGCAAGACCTGATCGCCGACTTGCCGTTTCTGCCCGGTTCCCCTATCCCAAGGCCAATGCCGGGGGCGTGACAGACCCGCTGGCCTGTTTGCTTGCGAAAGGGGCTGCCCATGCGCGCCTATGCGATTGGCGATATCCATGGCCATCTCGGCCTGCTTCACGGTGTGCATGACCTGATCGCCAAGGACATGGCCCAGAATGGCCCCGCACCTGTTGTGCATGTGGGCGATCTGGTGGACCGCGGCCCCGACAGTGCAGGGGTGATCGAGTTTCTGTTGCAGGGGATGGCACAGGGCCAAGACTGGGTCGTGCTGAAGGGCAACCATGATCGCATGTTCTGGCGGTTTCTGAACGATCCGGCTGATCCTGAACCCGGTTTGCGCGCCGAATTGGGGTGGCTGCATCCCCGGCTTGGCGGCGCGGAAACCCTGGCCTCATACGGCCTGCACGCGCCGGGCGATCGCCCGCTGGCCCCTGTCCATGCAGACGCCATCGCCGCTGTTCCACAGGCGCATCGCGACTTTGTCGAGAATTTGCCCACGTCGCACCAGATGGACGGGCTGCTGTTCGTTCATGCGGGCATACGCCCCGGCATTGCGCTGCAAGATCAGCAGGAAACCGATCTGCTGTGGATCCGTGCCCCGTTTCTAGAACATCAGGGCAGCTTTGGCCCGCTGGTCATCCATGGCCATACCGCCATCGACACGCCCACCCATTACGGCAACCGCATCAACATCGACAGTTCTGCGGCCTATGGCGGGCCGCTCTCGGTGATCGTGATTGATGGGGGGCAGGTGTTTCACCTGACGCCCAAAGGCCGCATCCCGTTGCAGCCCTAGCGGGTGGCCGCGAAGGCCGCGCTAAGCATCAGCAGCACCACCGTCAGCACGGCCAGCAAACGCCGGTCGTGCTGAAACTGCGGCTCGCGCAGAAAGAGCAGTGGGGCGGCCATGCCCTGACGCAGGCCGGGCAGCATCTGGCCGGTGCGGGCGCGCATCAGCGCAAGCAGCCGAAACAGGCTGCGAAACGCCAGCACGACCCAGACCGCAAAGACCGCTGCCTGAACGATCAACCACGGGGTCACCGCCACAGCCCCCGAATCGCGGCAAGGGCCGACAGGCCAAAGAACAGCCCGGCCACCCCAACCACCTCAACCAGACCTGGCCCCTCGGGCAGGCCGCGCAGCCACAGGGCAGCCGCCAACAATCCAAGCCCAGCCACTGAAATACCCAGCCTGATCTTCCATTCCTTGCGTGATGGTCCGAATTTCATGCCCACAGTCTGCCTGCGCGGTGGCCTGCGGGCAAGTGCTGCCGGAACGTGACGTCATCTCCCCAAACGGGGCCACTCAGTCTAGACTGTGGCAAAGCAAGGGAGACACCCATGACCGATATTTTCATCCTGTCCGGCGCGCGCACCGCCATCGGCACTTTTGGCGGTGCCCTGTCTGGTATTGCGCCGATTGATCTGGCCAGCCATGCCATCAGCGCCGCCATCGCCCGCGCCGGTGTTGCGCCCGGCCAGATCGGCCATGTGGTGATGGGCCATATCATCAACACCGAACCGCGCGACATGTATCTGTCACGGGTGGCGGCGATGAATGCAGGTATTCCTGAAACCACCCCGGCGATGAACGTCAACCGGCTGTGCGGTTCCGGCGCGCAGGCGGTGGTGTCTGCAGCGCAAAGCCTGATGCTGGGCGATTGTGACATTGCCGTTGCGGGGGGTGCCGATTGCATGAGCCGCTCTCCGCATATTTTGCAAACGGCCCGCTTTGGCCAGAAAATGGGCGATACCCGTGCGCTGGACATGATGACAGGTGCGCTGACCTGCCCCTTTGGCACAGGCCATATGGGTGTCACCGCCGAGAATGTGGCAGCCGAACATGGGATCAGCCGCGCCGCACAAGATGCCTTTGCGTTCGAAAGCCAAAAGCGCGCCGCTCGTGCCATCAGTGAAGGCCGCTTTGCCGATCAGATCAGCCCGATCGAGGTGAAAACGCGCAAGGGCATGACGGTGTTCGAGACCGATGAACACCCCAAGGCTACCACGCTGGAGGCGCTGTCTGGCCTGAAGCCGGTGTTCCAGAAAGAGGGCACAGTCACAGCGGGCAATGCCAGCGGCATCAATGACGGTGCCGCAGCCCTTGTCTTGTCGCGCGGATTGCCGACCGGCATCAAGCCCCGCGCCCGCCTGCTGGGGTATGCCCATGCCGGGGTGGACCCAAAGGTGATGGGAATTGGCCCGGTACCAGCGGTGCGCGCGCTTTGTGCCAAGTTGGGGATGAAGCCCACCGATTTCGATCTGGTCGAGTCGAATGAGGCCTTTGCCGCCCAGGCCATCGCCGTGAACCGCGAGCTTGGTCTTGATCCCGCCCGCGTCAACCCGAATGGCGGGGCCATTGCGCTTGGGCATCCGGTTGGGGCCACAGGGGCCATTCTGGTGGTCAAGGCCTTGGCCGAGCTGGAGCGGACGGGTGGCAAAACCGCATTGATCACGATGTGCATCGGGGGCGGGCAGGGCATCGCCCTGGCGATTGAACGGGTCTGACCGGGGGGCTTTGGCCTGCGCGCCAGTGTGGGCTAACGCAGGCGAACACTGGCCCGCGCCGATTGCCCGTTGGCGTCGATCACCGACAGGGTGACAAAACCCCGTCCAAGGCGGGACAGCAGGCTGCTGCGCCCGCGCTCTGCCACGGCCAGCGGCACGCCGTCGGCCATCCAGGTAAAGGGCGCTTGCCCGCCTTCGACCTTGACCAGCAGGCCTTGTGGCAGCAGTTCAACCTCGGCCCCTTCGGGCGGGAAAGCCACGGCAGGGCCGTTGCCGGGCCCGGCCATCGCCTGTGCGCGTGACTGAAACCTTTGCAAGGGTTGGGGCAGCTCTGCATTTGACACCAACAGGGTGGCGGCAGGGGCGGGGGGCTGCGGGTCAAGCTGGCGTTTGAGTCTGGCAAAGGCCTGAAACAGAACTGGCGCGGCGGTATCGGCCCCAAAGGCGCCTGGCACCGGCGTGCCATCGGGCCGCCCCATCCAGACGCCAATCACATGCCGCCCATCATAGCCAATTGCCCAAGCGTCGCGATGCCCATAGCTGGTGCCGGTCTTGTAGGCGAGGCGGTTTTGTGGCGCCCCCGGCGGCGGGGCAAGGCCTGCCAGAATATCGGTGATTTGCCAGGCGGCCACGGCCGTCAGCACCCGTTGACCCGGCTCTTGCTGCCCCTGCATCGTGTGGGTCAGCGGCAGCGAAACGCCACCCCTTGCGATGGCGGCGTAAAGTTGCACCATATCTTCCAGGCTGATGCCAACCCCGCCCAAGCCGATGGCCAGCCCTGGCTGATCACCGGGCGCGTGCCATTTTACCCCGGATTTGTCCAAGGCTGACAGCAACTTGGCGGGCCCCAGCGCATCCAGCACCTGCACAGCGGGCAGGTTCAGTGACAGCTGCAAGGCCTCACGCATGCGCAGGGTGCCGCGAAACATCCGATCAAAGTTTTGCGGCGCATAGGTGCCAAAACGCATCGGACGATCATCGATCATCGTTTCCGGGTGGCCAAGGCCTTGGTCAAAGGAAAGGCCGTAAATCAATGGCTTAAGCGTTGATCCGGGGCTGCGCAGGGCCTGTGTCATATCAACAAAGCCCTGCCGATGATCGGCCTGAAATGCCGCTGATCCGACACTGGCCAACACCTCGCCCGATCCGTGATCTGCCACAACCATGGCAAGCTGAACCCGCTCTCCCTGACCTGCGATGACGTCTTTTGCCAAGGCTTCCAGTGACTTTTGCAACCCTGCCTGCAAGGTCAGAACATGCACCCGCGCTGCGGGGTCTTCGGCCACGACCCGATCGGCAAAATGCGGCGCAAGGGCTGGAAAGGCGCGGCGGATGTGGGGCACGGGTTCGGTCAGTGCGGCAACAGATTGATCTTGCGCCAGAATGCCATCCCGCATGGCACGGGCCAGCACCTTTTCCCGCGCGGCCACTGCGCGGCCATGGGCGCGGTCGGGGCGGCGGCTTTCGGGCGCTTGGGGAATGGCCACCAGCAAGGCGGACTCGGCCGGGGTCAGGCGCCGTGGCTCTTTTCCGAAATAGGCAAAAGACGCGGCCCGCACGCCTTCAAGATTGCCACCAAAGGGTGCAAGATGCAGATAAAGCTGCAAAATCTGGTCCTTGGTCAGCCGCCGCTCCAGGGCCCAGGCCACCCGCATCTGACGGAACTTGCCGTCAAGCGCCCCGGTTCCACTGTCTTCCAGCAGGCGCGCGACCTGCATCGTCAGTGTCGATCCGCCCGAAATCACCCGGCCATTCAGCGCGGCCTGTTTGACCGCCCGCGCCATCGCCCACAGGTCAACGCCGCTATGTGTCCAGAACCTTTTGTCCTCATAAGCCACCAGCATGCGGAGATAGCCGTCATCCACCTCGGCCCCCTGAATGGCCAGCCGCCAACGCCCGTCAGAAACGGTATAGGCGCGCAGCAACGTGCCGGTCCGGTCTTTTACCTCGACCGAGGTTTCCAGCGCCAACGGGGGCAGTTGGGTGGCATCAACCCAATCTGACCACTGATCGCGGCCAAGGGCGGCCAGCCACAGGCCCGCCGCCAAGGTAAAGATGAAGCCTGCGGATTTCATTGTGAAATCGTCAAGCGCCCTGTTTCACTGCGGGCGCGGAACATCGGTTGATACATATCCTCAACCGAGGCCGCAGGATGGTGGAACTGGCCCGGTGACACTGCCCGCACGATATAGGCCAACCTGAAGGCATCGCCCGTGTCGCGGTCGATGGCCGTCAGGAACCGGTCTTGCCGAAACTCGCTATGCGCCACATCGGATTCCAGCCCCAGCCAGTCAAGATTGGCCAAAGACCCGCCGGAAATCAGGTTTGGATTGTCGATCTCAAACCCAGCGGGCAAAGGGTCGCTGACCATCAGCCGTGCCTCGCCCGAGGCAAAGGGGGTAATTTCCAGCACCGTGACCAAACGATCACCCACCTTTACCCCCTCAAGCGATGCGGTATTTCCGTCCAGCGTATAGTAACTGCGGCTGATGGCATAGCCATTGCCCCCCGCCGGCTCGGGCTGCGAGGGCACGCCATAGGTTGTCAGCGTGATCTGTGTATCGGCCCCGGTGTTCTGCACGATCACCGGGCGCGAGTTTGCATCCAGCATTCGCACTGGGGGGCCGCTGGCGGGTTGGCCGTCGATCAACAGGCCATCTGCCGCGGGCCGGTCGATCAGGGCATGGGTGGCCATCAGCGCCCAGGTTGCCTCTTGAGTTGAAAGACCATCAGTCCGCGCTGCAAGTGCGGCGGTCAGGGTCTCTTGGTCAATGGTCTGAGTGCCGGATTCGATGGCCAGCGTCAGAAGGGCAGCGGCGTCCCGGTAATTGGTGCCATAATCGCTGCGCCAGACTTGCGCAGTTTCGCTTTGCATCAGCGCCTGGGTCCGGGCGGCGGCGCGGCGGAACATTGCATCTGCCCGTGTTTGATCGCCATAGCTGGCAAGGGCTGCGCCCAACTGTGCCTGCGCCAAAGCGGTGCGGAAATCGGCGCCTTTCACATCGGCGTAATAGCGCAGATCGCCAATGGCCGCCGCACCTTCGCGGGCCAGAACCATCAGCGCATAGGCCAACGCCTGCCCGCCCCCATTGGCGCTGTCGTCGAAATCAGGGGCGTAGTTCACCTGATTGCGCAGATTGTCCAACGCTTGCCGGAAGGCGATGTCGGGCACGGCATGGCCTTGTGCCCGCGCGCGCGACAGGAAGTCGGTGACATAGGCGTCAAGCCACAAGTCACCATCACCCGGCCCCCACAGGCCGAACCCGCCTTCGGCCCCCTGATTGGTCAGGATTTCGGTCACCGCCTGATCAATGCGGCTGCGGATGTTGGTGGCACCGGGCAGATTCATCGCCTGCGCCATCTCATCCAGATACAGCAGTGGCAAAGCCTTGGACGTGACTTGTTCGGTGCAGCCATAGGGATAGCGGTCAAGCGCCGCCAAAAGGCCCGGCGCATTCAGCCGGGCCAGCGGGCCAATGGCCAGCGTGGCCTTTGCAGTGCCAGGGGCCAGATCGGCAAAGGCGTTTTGATCAAAGGTCAAGGTCTGGCCACGGGCCAATGTCAGGCGGGTGGTGCGCGCCACCTCGGGGTCATTGGCCTGAACCGGAACGGTCAGGGTTTTTTGCAAGACCTTACCATCTGGCGTGGTCAGGGTCAGGTCGATGCTGTGCAGCCCCGTTTCACCCGCTTTCACAGGCACGGCAAAGACCGCCTTTGCCTTGTCACCCAGATCAAAGCCCGAAGGCACCGTGCCAAGCGTCAGCCCGTTGGCCACCACGTCCAGCCCCATACGACCCGAAGGCCCGCTGGCATGGACGATTTCCAGCAACATCCGGCTTTCATCGCCCGGCGCCAGAAACCGTGGCAGACTGGCCGTCACCACGACAGGGTCGCGCACCAGCACATCGGCGCTTGCCTCGCCCACCCCGGTTTTCGACCAGACTACGGCCATCACCTTGACCGTGCCGTTGAAGGACGGCATGTCAAAACTGGTGCGGGCATAGCCATCGGTGCCGACCTGCACGGGGCCCGTGAAATAGGCCACCAGTTCTTCTGTCGGAGGGGGGGCCTGCAATCGCGCCTGCGCGCCGGCATCACCACCCGAGCGGACCTGCCCCTCGGCCCCGTTCATCCCGTCGATCAGTCGGCCATAGAGATCCCGAATGCCGACGCCAAGTTTGCGCTGACCGAAGAAATGGCCAGAGGGGGAGGGCGGCTCAAATCCCGTCAGATTGAGGATACCCTGATCAACAGCGGCAAGGGTCGCATACACGGTTTCGCCCGGTTGCGCGCCTTCAACCTTGACGGCGATGTTCAGGGGGCTGCGGGGGGCGGCTTCGGCTGCTACCTCGACAGTTGCCGTCAGTTTGTGGGGGCCGGGGTCGATTGCGGCATGGGCCAGCCCAAGGGCGCGGGTGGGGTTGCGCCCCGCTGCCACATCCATCGGGCGCAGAACCGCAGCCGTGACATAGACGCCCGCGCCCCAATCATCGGTCACGGGCAGGGAAATCAGGTTTTCGCCTTCGGTTACCTCTACGGCCTGCATCGCGATCAGGCGGTTTGACAACACGCTGATCAAAGCAGTGCCCCCAGCCCTTGGCACGATGCGCAGTGTGGCGGTGTCACCGGGCCGATAGGCTGGTGCATCCAGCGAAAGCTCTAGCATGTCGGGGGTGGTCGAGACATCGGCCGGTGCAAACCAACCCGCGTAAAAGGTGGTCGAGCTGACGGCATAGCTGCCGTCCGCGCGTTCGACCCGCAGTTCATATTCCCCCCATGTGACGGGGGCGGAAATCTCAACGGCTGTGCTGCCCAATTGGGCCACGCCCTCGGCCGCAATGCTGCGCGAGGTTACAGGCTCCCAGTTCCAATTGCCGTAAGATTGATACCATTGATACTCGGTCTCGATGCGGCTGAGCACCCATTTCACCGGCATTGCCACCGGCGCGGCTTCGGGACCGACGCCGATCAGGCCGAAGCGGGCTTCGGTGCCTTCGGCGACCACGCCGTCGAACATCGGTTTGATGCCGATCATCGGGGCCGAAGGGGTCAACAGTTTGGTGGTCTGCCGTTCCACGGGCCGCCCCGAGCCTTCGGCCACGCGCACGGTGAACCGCGCCTCGATCGGGCGAAGTGGGTCATCCGTTTCTGGCAACATCGGAAAAATCGTGGCCAGACCGCTGGCATCGGTGACATCGCCGCCGAACCCTTCCATTCTGGCGACAAAGGGGTCGTCGTGGGGGCCGAAAACATAGCCCGCATAGCCCTGCAATTCAGATGCAGCGCGCAGCAGAACCTCACCCTCTATCGGCAGATCGGCGCCAGGCGCACCAAACAGATAGCGCGCTTGCACCGTGAGTTCGGGAGTTTCGCCAAGGCGCAGCGGGCCTTCGGCAACCGCCAAGTCAAAGTCGATACGTTCGGGCAGGAAATCTTCGACCAGAAAGGTTTTCGTTGCCAAGGGGGCGGCTTGCAAATCTGCCAGCACCTCTAGCCGCCAGACGCCGCGCGGTGCGCTGCCGGCAATCGGAAGCTGGAAGATATGGCCCCCGGCACCACTGTCGGCCACAAGGGCACGGGTATATTCAACCCCGTCGGGGCGTTTCAGCACGGCCGTCAGCGGCAGGTCCACCACTGCCTCGGCCCGGGTGTCGCGTGCAAGGGCCGTTGCGTAAACCGTTTCTCCGGCACGATAGGCCCCGCGGTCGGTGGTCAGGAAGACATCAACGGGCGGGGCAGGCTCGCGCCCTTCAACCCCACGGTCTGACAGATCAAACTCTGGGTCAGTCAGCGACAGAAAGGCAAGATCGGCCTCGCCCTCGCGGGCGATGACCAGTGCGGGCGACTGGCCGCCCGTGCCCCGCGTCAGCCCCGCATCAAACCAGGCATAGCCGCTGGCATCGGTGGTGGTCTGGCCCAGAACCTCATTGGCCGATGACAGCAATTCAACCGCTACCCCAGCTTTTGCCGCCGCAGTGCCAAGGCTGCGGACAAAGACATGCAGGCCATCCACGCCCGACAGGGTGGTCAGCCCCAGATCAGAGACAACGAACCACTGCCAGCCGGGGGCGATTTCATAGGGGTCTTCGCCTGGAACCGCTGCTTTCAGGGCGTAAACCCCGGCAGGCTGGCCTTGCAACGCTTGGGCCATTGGCAGGCGCGTGGTGACATCGCGGTTCACATCGACCGGCACAGTGGCTGTTCCAGACCACACCTTGGTGCCCACCTCGTCGCGGAAGTTGTCTTCCTGCCAGTCGGCCATCGGCTGGCTCAGATAGCCGTTCTGGAAAGACCGCAGCAGATTGCGGTCGGTTACGCGATACAGCGTCAGATCCAACGCCGCAGTGTTGACAGTGACGACTGGCAGTGCGGCCTGATCGCCCTTGGGCAAAACATAGGCCCGGCCCGGAAAGCGCACGAGTGCGGAGCGATCACGGATATAGGCGGTGAGGGCCACGGATTTTGCCAAGGTCTGGCCATCGGCCGCGGGCAGGCCTTCGCGGAAGGTTACGGTATAGCGCGCGCCATGTGCCACACCTTCAACGCACAGATTGCGCCAGCCATCCGAGGTGACGGTCAGGCCCGGTTCGGGCAGTTGCACATAGCTTTCGTAATCGACGCCCGATTTCACCAGATCTTCGGAAAAGGTGGCACAAATTCTGGGACGGGTGCTGTCGGCCTGCACCTGATCTTCGATGATACGGAATCCATATTTGGCAATGGCGCTGTCCAGCAGCGTTTCAGTATCATCGCGAAACTGCTGCGCTTGTGCCAATCGCAGGGCCTGCACGGTATCTGGGCCACGGTTCAGTTGTTCCAGCGCATCAGCCATCGTCAGCAAGATACTGTGACGCAACCCTTTGTTTTCGCTGCGCAGATAGGCATTGGTGCTGGCTGTAACGGCGCGGGCAAGATGCATACGGGCATTGCCCCGATCCGTCTGGGCCGACAACAGCAACAGCCGCGCATATTCGGTCCAATCGGCCCCTGCGTCCGACAGGTTGGTGGCCGCGCCCACAAACCGCATGGCTTGCAAGATGTTGCCAGCCTGTTCAGCCTCGGCCGCGGCAGCAAGGTGATCGGCGGCGGTGAAACCGTTCGACGTATGGGTGCTGCCCAGAGTTTGCGCCATATCGCGCGCCTCGGCCAAGTCGTCATCCGACAGAAAGCCCAGATCGGCGCGCGCGGCGTTTGCCAGCGCATTGGCCCCCGGGGCGGCCTTTAGAACGTAGCCGGACACAGCATTGGCAAAAGGCACCGAGGATCCCGGCGCTGCCTTTGGAAAGCAACTGCCGTTGCGGGTGTTAAAGGTAAAGGCCGTGCAGCGGCTGTTGGTGAGGCAGGCCTTTTCACAGGCCTCGATCGTGGTGTCGAAAAGCTGGGCGATGTCGCCCCCGGGCAAGTCGATGCCCGGCACAATGGTCATGCGCGATTCCGGGATCAGGGCCGTGTCTTGTGCGAGAGAAGGGGCAGCCATCGCCAGACAGGCCACCATGGCCGATACCAGAATGCGCATTATAAATCCTCCGGTTGGAATGGCGGCATGGTGCACCTCTGACCAGAGTCGCGCAAGCCAAGTTAGGGTCAGGTATTCCTTTGTCATGTTAAGAGGGGATTCACTTTGTTGCTTCTATGTTCCGGTTCAAAGGTGCTTGGCAGAAGGCCCGGTGAATGGATTGCGGCAGATGGATCTGACCGAAAGGCTGGCAAAGGAAAGGCGCGCGCGGTTGGCGGCGGAACGCCTGCTTGAACATAAGCAGCGCGAACTTTTTGCCGCCAACGAAAAGCTTGCCCTGCATGCACGGGGCCTTTCTGATCAGGTGGTCCAACAGCGCAGCGCCGTCCGTTCTGCCAAGTCAGAGGCCGAGGCGCTGAAAGGCCAGAACGCCCGCTTTCTGCGCGAGTTGGAGAATGCCCATACCGTTGCGGTGATGGCCGAACGTCGGCTTTGGGATTCGATCAACACCATCAAGGATGGCTTCGCCGTTTTTGATTCGCAGCAAAAGCTGGCCACGGCAAACCGGGCCTATCTTTCCGCCTTTGAGGGGCTGAATGTGGGCATTGGCAGCCCTTATTCCGACATTCTGGCGCTGTGTGCCGAGACGGGCTTGGTGCGTTTGGGGGGCGAGGCCCCGGCGGATTGGATCGCCCGCATGGTGCAACGCTGGGAAAGTGACCCGATCGAACCCGAGGTCATCCAGTTCTCAAATGGCAATTATGTGCGCCTTGTCGATCGCCGTGCCCGGGATGGCGACATGGTGACACTGGCGCTGGATATCACCGAACAGATGCGGATCTGGGCGGCGATTGAGGCGATTCCCGATGGCTTTGTACTTTTTGACAGGGAGGATAAACTCTTGATCTGCAATCAGCGCTACCGCGAACTCTATCCTGAAAGCGCCGAGGCGGTGGTGCCGGGGGCGACCTTTGAGTCCATCCTGAAATATGGATTGGGGCAGGGCCAGTTCACCGATGCAGCCGGGCGAGAGGCGGAATGGCTGTCAGAGCGAATGCAACAGCATCGCGATGCGGTGACCATGCTGGAACAGCCCGTTGCTGGCGGGCGTTGGCTGCGGGTGTTGGAGCAGCCCACCCCCGATGGTGGCCGGGTCGGTTTGCATGTTGATATCACCGGGCTCAAGCAGCAGCAGGCAGATCTTGAGGCTGCCCGGCAGCAGGCCGAGGCGGCGAACCGGGCAAAATCAGCCTTTCTGGCCAACATGTCGCATGAAATCAGAACCCCGATGAACGGGGTTGTCGGTATGGCCGAACTGTTGTGCGATACCGCCCTGTCCGAAGAGCAGCGCCTGTTTGCCGAAACGATCAAATCCTCGGGCGAGGCGTTGTTGGTCATCATCAACGACATTCTCGATTATTCGAAGATTGAGGCGGAACGGCTGACTCTGCACCCAGAGCCGTTTGATCTGGAGCGGATGATCCATGAAGTGACCATGCTGCTGCAGCCACGCGCACGGGCCAAAGGCATCGATCTGCTGATTGATTACGACATGTTCTTGCCCACCCGTTTTATCGGCGATCCGGGGCGTGTGCGGCAGGTGCTGACAAATCTGCTGGGCAATGCCGTCAAATTCACCGAGGCGGGGCACGTTCTTGTGCGCGTCGTCGGTCTGGATGACGAAGGGGGGCGCCAGCAACTGCATGTGACGGTTGAAGATACCGGCATCGGCATTCTGCCTGAATATCTGGACCACGTCTTTGGCGAGTTCAATCAGGTGGAAAGCGAACAGAACCGCAAATTTGAGGGCACGGGCCTGGGCCTTGCCATCACGCGTCGTCTGATCGAACGGATGCAAGGCTCGGTCTGGGTGGACAGTGAGTTGGGCAAGGGGTCTTGCTTTGGTTTTCGCGTTGCCCTGCCGGTGGCAGAAAACGCAGTGCCGACACGCTTGCCGATTTCGGTTCACAAGGCTTTGGTGGTTGATGACCAATTCATCAACCGCACCATCCTTGAGCGTCAGTTGACCCCGCATGACATCAAAGTCACCCTGTGCCGGTCCAGCGCCGAGGCGCTGGAGGTTCTGGCGCGCGACAGCAGCTTTGACGTGATCCTGACCGACCATGAAATGCCCGAAATGGATGGCATAGACTTCGTGCGCGCGGTGCGTGCCGCTGGCTTGACCTTGCCGATCGTCATGCTGTCCTCAAACCCGATCGCCGCGCGCGAAAAGGGCGGCGATCTTGATCTTGCCGGGATCTTGCAAAAGCCGGTTTTGCGGGCCGAACTCTACCGTCACTTGCAGGCGCTTTCCGCGCCTGTGCCGGCCCAGCCAACGGCCCGCCCCGCAGTGTCGGCGGGTCAGCGCAAGATGCGGGTTCTGGCGGCCGAGGACAATCGGACGAACCAGTTGGTATTTGGCAAGATGGTGCGCAACCTGAACATTGAGCTGATCTTTGCAGACAACGGGCGCGAAGCGGTTGAGAAATTTCAGGCCGAAAAGCCTGACTTGATCTTTATGGATATTTCGATGCCCGAGATGGATGGGCGCGAAGCCACCGAGGCCATCCGCAGGCTTGAGGCAGGCCGGTCGCATGTGCCGATTGTGGCGCTGACCGCCCATGCGATGGAAGGGGATGAAACCGGGGTTCTGGCCAGCGGCATGGATCAATATCTGACCAAGCCGTTGAAAAAGTCGGCCCTTTTGGCAACGATGGTTGAATTCCGGCCCGCCGATGCCGCCCCGGTAGAACTATGATGCCTTTGGTCTTAGGCGGCTTGTTCGGCCTGGTCCTTGCGGGCGAACACCAAGCGCCCGGTGTCAGAAAGATCTGCGCGAAAGGCATAACCGCCCAGATCAAAACCGCGCAGGTCTTGCGGGTTGGTCAGCCGGTTTTCGCAGATGAACCGCGCCATCGCCCCGCGGGCCCGCTTGGCCCAGAAGCTGACGATCCGCAGATCGCCTGCCTTTTCTTCCATGAAGACGGGCGTAATCACGGGCAGGGAAAGGGCTGATTGATCGACCGCGCCGAAATATTCGACGCTGGCGCAATTGACCAAGGCCCGGGCCTTTTGATCGCGCGCATGTGCGTTCAACATTTTGGCGATTTTGTCGCCCCAAAAGGCATAAAGATCACGGCCCTTGGGGTTTGCCAGCTTGCTGCCCATCTCAAGGCGATAGGCCTGAATGGCGTCAAACGGGCGCAGCAGCCCATACAGCCCCGACAGAATGCGCAAATGGCCGCTGGCCCATTCCAGCCCCTGTGGCGACAGGCTGTCGGCATCAAGGCCGACATAGGTGTCGCCTGCAAAGCAATGCACTGCCGGATAGATTGTGCCCGGTGCCGGTATGTCCGAAAAGGCGGCAAAACGATCTTGGTTCAGCTTGGCCAAAGCCTCGGAAATATGGCTTAGCTTGCGCAGATCATCGACCGAAAGTTTGCGCGCAAGAAGCACCAGCTCCATCGCCTCTTTGCCAAACTGCGGATCAGTCAGATCATGCCCATCGGGCAGGGCGCGCGGGGTTTCGTTCAGTTTCTTGGCAGGCGAAATCACGGTCAGCATCGGCAAGCTCCTTTGTCTGTCATCTAAGGGCCGTGGCCCCCGCGTCCAGAGCTAGAGGGTTTCATCGGCCCGCAGCACGCTGAGAAAGGCATCGCCAAAACGCTCGATGCGGGCGGGGCCCAGATCTGCGACGCGGTCGAGTTCGGGAAGGGTGGTGGGACGGCGCTCGGCGATCTTGCGCAGAATGGCGGGCGACAGGCTCATGGGTTTTTCAGTGCCATCGACACCGCGATACAAATCTTGGCTGGCCCGCGCCAGCCGGTCAAAGACATCGGCGGCCCCGCTGCCCGCAAGGCGCAAACGCACAGGGTGCAGATGCTCGGCCGCGCCGGTGATCACCGCCAGGAACTCGGCCCCATAGCTTTCCAGCTTTTTGGCCCCAACCCCGGTGATCTGGGCCATCTGGTCAAGATTTGCGGGTTTGCGTTCGGCCATTTCAATCAATGTGCGATCGGGAAAGACCACATAGGCGGGCACCGAGGCCGCTTCGGCCAAAGCGCGCCGTTTGGCCTTTAGGGCCGACAGCAAGGGCGCGTCTTCTTCGGAGACCAGGGTTTTTACCGCAACGCGCGGCACCGCATTGGCAATTGTATCGCGGCGCAGGGTGATGCTGGCCTCGCCGCGCAGAATAGGGCGCGCGGCATCGGTCATGCGCAGGGCGCCATGGCGTTCTGCATCGGGGCGCACCAGATCGCGCCCCATCATCTGCCGGAACACCGCCCCCCACGCGGCCTTGGACAGGTCTTGCCCGACGGCAAAGGTGGGCAAGGCATCATGGCCGCGGTCGCGGACTTTTTGCGTGGCATTGCCGGTCAGAATGTCGATCAGATGCCCGGTGCCAAACCATTCGCCTGTGCGCAATATGGCCGACAATGCCTTGCGCACAGCCTCGGTCGCGTCAAACACATCGGCAGGACGGTCGCACAGATCGCAGTTGCCGCATGGGTCAGACGTTTCACCGAAATACCCCAGCAACACCTGACGCCGGCATCCCGTGGCCTCGGCCAGGCCCAGCAAGGCATTCAGCCTGCCGTGATCGGCGGCCTTGCGGTCAGCAGGGGCCAGCCCTTCGTCAATCTGGGTGCGGCGCAGGCGAATGTCGTCGGGGCCATAAAGCGTCAGGGTCTCGGCCGCCGCTCCATCGCGGCCGGCGCGGCCAATTTCCTGATAATAGGCTTCGATGGATTTGGGCAGGTCGGAATGGGCAACCCAGCGGATATCAGGTTTGTCGATGCCCATGCCAAAGGCGATGGTGGCCACCACGATCAACCCGTCTTCACGCTGAAAGCGAATTTCAACATCGCGCCGTGCCTCGGCCTCCATCCCGCCGTGATAGTGGCAGGCGGCATGTCCTGCCTCTCGCAACGCCTGCGCCAGAACTTCGGTGCGGGCGCGGGCGGCGCAATAGACAATACCCGACTGGCCCTTGCGCGCAGCGGCAAAGCGCAGGATCTGGTCGCGCGGCTTGTCCTTGACGGCAAAGGCAAGGTGAATATTCGGCCTGTCGAACCCGCGCAAAAAGGTTTCGGGGGGTGTGCCGTCGAACAGGCGGGTGACAATCTCGGCGCGGGTTTCTTCGTCTGCCGTTGCCGTAAAGGCCGCCAAGGGCACGTTCAGGGCGCGCCGCAGATCACCGATGCGCAGATAATCGGGGCGGAAATCATGCCCCCATTGACTGACGCAATGGGCCTCATCCACGGCAATCAGGGTGCAATTTGCGCGCCGCAACAGGTGCTGTGTCGCGCCAGAGGCCAGCCGTTCGGGCGCCATATACAGCAGTTTCAGGCGCCCTTCCTCAAGGGCCTGAAACACCTCTTCCGTTTCTTCATCGGTATTGCCCGAGGTCAGCGCCCCGGCATCCACACCTGCGGCCCGCAAGGCGCGCACCTGATCGCGCATCAGGGCGATCAGCGGCGAAATTACGACCGTAACGCCATCGCGGCAAAGCGCAGGCAGTTGAAAGCACAGCGATTTGCCGCCACCCGTGGGCATGATGGCCAGTGTGTTCCGCCCCTGTTGAACGGCGCGCACGATTTCTTCCTGCCCCGGACGAAACCCGGGGAAGCCAAAGACACGGTGCAACAGATCGGCAGGATCGGCCATAAAGGGGTCAGGCCCGGGTCACATGCCGCCGGTGACGATCAGCCGCTGCAAAAAGAAGATGCCGATCAGCACGACCAGCGGCGCAAGGTCAATGCCGCCCAGATTGGGCAGCATATTGCGGATGCGCGAATAGATCGGATCAAGCAGATTGTTGATGCCATACCAGATCTGCGCCACCAGCGGCTGACGCAGGTTCAGCACCTGGAAATTGATCAGCCACGACATGATGATATGAATCAGGATGATCCACTGGGCAATCCGCAGGATCAAAAGCACGGTTTCAAGAAGGGCGGTCATCGGGAACTCTCTTTGGGGGCACTCTGACGAGGACGCTAGGGGTTGTGGTATTGGTAACTTGCCACCCCCATAAGGGCAATGGGCTTTGCCCTGGTGCGACGATCAAACCGCCGTGGTTGCCGCCGCGTCGCGCTTGACGTTTGCGTCATTCCGTTGCACGGCAAAGCTGATTGGAGTCGCCCGATGTATCCGTATATTCGCATGATCAAGGAACTGATAAAGTTCCGCAATGCCCCCAAGCTGGGGCTGTTTGACACCCATGTCAGCACCCACCGGATCTGGCCCCTGGATCTTGACCCGTGGATGGAACTGAACAATGGGCGCACGCTGACGCTGTATGATCTGGGGCGCATTCCGCTTGCCAGTCGCATGGGCTTTCGCAAGATCATGTCGGAAAAGCGTTGGGGGATGACCGTTGCCGGCAACACCACCCGCTATCGCCGCCGGGTCAAGTTGTTTGACAAGATCACGATGAAAACCCGCCTGATTGGCTGGGATCAGCGGTTTTTGTATATGGAACAGTCGATGTGGCGCGGCGATGACTGCACGTCGCATATGTTGATCCGGTCGGCTTTGGTGCAAAACAGCATGGGGCGCGCGGGCATTGTGCCGCCGTCAGAGTTGGCCATAGCCTTTGGTCAGCCGCCCGAAAGCCCGGCCTTGCCCGCGTGGGTGCAGGCTTGGGCCGATGGCGATGCGCAAAGGCCCTGGCCGCCCGAGATGTAACGCAGCACGCTTGCGTCGCATCGCCTTTTCGGGCTTGATCGCCACAACAGGCCGATCACAGGCCAAGGGGCGGACAGAGTATGGACAGTGCAAAGAAGCGCATCTGGGGCTGGTATTTTTTTGACTGGGCCAGCCAACCCTATAACACCTTGTTGCTGACCTTTATCTTTGGCCCCTATGTGGTATCGGTCGTGGGTGATGGCACAGCCGCGCAGTCGATCTGGGGCTATGGCATCGGGGTCGCGGGCCTGGTGATTGCCGTCTTGTCGCCGCTGTTGGGGGCCGTGGCCGATAAATCGGGGGGGCGGCTGGCCTTTATCTGGTTGTTTTCCCTGCTTTATGTTCTTGGGTCTTGGATGCTGTGGTTCTCGGCCCCGGCTGATTTCAATGTCTGGTCGGTGATGATCTGGTTCTGCATCGGCCTGATCGGGATGGAATTTGCCACAACCTTTACCAATGCCATGCTGCCCGACCTTGCCCCGCGGGAAGAGTTGGGCAAGATTTCAGGCTCTGGCTGGGCCTTTGGGTATCTGGGCGGCATCGTATCGCTGGTCATCATGCTGCTGTTCTTGGCCGAAGGTCAGACCGGCAAGACGCTGATCGGCCTGTCGCCCATCTTTGGGCTGGATGCCGAGGCCCGAGAAGGCACCCGTGCCGTCGGCCCGTTGACCGCAATCTGGTATGCGGTATTCATGATCCCCTATTTTCTATGGGTGCGAGAGCCACGCAAACCCGATGCTGTCAGCATCCGTCAGGCCCTGCGTGGCGCGTGGCCCGAGTTGAAATCCACCTTGGCCGCCCTGCCATCGCAGAAAAGCCTGTTCAGCTATCTGATGTCGTCGATGTTTTACCGCGATGCACTGAACGGGATGTATACGTTTGGCGGCATTTACGCGGCGGGTGTTCTGGGCTGGCAGACCACGCAAGTTGGAATTTTCGGCATTCTTGCCGCCTTGACCGGCGCGATTTTCGCATGGCTGGGGGGCAAGGCAGACAGCCGTTTCGGCCCCAAGCCGGTGATCATCCTGAACGTGCTGGTGCTGACGGCCGTGGCGGCCTCGGTGGTCATGGTCAGCCGCGAGAGTGTGTTCGGTGTGGTGGTCGGGCCCGACAGTGCCCTGCCCGACATCGCCTTTTATGTCTTGGGTGCGCTGATCGGTGCAGGCGGCGGATCGCTGCAATCGGCCAGCCGCACGATGATGGTGCGTCAGGCCCATCCTGACAGGATGACCGAGGCATTTGGCCTTTATGCGCTTGCAGGCAAGGCCACCTCTTTCATCGCGCCGTTGTCGATTGCCGTGGCGACCGACCTGACCGGAAGCCAACAACTTGGTGTGACCCCGCTGATCGGCCTGTTCCTTATCGGGCTGTTTCTGCTAGTCTGGGTGAAACCGAATGGCGAACAGGTTAAGTGATGATCCGGTTTCTTGCGATTGCGGCCCTTGTTGCCCTTCCCTCTGCTGTGCAGGCTGAAAAGCTGGCGAACAAGCTGCTGGGGGCCAAGACGGTGGCAAGCCAGCAGGCATCCATGCCCATCGGATCATATGCCAAAGGCTGTGGCGCAGGCTTGGTGCAATTGCCCGAAACCGGCCCAAGTTGGCAGGCCATGCGCCTGTCGCGCAATCGCAACTGGGGCCACCCGGAAATGATTGATTTCCTTGTTGATCTGTCACGCACGGCGCAAAATCTGGGTTGGGTGGGGCTGTATATCGGGGATATCAGTCAGCCGCGCGGCGGCCCGATGACCAGCGGCCATGCCAGCCACCAGATCGGGCTGGATGCCGATATCTGGCAACTGCCGCCGAAACGCCTGAACCTTAGCCGGGCAGACCGTGAAAAGCTCAGCTCTATCCCTGTGCGCTCGGCCGATCAAAAATCGGTCACCCAGAACTGGACACGTCAGCATTACGAAGTGATGAAGGCCGCCGCGCTTGACCCGCGTGTTGACCGGATTTTCACGGCGGCCGCCGTCAAGATCGAGATGTGCAAGACGGCCAAGAAATCAGACACCAAGTGGCTGCAAAAAATTCGCCCCATCCAAGGCCACGACACGCATTTCCACGTGCGATTGAAATGCCCCAAGGGCGCGCGGCTGTGTGAAACGCAAAAACCCACGGTTGCGGAATTGTCGAAAGGCGGCAATGGCTGCGACGAGACGTTGATGTGGTGGGTCACCGATTATCTGAACCCGCCGAAACCAACGAAAAAGCCGAAAGATCCGGCACCGCGCAAACGCCATCCGCGCGAGTATACGATGGCCGACCTGCCCAAGCAATGCCAAGACGTTCTCGCTTCGCCCTGACACTGGTGGTGTTCTTCGGCTTAGGTTTGCAAGGCAGTGCTGGTGTCAGTCTGCCGTCAAATCTGGTTGGGGCGTTTCACTGGAAAAACCCGGATAACCTCTTTGGGGGTCTTTCCTCGCTTGAGCTGTCGGCGGATGGCAATGCCTTTACCGCGCTGAGTGACAAGGGCAGCTATGTCACCGGCACCTTTGTCCGCGATGCGCAGGGGCGCATCACAGGTATTCGCAGCCATCCGATGCAGCGGCTGAAATCCGATACCCAGGCACCGCTGGCCGCCACCCGCAATGACAGCGAAGGCTTGGCCATCGCCAAAGATGGCACGGTCTATGTGTCGTTCGAGGGCGTGGCGCGCGTGTTGCGCTATGATCGGATCGACGGGCTGGCGGAAAATCTGCCGCGCCCGCAGGCCTTTGCCAGCTATCCGCGCAACGCCGCGTTCGAGGCTTTGGCCATTGACAGCAAAGGTGTGCTGTACACCCTTCCCGAAGAACTGACAGGCTCGCGCCGGCTGCGACTGTTCACGGGGCAGCCGGGCAACCCAAATGGCCCCGATTTTCCGATCTGGCGGTTTGATGGCGCGACTTGGACCCAGCCCTTTTTTTTGCCCCGCAGTGGAAATTACCTGCCGGTGGGGGCCGATTTCGGCCCGGATGGGCGGTTTTATGTGCTAGAGCGGCAGTTTCGCGGCATCGCAGGCTTTGGCAGCCGCGTGCGGTCTTTCACTGTGGGGGCCAAAGGTCTGGGCGCAGAGCGGGTTGAAATGGAAAGCCCGATTGGCCTGCATGACAATCTGGAAGGCCTTTCTGTCTGGCGCGACGGCACTGGCGCGATCCGCCTGACCATGATTTCAGACAACAACTTTCTGCCCATCCAGCGCACCGAAATTGTCGAATATCGCATCGGGAATTGACTCGGGGCCCGCAGCGGATTAGGGCAGCGCGTCCCCAGGAACGGGGGGCAAGTCTCCGCGACCTTGCATAAAAAACGGATCACATCATGCAAAAACTTCTGCCCGGCATTCTTGCCATGGCCGCCACCGTCGTGGCCTCAAACATTCTGGTGCAACATCTGTTCGGCCAATGGCTGACATGGGGCGCCTTTACCTATCCGATCGCCTTTCTGGTGACAGATCTGACCAACCGCCTTTATGGGGTGCAAGCGGCCCGCAAAGTGGTGCTGGTCGGGTTTGTGACGGGTGTCATCTGTTCGCTGATCGGCACGCAGATCATGGGCGAATTCGGCCCCTTGGTGACGGCCCGTATCGCCATTGGCTCGGGTATGGCCTTTCTTTTGGCGCAACTGCTGGACGTTGCGGTGTTCAACCGTTTTCGTGCCGGCAGCTGGTGGCGCGCCCCGCTTGTCTCGACGCTTGTCGGGTCAACGGTGGACACTGCACTGTTTTTCACCATCGCCTTTTCCGCCACCTTTGTCTTCCTAGAGCCCGGCAATGACGTGTCTTGGGCAGGCGAGGTTTTGCCGCTGTTGGGTCTTGGGCCCGCCGCACCGTTGTGGGTTTCCCTTGCCGTTGCGGATTGGGGGGTAAAGCTGTTGCTGGCTTTGTTGGCACTTGTGCCATTCCGGATAGTTGTCGGCAAATTAGGGGCAAAGATTGCGTAAAAAGGTTTGACAGACACAAAATCTGTGCCAAGTTTACCCTATCGGCAAACTTTTGAAAGGAGGTGATCCAGTGTCTAGAGTGATATTGGAGAGAGGTGTCGGGACAGTCGGGAGGCATGTTTTCTAGGGGCAGCCCTCTAGTCAAACACGCAACTTGATTGGGCCGTTATCCTAACTGGCCCATCTCCTAGAACTCGGAAAGGGTCGTCGTTCATCGGCGACCCTTTCTCGTTTTCACCGGCCAAGCACGGCCCCTTTTCGTGCCGCCCGGCATCGCGTAACGTCACGCCATGTTGCGGATCAATGATGCCATCACCCTTGCCGACTGGGAACTGGTCGAAACCTTCTCGCGCTCGCAGGGGCCGGGGGGTCAGAATGTGAACAAGGTTGAAACGGCGGTCGAACTGCGGTTCGAGGCAGAGCGTTCGCCCCATCTTTCGCCAGCGGTCAAGTCACGGCTGAAGCGTCTGGCGGGGCGGCGCTGGACAACCGAGGGTGCGATCGTGATCCGCGCTGAAGAAACCCGCAGTCAGGCCCGCAATCGCGAACTGGCGCGCGAACGCCTGGCCGAGATGATCCGGCAGGCGCTGATCGCCCCAAAACGCCGGATCGCCACAAAGCCGACCTATGGCAGCCAGTTGCGCCGGCTAAAGGCCAAATCCGTAAGGGGCGAGGTGAAATCAGCCCGTGGCAAGGTGGACCCCGAAGAATGACCGAAAGCCTGACCGACCGCCGCACCCGCCTGATGGGGCCGAATGTGCCAACCTTTTACCGCAGACCGGTGCATATCGTGCGGGGGCAGGGGGTTTGGCTGTGGGATGCGGCGGGAAAGCGCTATCTTGATTGCTACAACAACGTGCCGCATGTGGGCCATTGTCACCCGGCAGTGGTGCAGGCGATCTGCCAGCAGGCGGCTGTTCTGAACACCCACACCCGTTATCACCACGATCTGGTGCTGGATTACATCGAGTCGCTGACCGCGACCCTTGGCCACGATCTTCGTCAGGCCATAATGGTCTGCACCGGGTCAGAGGCGAATGATCTGGCCTTGCGCATGGCGCAGGCGGTAACGGGCAAGACTGGCATCATCGCGACCGACAACACCTATCACGGCAATACCGCCGCCGTCAGCCAACTCTCAACGCGTCGTCCGCCCATCGGGGGGCGCGCAGGGCATGTGCGTCTGGTGCCTGCGCCCGAAACCTCTGCCCCCCTTGGTGGCGATCTGGCCCTGCAAGCGCAGGTTTTTGCGCAGAATGTGGCCGCAGCCATTGCCGATCTGCAAGATGCGGGCCATGGCTTTTCGGGCCTGATGATTTGCCCGGTCTTTGCCAACGAAGGCCTGCTTGCCCCGGTCAAAGGCTTTCTTGACCCTACAGTTGCCGTTGTCCGCAAGGCCGGCGGGCTGATCTTGTGTGATGAGGTGCAGCCCGGTTTTGGCCGGGTAGGCAGCCACTTCTGGGGGCACGATGCCTTGGGCTTTGCTCCTGATGTCGTCACCATCGGCAAGCCGATGGCCAACGGACACCCGGTTGCCGCCTGTCTTGCGCGGCCCGATGTGATGGCCGCTTTTCGCGATGCCTTTGGCTATTTCAACACTTTTGGCGGCAATCCGGTTTCTGCGGCGGCCTGCCTGGCGACCCTTCGGGTGATCCATGACGAAGGTCTGCAACAGAACGCAGCCGCCACCTCGGCCTATCTGCTGGGCCGCCTTTCGGCCCTGCGCCATTCGCGCATCGTGAATGCTCGGGCTGCGGGGCTGTTTTTCGGGCTGGAATTTGGGGGCGAGGGGGCGGGTGATTTCGTGGCGGATCTGGTTGAAGACATGGTCGAGCGTGGCTTTTTGCTGAACCGGATCGGGCGCAACGGGGCCACGTTGAAGATGCGCCCGCCCATGCCCTTTGGCATTGAACATGCCGATCTTTTGGCTGATGCGCTGCAAAGCGCGCTGTCTGCACGATGACCGAGGCCGAAGAAGCCGCAGCCCTGTGGGGCGGGCGCATCCTGCGGCCCCTGCGCCTGCGCGAGAATGAGGTCTATGAGCTGGATCTGGGCGACCGCCGTGCCGCGCTGCGTCTGCATCGGCAAGGCTATCAGTCCAGCGCGGCCATCCGATCCGAATTGTGGTGGTGTTCGCAATTGGGGCGAAAGGGCCTGCCCGTCGCCAGCCCGATTGACAGCCGGGCGGGGGCTGCCTTGGAAACCCTGACCACTGGCCGCAGTGCGTCGGTCGTCACTTGGGTCAACGGCCAGGCCTTGGGCGAGGCGGGTGTGCCACTGGCAGGCACCTTGGCGGAAAAGCTGGCCCAACACCGCGCCTTGGGGGCGCTTTTGGCCCGGATTCACAGCGCCACAGATCTGCTGGCCCTGCCCGAATGGTTTCAGCGCCCAAGCTGGGATCGAAAGGGGCTGGTGGGTGAGGCGCCGTTTTGGGGTCGTTTCTGGGATCATCCAAACCTGAACAGCGCCGAGCATGAGGTGCTGATCGCCGCGCGTCACTGGTTGGATGCAATGCTGCGCCGCTCCCGCTCTCCGCTTGGGCTGATCCATGCAGATGTCTTGCGCGAAAATGTCTTCGTGCAGACGGGCGGGTTGGCCCTGATTGATTTCGATGACAGTGGTTTTGGGTATCGCTGGTATGATCTGGGCACAGTCCTGTCGCAAGATCTGTATCAGCCCGACTATGCGCAACTGCGGGCTGCCCTGTTGCAGGGCTATGGTCAGGTGTTGCCGGTTGATGGCGCAGAGGTTGATGCCTTTACGCTGGCGCGCACTTTGGCATCGGTTGGCTGGGCGGCAACGCGCCTGCCTTTGGATCATCCGGTGCACCGCAGCCATATTGATCGTGCGCTGATGATGTCACGTCGCCTGCTGGGTCTTGGGTAAACGGCTTGCCGCCAAGGGCCCAAATCGCTAGTCAGCAATTGTAACACTGCTGTGACACAATCCTGACAGGCGCATCACATGACAGACGAGTCTTCGACCCCGAATAAGAACCAGTGGAAGACGCTGGACAAAGATCTGGGCCGCATCGTTCAGCTTGAACAAGCCTTGGCTGTGGCGAACCGCCCGGTGATCGCCCTTTCGGTCAGCGTGGTCTTTGTGCTGATCTGCGCGCTGATCGCTGTGCTGTTTGCTGGTGGGGCGTCGTCGTCCTTGGTCATTGTGGTGGCGGCGGCCTTTAGCGCCTATATGGCGCTGAACATCGGTGCAAATGACGTTGCCAACAACATGGGCCCTGCGGTCGGGGCCAATGCGCTGACCATGGGGGGCGCATTGGTGATTGCCGCCGTGTTTGAAACGCTAGGCGCGCTGATTGCCGGTGGAGACGTGGTGTCCACCATTTCAGGCGGCATCGTTGCGCCTTCGGCCGTGGCTGATCCGAATGTCTTTGTCTCGGCCATGATGGCGGCACTGATCTCGGCCGCGCTGTGGTTGAACCTTGCCACCTGGCTGGGCGCACCGGTTTCGACGACTCATTCCATTGTGGGGGGCGTCATGGGCGCCGGTATCGCAGCCGCCGGATTTTCGGCTGTGGCTTGGCCCACGATGGGGCAGATTGCGGCCAGCTGGGTGATCTCGCCCGTTCTGGGCGGCGTGATTGCGGCGCTGTTTCTGGCGTTTATCAAGGCCTTTATCAATGATGTGCCTGACAAGATCACAGCCGCGCGCCGGTGGGTGCCGATCTTGATTGGCATCATGGCGGGCGCTTTTTCGGCCTATCTTGCGCTGAAGGGGCTGAAAAAGATCATCAGCCTTAGCCTGGGTCAGGCCATGCTGATCGGGCTGGTTATTGGCGTGGTCACCACTTTTGTGTCGCGGCCTCTTGTGCATCGCCAATCCGAAGGGTTGGAGAACCGCAAGAAATCACTGAAAAAGCTGTTTGGCCTGCCCTTGGTCTTGTCGGCGGCGCTGCTGTCCTTTGCACATGGGGCGAATGATGTGGCCAATGCGGTTGGCCCGTTGGCGGCCATCGTCCATGCGGTGCAAGACGATGCGACCGGGGCAAAGGTCACCATCCCGTTGTGGGTGATGGTGATTGGCGCTGCGGGCATTTCCTTTGGTCTGGTGCTGTTTGGGCCAAAGCTGATCCGCATGGTCGGGTCAGAGATCACCAAGCTGAATCCGATGCGCGCCTATTGTGTGGCGTTGTCGGCGGCGATCACCGTCATTGTCGCATCATGGCTGGGTCTGCCCGTCAGTTCCACGCATATCGCTGTGGGGGGCGTGTTTGGTGTCGGCTTTTATCGCGAATGGCATGCCGAGCGGCGATCACGCTTGCTTGGCATCGAAAAGGGCAAACCCGTCGCACCCGAGGAGCGCAGCCGCCGCAAACTGGTGCGCCGGGCGCATTTCCTGACGATTGCAGCGGCATGGGTGATCACTGTGCCGGCAACTGCGCTGCTGTCGGCTATCGTGTTCTTTGTGCTGAACGCCTTTGGTTAAACCACGACGTCCATCGCCTTTTGGGGGCCAACCCCGAACACCCGCTTATACCGCTCGATCTGATCAGCCGGCCCCATCGCCTTGTTGGGGTTGTCTGACAGTTTCACCGTGGGGTGCCCATCGGCGCTGACAGCCTTGCACACCAGACTGAACGGGGCCAACCCGTCATTCGGGGCCAGACCACGAAAATCATTGGTCAGCATGGTGCCCCACCCAAAGGAAACCTTGACCCGCCCGACGAACTGGCGATGCAGTTCTTCAATCTTTTCAACATCCAGCCCGTCGGAAAAGATCACCAGCTTTGATGTCGGGTCTTCGCCCCGGTCTTTCCACCACCGAATGGCGATTTCGGCGGCCGTTGCCGGATCGCCCGAGTCGATGCGAATGCCTGTCCAGCTTGCCAGCCAATCGGGGGCGCGCTGCAAAAAGCCTTCGGTGCCATAGGTGTCGGGCAAAATGATGCGCAGATTGCCGTCATGTTCTTCATGCCAATCGGCCAGCACCTGATAGGGGGCCTGGGCCAGTTCCTCATCGGTGCGGGCAAGCGCGGAATAGACCATGGGCAATTCGTGGGCATTGGTGCCGATTGCCTCAACCTCGCGGCGCATCGCGATCAGGCAGTTGGACGTGCCGATGAACTTGCTGCCCAACCCTTCGGTCAGGGCCTGCACGGCCCAGTCTTGCCACAGAAACGAATGCCGCCGCCTGGTGCCGAAATCGGCCAGCTTCAGCCCGTCAATCTGGCGCAGGCTTTCCACCTTTTCCCACAATTTGGTCATGGCGCGGGCATACAGAACCTGCAATTCGAATTTGCCCATGTCTCTCAGAACCGCACGCGACCGCAGCTCCATCAACACGGACAGCGCCGGAATTTCCCACAGCATCACTTCGGGCCATTTGCCCTCAAAGGTCAGCTCATACTGGCCATCATGCTTTTCCAGATGATAGGGCGGCAGTTGCAGGCCCTCGAACCACTCCATGAAATCGGGGCGGAACATCTGGCGCTTGCCGTAAAAGGTATTGCCGCGCAGCCATGTGCTTTCGCCGCGAGACAGGCGCAGGCTGCGGATGTGATCCAATTGCTCGCGCAGCTCGCCTTCGTCGATCAGATCGGCCAGCCGGATGTGGCGCGACCGGTTGATCAGGCTAAAGGTGACATTGGTATCGGGCCGATTGCGAAAGATCGACTGGCACATCAACAGCTTGTAGAAATCGGTATCGATCAAAGACCGAACGATCGGGTCGATCTTCCATTTGTGATTGTGCACGCGGGTGGCAATATCGACCATGTCTGGCTCCTTCGGACGCCCTTTGGTGCCCCAAACCGGCCCAAGGGTGCAAGGGCAGATCGGGCCAGGCTGGGTGATTGGCGGCTAGTCTGCCAGAATTACGCCTGCGGCCTGCATTTGCGCAATTGCGTCGGCCAGTGATCCGTTCATATCAATCGCCCGGCAGGCATCTTGCAGCACCGTGGCCTGAAACCCCAGCCGCGCGGCATCCAGCGCCGAATAGGCCACACAGTAATCCGTCGCCAGCCCGACCAGCGTCACCGCACTGACACCCCGCGTGCGCAAGTAACCCTCAAGCCCCGTGGTCGTTGTCTGGTCATTCTCAAAAAAGGCCGAATAGCTGTCGATCTGGGGACGAAAGCCTTTGCGGATGATCATCTGCCCCAGATCGGTGTGCAGATCTGCGTGAAAGGCGGCCCCTTTCGTGCCTTGCACACAATGCACCGGCCACAGAACCTGCGGGCCATAGGGCATCTGCGTCAGGCTGAAAGGCTGGGCGCCCTGATGATTGGCGGCAAAGGAAGCATGATCGCCCGGATGCCAGTCTTGCGTCAGCACCACCGTGGCAAATTCGGTCATCAGGCGGTTGATGCGCGCGATGATCTGATCGCCCCCGGCCACAGCCAAGGCACCGCCGGGGCAAAAGTCGTTCTGCACGTCGATCACGATCAGGGCTTGGGTCGGGGCGCGCATCACATTCTCCTGTGGCCTTTTCCCTTGGGTAAGCGCCAGACCCCGCCTGCGTCAAGCAAGGCGCTTGAATTCCGCTGTCATTCGCGGCATGGGGCAGGGCATGCTGATCGTCTGTGCGCTTTATCACTTCACCCGCTTTCCCAACCCCGCCGCTTTGCGCGGGCCCCTGATCGATCTGTGCGCGGCACAGGGGGTCAAAGGGTCGCTGCTGCTGGCCGGCGAAGGGGTGAATGGCACCATCGCGGGCACCCGCGCGGGCATTGATGCGGTGCTGGCGCATCTGCGTGCATTGCCCGGCTGTGCCGATCTGGAGTGCAAGGAAAGCTATGCCGCCGACATGCCCTTTGGCCGCATGAAGGTGCGGCTCAAGCGTGAGATCGTGACGATGGGCGTGCCCGATGTAGACCCAAAGGCCCGCGTTGGCCATTATGTCTCCGCCCAGGATTGGAATGCACTGATCAGCGCCCCCGATGTGGCGGTGATCGACACCCGCAACGATTATGAATATGCCATCGGCACCTTTGAAGGGGCGATTGACCCGCAAACCCGCAGCTTTCGCGATTTTCCCGCGTGGTGGCAGGCCAACAAGGACCGCTTTCACAACAAAAGGATTGCGATGTTCTGCACCGGGGGCATCCGCTGCGAGAAATCGACAAACTACCTTTTGTCGCAAGGGGTTGAGGATGTGTTCCACCTGAAGGGTGGCATCCTGAAATACCTAGAGGATGTGCCGCAGGACCAAAGCCTGTGGCATGGCGAATGCTTTGTTTTTGATGGCCGGGTTTCCGTTGGCCATGGCTTGGTTCCGGGCCAGAACGAAAGCTGTGGGGCCTGCCGTCGCGCCGTCACGCCACAAGATCGCCAGCACCCCGATTACGAAAAGGGTGTCTGCTGCCCGGCCTGCGTGGGCGACTACAGCGCCGAAGATCGCGCCCGCTTTCGCGAGCGGCAAAAGCAGATGGATTTGGCGGCAAAACGCGGCGAAAGCCATTTGGGCGGCTAGGCCCCGGTTTTTTCGCCCGCTGTCAGCCGCCCCCGATCAGCGCCCCGGCGGCAAACACCAGCGCGCCCCCCAGCACAACCTGCAAGGCTGCGCGGATGAACGGGGTTTCCATGAACTTGTTCTGAATCCACGCAATCGCCCACAATTCGACAAACACCACGATCATCGCAATCGTCGTTGCCGTCCAGAAATCGGGAATCAGATAGGGCAAGGCATGGCCCATGCCGCCGACCGTGGTCATCACACCGCTGGCAAGGCCGCGTTTCCACGGGCTGCCCCGGCCTGACAGCACGCCATCGTCATGCGCGGCCTCGGTAAAGCCCATGGAAATACCCGCCCCGACGCTGGCGGCTGTGCCGACCAGAAAGGTTGTCCATGTGTCTTGGGTGGCAAAGGCGGTGGCAAAGATTGGTGCCAGGGTCGAAACCGACCCATCCATCAACCCTGCCAAACCCGGCTGCACCCAGGTCAGAATGAACTGCCGTTTGGCCGCGCGCGCCTCTTCTTCGGCGGCATCGCCATCGATATGGGTTTGCACCAGATCGTCCGCCTTGCGCTTGTGCCCGGCCTCGGCGGCCGCCAAATCGCCCAGCAATTTGCGGGTGTCGGCATCAGAGGTGGCTTGGGCGGCTTTCAGGTAAAACGCCTCGGCTTGATGCTCCATCGCCTCGGCCTCGCCGCGGATCGCATCCAGCGACAGGTTTTCCATCAGCCAAATCGGCTTGCGGGCATAAAACCCCGCCACATGTTCACGCCGGATCAGCGGAATGGTTTCACCGAACCGCCTTTGATGCAGTTCGATCAGGCGCTTGCGGTGCTCATCCTCTTCTCGTGCCATACCGTCAAAAACAGCCGCCGAGGCCGCATAATCGGCCCGCAGCCGTTGCGCGTAACTGCGATAGATCCGTGCGTCATCTTCTTCCGAAGAAATCGCAAGCGCCAGAACCTCTTGTTCCGACAGGTCAGAGAAACGGCGGCGGTTGGTCAAAGCTGAAAGCATGGGGCACCTTTTAGAATGGTTCTAACATATTGCATTGGGAATGGGTTGCAAGATATGAGTTTGCCAAAAACTGAACTGATCGGTTCAAATTTGTCTTGCAAAACTGAACCAAACGGTTCAGAAAAGATTCTGAACGAACAAGTTCAAATCAGAGGTTTCCAATGCGTAACGTCCTTCTTGCCCTGACCTTGGTCCTTGCCGGTGCGCCCGCCTTTGCCGGCTCTGTCGCGATTGATCTGCCGCGGCTGACTTGGCCGGCCGATGACACCGTCACCGGGTCCACCAAAGGCTGCGAGCAACCCGCCAGCACCCCATCCGTCTGCAAATAAGCGCGCCGCTTGCCGTTGCCCCCAGACCTGCCCTATGGTCGGCCCATGGATGCAACGGCTTCACAAAAGGTCCGCAAGGGGCGCAAGTTTGATCAGGTGCTTGATGGCGCCCGAACGGTCTTCTTGCGCGATGGCTTTGACGGGGCCTCGGTTGATGACATCGCCCGCGAGGCTGGTGTCAGCAAGGCCACGCTTTACAGCTATTTCCCCGACAAGCGCCTGTTGTTCATGGAGGTGGCCAAGGCCGAATGCCGGCGGCAGGCGGATGAAGCAGAAGAACTGATCAACGATACCGCGCCCGTTGATCAGGTCTTGCGGCTGGCGGCCGAGCGGATATTGGCTTTTATCCTGTCAGATTTTGGCCAGCGCGTCTTTCGTATCTGCGTTGCCGAGAGTGATCGGTTTCCGGGCTTGGGCCACGAATTTTACCATTCTGGCCCGCAGCTTATCCGTGATCGGGTGGCCGAATACCTGCACAAGTCTGTGGCCCGCGGGGTGCTGAAAATCGATGATGTCGATCTGGCGGCGGAACAGTTCTTGCAGCTGTGCAAGGCAGATCTGCACGAACGCCTGATTTTCGGCATGGCCGATTGCTGCACCCCCATCGACCGCAAAAGGGTGATCGAGGGGGCGGTGCATATGTTCATGCGCTGCTACGGCACTTAGCCGTTTTCGCGCAAGATCGCCCCGGCCAGATACAGCGACCCACAGATCAGCACCCGCGCCTGTGGCGCGACGGATATGATCTGTGCCAAGGCCTGCGCCACGCTGTCCGCCGTTTCCGCCGCTATACCAACGGATTGGGCGGCATCACGGGTGGCTTCGGCGGGCAGGGTGGCCTTTTCCCCGGGAATCGAAACGGCATGCAGCCGTGTGACTTGCCCGGCCAGCGGCGCCATATAGCCGCGCACATCCTTGGTGTTCAGCATGCCGCAAATCAGATGTGTCTCACGCTTGGGCATCCGCGCCAGCGTGGCGGCGACGGCCTCTCCGCCCGCAGGGTTATGGCCACCGTCCAGCCAAAGCTCGGCTTGCGGGGCGGCATCCACCAACGGGCCTTGGCGCAGGCGTTGCATCCGGGCGGGCCAAACGGCCGCTGTTACCGCGGCCTCGCAGGCCTCGGGGCCATGGCCCAGATGGCGCAAAGCGGCAATGGCAGCCCCCGCATTCTGAAACTGATGTGGCCCTGGCAGATTGGGTGGCGGCAGGTCAAGCAATCCGTTTTCATCCTGATAGATCAGGCGGTTACGCTCCTCCCACACGGTCCAGTGCTGGCCGTGAACCAGGCTGGGTGCCCCCAGACGGGCAGCGGTGGACTCAATCACCTCAAGCCCGGCCTCGGCTTGGGGGCCGACGATCACGGGCACGCCGCGTTTGATGATGCCCGCCTTTTCCCCCGCAATCTTGGCCAGCGTATCCCCCAAATAGGATTCGTGATCCATGCTGACGGGCGTGATGATGCTAAGCGCAGGCTTTCCCACCACATTCGTTGCGTCCAGCCGACCCCCCAGCCCCACTTCCAACAGGGTGTAATCGGCAGGTGTCCGGGCAAAAGCCAGCAGCGCGGCACAGGTGGTGATTTCAAAAAAGGTGATTTCATCCGGGCCATTGGCCTGAACGCATTCATCCAGCAGCGCAGCCAGCGCCGGTTCGGATATCAGCTCGCCCGCCAGGCGGATGCGTTCGTGAAACCGCGCCAGATGCGGCGAGGTATAGGCGTGAACCCTCAGGCCCTGCGATTCCAGCCCTGCGCGGATCATCGCCTGGGTGCTGCCCTTGCCATTGGTTCCGGCGATGTGAATCACCGGTGGCAAATCGCGTTCAGGGTTGCCAAGCGCAGCCAACAGGCGGTGCACGCGATCAAGGGTCAGGTCGATGACCTTGGGGTGCAAGGTCATCATACGCTCAAGGATCACATCAGAGGAATGAGCCAAGATTATCCTGCCGTTTCAGGGGTGGTTTCGCCCGCGGCGGCCAGATCGGCGGGGGGCGGCAAATCACCTTTGACCGCTGGGGGATGGCCCATCAGCATGCGCAGAATGGTGATCAACTCATCGCGCATCTGTTTGCGATGGGTCACACGGTCCAGCATGCCGTGATCAAGCAGGTATTCCGCGCGCTGAAAGCCTTCGGGCAGTTTTTCGCGGATCGTCTGTTCAATCACACGCGCCCCGGCAAAGCCGATCAGGGCGTTGGGTTCGGCAATCTGCACGTCGCCCAGCATGGCGTAAGAGGCCGTAACCCCCCCCGTCGTCGGGTGGGTCAGCACCACCAAATAGGGCAGCTTTGCCTCTTTAAGCATTTGAATTGCAACGGTTGTTCGCGGCATCTGCATCAGGCCCAAGATGCCTTCCTGCATGCGGGCGCCGCCGGCGGCTGAGAAAAGGATGAGCGGGCGTTTCAGTTTTACGGCGCGTTCGGCGGCGGCGATGATGGCGTTGCCGACATACATCGACATCGATCCGCCCATGAACGCAAAATCCTGCGCGGCCATCACCACCGGGGTGCGGCCCATTTCGCCCTCGGCGACCAGCATCGCCTCTTTCTCGCCCGTGGCCTTTTGCGCGGCCTTCAGGCGGTCGGGATATTTCTTCTGATCGCGGAAATGCAGCGGGTCGGCGACCGGATCCTTGACCTTGACCTCGGTAAAAATACCGCCATCAAACAAAGACTTAAAGCGATCGCGTGGCGAGATGGCCAAGTGATGTTCGCAGTTGCTGCACACATTCAGATTGCCCGCCAATTCGCGGTGGAACAGCATGGTGCCGCATTCGGGGCACTTGGTCCAAAGGTTCTCGGGCACCTCGCGGCGGGAAAACAGCGAGTTGATCTTGGGGCGAACGTAGTTCGAAATCCAGTTCATGCGGGCGGGCCTTTCGGGTTCCGACGGATGCCTTGAGATAGAGAAACAGGCCGAGAATTGCAATCGGCAGGCTGTCACCTGCTGTACAGACGGCGTACACCCCCCGTACAGACGCGCGCAGCCCCTGTCAGCGCGGAATTGCGCTGTCAGGCAGGTGCAGGATCAGGTTCGGATCGGGGCTGATGTCTTGCCAGATATCCCACAGGCTGGCATGGCCCACGCCAAAGAAATTGCCGCCGGTTTGTTCCAGCATGTCGGTGATGATCTGAAAATGCAGATGCGGGGCCCAGCCGCCGTTTTCGGGCCAGTCGCCCAGATCGGCGATATGCTGGCCCGCGCGCACCGTGGCCCCCGATGACAGCAGCCGGGGCAGGCTGCCCCCCAGATGACCGTAAAGCGTAAAGAACGGCACATCGCCTGCCCGGTGTTCAAGGATCAGGGTATGGCCGTAATCCAGCGGGTCGGCATTATAGGCCAGCACATGCACACGGCCCGCATAGGGGGCAAAGACGGGTGTGCCCGCCGGGGCAAAGACATCAATGCCAAGGTGGATCGTCCGACGCTCGGGGCTGGCGGTGTCGGCGAATTGGGGCGTGGCATAGACGGTGCGGTTTTCCCCATAAAGGCCGATGCCGTAATCAACATGGCAGGCCGCAAACCACGGATCAAAGGCGGGGTCGGAAAAGGCGGGCATGTCGGGGTGCTGGCCCGTGGTGGGCAGGGCCAGCAGGCGGGCGCTGGCCGGGTCTGGGTGAAACAGCGGCGTGGGTGGGGTGCGGCGCAGATAGGCGATGATTTCAGCGGCCTGCGGAATGGCCGGGCCCCCCGCTCCCGCGCGCAGGATCGCCGCCAGCAGCCCCTTGTCGATGGGGGCAAGGCGCTGGGCCACCTGCGGCGCCGCGCTGGCCAAAAGCTGCGGCAGATCCTGGGGCGCGACACCAGACTGGCGCAGGGCGGCGTAAAGATCGGGCTGGTCGGGGATCATGGCTTTATCCAAAGGGTATAGGCCCAGACTGCGCCGAACAGCACGGGCTGGTGAATCAGGTAAATCGCAAGGCTGTGCCGCCCCGGCCAGGCCAGCGCATGGCCAAACCGCCCCGGTTGCCAGCGCGCCAGCCGTGCCCAAACCCCCGCGCGTGACATCATTCGCGCCCCGGCGATGCCCAGAAGAACCGGGCAGATCCACGGCAGGATGGGTTCGTAATCCATCGTCACCGGGGTTTGGGTGGACAGGCCCAGCCAGATAAAGGCGGGGGCATCAAACAGGGGCGATCGCAGGTAATGCGGCGCGGCAAAGGCCGCGGCAGCCGTGGCCAGCACCACAAGAAGCGGCAGGCGCAGGAAGGCAAGGCCGATCAGGCTGCCCGCGGCGATCATGTGCAGGATGCCCCAGCGGATATATTGCGCGCCCATCGTGTAATAGGTGGCCAGTGTGACCAGCACGGCCGCTCCGGCGACGATGCCAAAGCGTTTGGCAAAGGGCCGCCAGCGGATCTGCCGTTCATGGGCCAGCCACAGCGACACCCCGGCCAACAGCAGAAAGCTGGAGGCGATGCCGCGGGCGAACCATGGCCAAAAGCCCTGAAAGACAAGGCCGGGCGCGGCATGGCCGAACAGCATCAGGTCAAAGGCGAAATGAAAGACGGCCATGCACAGCAGCGCAAGGCTGCGGGCGTGATCCAGCGCGACGATGCGTTGCGGGGCCGGGTGGCGCGGGGCAGGTTTGGGCGGGGCCATGGGTCTTCTTTGCTGGGCCTGTGGGGCCTTTGGCGCAGGCTAGCCGAGGGCGTGGCAAAGCGAAAGGCCCCGATCTTGTGCGCCAACTTTTCCAAGTCTGCGGGCTTTTCCACGTCTGCGGGGTTGCGCGCCTTGCCCCGTGGGCGCTTCGCCCTTATTCCCAAGGGTGACAATCTGGAAAGGGTTCCCCATGACGAAGCCTCGGTTCGACAAATCACGCCTTCCCAGCCGCCATGTGACCGAGGGCCCCGAACGCGCCCCGCATCGCAGCTTTCTGTATGCGATGGGGCTGACCGAGGAGGAGATCCATCAGCCGCTGGTTGGGGTTGCCACCTGCTGGAACGAGGCCGCACCCTGCAACATCAGCCTGAACCGTCAGGCGCAGGTTGCCAAGCGGGGGGTCAAATCGGCAGGGGGCACGCCGCGCGAGTTTACCACCATCACCGTGACCGATGGCATTGCCATGGGGCATGAAGGCATGCGCGCCAGCCTTGCCAGCCGAGATGCCATTGCCGATACGGTGGAATTGACGATGCGCGGCCATTGCTATGACGCGCTGGTGGGCCTTGCGGGGTGTGACAAAAGCCTGCCGGGCATGATGATGGCGATGGTGCGGCTGAATGTGCCGTCGGTGTTCTTGTATGGCGGGTCGATCCTGCCGGGCCAGTATCAGGGCCGCGATGTGACGGTGCAGGATGTGTTCGAGGCCGTGGGCAGCCATCAGGCGGGCAATTTCAGCGATGCCGAACTGGATGTGCTGGAGCGGGTGGCCTGCCCGACCTCGGGGGCCTGTGGGGCGCAATATACCGCCAACACGATGGCCTGTGTGTCCGAGGCGATTGGCCTTGCGCTGCTGAATTCGTCGGGTGCGCCGGCGCCCTATGAAAGCCGCGATCACTATGGCGAGGCCAGTGGGGCCGCGGTGATGCGGTTGATCGAAAAGAACATCCGGGCCCGCGATATCGTCACGCTGAAATCCTTGCAGAATGCGGCGCGGGTGGTGGCCTGCACGGGGGGCAGCACCAATGCGGCCCTGCATCTGCCCGCCATCGCGCATGAGGCGGGGATCGCCTTTGATTTGTTCGATGTGGCGCAGATCATGCGCGATACGCCCTATTTCGTCGATCTGCGGCCGGGTGGGAAATATGTGGCCAAGGATCTTTATGAGGTGGGCGGCGTGCCGGTGGTGATGAAGGAACTGGCGCGTGCGGGGCTGTTGCATCTGGACTGCCTGACCGCCAGTGGCGAGTCGCTGGGCGAGGCTTTGGACAAGATCACCGGGGCGGCGGATGGGCGGGTGATCTATCCGGTCGAGACGCCGATCACGGCCACCGGGGGGGTGGTCGGGCTGCGGGGCAATCTGGCGCCGGATGGGGCGATTGTGAAGGTGGCGGGGATCAGTGCGGCTGATCAGGTGTTTACCGGGCCTGCGCGGGTGTTTGAATGCGAAGAAGATGCCTTTGAAGCGGTCAAGACGCGCGCCTATCGCGAAGGCGAGGTGCTGGTGATCCGCAATGAGGGGCCTGCGGGCGGGCCGGGGATGCGTGAGATGCTGGCCACGACGGCGGCGCTGTCGGGGCAGGGGATGGGCAAGAAGGTGGCGCTGATCACCGATGGCCGGTTCAGCGGTGCGACGCGCGGGTTCTGTGTGGGCCATGTTGGCCCCGAAGCGGCGCATGGCGGGCCGATTGCCCTTGTGCAGACGGGGGATGTGATCACCATTGATGCGGTGTCGGGCACCCTGAGCGTGGCTGTGCCAGACGATGAACTGGCGGCGCGCAAGGCCGCTTGGGCGGGGCCGCGGCCCACGCAATATGCGTCGGGGGCGGTGTGGAAATTTGCCAAGATGGTGGGCGGCGCCCGGTGGGGGGCTGTGACACATCCGGGCGCGCAGGCGGAGCGACATGTCTATGCGGATCAGTAAAGGGGGCTGGATCGCGCTGGCCCTGGCCCTTGCGGCGTGTCAGCCGGCCAAGGGCCTGCCGACCTTGCCGGCGCTGTCTTTGTTGACACCGACCCAAACCGTCACGGTGCGGGATGGGGCGGTGCGCATTGCCGGGCCCACGGATTACTGCCCCGACCGGTCAAGCCTGCGCGAGACCGAAAGCTCGGCCGCCATTCTGCTTGGGCGTTGTTCGGCCGAAAGCGAAGCCCCGCCTGCGGTGCTGACCGTTTCGGTGGGCGCGCGGGGCAGCTCTGGTGTGATGACGGCGGGCGGTGCCGCGCTGGCGGCGTTCCTGGCGTCAGAGACCGGGCGTGCCTCGGTCAGCCGCAGGGGGCGGGCCGGGGATGTGACCATCGGCACGGCGCTGATGGCAGAGGGGGTGTTTCTGGCCCGGATCGAGGACAAGGCGGTAGGCAATTACTGGCGGGCGATGCTGCCCGTGGCCGGCTATCTGGTGTCGGTCAGTGCGACGGGGCCGAACCTGCCCCCGCCCGAGGGCCGCAAGCTGGTTGAGGCGGCGGCCAAAGCCTTGCAACGGGCGAACCGGCCTTAGGCGCAAGGTGGGCGGACGCGCTGACCCCACGCAAACATCCCAGCAAGGGGGTGGAGTCTTAACCCGTTTGCGGCAATAAAGGAATCGTTTCCAGGCTGTAAACAATGGCCTTGGGGTTTGGGGAATGTTTCGGATGCGTGAATGGCTCGCTCTTTGACCGACTGGATGGACCAGTTCTTGCAAAAACGAGTCCAACGGCGCTGGGCATCGTTGGCCGAACGTGCGCCGCAGATGGATCTGGACGCCCTGCGCAGTTTGCGCAGCCGCGCGCGCACGATGCGGCGGCATCTGGACAGGGTGCTGCATCAGGCCGAACACCGCCTTGCGCTGCCGGTGATCGGGTCGAACGCCATTCGCAAACCGCTTGGCACCGATTGGACGTGGCGGCCTGATCTGTGGCGCGGCCCCATTCCCGTGCCGGGCTTTTCATCGGTGCCGGGCCGGGCGGTTGTGTGTGACGGGGCGACGGTGTTTCACGATTGCCGCCGCAGCGAATTGACCGTGCGCCAGATCCGCAACACGCGAGAGGCCGATCTGGCGCCCTTTGGTTTTCGGATGGATGTGTTCCGGTTTGACGGATCGTTCCTGAGCCTTGTGCTGGATCTGCCACCCGGCGCGGCCGAAGGGTTGAAGCTGCGGCATCTGATCCGGCTGGATGTGATCGTCGAGATGGAAAAGCCGCTGGAGATTTTCGCGCGGCTGAACATCAAGCATGGCCCCAATGTCGAACAGATCGTGCGCGAGCTGCCCTTGGGCGATGAGGATGTGATGGTTGAGTTCGACCTTGCCTATACCAAGGTGAACGAGCGTCGGATCGAGCGGCTGTGGGTGGACCTGATTTTTGAGGGGCCGGAAATGAACCAGATCATTCTGCGGGATGTGACGCTAAGCCGTCGCCCGCGGGCGGAATTGTGAGGCGGCGATGCAGGAGATGAAGCTGACCAAGACGCGCATTCGCGCCGGAATGTGGGAAGGCGTGCTATCGGGCAGCGAAACCCGCCCCGAGTTGGAAGTGCTGCTGCTGGAGCGCCCGATGCCGGGCCTGCGGATAGAGCCTGTCACCGGGCGCGATGGCGAATGGGCCGTTCAGGTGCCGATTCCGGCCGAGGTGCTGACCGATGGGGTGCAGACGTTTCTGATTCAGAACAAGCCGTCGGGCGATACGCTGGCGCATTTCACCATCATCACCGGGGTGGCGATGGAAGATGACCTGCGCGCCGAGGTGGATTTGCTGCGCCAAGAGCTGGATATGCTGAAGCGCGCCTTTCGCCGCCACTGTCTGGAAACCATGGCCTGAGGCCTGTGCGGTTGGCGGGGCGGTTTGCGGGGCGTTTCCGGCTGCGGCGGCGGGTTGAACCGGGGGGCGGAACGTGAAACGGTCGGGCCAGTTAATCGCGGGCTGACCGATGCTGCCGATCCTTCTGAAAACGCTTCCCTTCTTTGCGCTGATCGGCACCGGCTATCTGGCCGGGCGCAGCCGGTTTTTCAGCCCCGAGGCGACGGCGGCCCTGACGAAATTCGTGTTCTATTTCGCGCTGTCGGCGATGCTGTTCCGTTTTGCGGCGAATCTGTCGCTGGGGGCGGTGTTCGACTGGAATTTCGTCTTGGCCTATCTTTCGGGCTGTCTGGTCGTTTACGCGCTGGCAACGGCGGTGGCGCTGTGGCGGCGCGTGTCGGTGGAAGAGGCGGCGGTCGAGGCGCAATGCGCGGTGATCGGCAATGTCGGCTTTCTGGGGGTGCCGATGCTGGTTCTGCTGTTGGGTGAGGCGGCGGCGGGCCCTGTGCTGCTGGTGCTGGCGATTGATTTGATCGTGTTTTCCTCGGTGATCACGCTGGTGATCACGGGTGTGCGCGAAGGGCGGATGAGCCTGGGCATTTTGCGCGTGCTGGGGCTGGGCTTGCTGAAGAACCCGATGATCGTGTCGATCGTGCTGGGGCTGGCCTGGGGGGCGACGGGGTGGCCGGTGCCGGGGCCGGTGAATGATTTTCTGGGCACTTTGGGCGCGGCGGCCACGCCGGGGGCGCTGTTTGCCATTGGCGCCTCGCTGGCGGGGCGCAGTGCCGAACGGGTGCAGGTGGCGGGCTGGTTGGCCTTTTGCAAGCTGGTGCTGCATCCGGCGGCGGTGGCCGTGGCGGCGCTGGTTGTCTTTCAGGTCGAGCCCTTTGCCGCATCGGTGATGATTGCGGCTGCGGCCCTGCCGGTGGCGGGCAATGTCTATATTCTGGCGGCCCATTATGGGGTGGCGCCGCAACGGGTTTCAACGGCGATCCTGCTGTCAACCGCGGCCTCGGTGCTGACGGTGACATGGGTGATCGCCATGGTTCATGGAGGATAAGCGCAATGAAGACGGTCTCGGAAAACCGCTGTTTCGGGGGGGTGCAAGGGGTTTATACCCATGCGTCGCAGGCGACGGGGGGGGATATGACCTTTGGCCTGTATCTGCCCGAAGCGGCCGAGGATGGGGCGGTGCCGGTGGTCTGGTATCTGTCGGGGCTGACCTGCACACATGAAAACGCCATGGCCAAGGCGGGTGCGCAGCGCTGGGCGGCCGAGGCGCAGGTGGCGCTGATCTTTCCCGATACCTCGCCGCGGGGCGAGGGCGTGGCCAATGACCCGGCGTTTGATCTGGGGCAGGGCGCGGGCTTTTATGTCAACGCGACCGAGGCACCCTGGGCCCCGCATTTCCGCATGTGGGATTACGTGACCGAGGAACTGCCGACCCTTTTGTTCAACGCCTTTCCGCTGGCCGAAGAGGCGCAGGCGATCATGGGTCATTCGATGGGCGGCCATGGCGCGCTGACCATCGCGATGAGCTTTCCGGGGCGGTTCAAATCGGTTTCGGCCTTTGCGCCGATTTGCCACCCCACGGCCAGCGATTGGGGGCGCAAGCAGTTTGCGGCCTATCTGGGCAAGGATGAGGCGGCCTGGGCCCCGCATGATTCAACGCTGTTGATGCGCAAGCGTGGGTTTGACGGGCCGATCCTGATTGATCAGGGCACGCAGGATCAGTTCCTTGATCTGCTGATGCCCGAGGCCTTGTCCGAGGCCATGGCCAGCCGCCGGCAGGGCGGGATTTTCCGGATGCAAAAGGGCTATGATCACAGCTATTTCTTCGTCTCGACCTTTATGGAGGATCACATGGCCTTTCACGCCAAGGCGATTTACGGCTAGGCCATGGCGCGCATTTTCATTGATGCCGATGCCTGCCCCGTCAAGGCCGAGGCCGAGCGCGTGGCCTCGCGCCATGGGGTGGCGATGCTGGTGGTGTCGAACGGCGGTATAAGGCCGTCGGCCAACCCTTTGGTGCAATCGGTCTTTGTGGCCGAAGGCCCGGATGAGGCCGACAAATGGATCGCCGAGGCCTGTGGGCCGGGCGATGTGGTGGTGACGGGGGATATTCCGCTGGCCGCGAAATGCGTGGCGGCGGGGGCGGCGGTGATCAAGCATAATGGCGAGGAACTGACGCCCGCCAATATCGGCATGGCGCTGGCCACGCGCGATCTGATGCAGGATCTGCGCAGCGCCGATCCCTTTCGTCAGGGCGGCGGGCGGCCCTTTTCCAAGGCCGACCGGTCGCGGTTTCTGGATGTTCTGGACCGGTTGGTTCGGCGTGTGAAAGGCTGAATGCGCCCGAATTTGTCGGAAACAAGCTAGATGCTTGCGTCTGGGGGCGCTTCTACTGGCGGCATGGCCTTACCCCCTGCATCCCCCGCCCTGCCGCCAGTGAACCCCACGTTGACAGGTATTCTGTTGGCCCTTGGTGGGTCGCTGACCCTGTCGATCAATGATGTCGCGATCAAGTTTCTGTCGGGCGATTACCCCCTGCATGAGGTGATCCTGGTGCGCGCGGTGATTGGCCTGGTGTTTCTGGCCGGGCTGATCCGCCTGTCGGGGCAAAGCTTTCGGCTGTTTCGCACGCAAAAGCCGCTGGATCATCTGATCCGGGTGTCGATCGTCATGGTGTCGAATGTCACCTATTTTCTGGGCCTTGCGGCCATGCCTTTGGCCGATGCGGTGGCGGTGGCCTATGTCTCGCCGCTGATTGTCACTCTGTTGTCTGTGGTGCTGCTGGGCGAAAGTGTGGGCCCCCGGCGCTGGGCGGCGGTGTCGGTGGGGATGATCGGGGTGCTGATCATGCTGCGGCCCGGATCGGGCGTGATTCAGCCTGCGGCCATTCTGGTGCTGATTTCGGCGTTTTGCTATGCCTCTAGCCATATGATGACACGGCGGATGCGGGCCACCGAAAGCGCGATCACCCTGTCGTTCTATGTGCAATGCGGCTTTGTTCTGGTCAGTTGCACCATGGGGCTGGTGGTGGGCGATGGCAAATTCGCCGGGTCTGCCAACCCGTCGCTGGCGTTCTTGTTCCGGCCCTGGGTCTGGCCCGCGCTGACCGATCTGCCCGCCTTTCTGGCCACGGGTGTGGCGGTGGCGGTGGGGGGGCTGATGGTCAGTCAGGCCTATCGTCTGTGCGAAGCGGGGTTGATTGCCCCGTTTGAATATGCCGGAATGCCGATGGCTATTTTCTGGGGGGTGATGATCTTTGGAACATGGCCTGACATGACGGCCTGGGCAGGGATTGCGCTGATCTGCGGGGCCGGGCTTTACACGCTGTACCGCGAAACCAGACGCAGGCAGGAGACACGGTTTGACACCCGAAGCGGTCGTGTTTGACATCGGCAATGTGCTGATCGAATGGAACCCCGAGCGGTTTTACGACAGCCAGATTGGCCCAGAGGCGCGGCAGCGGCTGTTTGCCGAGGTTGATCTGCATGGCATGAATGATCTGATCGACGCGGGCGCGCTGTTTCGCGAAACGATTTACGATTGGGCCGCGCGGCACCCGGATTGGGGCCGCGAAATCCGGTGGTGGTATGACCATTGGATCGATATGGCCAGCCCGCGGATCGAAGGCTCGATCGCCCTGCTGCGGGCGCTGCGGGCCAAGGGCGTGCCGGTGTTTGCGCTGACGAATTTTGGCATTCACAGTTTTGCCTATGCCCAGACGCAATATGATTTTCTGGCCGAATTCGACCGGGCCTATGTGTCGGGGCATTTGGGCATGATCAAGCCTGATCCGGCGATTTATCGCGCGGTGGGGGCCGATTGCGGGCTGGCCCCCGGGCGGCTGATCTTTACCGACGACCGGGCCGACAATATTGTCGCCGCGGCGGCGCAGGGCTGGCAGACACATCTCTTTACCGGTTGGCGGGGCTGGGCCGAGCGTCTGGTGGCCGTTGGTCTTTTGACACAGGCAGAGGCAGGGCTATGACCATTCAGGTGATCGGCAAGGAAGCAGAGGCGTTGATGACCTGGGCGGGGCTGACCGCCGCGATCGAGGCCGGGCATCGGCGGCCACGGGCCGAGATCAAGGATATGTTCCTGTATCGGGGCGGTGACACCCTGTTGAACCGGGCGGCCTGGATTGATGGTCTGGCCCAGTTGGTCAAGGTGGCGACGGTGTTTCCGGGCAATGCCGCTGCCGGGCAGCCCACGATCAACGGGGCCGTCACCTTGTATGACGACCAGACCGGGATGCTGAAGGCGCTGATCGATTTTCATCTGGTGACCAAGTGGAAAACGGCTGGCGACAGTTTGCTGTCGGCCAGGCGGCTGGCGCGCAAGGATGCCCGGCGCATTCTGCTGGTGGGGGCGGGCACGGTGGCGCGGTCGATGATCGACGCCTATTCCAGCGCCTTTCCGGCGGCACGGTTCACCGTCTGGAGCCGCACCCGCGCCAGTGCCGAGGCGATGGGGCAGGCCGTGGCCGAGGATCTGGAGGCGGCGGTCAAGGCGGCCGACATCATCTGCACCGCCACCATGGCCACCACGCCGCTGATCAAGGGCGATTGGCTGCAACCCGGCCAGCATCTTGATCTGATCGGGGCCTATAAGCCCGGCATGCGTGAGGTGGATGACACCGCCATGGCGCGGGCGCGGCTGTTTGTCGATTCGCGGGCCACCACGCTGCACCATATCGGCGAGTTGATCGAGCCCTTGGCCTCGGGCGCGATTGCCGAGGCGGATGTGATTGCCGATTTCTACGATGATCCGGCGTTGTATGCACGGCGCTCTGACGAGGAGATCACCATTGCCAAGAACGGCGGTGGCGCGCATCTGGATCTGATGACCGCCGACTATATCGCCGGGGTCTGGGCCGCACGGGCCTGACTGTTCTGAAATGTTCGGGGAAATTTGGTCGGAGCGAGAGGATTCGAACCTCCGACCCCCTGCTCCCGAAGCAGGTGCGCTACCAGGCTGCGCTACGCTCCGACCGTGGGCGTTCGGTTAAACCCTTCTGCCGGGAATGGCAAGAGGATTTCCCTAGTCGCCCCGCTGGCTTTCGCCGCGTTTCAACAGCAGGCTGATGCGCGGCATCAGGCCGGTTTCGGCGCGGGATTTGTTGGCCAGAACCGGTGTGTTCTTTGATGCATCCGACGTGCCTTCGCGCAGCACGATATAGATGCCCGAGGCGATGATGACGCCCGTGCCGATGATCGTCCACTTGTCGGGGTGTTCGTCAAAGAACAGCGATCCGTAAAGGGCGGCCCAGATGATCTGGGAATATTGCATGGGCGCGACGATGACGGCCGGGGCCGCGCGATAAGCGGCAATCACCAGCATGGCGGCGATAAAGCCCATGCCCGCGATGACCCCGGTCAAGGCCAGATGTTCAAGCGGCATCGGCACATAGACAAAGGGCATGGTGGCGCCGGTGACAAAAACGCTGGCCATCATCGGCCAGATCATCAGCACCGCCGAACGCTCGGCCGCCCCGATCTTGCGCACGATGAGTGAGTTGATCGACCCCGTCACCGCAGCGCCAAGTGCGGCGGCATGGCCCCAGGACAAATCGGCCGAACCGGGGCGCAGCACGATCAGCACGCCGCACAGGCCCACCAGAACGGCAAGGCCGCGGCGGATGCCCACCTTTTCGCCCAGCATCGGGATGGCCAGCAGCGTGATCAGCAGCGGCATGGCAAAGAGAATGGCATAGGTTTGCGCCAGTGGCAGAACGGAAAAGGCGTAAAAGGCCGCAGCACCGGTGCTGACAGCCGTCAGGGCACGGATCAGCGACCACCACGGGTGGCGGGGGATCAGGTTGCCATCTGTCGGATCGCTCATCAGCATCAGGGTGATCAGCGGAAACCCCAGCAGGCCGGAAAAGAAGATGATCTGAAACGAACTGTAATCCGAGCCAAGGAATTTGATCACCACATCATGGGTGGCATAGATGCCAAAAGCTGCCAGCGACAGAAGCGCCCCTTTCAGGTTCGGTCCCATGGTGCATTTCCTTTTTGGCTTGGGCTGGAAAAGAGACCCGTTTGCGCTATCGGCCTTTTGGCAGAAGCGCGCCGGTGGCTCAAGCTGGAATGAAAAGGCCCGCACGAATGGCGGGCCTTTTGCGGTCTTCTGCCGGGGTCAGAGGCCCGAGTCAGAGGCGGGGGTCAGAGGCTTGCGTCGAGGGCGGCGATGATGGCATCGCCCATCTGGCTGGTTGACACCGGGGTGCCGCCTTCGGGGCCCATCAGATCGGCTGTGCGCACGCCATCGGCCAGCACCTTTTCCACGGCCTTTTCCACGCGCGTCGCCTCGTCGCCCATATCGAACGAATAGCGCAAGGCCATGGCAAACGACAGAACGCAGGCAATCGGGTTGGCCTTGCCCTGACCGGCAATGTCTGGGGCCGAACCGTGCACGGGTTCATACAGCGCCTTGGGGCGGCCGTTGGCCATCGGTGCGCCAAGGCTGGCCGAGGGCAGCATGCCCAGCGAACCGGTCAGCATGGCCGCCGCATCCGACAACAGATCGCCGAACAGGTTGTCGGTCACGATCACATCGAATTGCTTGGGCCAGCGGCACAGCTGCATGGCACCGGCATCGGCATACATATGGCTCAGCTCGACGTCGGGGTATTCCTTGTCGTGAATTTCCTGCACCACTTCGCGCCACAGGATGCCCGATTCCATCACATTGGCCTTCTCCATCGAGCAGACCTTGTTGCCACGCTTGCGGGCCAGTTCAAAGGCGCTGCGGGCAACGCGGGCGATTTCACTCTCGGTATAGCGCTGGGTGTTGATGCCCACACGCTCGTTGCCCTCGACAAAGATGCCGCGCGGTTCGCCGAAATAGACACCGCTGGTCAGTTCGCGCACGATCACGATATCCAGACCGGCCACGACCTCTTTCTTCAGGCTGGAGAAATCTGCCAGCGCGTCAAAGCACTGGGCGGGGCGCAGGTTGGAAAACAGATCCATTTCCTTGCGCAGGCGCAGCAGGCCGCGCTCGGGCTTTACGCTGAAATCCAGCTTGTCATATTTCGGGCCACCAACGGCGCCCAGAAGAACGGCATCCACCTCTTGCGCCTTTGCCATGGTGGCATCGGTCAGCGGGGTGCCGTGGGCGTCATAGGCGCAGCCGCCGACAAGATCTTCGCTGACGTCAAAGGTGACGCCGCGCTTGTCGCCCATCCAGGCGATGATCTTTTTCACTTCGGCCATGACTTCGGGGCCGATGCCGTCGCCGGCGAGGATCAGAAGGGAGGGATTTGCCACGGATAGGCTCCTGTTGATCGGGTCGGACCGGGCCTAGCCAAGGTCTGCCCCGGGGTCAAGGGATTTGGGCACAGCAGCAGCGTTGCCCCGCTGTCAGAAGTGCAGATCTACCCAGATGGGGCGGTGCCTTGCGCCCGCGGGCGCGGCGGCAAGACCCGACGCGCTGACAGCCAGATCGGCCGAGGGCAGGATATAGGCGGTGCGCAACGGGCCGATGGTGCCGCCATAATCCGACGTATCCCCCGACAGGGCCGATTGCAGACGCGGGTCATCCAAAAGCGCCTGAATGGCCGCGGGGTTGCCATCGCCTTTGTCGGGGTCGGCATTGGCCTGCCCCACCAGCGCAAAGGGGGCTGCGGGGGGCGGGGCGGGCAAAGCGCCATCCAGCAGCAGCGTCCAGAACCGCGTTTCATCGTGGTTGCGCTTGCCGTTGCGGTCTTCGGGGCCGTCAAAGGCGGGCGTGGTGGCATGCCATGTCAGAATGTGGAACGCCCGGCCATCGGGCAGGGCAAGGGCCGTGTCGTGATGGCCATTGGTCGAAAGGCGCAGCAGTGCCGCGGCCCCATCGGGCAAGGGCGGCAGATCGACGCCCGGCAAGTCGCGCCACAAAAAGGCCGAATGGTCCTGGCCTTGATCGGGCAGAACGGGCAGGCGCGACAGCAGCGCCATGCCGCCTTGGCCGGGAAACAGGCCAAAGCCCATGGCATCGCGCGCCTCATCGTTGCGGCCATTGCCATCCAGATCCAGCCCGGTTGGCACCCCGGTATTGGGGCGCAGGGGCACCAGATGGGGATAGGGCTGCGCCAGTTGCGCATTCAGCGCTCGCAGGGCCAGCCCGCCGGCATCGTAATCAAAGCCGCTCAGCACCAGAACATCGGCCTTCAGGCTGTCGATGGCTTGCACAGCCTGCGCCAGATCGGCCAGACTGTCCTGATCGGGCCTGCCGTCCTGATTGACCAGTTTCATCAGATCACGGGCCAGCAGGCCGGGGCCCTTGCGCTGCACATCGGCATTCCAGAACCCCAGACGCAGATCCTGGGCCATGGCCGGGGTGGTCAGCGCCAGCAACAGCCCAAGGATCAGGCCGTGGCCAAGGCGCGCCCGTCGGTCTGGTCGTTGGCGCGGCGCATGTCGCGGATCAACTCGGCAATGCGCCCAAGCGCGATACCGCGCATGAAAAGGCTGGCTGGCAAAAAGGCCCATGCTGTCATCGTCCAGATCAGGGTTTGTGACGAGGTCAGCCTGTCGGGGTCCAGCCCGGTGCTGCCAAGTGCAACAACCAAGGGTAGAGCAAAGGGCAGCAGAAAACCAAGGGCAATGTTGATGCGCCCATCGCGTTCCAGCCGCGTGACAACGTCGCCCCCGGCCGTCGGGTCAAAGGTTGGCAGGTTCACCCAGACATTGAAGGGCCGATCCTTCATCGGCCAGGCGCCCATGCGGATCGAGATGACAAAAACCGACAGCGAGATCAGCGAGGTGAAATAGGCAATGCCCGCTGCAATGCGCACTGTGGCGATCTGCTGCGCGGTGGCATCGCCCGCCAGTGTCAGCGTGACAAGGCGCACCGGGGAATAGGGGAAATCCATCGCCTGGCCGATCAGCACGCCAATCACCTGCACGAATTCCGACAGGCTGTTCGGCGCCGTTTGCCCGCGTTCGATGATGGTCAGCCCCATCACGGTCATCACCAGCATGCCAAAACGGATGCGGTTAAAGGGCGGGGCGTCGCGGAATTCGGTGACACTGGGATATTCCGAATTGTATTCGGCAAAGACCAGCGCCCCGGCAAACAAGGCAAAAAGTGCAACGAGTTGCCTTGAATCGCCTGATGCGCTGTCCAGCAAAAGTGACGGTGCCGCCAGAACGGCCACCATCAGAAATGCGCGCATCAATGCCCCGGTTGCCCGTGAAGCCACTGCCTTCATACCTTCCGTGCGGTCGGCCTCCGTGCTTTGCGGCTGCCTTAGACCATGATTTCCGCCCCATTTGTGGCGGCCTGCCTCAATCTTGCCCAATTTGTGCCTTCTTTCGACTGGCCTCGCAATCAGTTCTTGGACCTTCCTTTACCAATGGGGCGCTTTCGCGGAGGAACTGTCGCCGGATTGCATCAAACTGGGGGCAAGAAAAAGGCCGCCCCAAGGGGCGGCCCAAGATATTGTGGTATAAGGGAAATCAGGCCCAAGGGCGCTGTGCCGCATTCTTGGCTTCAAAGCTGTCGATTGCGGCGGCCTTTTCCAGCGTCAGGCCAATATCGTCCAAACCGTTCATCAGGCAGTGCTTGCGGAAGGGGTCAACGTCAAACCCGATCTTGGTGCCATCGGACAGGGTGATGGTCTGATCGGCCAAGCTGACTTCGATCCGGGCATTGGCGCCCTTTTCGGCATCTTTCATGCACAGATCGCGCTCGGCCTCGGGCAGCACGATCGGCAGGATGCCGTTCTTGAAGCAGTTGTTGTAGAAGATGTCGGCAAAGCTGGTCGAAATCACGCAGCGGATGCCGAAATCGGCGATGGCCCAAGGGGCATGTTCGCGCGACGAGCCGCAGCCAAAGTTGTCGCCCGCGACCAGAATCTGGGCCTTGCGATACTGCGGCTTGTTCAGCACGAAATCGGCAATCTCATTGCCCTGCCGGTCATAGCGCATTTCGTCAAACAGGTTCACCCCAAGGCCCGACCGCTTGATGGTCTTCAGGAACTGCTTGGGGATGATCATGTCGGTGTCGATATTGACCAGCGGCATGGGGGCCGCGATGCCGGTCAGCGTGGTGAAGGGGGTCATCGGGTTCTCCTGTCGTTGCTGCCTCATAGCGCAGCACAGGCCACCCATCAAGCAGTCACGGGACGAAATAGGTCAGCGCCGCCCAGTCAGATTTCCACACCGGCCCGGCCTTGGCGTCATTGTTGGGCAGTGCTTCGATCACCACATTATCGGCCAGATAGGTGACACCCGATTGCGCGGGCACCCGCGCCACGCCCTGTGCATCGGTGGTGTGCATCGTCTCGGTCACACTGCCATCGGCGGCCATGGCAAACAATTCGACCTGCACACCGGGGCGGGGTTGGCCATCCAGCAGCACCAGCAACGGCAGGCCAGCGGTCAGATCGTCGGTATAGGGGTTGGCCTGCGCCACGATCTCGATGCGCAAACCCATGGCGCGATCGGCCCCGGACCCGGTGCCAACAGCGATCAAGGCTTTGGAAAAGCGGCGGTAAATCTCGGTAAAGCCCGACTCTGGCAGGCCCCGCGCGCGATGCTGGGCCAAAACCTCGGGCGCGGCCTTGTGGGTTGCAAAGGTTTCAAACTTGGCAAACTCCTTGTAGCGCAGGCTGCTATAGGCGGTTTCGTGCACCACCACCGCCAGCCCGTTCTGGTCGGGGGCTGCGCCGTCAAGGGCCGGAATATCGCCCAACCGGCTGACAACCGGGGCCACATCTTCGCCCATCACCACCTCAAACCGTGTGATCTCTCCGGGCAGATAGGGGATCGACACGCCCTTCATATGCTGGCCATTCTTCTGATCGACCCTTAGGCTGCCCCCCGGCTGAACCAAGAAGTTTTCGGGCATCAGCCAGAATTCATGGGCCTTTGCCAAGGTCGCGCTAAATGACACGATCATAAGCCCAAGACCGATCACGCGGCTGATGCTGCGCCAATGAATGAGATCCATGATGGCCGTTCCCCTGTTTTCCTTCCTTCGTTACTTGGCCCTGATTCTGGTCATGTCAATTGCGGCGCTGCCCGCCCGCGCGCATGAGGTGCGGCCCGCCGTGGCCGATGTGGCCATTGGGGCCGATACCGTTGCGCTGACCATCCGCCTGACGCTGGAACCCATGTTGGCCGGAATGGATCTGGCCGGGCTGGAAGATACCAACGACTCGCCCTTTTCCGACCGTTATGATGCCTTGCGCGCCGAAGACCCCGGCACCCTGACCGCAGAACTGGAGCGGGCCTGGCCCCGGCTTGCGCCGCGCTTTGTGATCAAGGCGGGGGACACGCTGGTGGTGCCGCGCATCCTGACCGTTTCGGTGCCCGAGGTGGGAGATGTCAGCCTGCCGCGCGATTCCTTTCTGGTGCTGATGGCCGATTTGCCCGCCGATGGCACCCCCGTGCAGATCGGCTGGGATGCGGCCTTTGGCAGCCTTGCCCTGCGTCAGGCCGAAGGCGATGCCAATTCTTATGCGGCGCTGCTGACAGGGGGTGCCCTGTCCGACGCCCTGCCGCGTGACACGGTGGTGGATGACAGCGCCGGCGCGGTCTTTGTGCGCTATATCGTGTCGGGCTTTGAACATATCATCCCCAAGGGCCTTGATCACATTCTGTTCGTGCTGGGCCTTTATTTCTATGCGCTGCGGTTTGGGCCGATGCTGGCGCAGGTCACCGCCTTTACCCTTGCCCATACGGTCACACTGGCGCTGGCCAGCCTGAAAATCGTGCAGGTGCCGGCCGAGATCGTCGAGCCGCTGATCGCGGCCTCGATCGTCTATGTCGCGGTTGAAAACATCATCGGCGGCGGGCGCATCGGCCCGTTGCGGGTGGCGGTTGTGTTTGGCTTTGGCCTGCTGCACGGGCTTGGCTTTGCCTCGGTGCTGGGCGATGTCGGATTGCAAGACAGCCGTTTCGTGGTGGGGCTGATCGGGTTCAATATCGGGGTGGAACTGGGCCAGTTGGCGGTGATTTTGGTGGCCTTTCTGGCGCTGGGCCTGCCCTTTGGCAAAAAGCCTTGGTATCGCAGCGCAATCGCGGTGCCCGCATCCTGCGCCATCGCGGCGGTGGGCGCGTGGTGGACGGTCGAGCGGGCGTTCTTCTGACCCCAAAGCAAAGGGGCGGCAGGTTTCCCCGCCGCCCCCTTTTGCTTGGGTCTGGGCCGATCAGGCGGTTTCGCCCATCATCTCGCGCACATCTGTCAGATGGCCGGTGATGGCGGCAGCGGCGGCCATGGCCGGGCTCATCAGATGGGTGCGGCCCTTATAACCCTGACGCCCTTCGAAGTTGCGGTTGGATGTCGAGGCGCAGCGTTCGCCCGGCGCCAGTTGGTCGGGGTTCATCGCCAGGCACATCGAGCAGCCCGCCAGACGCCATTCAAAACCGGCATCAATAAAGATCTGCGCCAGCCCTTCTTCTTCGGCCTGTGCGCGCACAAGGCCCGATCCCGGCACCACCATGGCGCGCTTGACGGCAATCTTCTTGCCCTTCAGCACGGCCGCCGCAGCGCGCAGATCTTCGATCCGGCCATTGGTGCACGATCCGATGAACACGGTGTCGATCTTGATGTCGGTCAGCTTTTGCCCCGGTGTCAGGCCCATGTAATCGATCGAGCGCTGGGCAGCCTCGACCTTGCCACCGCTAAAGTCGCTGGCCGCCGGAACGGTGCTGGTGATCGGCAGCACGTCTTCGGGGCTGGTACCCCATGTCACAACCGGGGCGATGTCTTCGCCCTTGATGGTGATGACCTTGTCGAAATGCGCGCCTTCATCGGTGAACAGCGTTTTCCAATAGGCCAGCGCGGCCTCCCACTTGGCACCTTTGGGCGCGTGGGGGCGGCCCATGCAGTAGTCAAACGTCTTTTCATCGGGCGCAATCAGGCCCGCGCGGGCACCGCCCTCGATGGCCATGTTGCACACGGTCATCCGGCCTTCCATCGACAATTCGCGGATCGCCTGGCCGCAATATTCGATGACATAGCCGGTGCCACCCGCCGTGCCGGTGGCGCCGATCACCGACAGGGTGATGTCCTTGGCGGTCACGCCGGGGCGCAATGACCCGGTGATTTCCACCTTCATGTTCTTCGATTTCTTCTGGATCAGCGTCTGGGTGGCCAACACATGCTCCACCTCGGATGTGCCGATGCCATGGGCCAGCGCACCAAAGGCGCCATGCGTTGCGGTATGGCTGTCACCACAAACCACCGTCATGCCCGGCAGCGTCCAGCCCTGCTCGGGGCCGACGATATGCACGATGCCCTGACGGACGTCAGACACCGGATAATAGTTGATGCCGAAATCCTTGGCGTTCTTGTCCAAGGCCTCAACCTGAATGCGGCTGTCTTCGGTCATCGTCGCGGCATTGGCGCGGTCCAGCGTGGTGGGCACGTTGTGGTCCGGCACGGCAATGGTCTTTTCCGGTGCGCGCACCTTGCGGCCCGTCATGCGCAGGCCTTCAAAGGCCTGCGGGCTGGTCACTTCGTGCACCAGATGGCGGTCGATATACAGAAGGCAGGTGCCATCATCGGCTTGGTGGACAACATGGTCGTCCCAGATCTTGTCATAGAGTGTGCGAGGAGCCATGGCTCTGACCTATCGTTGGAAAGTTCGGAAAAAAGGGGTCGTCCTGAACGCAGTTGCGGGCGCGATGGCGCCCCCCGCGTCAAAGTCGGGCAAGGATGGTGCGGGTCATGCCGAAAAAGCGGGCCGGCAGCCGCGCATGATCGGTGATGTTGAAATAGATGAACCCGTGCATGGCCAGCGATATACGCGTTTATCCCGTTTCAGGCAAGCGATCCGGCATCTTCGGGCCGCTCGACCCTGATCTGGTCATTCAGCACCCGCACCTCGCGCTGCGGGAAGGGAATTGAAATGCCGTTTTCCTTGAACCCGTCCCACAGGGCCAGAAACACCTCGGACCGGATGTTGGCCAGGCCTTCTGTCGGGTCGGTGATCCAGAAGCGCAGCACATAATCCACCGAACTGTCGCCAAAGCCCGCCACATGGCAAACCGCAGGCTTTGTGCGCAGCACGCGCTCAACGCTTTCGGCCGCGGCCACCGCCACCCGGCGCACCAGATAAGGGTCGTCGTGATATGACGTGCCAAAGGCAATCTCGATCCGCACGAAATTGTTGGAATGCGACCAGTTCACCACCTGCCCGGTAATCAGGTCTTCGTTCGGAATCAGATATTCCTTGCCGTCACGGGTCACCACGCTGACATAGCGCGCGCCAAGGCTTTCGATCCAGCCAAAGGTGTCGCCAATGCTGATCACGTCCCCCGGCTTGATCGACTTGTCCAGCAGGATGATCATGCCCGACACAAGGTTCGACACCACCTTTTGCAGACCGAAACCCAGGCCCACACCAATCGCCCCCGACAGAACGGCAAGCCCGGTCAGATCAAACCCGACCGCCTTCAGCCCGATGAAAAACGCCGCCCCATAGGCGCTGATCTGCATCAGCTTGACCGCCAACACCTGCACCGATGGGCTGATGTCGTCATTGCGGCGAATACGGTTGGCGGCCCCCGTTGTCAGCAACCGCGCCGCGGTGACAAGCGCACCGGTCACCACCAGCGCCTTGGTCACGGTCAGGGCCGACAGCCGGAAATCGCCAAAGGTGATGGCGATCGAATCCAGAAACTGCGTAAAAGTATCCAGAAACCCAAGATACAGCACGGTCACATAGACCCATGCCCCCCAGGTCACCATCCGGCGCAAGAACCGGTTTCGGATCAGCTTGGTCACCAGCCCGATCACAACCCAGGCCGTGCCGATGGTGGCGGCCAACTCTACGATATAGCGGCGCGACGGGAACGGGTTGATCATCGAAATGACCACCACCGCCGCCCAGGCCAGCACCACAAACAAGATCCCGCGCAGCCGTTTGCGCAGGGTGATGATGGTGCGCGCCTGCCAAGGCTTCAACTCGGTATGGCTGCGCGCCCAGTCATCCACCCGTGGGGCCAAAAGGCGGGCCAGAACATGGGCCAAGGCAAAGACGCCGATGACAATCACCACCTGCCACAGGCGGAACGGCTGCAACAACGACAGAAAGAACCCCTGAAGCTGCTTGAGCACCTGCTCGGCGCTGGCAATGACTTGTGGATCGATCAGGTCCATCTTTCCCCCGGTTTTTCTTGGCCTTTCCGCCAGAGTCGCACAGTTGCAGGCAATGAGCAAATGTCGCACCCAGCGCCATAAGCCCCCAAACCGCCGCCGCGCCCGCCATCAAGCCTTGCGAAGCCGGCCAATAGGCGATATGGCCCCGGCCTTTCCGGCTGGTGTTGAGATTGCGTCTTGCGGATGCTATTCTTGGTCAAAGCCGCCCGGCGCCGGGGCATGGATCGGCGCGCAACCAGGAGGACGATGTCCTGTCTCATTCTGATCCAGCGACCGGATTGCCGGTCGGACCGCGGGCAAATCGCATGACGGGCCCTGACTTTTCTGCCGAACAGGTGCTGGAAACGGTGCTGGCCTCGGTTGACGACGACAAAGCCGAAGACATTGTGCAGATCGATCTGCGCGGGCGCTCGGATGTGGCCGATTACATGGTCATCTGTTCGGGCCGGTCGTCGCGTCAGGTCGCGGCAATCTCTGAAAAGCTGGCCCAACGTCTGAAAGACACCTTTGGGATTGTCTGCAAGATGGAAGGCAAGGAAACCGGCGATTGGGTGCTGATCGACTCGGGCGATGTCATCGTTCACGTCTTCCGCCCCGAAGTGCGCGATTTCTATCAGCTTGAAAAGATGTGGCTGCCCAGCGGCGCCGATGCCCTTGCCGCGCAGGTTTCGCAGCCCTGATGCGGGTGCATCTTTGCGCCGTGGGCCGGCTGCGGCAGGGCCCCGAGCGTGATCTGATCGACGATTACGTGCAAAGGTTTGACCGAACCGGGCGGGGCATGGCCCTTGGCCCGCTGTCAGAGGTTGAGGTTGAAGACAAGAAAAACCTTGGCATGACCGCCGAGGCCGATCTTCTGGCCAAGGCGATTCCCGCCGGGGCGCTGATTGTTACCCTGGATGAACGTGGCAAGCTGCTGACCAGCCCGGAATTTGCGCAGATGCTGGCCCAATGGCGCGATGGCGGGCGGCAGGATGTGGCCTTTGTGATTGGCGGCGCCGATGGCATCGATCCGGCCCTGCGCGCACGGGCCGATGCGTCGATCAGCTTTGGCAAGATGGTCTGGCCCCATATGCTGGTGCGGGTGATGCTGGCCGAACAATTGTATCGCGCGGCCAGCATCCTGGCGGGCCTGCCCTATCACCGGGCCTGACCGGGGTGTAACTGGGGGGGTGTAACTGGGGGCCTGAGGCGCGGGTGGCTGGCCGGGCAGGGGGGGCTGTCTGCCCCCCAGTTTGGTTTGCCTGCGGCAAACCACCTTCCCCCGAGGATATTTTTGAACAGATGAAACGCAGGTCAGGCCCTGTCTGATGTGGCCACGGCGCTGGCCCAACGCTGTTGCTCGCGGGTTTCCACCGCGCAGGGGCGAGCCGCGCGCAGCCGGGCAAGGGCCAGCGCAGGGTCTTCGCCTGTCTCAACCATCAGGCGCAGCAGCGCCATGCCAGACCGCCCGCAGCCCCCCATGCAATGCGCCAGAACGCGCCCGCCCCGGCCCAGAATGGCGCGGGCCTGATCGGACGCCTTGGGCCAGGCTGCGGCTGTCTGGGCATCGGGGCTGCCAAAGTCGGCAACCGGCAGGTGCCGCCAGGCAATGCCATGCCGGGCCAGGTCTGCGGGCAGGCCCACCGCGCCCTTGGCGGCCAATTCGTCCAGCGGGGTCATCGTCAGCACCAGATCGGGCGACCAGCGGATGATCTGCGCCAGATCTGCCTGATACTGGCCCGTGCGGCCGGGCATTGGGCAGATGCCGATCTGGCCGGCCAGCAGGGGCAGATCGGTGAGGGTGAAGGGCATCTCGCTCTCCGTTGTGGTGGACGTTCGGGGCGCTTGGCCCTAGTGTCTGTCCGGACGAACCGGTTGGAAGCAAGATGTCGGAAACCACGGAAAAAGCCTATCAGGTTCTGGCCCGGAAATACCGGCCGGCCACCTTTGCCGATCTGATCGGGCAAGAGGCGATGGTGCGCACGCTGAAGAATGCCTTTGCCGCCGACCGCATCGCCCATGCCTTTGTGATGACCGGGGTGCGCGGGGTGGGCAAGACCACCACGGCGCGGATCATCGCCAAGGGGCTGAATTGCATCGGCCCCGATGGCACAGGCGGCCCGACGACCGAACCCTGTGGCCAATGCGACCCCTGCCGCGCCATCGCCGAAGGCCGCCATGTCGATGTGATGGAGATGGACGCCGCCAGCCGCACCGGGGTGGGCGACATTCGCGAAATCATCGATTCGGTGCATTACCGGGCGGCAAGCGCACGCTACAAGATCTACATCATCGACGAAGTTCACATGCTGTCGACCAGCGCCTTTAACGCGCTGCTGAAAACGCTGGAAGAACCGCCAGCCCATGTGAAATTCATCTTTGCCACCACCGAGATTCGCAAGGTTCCGGTCACCGTTCTGTCGCGCTGTCAGCGGTTTGATCTGAAACGGATCGAGCCCGAAGTGATGATGGCGCATCTGTCGCGCGTCGCCGCGGCCGAGGGCGCAAAGCTGGCCCCTGACGCCTTGGCGCTGATCACGCGGGCTGCCGAAGGCTCGGTCCGCGATGCCATGAGCCTGATGGATCAGGCCATTGCCCATGGCGCGGGCGAAACCACGGCGCTGCAAGTGCGGGCCATGCTGGGTCTGGCCGACCGGGGCCGGGTGCTGGATCTGTTTGATCTGATCCTGCGCGGCGATGCGGCGCAGGCGCTGACGGAACTTTCCGGCCAATATGCCGATGGGGCCGATCCGATGGCCGTTCTGCGCGATCTGGCCGAAATCACCCATTGGGTTTCGGTGATCAAGATCACCCCCGAGGCCGCCGAAGACCCGACCACCCCGCCCGACGAACGGGCGCGCGGGCTGGAGATGGCGGAAAAGCTGCCGATGCGGGTGTTAAGCCGGATGTGGCAGATGCTGCTGAAGGCGATCGAGGAAGTGGGGCTGGCCCCGAATGCGATGATGGCCGCCGAGATGGCGATCATCCGGCTGACGCATGTGGCCGATCTGCCCGACCCCGAAACCCTGATCAAACGCCTGCAATCGCAGCCTGCCCCCACACCGGGCGGCGGCGGCATGCCGGGCGGCGCGCCAGCGGGGGGCGGCGCGGTGCATGGCGCGATGATGGCGCCTTCGGCCCCGATGCGCGGCCCCATGATGCACAGCGCCATGATGAACAACGCCGGGCAGGCCCTGGCCGTGGCCGGTCAGGCACCCGTCATCGCCACTTTCGATGCCGTGATCGACCTGATCCGCGACCGGCGCGACATGAAACTTCTGTATGAGGTCGAGCAGGGTGTGCGGCTGGTGCGCTATGCGCCGGGCCGGATCGAATTCGAACCGGCGCCCGATGCCGCGCCCGACCTTGCCTCCCGGCTGAGCCAGCGGTTGCAGGGCTGGACGGGCAGCCGCTGGGGCGTGTCGGTGGTGGCGGGGGGTGGCCAGCCCACACTGGCCGAGGCGCGCGATGCCGGCAAACGGCAGGCCGAGGCCGAGGCGATGCAAAACCCGGTGGTGCAGGCGGTGATTTCGGCCTTTCCGGGTGCCAGAATCGTTGACATCCGCACCGCCGACCAGATGGCCGAGGCCGCCGCCGAAGAGGCGCTGCCAGAAGTAGAAGATGAATGGGATCCGTTTGAAGACGGCTGAAAGGAAAAGCATGCTGAAAGGACTTGGGGGTTTGGGCGGGCTTGGCGACATGGCCAAGATGATGAAAGCCGCGCAGGACATGCAGGCCAAGATGGCCGAAATGCAGGAAGATCTTGCCCGGATCGTGGTTGTGGGCGAATCCGGGGCCGGGCTGGTCAAGGCGCGGGCCACGGCCAAGGGCGATCTGACCGGGCTGGATATCGACCCTTCGATCTTTGTCGCCAGCGAAAAGGAAGTGGTCGAGGATCTGATCCTGGCCGCGATCAAGGATGCACAGGCCAAGGCGCAGGATCGCAGCCAGCGCGAACTGGCCAAGATGGCCGAAGATCTGGGCCTGCCGCCCGGCATGAAACTGCCGTTCTGAGGCCATCTTGCCCGATCCCACCCTTCCAGATGCCAGCCGTGACATTCAGGCGCTGATCGACCTGATGGCGCGGCTGCCGGGCCTTGGCCCGCGCTCGGCCCGGCGGGCGGTGCTGGCGCTGCTGAAAAAGCGGGCGGGCCTGATGGCCCCCTTGGCGCAGGCCATGGCACAAGTGGCGCTGACCGCGCGCGACTGCCGCATCTGCGGCAACATCGGCACCGATGACATCTGCCCCATCTGCGCCGATCCCCGGCGCGCCACGGGCGAGATCTGCGTGGTGCAGGATGTGGCCGATCTTTGGGCGATGGAGAGGGGGGGCGTCTTTCGCGGGCGCTATCATGTGCTGGGGGGCACCTTGTCGGCCCTTGATGCCATCGGCCCCGATGAATTGCGTATTCCGCATCTGGTGGCGCGCGTGCAAGACCAAGGCATCACCGAGGTGATCTTGGCGCTGAATGCCACCGTCGATGGCCAGACCACCGCCCATTACATTGCCGATGCGCTTGCCCCCGGTCAGGTGCAGATCAGCACCTTGGCCCAAGGCGTGCCCATAGGCGGAGAGTTGGATTATCTGGATGATGGCACGATTGGCGCCGCCCTGCGGGCACGCCGCAAATTGTGACGGTTACAATCAGTTTTCTGCCCCTTATTGACTGGACAAAGTTGGGTCGGCACACAAATTATCGAACTGAAAACCGGGCATAGTGCCCCCGACCCAAGGGGCCATCGTCTGAGTGAAACATATAGATTTCCAGATGAATGGAATAGAATGCGCATCGTTTTCGTCAACGGCACGCAAGAACAGATAACGTGGCATGAAATGCGCCAGTTGTTCTGGCACCCACGTTTCGTTGCCCTTGTGATGTCGATCAGTGCGATTGTCGTGGCCTTGCGCCCCTATGATGACCTGATCAACTTCAACGCCCTGCGTCTGACGATCTTTTACGCCAATGGCGTGCTCTGGTTTCTCGTCTTTCTGGTGGGCACCGTTTATCTGACCCAGCGCTTTGGCCTGACGGTGTTCAGCATGATCACGGTGCCATTGGCCACAACCGGGGCCACCATGATCGGCATGGTCAGCGGCGTTCTACTTGGCGCGCCGTTTCCGCTGCTTTCCGATCTGTTTCTTGTCACCGTGTTCAATTGCATCTTTGGCGTGCTGGGCGAGATTGTTCTGGCCTCGTTTCTGTTGCCGGGCATCATGCGCGACATCCGGGGCCAGGCGGCGGAACCCAAGGCCCCCACCGTCCCGCCCCATGTCATTTCACCCTATGCGGTGGCCCCCAGCCTTGTTCCCGAAACCAGCACGGCCCCGCACTTTGGCAATGTGCTGATTCTGGGCACATCCTTTGCCCTGCCCCAGATTCTGGCGATCAAGGCGGATGAGCATTATGTTCAGGTCTTTCTGACCTCGGGCCAGACCCGGCTGTTGCGGGGGCGCATGTCTGATGCGGTGGCCGCGATGCCAGAAACGGCGGGGCGGTTGATCCACCGCAGCCATTGGGTGGCGGCACAGGCCGTTTCCGGGGTTCAGTCAGATGCGCGCTCTACCATGGTTGTCTTGCGGGATGGCACAAAGCTGCCGGTGGCCCGTGGCCGGGTGCCTGAAATCAAGGAATGGATCGAAACACTGGAATTTGCATGAAAAAGGCCCCCGGTTGGGGGCCTGCTTCACCGGCGACAGGGGCAACAGATCAGCGACGCGGATCGTCGTCATCCTCATCCTCATCATCCTCACCCTGCGGCAGGTTGAAAAAGCTGTCGGCATCCGAAAAATCAGCCGGCTTTTCTTCCTCTTCCGACAGCGAGAAATTCTCCAGCCCGGCAATCGAAGACGGCATCTTCGGTTCGGGCGCCATGCCCAGCGATTGCTCGGTTGACACCAGCTTGCGCCGTTCGTCATCCGACATCACCACGCCCTCGGCAGCCCGGCGCCGCACGGCCTGCTGCACGGCGGCATCCAGCTCGGTCTGTTTGCACAGGCCCAGGGCCACCGGATCAACCGGCGAGATGTTGTTGATGTTCCAATGCGTGCGTTCGCGGATCGACAGGATCGTGGGCTTGGTGGTGCCCACCAGCTTGCCAATCGCGCCATCCGACAATTCCGGGTGGAACTTGACCAGCCAAAGGATCGCAGCCGGACGATCCTGACGCTTGGACAGCGGCGTATAGCGCGGGCCACGGCGCTTTTCCTCGCCAGCGGCGGCGGGGTTGTGCTTCAGGCGCAGGCGATACAGCGGGTCTTTCTGACCCTTCTCGATCTCGCCTTCGTCCAACTGGTTGTTGCCAACCGGGTCAAACCCTTTCACGCCGGGGGCCACGTCGCCATCGGCGATGCCCTGAACCTCCAGCTCGTGCATGCCGCAGAAATCGGCGATCTGCTTGAAGGAAAGCGTCGTGTTGTCCACAAGCCAAACGGCGGTGGCTTTTGCCATGAGCGGCTTGTTCATGCGCAGGCTCCTTTACAAATCTGTCCCGGGCCGGGAAAACGGCTGCGAACCTTGGTCCGCGATTTCCACGATGTCGGGAATTCAGGCCCGATATAGTCAGTTTTGGGGAAAAGGGGAAGTGCAAATGCATAAGCTTGGTCTTTGGGTCGCGGCCTTGTGTTTGTTGGCTGGGGTGTCGGTGGGGATGTCAGCCAAAAGCGCCGCAGCCGATGGCGAACCGGCGGGGGATTTTGACTATTACGTCATGGCCTTGTCCTGGTCCTCGAACTGGTGCGCGCTCGAGGGCGACCAGCGCCGCGATCCGCAATGCGCGCCCGGCACAGGCACCACCTTTGTGCTGCACGGGCTGTGGCCCCAATACGAATCCGGCTGGCCCAGCTATTGCCGCACCGGCCAGCGCGACCCGGCCCGCAGCGACACTGCCGCCATGGCCGATGTCTTCGGCGGTGCGGGGGCCGCCTTTTACCAGTGGAAGAAACACGGCCGCTGTTCGGGTCTGTCGTCGCGCGATTATTTCGCCCTTGCCCGCCGCGCCTTTGGCAGCGTCAAGATCGCGCCAGTGTTTCCGCAGATCAACAAAGACCTCAAGGTGCCCGCCAATGTGATCGAAGGCGCCTTTCTAGAGGCAAACCCCGGCCTCAAGCGTGATCAGGTGACCGTCACCTGCCGTGCGGGCATGATCCAGGAGGTGCGGATCTGCCTGACCAAGGATCTTGAACCCCGCCGCTGCGGGGCCGACACGATCCGCGATTGCACCCTGCAAGACGCTGGCCTGCAAGCGGTGCGCTGACGCCTCAGCCGCCAACCTCCAGCACGATCTTGCCCGTGTGGCCCGAGCTTTCCATCCGCGCATGGGCCGCCGCCGCCTGGGCCAGCGGGAAAACACTGTCCATCACCGGGGCAAATTTGCCCGCCGCGATCATCGGCCAGACATGGCGCTCTACCTCGGCGCCGATGGCCGCCTTGGCCCCGTCAGATTGCGGGCGCAGGGTCGATCCGGTGATCGTCAACCGCCGCACCATCAGTTCTGAAAAATTCAGCTCAACCTTTGGGCCTTGCAAAAAGGCGATCTGCACCAGCCGCCCGTCATCGGCCAAACTGCGGATGTTGCGCGGCAGATAGCTGCCCCCGACCATATCCAGAATCAGATCGGCCCCGCCCTCGGCCTTGATGGCGGCGGCCCAATCCTCGTCGCGGTAGTTCCAGGCATAGTCCGCGCCCAGCCCCTTGCAGGCGGCCACCTTTTCGGCACTGCCCGCCGTGGTGAAAACCCGCGCCCCCAGGGCCCGCGCGATCTGAATGGCGGTGGTGCCAATGCCCGACGATCCCCCATGCACCAAGAACCGCTCGCCCGCCCGCAACCGGCCCCGCATCACCACATTCGACCAGACGGTAAAACAGGTTTCGGGCAGACAGGCCGCCTCTTTCAGCCCCATCCCTTCGGGCACGGGCAGGGCATGCGATTCATGCGTGGCCACATATTCGGCATAACCGCCACCGGGCAACAGCGCCGTCACCTTGTCGCCAATCTGCCAGCGCGTCACATTCGGCCCCAGCGCCACCACCACGCCCGACGCCTCCAGCCCCGGCAGCGGCGAGGCCGAGGGCGGGGGCGCATAAAGGCCCGCGCGCTGCAAGGCATCGGGCCGGTTCACCCCGACATAGGCCACGCGGATCACGATCTGCCCATGGCCGGGCACCGGCACCGGCACGGTGGCGGGCTTCAACACCTCGGGGCCACCCGGCTGGGTGATCTCGATCGCGGTCATGGTGTGCGATGCGGGTATCGTCTGGGTCATGGCAGGGCAGGCTCCTTCAGGTCTTGGGGCGCAAACGGTCCATCATCTGGCCCGGCAGATCATCGGGCACCTTGGGTTTGCGGATTTGCTCCATGAACTTCAAGGGGCCTGCTGACAGCGCCTTTGAAATCGGGTTGTCGCGCAGTTGCGCCTTCAGCTTTTCAATGCCCATCACGTCTTCAATGCGGCGATCCAGAAAATCCCATGTGGCCTGATGGCCGGGGCTGTCGTCGCCCAGCCAATACAGCACCGTGGCGGAATACACCGCCGACAGCGTGGCGCGCTTGGTGTACCAGTTCACATCGCGGCTGCTGTCGCCCAGGGCAGACCAGATCGCATCCGCCGTGCCCCAGATCAGCTTGGCCCCTTCGCCTGCATGCATCGGCAGCGCAAACAGCGTGGTGCCGCGCCGCACCGCCTCGCGGTCCTCGACCGCCTCGATCCGCAGGCGCACGGCATGGGCCACCCGGTCGCGATAGCGCATGGCGGCCAGATCGGTTTCGGCCAGACGCTCGCGCATGATCTGATCGCCGCGCTTGTGATAGGCAATCGCCAGATCCACCCCCTTGCGCGGATACAGCGCGCGGGCCAGGCCCATATCCACGCCCGAATCAGCTACAGCGGCGCGAAAGGTGGCATCCGACCAGCCGTCAAAAGCCACATGCAGCAGGGCGGCATCCAGCAGGTGGGTGGCGGCAGCTTCGGGTGAATTCGGCGTTTCCATCGGTTTGGCCCCGGTTGCTAAAGGTGGACAGACGGTCTTACCCCTGTTATAGCGCGCTTCGCCTGCACTTACAGTGCAACTCTAACTTAGGAAGGTGGTGACAACCACATGCAGGTCAGCGTTCGTGACAACAACGTCGAGCAAGCCCTCCGGGCCCTCAAGAAAAAGCTCCAGCGCGAAGGCGTGTTTCGGGAAATGAAGCTCAAGCAACATTTCGAGAAGCCCTCCGTCAAAAAAGCGCGCGAGCAAGCCGAAGCCGTCCGCCGTGCGCGCAAACTCGCGCGCAAAAAGGCTCAACGCGAAGGCGCAATCTAAGGCGTTTTGCGACACTGGGGCAGCGATGCCCGATACGATCAACCCCCGTCCTCTGGCCGGGGGTTTTTCTTTGCGCCCCGCGCCGGGGGAAACCGGGGGCATTCGCACCGGCCCAGCGGTCTGCAAAATGGTCTGCACGGGGGGTGCACAGGGGGTGTACGGGGGGTGTATCGGGGATTTCCCCGGTTTTGGTGGCCGTTTCAGCCCCGGATTTTACACCGCCAGTGCCGTGGTCTTTACCACAGTGCGCAGCGCGAAAGACGACTGCATCTGCCGCACACCGGGCAACCGTGACAGGAACTGGCGGTGGATGCGGGCGAAATCCTCGGTATCTTCGACCATCATTTTCAGCAGGTAATCGGCTGACCCCGCCATCAGATGACATTCCAGGATATCGGGAATGCGCGCCACTTCTTTTTCAAAGGAATCAAGCAGTTCCTCGGCCTGACCCTCCAGCGTGATCTCAACGAAAACGGTGGTATTGCGGCCCAGTTTGCGCGGCTCCAACAGGGCAACAAAGGCGGCGATATAGCCCTCTTCCTCCAGCCTTTGGGTGCGGCGATGGCAGGCCGACGGCGACAGATTCACCCGTTCCGACAACTCGGCATTTGTGATCCGCCCCTCTTTTTGCAAGACGTTCAAAATGCGGCGGTCGGTTGCGTCAAGATCCATGGGTGCAGAAGATTCTCTTGCTATACTGACATTTCACGCAACATCCTACGAAAACCCTGACGCATTGTCACCGAGGTTTCAAAGAATTTACACCCAATCAGCGCGATCCTGTTGGCACAGACTGGCCCAAAGTCCAGCAGGGAGAAAAACATGAAAATCGGTTGCCCAAAAGAAATCAAACCCCAGGAATTCCGCGTCGGCATGACCCCAAATGCCGCCCGAGAAGCGATTGCCCATGGTCATCAGGTGATGATCGAAACCGGCGCCGGCGAAGGCGCTGGCTTTCCAGATGCCGACTATGTTGCAGTGGGCGCTGAGATCGTTGCAACGGCCGAAGACGTGTTTGCCAAGGCCGAAATGATCGTCAAGGTCAAGGAACCGCAGGCAGCGGAACGTGCGCGGCTGCGCGAAGGGCAGGTGCTGTTCACCTATCTGCATCTGGCGCCAGACCCGGATCAGACCCACGATCTGTTGAAATCCGGCGTCACGGCGATTGCCTATGAAACGGTCACCGACCGGTCTGGCGGCTTGCCGCTGCTGGCGCCGATGTCCGAGGTGGCGGGCCGTTTGGCGCCGCAAGTCGGGGCGTGGACGCTGCAAAAGGCCAATGGTGGCCGGGGCGTCTTGCTGGGCGGAGTGCCGGGTGTGACGCCCGCCAAGGTGGTGGTGATCGGCGGCGGCGTGGTGGGCACGCATGCAGCCCGCGTGGCGGCGGGCATGGGCGCCGATGTCACTGTGCTGGACCGGTCATTGCCGCGCCTGCGCTATCTGGATGATGTGTTCGGGCGGGAATTCAAGAACGGCTATGCCAGTGCCGGGGCCACCGCTGATCTGGTGGCCGAGGCGGATATGGTGATTGGCGCCGTGCTGATCCCCGGCGCTGCGGCACCCAAACTGGTGTCCAAGGCCCAGCTTTCGACGATGAAGCCGGGGGCTGCGATTGTTGATGTGGCGATTGATCAGGGCGGGTGCTTTGAAACCAGCCGCGCCACCACCCATCAAGACCCGATCTATGAGGTGGACGGCATTCTGCATTACTGCGTGGCCAACATGCCGGGCGCAGTGGCGCGGACATCGACCCTTGCCTTGGGCAATGCAACCCTGCCCTTCCTGCTGGCCCTTGCCGACAAGGGCTGGAAGCAAGCCTGCGCCGATGACCCCCATCTGAAGGCGGGGCTGAACACCCATGCCGGAAAGCTGACGTATGCCGCCGTGGGTGAGGCGCTTGGCCTGCCCAGCATCACCGCGGATGCGGCAATCAAGATGTGATCCAGCCAGCGACCTAAACAAAAAAGGCCCCGGACACTGCCGGGGCCTTTTGATTTTGCGGGCTTTACTTTTTCAGCGAGTCGCGGATTTCCATCAGGATGTCCAACTCGCTTGGGCCTGCCGGGGCGGCTGCGGCCACTTCGGCCTCTTTCTTGGCGGTGGATTCCTTCAGGCGGTTGACGCCCTTGACGATCAGGAACACGACCCATGCAATGATCAGGAAATTGATCACCGCGGTGATAAAGGCCCCATAGGCAAAGACGGGTGCCCCTGCCTCTTTGGCGGCAGCAAGCGAGGCCGGGGCCGTGCCGGACAGATCAATAAAGAGGTTCGAGAAATCAACGCCACCCGTGATCAGGCCGATGATCGGGTTGATCAGATCAGACACCAATGAGTTGACGATGGCGGTGAACGCCGCACCGATGATGATACCAACCGCAAGGTCAACAACATTGCCTCTGGCGATGAAATCTTTGAATTCTTTGATCATTTCACTGTTCCCTTTGATGTGTCGCCTGCTGCGACATTCGCGCGTTTGATTGTGTAAGCCGATGCTTGGCGCGGGCAATATGCCATGAACTGGTCCGAGGGTGCAGGGGGAATGTTTTGAAAGACTCGGCAGTAAAAGGCGCGCTTAGCCTTTGCCGGGCGATAGATCGTAGATCATGGTGGTTGACCGCGAAAAGCCAAAGACATGCCGCAGCAGCCCCAAGGTCTCGCTTTTCCACGGCATGAACCCGATCCGTTCATACAGGGCGCGGGCCCGGATATTGGCGTCGATGACATCCAGCCGCACCGCCGTATATCCGCGCCACCGCGCCTCGGCGATCAGCGCGTCAAGTAGGGCTGACCCAATGCCTTGCCCGCGCCAGCTGCGCTCGACACAGATGCCATCAACAAGAAAACGCTCATTGTCGATGTCACGTTGCAAAAGATGCAGCACGCCTTGCCGCCAAAGCGCGCCAAATTTGCCGTAAACCGCTTGCAGATCGTCCTTGTCGCCGCCCGCAAAACTGCCAAGCGGCGATTTGAAGCCAGCGATCCCCAAAAGGGTGCCATGATCGTCGGTGACATAAAGGCAATGGTCGGCCCGTAAAACGCGCGCCAGAAACGGAACGGCGCGGCGTTCAGGCCCCAGAACGCGGCCCAGTTTGCCGCCAAAGGCCTGCCAATACAGCCGTGCCGCATCTTCTCGATAGGTCTGCGGAAGGCCTTGTCTGACAAGCACGATGGCTTTCCCTCTTTCCCTTGCCATTCGGAATGCCTAAGCGGTAGAGGCCCAGCGGTAAAGACCCCAGATCATGTCGAAATCCACAACCAAAGCTTTTTTGCGCGGCTGTCTTGCCTCGTCACCCTTTGTTATCGTGGTGGCCCCTTTTGCCCTGCTGTTTGGGGTGGTGGCGACCGAGGCCGGTTTGGATGTGGCCAAGGTGATGCTGTTTTCGGTCAGCGTCTTTGCCGGGGCGTCGCAATTTGCCGCCCTGCAACTGATGCAAGAGGATGCGCCGGTGCTGGTGGTGCTGGCGACGTCTTTGGCCGTGAATCTGCGGATGGTGATGTATTCTGTGGCGATGGCGCCCCATCTGGGGGCGGCGCCCTTGGGGATGCGGGCGCTGATGGCCTATTTTCTGGTGGATCAAAGCTTTGCGGCCAGCACGGTAGAGTTTGAAAAACGCCCCAACCAAAGCCTGGCCGAGAAAGTGGCGTTCTTCTTCGGCTCGGTCACCCCGATCGCGCCGCTGTGGTTTGGTTCGACACTGGCGGGGGCGTTGATCGGGCAGGCCATTCCAAAGGACTATGCCCTGGATTTTGCGGTGCCGATCACCTTTCTGGCGATTTGCGCGCCGATGCTGCGCAGTGTGCCGCATGTGATTGCGGCGGTGGTGTCCATCGTCGCGGCCCTGTTGCTGTCGGCCATGCCCTATGGATCTGGATTGTTGCTTGCCGCCGGTCTGGCAATGGCGGCCGGGGCCGCGGCAGAGGTGGTGCTGGAGCGGAGGGCTGCGCGGTGAAAGTTGATCCGGCCATGTTCTGGACTGTCGTGCCCGCGCTTGCCGTTGGCACTTTTCTGATCCGGTTTTCGTTCTTGGGCATGCTGGGCAACCGCCCCCTGCCAGCCGCTTTGCGGCGGGCGCTGCGCTATACTGCCGTGGCAATCTTGCCCGGCCTTGTGGCACCCGCTGTGTTATGGCCCGCGGCAACGGGCGGCCAGACTGATCTGCCCCGGCTTGCGGCGGCTTGTGTAACGCTGTTGGTGGGTATCGCCACCCGAAGCGTGATCGGGGCCATTCTGGCGGGTGGCGTTACGCTTTATACCCTACTGTGGATGTGATCACTGCAATCTGGGATCATCGGCCTGCACCAGCAAGACGCCGTGGTTGTTGTCAGTATCGTCGTCAGTATATTTGCGCGTCTTGACGCCCGGCATCGCTCCGAAGGCCTTCATGAACTTGGTCGGATACCATGTTCTTGGCAGGTCCTCAAATCCGGGAACGCCCGTCAGGATCGAAGACACCGAATTGGTGCACTGTGCCTTTGGTACGGCCCCATAGGCCTTGGCGCGCTGGGCAATGAGTGCCGCGGTCTCGGGCGAGACTTCAAGCGTTTGCTCGTACACGTCAAAGGTTTCTCGGGCATGATAATCGATATAATAGGCTACCATTTTGGGTGTCATGCCGAAATGGACGTCGTTGCGCTCTGGCAGCCTTGGGTGATGCCATGTGCCAGCAGGATCAAAGATGATACGTTCGGATGAATTGATCAGCAGACCCGAATGCGCACCACTGCCATCCCGTGTCGCCGTTACCGTGTAAAGCGTGATCGAGGGCGGCCCGTTATGGACATAGCGTGCTTGCGCCACCGCCTCATCCGAAGCCCATTTCGGTTCTGCGCTCCCACAAGCGGAAAGGGTAAGCGCGACGGCAAGGGCCAGGAAAAGGCGGATCATTCAATTCATTCCAGACAGGCTAGAGAGTATCAGGCGTTCACAAGCGCCATGAAAATAAGGATGCCAATGCAAATTGCGGCACCCCAGGTCACCATCTTGATGAAACCGGCAAAGGTTTTTTCCTGCACCCGGATATCCATGCTGCCATGCTTGTGTTCGGCCATTTTTCATCCCTTCCAAAGTCGCTTTTTTCTGCCATAGCCGATTCATTCGCCCCTGTCACGAGGGCGGATGCGCGACAAAGATGTGTGTCACATATGAGTTTCACACCGAGCCATCACCCGCATCGCCGCCTGTCCATTGCTGTTCCAGCCGAAAGCCGATGCGGCGTGCAGGTTCTTCGGGTTCCATCTTGGGGATCGCCCGCAAGACGACGTTCAGCTGACTGACATGCTGGATGAGTTGCGTTTTCAGCCCGTCTTCATCGCGGCCATAAAACGTCAGGATATCGGGTTCGAAAAACCCCACGCCTTCGATCTGCAAAACACCCGCATCCCCCCCGGCAAAGCCCATGGCAACCTCTTGGGCGCTGTCCAGCTGTTCCTCAAAGTTGCGGATATAAAGGATGACGCGTTCATAAGCCCATTCAGCGGCGCTTTTCTGGGCAACGGGTCGGCGGGCCATGGCTTTGGGCAACGGTTTTTGTTCGGCACTGGCTGGGGCCGTCGGGTCTGAATGCACCGCTGCTGCGCGCGGCATGGCGGCGTCTTCGGCGATTTCTGCGCTGGTGCTGATTGCGGTCAGCGGATCGTCTGCCATAGCCAAGCCCCCTGCGGCCCAAGATGGCGTGAAACATCGCCCCGACGCAAGAGATGGTTCAGATGGGCGACGGATTCGACCAATGCCAGCCCGTATTCGGCGGGGCCGATTTCGCGTTTGAACAGGGCAGGAAAGCAATCATGCGCGGTGCGGGGCGATTGCAGATGGCTGCGCAGCCGATCCAGCGCCGAGTCGTGGTTTTCGATCATCTGGTGCAGGCGCAATGGCAGGCCGTGAAAGGGCAGTTTGTGGCCGGGCAGGATAAACTGGCTGTCTGTGGCAAGCGGCTGAAAGCGGCGGCAACTGTTCAGCCAATCGGCCAAGGGATCGGCGGCCGGTTCGGTGGGATAGACCCCGATGTTGGCCGAAATGCCCGGCAAAAGCTGATCCCCACCCAAGACCAGATCATCGGCCCAAAAGGTGGCATGGTCCGGTGCGTGGCCAGACCCCAGATGCACAGTCCAATCCCGCCCCCCGATGTGCAACTGCTGGCCTTCGGTCAGGGCGGTAAAGCCAACGGGCATGGGGTGCACGACATCGCAAAAATTGAACGGGCGATCCGCGGCCCGCTGGCGCAACATATCTTCGGGCATGCCGGCGGCGCGGTAAAAGGCCAGCGATTGCGGCGTGGCGCGGGGTTGTTCATCCAGGGTCAGCATGCGGGCAAACAGCCAGGCTGTGCGTGTCATGCACAATTCGGCGCCTTGTTCCTGAAACCATCCGGCAAGGCCAACGTGATCGGGGTGGTGATGGGTGACAATCACCCGGTGCACGGGTTTGCCCGCAAGTGGGCCTGACAACAGGCTTTCCCAGATTGCGCGCCCGCGTTTGCTGTTCAGCCCGGTATCAACCAGCGTCCAGCCATCGCCATCGTCAAGGGCATAGACATTGACATGGTCAAGGGCCATGGGCAGCGGAAGGCGCATCCAAAGCACGCCTTCCGAAACTTCCAGCGCTGTTCCTTGGCCCGGAGGGGCATCGAAAGGAAAGCGGATCAGGCTCACGCCGCCAGATCCTCGGGCGACAGGGCATAGAGATCGTCTGCACCTTCGGCCGCCTGGATCAGCAAGGCGGCATGGTCGGGCAGCAGCCGCTTGATGGCAATCCGCGCCAGCTTGCGCCGCGCGCCGGGTTCGGCCTCGGCCATCGCGGCGGTCAGGTGGTAATGCGCCCCAAGGATCAGGGCAAAGGCGCGCAGATAGGGCACGGCGCCGGCAAAACGATCGTTCAGATCGCGGGCAATCATCGCCTCGGTCGCTTCGCGCAATGTTTCGGCGGCCCCCCAGACATCTTCGGCCAGATCAGGCAGCGCGTCGCGGGCGGCCTTGGCATTGGCCTCAATCTCGCCGATCAGACGAAAGGCCGCATCGCCCCCATCCATCATCTTGCGCGCGACAAGGTCCATCGCCTGAATGCCGTTGGTGCCTTCGTAAATCGGGGTGATCCGCACATCGCGCAGGAATTGCGCGGCGCCGGTTTCTTCGATGAACCCCATGCCGCCATGAATTTGCACGCCTTCCGAGGCGACGGCCACACCGACATCTGTGCCATAGGCCTTGGCGATGGGGGTCAGCAGGGCGGCGCGGGCCTTCCATTCGGCGCTGCCGGTGGCATGGCCCATGTCAATCGCCACAGCACAGGCAAGACCAATTGCGCGGGCCGAAAAGACCTCGGCCTTCATGCTGGCCAGCATGCGGCGCACATCGGCATGACCGATGATGGATTTCTGCCCCGCCTCGGGCGTTTTGCCCTGCACGCGGCCATTGGCGTAATCCAGCGCCTGTTGATAGGCCGCCTCGGCAATGCCCACGCCTTGCAGGCCGACGCCAAGGCGGGCGTTGTTCATCATGGTGAACATGGCCGCCATACCGCCATGGGGGGGGGCAACCAGCCAGCCGGTGGCACCGTCAAACTGCATCACACATGTCGGGCTGCCGTGAATGCCCAGCTTATGCTCAAGGCTGACGACTTGCAGGCTGTTGCGCTTGCCGGGGTTGCCATCGGCATCGGGGATGAATTTGGGCACCAGGAACAGGCTGATGCCCTTGGTGCCCGGGCCGCCATCGGGCAAGCGGGCCAGCACAAGATGCACGGTATTGGGCAGAAAATCGGTATCGCCCCAGGTGATGTAGATCTTTTGGCCGCTGATTGCATAAGACCCATCGCCATTCGGCTCGGCCTTAGAGCGCAGGGCCCCCACGTCAGATCCGGCCTGCGGTTCGGTCAGGTTCATCGTGCCGTTCCACTCTCCGGCGATCAGCTTGGGCAGATAGGTGGCTTTCAAGGCATCACTGGCGTGGTGTTCCAGCGCCTCGATCTGGCCTTGGGTCAGCAGCGGGCACAGTTGCAATGACAGACAGGCCGAGGAAAACATGTCGGTCACGGCACTGGCTACGGTCAGGGGCAGGCCCATGCCGCCATGATCTTGCCCCGCCGCGATGGCGACCCAACCACCCTCGGCAATGGCCTTATAGCCATCGGCAAAGCCGGGCGGGGTGCGCACAACGCCGTTTTCCAACCGCGCGGGGGTCTTGTCGCCCGCCCGGTTCAGCCCCGCCAGCACGGTTTCTGACAGTTTGCCTGCCTCGGTCAGCACCGCCTCGACCGTTTCCGGCGTGGCTTCGGCAAAGCGGTCGGTTTTCGCGACCTGATCAAAGCCGACGACATGATCAAGCAGAAAACGGAAATCGGAAACAGGCGCGCGGTAGGGCATTTGATCCTCGAAAGTCTGCCAGCCTTGGCAAAAGGGCCGGTCGGGTCTATTGGCACAGTTTACAGGTTAGCCATGGGGGCTGACCACTCAAGCCCTACGCTACGTCACATGTCCATGGAAACCCATCTTCTTGTGCCCGATGACCATGGCCTTGGCCGTGCGGCGGCGATCTTGCGCGCAGGTGGGCTGGTGGCGATGCCCACCGAAACGGTTTACGGCCTTGCGGCAGATGCCCGAAACGGCGCAGCGGTGGCGCAGATTTTCGCGGCCAAGGGGCGGCCAAGGTTCAACCCGCTGATCGTGCATGTGGCCGATCTGGGCATGGCACGCGACATCGCCCTGTTTGATGCGCGGGCCGAGGCGGTGGCGGCAAAGTTCTGGCCGGGGCCACTGACGCTGGTGCTGCCGGTGCGGGCCACGGCGGGGCTGTCGCCCTTGGTGACGGCGGGGCTGACCACGGTTGCCCTGCGCATGCCCGCGCATCCGGTGGCGCAGGGCCTGCTGCGGGCGTTTGGTGGGCCGTTGGCGGCCCCGTCGGCCAACCCATCGGGCAAGGTGTCCCCCACCACGGCGGCGCATGTGCAAGAGGGGCTGGGGGGCAAGATTGATGCCGTGCTGGACGGGGGCGCCTGTTCCGTCGGGCTGGAATCAACGATTCTGGGGCTGGATGGCGCCCCTGCGCTGCTGCGCCCCGGGGGCATCCCGGTCGAGGCGCTGGAGGCGCTGTTGGGCCCGATTGCAGCGGGTGGACATGCCGATAAACCCAATGCACCGGGCCAGTTGGCCAGCCATTACGCCCCCGATGCGCCGGTGCGCCTGAATGCCGAAGCGCCACAGGATGGCGAGGTTTGGATAGGCTTTGGGCCAGAGTGCAGGGGCGCGCACCTGACCCTGTCGGCCACAGGTGATCTGGTGCAGGCGGCGGCGGCGCTGTTTCAGACGCTGCGCGACGCTGACCGACTGGCAGGGCCGGGCGGCAAGATCGCCTTTGCGCCGGTGCCCGACCATGGCCTTGGCCGGGCCATCAATGATCGTCTGAACCGGGCCGCAGCCCCACGGCCCTAGCGTCAGTCAAACACGCCCATCACCCGGCCAAACAGCATGAAGGCGCGGGCGGTGCGGGTATCGGCCAGTTCGACAATCTCGGCATCGGTGGCATTGCGTTCAAACTGCTGCAACATGCGGTCAAAGGTGCGCAGGAAATGGTGGCCGGCATCGCGGAACACCGGGTCTTCGCGCATACGGCCCGCCGTCAGTGCCAGAGACGACCGATCACGAATGCCCCCCACAGAGGCCACGCCCTTGCCGCGCTCTCCTGCCGCAAAGCGCCGCCAAACCTCGGGGCGGGCGCGGTCAGGCTTGAGGTCATCCATGTAAATGCCCTCTTGGCTGAGCAGCGTCAGCACGTCTTGCGCGGCGCGGATCAGCTTGGCCACTTCGCGATCCTCTAGCGCGGCGCGCAGGGCACGAAAGCCGTTCTTATCATCCGGGCTTTCCGGGAATTGCAGGGCCAGAATGAAATCGGCCAGCGACAGCGGCGCGCGCAAGGCATCGGCCGGGGTGCCAAGGGCCAGGCCGGGCTGTTCTTCGGGCGGGGCAGATTGCACAGGGGCCACCAAAGCGGCCTTGCGATCGGCTGAGGCCACCGACAACCCGGTGTCGCGCCGGGTTGAAAACGTGGCCAAAGCCGTTTCGGCCTGTTTCGCCGCATGGGCCAGTTCTTCGATCCGCCGCTCGACCGAAGGTTTCAAAGCGGCGCCGGATTGCTGGCTGGAGATATAGGCGTTGCGCATCGCATCGACCGAGGTTTGCAGCCGCGCCGCTTCGGCCCGCAGAATGCGCACCGAGCGCAGGGTGGTGACCGCCGCCCAGATCAGCGCCAAAGGCAGGAACACCACCAACAGGGTCATGACCAGACCCAGCGTGCCCGTGCCTTCGGGGGCGGTGAAAACATAGATCAGCACAGCTGCCACCCAAACCACGGCAAGCCCTGCGGCCACCGCTTCGGTCAGGGAAAACCGCGATTCCTGGACTGGGAGGTTCAGGCCCAGATCACCTTGATTGTCATCGCGTTCGGGCATTGCCCCGGTATCCTTTGCACATGCCTTAGAGATAGCGGATCGACAACACTTCGTAGCTGCGGTCGCCGCCCGGGGTTTTCACCTCGACGCTGTCGCCTTCGTCTTTGCCGATCAAGGCGCGGGCCAAGGGAGAGCGGATGTTCAGCAGGCCACGCTCGATATCAGCCTCGGTTTCACCGACGATCTGATAGGTTTTCTCTTCGTCGGTATCTTCATCCACCAGCTTGACCGTGGCCCCGAACTTGATCGCACCTGACAACTTGGACGGGTCGATGACTTCGGCCAGCGACAAAATGCCTTCCAGCTCTTTGATCCGGCCCTCGATGAACGACTGCTTTTCGCGCGCCGCGTGGTATTCGGCGTTTTCCGACAGGTCGCCATGTTCGCGCGCCTCGGCAATGGCGCGGATCACGGCGGGGCGTTCAACCGATTTCAGGGTCTTCAATTCGCTGTCCAAAGCGTTGAAGCCAGAGCGGGTCATCGGAATCTTTTCCATCGTCATCTTCCACGAAAAGAAGAACCACGGCCCCCGCACCCGGGGGCCATGGCCCATTTGTTGCGAGTTTACCCAAGCGGATGCGCCCGCCAATTGCAAGGGGTATGGCGCTGGAAAGCGGCGGGTTGTCGCCAGTGGGAAAGAATATTTCCGTAACGCTGCGATGCGGAAACGTGATGTTGCGTTACGGTTGACCCTTGGCCTGCCTTAGGGCAATGACAGAAGCAGCGAATTCAAACGGGATACCGGGCGATCAGCCCGCATGAAGGACAAGCGATGAGCCAGATCGTGCGCGAAAAGATGGAATATGACGTTGTAATCGTCGGTGCCGGGCCTGCGGGCCTGTCTGCTGCGATCCGGTTGAAACAGCTTGACAGCAACCTGTCTGTCGTCGTGCTGGAAAAGGGATCAGAGGTTGGCGCGCATATCTTGTCGGGCGCGGTGCTTGACCCATCGGGTCTTGATGCCCTGCTGCCCGACTGGCGCAACATGGATGCGCCGATCAAGGTGCCGGTCAAGGAAGACAACTTCTACATGCTTGGCCCCGCCGGCCAGGTGCGCATTCCCAATGCGCCGATGCCGCCGCTGATGAACAACCATGGCAATTACATTGTCAGCATGGCGAATGTGTGCCGCTGGATGGCGGGCGTGGCCGAGGGCCTGGGCGTCGAGATTTTCCCCGGCATGTCGTGCAGCGAGTTGGTGTTTGACGGCAACCGCGTGGCCGGTGTGGTCGCGGGGGAATTTGGCCGTGATCCGGCCACGGGCGAGCCGGGCCCCAGCTATGAGCCGGGGATGGAACTGCTGGGCAAATATGTGTTCCTGTCCGAGGGCGTGCGTGGCAGCCTGGCCAAGGAAGTCATCGCCAAATACGACCTGTCCAAAGGCCATTGCCCGCAGAAATTCGGCCTTGGCATGAAAGAGATCTGGGAGATCGACCCCGCCAAACATCGTGAGGGCACGGTCACCCATACGATGGGCTGGCCACTGGGCAGCAATGCGGGTGGTGGGTCGTTCATCTATCACCTTGAGAACAATCAGGTCTATGTCGGGTTTGTGGTTCACCTGAATTATGAAAACCCGCATCTTTATCCCTATATGGAATTCCAGCGCTTCAAGCATCACCCGATGGTGGCCGAGTTGTTGAAGGGCGGCAAACGCGTGGCCTATGGCGCGCGGGCGATTTCCGAGGGCGGTTATCAGTCGATGCCCAAGATGGTGGTGCCCGGTGTGGCGCTGCTGGGGTGTTCGGTGGGTATGGTCAACGTGCCCCGCATCAAGGGCAACCATAATGCCATGCTGTCGGGCAAGGCTGCTGCCGAGGCCGCCCATGCCGCCATCACGGCGGGCCGCGCGGGGGATGAGCTGACCGCCTATGAACAGGACGTCCGCGAAGGTGCGATTGGCAAGGATCTGAAAAAGGTTCGCAACGTCAAGCCGTTGTGGTCGAAATACGGGCTGGTCGCCAGCCTTGTGGGCGGTGGTCTGGATATGTGGACGAACACGCTGGGCTTTAGCCTGTTCGGCACCCTGCGCCACGGCAAGACCGATGCCGCCGCCACGGGTGAGGCCAAGAACTTCAAGCCGATCGACTATCCCAAGCCCGATGGCAAACTGTCGTTCGACCGCCTGACCAACGTCGCCTTCAGCTTTACCAACCATGACGAAGCGCAACCTGCGCATCTGAAGCTGAAAGACCCGTCGATCCCGATTTCGGTCAACCTGCCGAAATATGCCGAACCGGCGCAACGTTATTGCCCGGCGGGCGTGTACGAAGTGGTGGCCGAAGACGGCAAAGACCCGCGCTTTGTCATCAACTTCCAGAACTGCGTGCATTGCAAGACATGTGACATCAAAGACCCAAGCCAGAACATCACCTGGACCACGCCCCAAGGCGCGGGTGGGCCGAACTATCCGAACATGTGATGCAGAACGGACCGCGCGACGAAGATATTCTGCTGTTTATCGAACAGCACACCGGGCGAAAGCTGGGTGTGCTGGAACGGGCAGATATCTTTGCGGCGCTTGATCTTGACGGGGCCAAGGCCGAGACGCTGATGGCCGACTATGCCAAGGCTTTCAAGGTGGACATGGCGGGCTATGAGCCCGCCTTTCACCACCGCGATGCCAAAAGGGCTGGGCGCTTTGGGTGGCCTGTGCCGATTGCGCCGCTTTTTGGTGTGCGGATGCCCTTGCCTGTCAGCACTCTGGCCCTGGCCGCCCGGCGCGGGGATTGGCCTTTGCGCTATCCGCTGTTGACCCCGCGCCCGGTGCGCGACTGGATCAACCTTGCCCTCGTGCTGGCCGCCCTGCCGATTTTGGCGGCTGCGCTGATCTGGCTGTGGCGCGCGTTCTGACAAAAGCGCGATCTGGCGCTTTCGGGGGTGGTTGCCATTGCTTCGCCCTATGCCGGGGGCTAGCTTGACCGCATTGCCCAGCCCCATGGCACGGAGACCGAGTGTTCGATGACCTATCCCTTTCTTAAGTCAGCCCTTGCCCTTGTTCTGGGGCTGTCGCTGACCAGCGCCCCCGTTGCGGCACAAAGTGATGATGGGGATCCGGGGGCCTATCTGGCGGCGCGGATCTCTCTGTCTGACTATCAGTATCGCGATGCGGCCTATTGGTTCACCCGTGCCTTGCTTGCGGATGAAGACAACACGTTCTTGCTGGAAGGCTTGGTTCTGGCGCAGATCGGGCAGGGTGATTTTGCCTTGGCCGCCGAGGCGGCAGATCGGTTTGTGGCGCTGAACGGGCGGGGCATCGCCGCCAATATCGCGCTTTTGGTGCGCGACGTTCAGGCCGGCGATTATGCTGGGCTGTTGGCCGCACCGCCCGAGCGGTCGATCGGCAATCTGATGGATAAGCTGGTGCTGGCCTGGGCCGAATTCGGGCAAGGCAAGATGTCAGAGGCGGTGACCCGCTTTGACGAGATTTCCGCAACCGATGGCCTGAAGCCCTTTGGCCTGTATCACAAAGCCCTTGCTTTGGCGGCTGTGGGTGATTTTGGCACCGCTGACAAGATCTTGTCGGGCGAGGCTGCGGGGCCACTGATCGTGAACCGCCGGGGTGTGATCGCCCACGCCCAGATCCTGAGCCAGCTAGAGCGCCCTGCCGATGCATTGGCCCTGCTGGACCGGTCTTTTGGCAATGAGCCAGAGCCAGAGCTGATGGCCCTGCGCGCAGCCCTTGTTGCCGGGCAAACGGTGCCCTTTGATGCGGTCAGAACCGCGCAGGATGGTATGGCCGAAGTGCTGTTTTCGCTGGCGATTGCACTGAACGGCGAGGCCGAGCCATCCTATACCCTGCTTTACGCCGCCGCAGCCACGGCGCTGCGTCCGGACCATACCGAGGCGGTTTTGCTGAATGCGGGTCTGCTGGAACAGTTGGGCCAACAAGAGCTGGCGGCCGAAGCCTACGGGCGCATCCCGCCCGACCACCCGGCCTTTTACACCGCAGAACTGGGCCGGATCAGCACCTTGTTCGCGCTAGAGCGCAAGGACGAAGGCCTTGCTGCCCTGCAAGCCCTGAGCACGCGTTTCCCTGATCTGAGCGTGGTGCAGATGTCTTACGGTGACGCGCTGCGCCGCGAAGAGCGGTTCGCCGAGGCCGCCGCGGCCTATACCGCGGCCATCAACCTGGTTGGAGAGCCCGAGGCGCGGCATTGGGGCCTGTTCTATGCCCGCGCGGTCGCCCATGAACGCGCCGGAATGTGGGATCAGGCCGAACCTGATTTTCGCAAAGCCCTGGCCCTGAACCCCGATCAGCCACAGGTGTTGAACTATCTGGGCTACAGCTTTGTCGATCAAGGCACGAATCTGGACGAGGCGCTGGAGTTGATCGAACGCGCCGTCGCCCTGCGCCCCGATGCGGGATATATCATCGACAGCCTTGCCTGGGCCTACTTCCGGCTGGGTCGCTATCAGGATGCACTTGAGCCGATGGAGCGGGCCAGCCTGCTGGAGCCTGTCGATCCGGTGGTGACCGACCATCTGGGCGATGTCTATTGGGCCGTTGGTCGCCAGCTTGAGGCGCGGTTTCAGTGGCGCCGCGCGCTGTCGTTCGACCCCGAGGAAAAGGATGCAACCCGGATCCGCCGCAAACTTGAGATTGGGCTGGATGCCGTTCTGGTTGAAGAGGGGGCGCCACCCCTGATCACTGCCCCTGATGATATCTGAATTTGCCCCGGCCAAGATCAACCTGACGCTGCATGTTACGGGGCAGCGGGCCGATGGCTATCATCTGCTGGACAGCCTGGTGGTTTTTGCCGATGTGGGCGACCGGGTTTCGGTTGATATGACCCTGCCCCTTGGCCTGCATCTGACGGGGCCAATGGCGGATGGATTGACGGCAGGGCCTGACAATCTGGTGCTGCGGGCTGCGCGTCTGATGGGGGGCAAGGGGGCCTTGGCGCTGGAAAAGCACTTGCCGGTTTCATCCGGCATCGGTGGTGGATCGGCAGATGCGGCGGCCACCTTGCGCCTTCTGGCGCGGCTGTCCGGCCAGCCTTTGCCGGAACGGTCCGTGGTGACACAACTGGGGGCTGATGTGCCGGTGTGCTTGCAGGGGCGTGCGGCGCGCATGTCGGGGGTGGGGGATCAGCTTGATCCGGTCCCCCCCTTGCCCGAGGCGTGGTTGGTTCTGGTCAACCCGCGCGTGGCTGCGCCAACGCCTGCCGTGTTCAAGGCCCTGACGCGCAAAGACAATGCCCCGATGCCGCGTATCCTGCCCCGATTGGGCACGGTGTCTGAACTGGCGGATTTTGTGCAGATGCAGCGCAACGATCTAGAGCCACCCGCAACCGCCCTTGCCCCTGTGATTGGTCAGGCAAAGGCGCTGATCCGTCAGCAACCCGATTGTCTGGTGGCGCGGATGTCAGGCTCGGGCGCGACCTGCTTTGGCCTGTTCGCCGATGGCCTGGCCGCCCGTGCCGCCGCCCATGCCATTCAGGCCGCACAGCCCGGTTGGTGGGCCGTGGCTGCGCGGATGCTCAGCTGATCCGTTCGACGACGTAACCGGCAAGTTCATCCAGCATCTGACGCAGTGGGTGATCTGGCAAAGCGGTCAGCGCAGTGCGGGCCTTGGCGGCCCAACCCAAGGCATCCTGCCGGGCTTCCTCCATTGCGCCGTGCCGTGCCATGATGGCCTGCGCCTGTTCAAAGTCGCCATCCACCTGCTTGCCCTTTTCGATGGTCCTCACCCAAAAGGCGCGCTCATCTGAATCGGCCTTTGCCACGGCCTTGATCACGGGCAGCGTCAGCTTGCGTTCGCGAAAATCGTCGCCGGTGTTCTTGCCGATGGCAGCCGTGGTGCCGCCGTAATCCAACAGATCATCAACAATCTGAAAGGCAATGCCCAAAGCGTCGCCATAATCGAACAAGGCGCGCACCTGATCTTCCGGGGCGCCAGCAATCACGCCACCCACTTCGGTTGCGGCAGAAAACAAAGCGGCCGTCTTGCCGCGCACCACTTGCAGATAGATCTTCTCATCCGTCGCCAGATCCTGGGCCGCTGTCAGTTGCAAGACCTCGCCTTCGGCAATCACGGCCGAAGCATTCGACAAGATCGACAACACCCGCATGTTGCCGGTTTCGGTCATCAACTGAAAGCTGCGGGCAAACAGGTAATCGCCCACCAGAACGCTGGATTTGTTGTCCCACAACAGATTGGCCGTTGGCCGGCCCCGGCGCTGTTTGCTTTCATCGACCACGTCATCATGCAAAAGCGTGGCGGTATGGATGAATTCAACCGTTGCCGCCAGATGCACATGATAGGGGCCTTCATAGCCGCACAGTCTGGCCGCCGCCAAGGTCAGCATTGGCCGCAGGCGCTTGCCCCCGGCCTCGACCAGATGGGCCGTCACCTCGGGGATGCGGGGCGCATGTTCGCTGGCCATGCGGGTGCGGATCAGGGTGTTGACTGCCTGCATATCGGCGGCAAGCCAAGCCCCAAGGCGGTCGTGCGGTTTTTGCGTTGCGTTGTCCAAGCTCATTCCCCGATGCTCCACTCTCGCCTTTTCCCCAGTGGCGTCTTAAATCTGGAGACATGAAAGAGTTGATGCGCACCACCGATCCGACATTGATCGCTTATGCCCAGGCCCTCTTACAGGGCGAGGGTATAGCCACCTTTGATTTGGACGTCCACATGAGTGTCCTTGATGGGTCACTGGGTATTTTGCCGCGCCGACTGATGGTGCGCGATGCCGATCACTTCATTGCCAGCGTCGTTTTGCGCGACAATGATATTCCTACAGGGCTGTGATGTTTGCCCCGGATCAGTTGTCTGACGACAAGTTTCTAAGCGGCAAACTAAGGTTGTTGCAGCCGATCCGTGGCTATCGGGCCGCCACTGACCCCGTTTTGTTGGCGGCGGCCTGTGCGGCAAAGCCGGGTGAATCGGTGTTGGATATGGGGTGCGGGGTGGGTGCCGCCGCGCTGTGCCTTGGCTGGCGGGTGCCCGATCTGCGGCTGTTCGGCGTTGAATTGCAGCCCGATTATGCCGACCTTGCGCGTGAAAATGCGGCCCGCAACGGTGTTGAGGTTCAGGTTCATACCGGCGACATCACCCAGATGCCGCCGCCTTTGCGGGTGAATTTCGATCATGTTATCGCCAACCCGCCCTATTACAGCAGCGGCACGGCCTCGCCCGTTCAGGGGCGGGCGCGGGCCATGCAAGTGGAATTGCCTTTGGCCGATTGGGTGCAGGCCGGGGCGCGACGGCTGGGGCCGGGGGGATGGCTGACGCTGATTTGCGGCGCAGATGGTTTGCCCAGCGTTCTGGCAGGAATGCGCGACAAGCTGGGCTCGGTGTCGGTTTTGCCCTTGCAGCCCCGCGTCGGGCGCGCCACGGCCCGCGTGCTGGTGCAGGCGCGCAAGGGGGGGCGCGGTGCGTTTCGTCTGTTGGCACCGTTTGTGATCCACGAAGGTGCCGAACATTCCAGCGATCGTGAAAGCTATACCCCCGCTGCCAACGCGGTTTTGCGCCATGGCGCCGACCTTTTGGCGCATTTTCGCTGAATTTGCTGTGAATGCTGCGCCGCGGCGGGGTTTTGGGGGCGACACGACTCAATTCCTGTGGTGCAATCGTTACATTGGAACACAACACAGGAGGGAAGACATGACTGTTGCTTCGCATTTGCAGGAACTGCGCCGGAAGCATGAGCACCTCTCGACCAAGGTGGAACAAGAACAGCGCAGCCCGGGCTCTGATGCCATGCGGATTGCTGATCTGAAAAAGCAAAAGCTGAAGCTCAAGGAAGAAATCACCCGGCTTTCTCAGGCCTGAAGTTTTTTTGTCAGGTGATGTCCTGACCTTTGCGGGCACTGGCCATTGCCGCCAGTGCCGCCCCCCCGGTGATCATGATTGCGGCGATGATCAACGTCAGGGTTGCCGGGGCAAGCCCTGCTGCCACCAGTGCCAGTGTAGACAGCAATGGGGCCGCGTATGAGGCGACCCCCAAAAATTGGATGTCGCCCTTTTTCATTCCGATGTCCCAAGTAAAAAAGGCCGCCCCGACCGGGCCAGCCCCAAGCGCCGCGACAGACAGCCACCCCATCGTGCCCATAGGCCACAGGGTTTCTTCAAAAGCAAAATGCACAACAGCCGACAAGGCCGCGGTGGCGAGGCAAAACACCGTGACGCTTTCGGTGGGCACATCGCCCAGGCGGCGGGACAGCACCGAATAAGCGGCCCATGTCAGCGCACAGCAAAAGGCCAAGATCAGGCCAAGGGCATTTGCCTCTCCGCCCGGATCGCGGGCCAGCACAATCAATGCAGCCCCGGCAAAGGCAATCAGCGCCCCCATGATATGGGTGGCGCGCAGCCGTTCGCCCGGCAGCAGGCCGGAAAACAGCACGATGAACAAAGGCCAAAGATAGGCGATCAGCCCGGTTTCCGCCGAAGGTGCCAGTCGGAAGGCTGTGAAATACAGGGCATGATAGCCAAACAAGGCCAGAGTGCCAAAGGCGTAAACCTTCCACGACACCGCACGCAGGACGCCAAAGCCCTTTCGCGCCGTCCAGAAGATGCCGATTGTCCCGCCGATGCCAAAGCACAATGCGTTCAGCAAGAACGGCGGCACGGGGGCTGATCCGATGGTAAACAGGGCCAACAGCGCCCACATCAAAACAGCCGTAAAGCCGATGCCTGTCGCCTTGTTCATGCTGCCCCCTGCTTTTCGTGCACCTAATGACAGCCACCCCTTGGATGCAAGCCTTGCAGTTGGGGGCGCGCCGACATTCCGCATCTGCATAGGTGCCTGGGTTGTCTATCTGGGGATATCGGGCCATCTTGGTCGGAGGGAGGACAACTCTGCAAGGGTAGTCCAATGTTTGAAACGCAATTCACCGACCACGAAAAAATCATGGCGCATGCCCGCCAACTGCGCGCCGAAGCAATGCGGGACTTGCTGGCATCAATGCTTGCCGTGTTTTCACGCAAGCCCAAGGCCGCAGCAGTACATGCCTGACATGAAAAAGGCCACCCCGTGGGGTGGCCTTTTCTTTTTTGCAAGCTGACGGGCGTTAAACGAAGAACTGGCCGCCGTTCGCGCTGATGGTCGAGCCTGTGATAAAGCCCGCATCGTCTGACGCAAGGAAGACGACGCAACGCGCGATTTCTTCCGGTTCGCCCAGGCGACCAACGGGGATCAGCGGGATGATCCGCTCGTTCAGCACCTTTTCATCGATGGCCCGCACCATCTCTGTCCCGATATAGCCGGGGCAGATGGCGTTCACGGTGATCCCGGCGCGTGCGCCTTCCTGGGCCAGCGACTTGGTAAAGCCCAGATCGCCCGATTTTGCGGCCGAATAGTTTGCCTGACCCGCTTGGCCTTTTTGCCCGTTGATCGAGCTGATGTTGATCACCCGGCCAAACTTGCGGTCGCGCATGCCCGACCACAGCGGATGGGTCATGTTGAACAGGCCCGTCAGGTTGGTGTCGATAACTTCTTTCCACTGCTGCGGGGTCATCTTGTGGAACATCGAATCGCGCGTGATGCCCGCATTGTTCACCAGCACGTCAACCGGGCCCAGATCGGCCTCAACCTTGGCGATCCCGGCGGCGCAGGCGTCGTAATCGGCGACCGACCACTTATAGGTGGGAATGCCCGTTTCCTTGGTAAAGGCGGCGGCAGCCTCGTCATTGCCGGCATAGTTGGCGGCGACCTTATACCCGGCGGCCTTAAGCGCCACCGAAATCGCGGCACCAATCCCGCGTGACCCACCAGTAACCAATGCAACCTTAGCCATGTCTCTCTCCTCAGATTCTGGGCTTTATTGAAATCTTAGTTATATCTAAGCATAAGGGCGCGCAAGATTATTGCGCGCCCATTTTGCAGTCGCAGCGAGTTATCTGCCAGAGCGGGCGCTGATCAGCGCTCCAGGCACATCGCGACACCCATGCCACCACCGATGCACAGGGTGGCCAGGCCCTTCTTGGCGTCGCGGCGCACCATTTCATGCAGCAGCGTGTTCAGGATGCGGCAGCCCGAGGCCCCGATCGGGTGGCCGATGGCGATGGCACCACCGTTCACGTTCACGATCGAAGGATCCCAGCCCATATCCTTGTTCACGGCGCAGGCTTGGGCGGCAAAGGCCTCGTTCGCCTCAACCAGATCCAGATCGCTTGCTTTCCAGCCGGCTTTGTCCAGGGCTTTGCGGCTGGCAAAGATCGGGCCAACGCCCATGATTGCCGGATCAAGCCCCGCCGTGGAATATGACGCGATGCGGGCAATCACCTTAAGCCCGCGCTTTGCAGCCTCTTCCTCGGTCATCAGCAGCACAGCGGCGGCACCGTCATTCAGGCCCGAGGCATTGCCCGCCGTGACCGACCCGTCCTTGGCAAAGGCGGGGCGCAGTTTCGACATGCTTTCCAGTGTGGCGCCGTGGCGAATGTATTCGTCGGCATCCACCACCGTGTCACCCTTGCGGGTTTTCACGGTAAAGGGGATGATTTCATCCTTGAACTTGCCGGCCTTTTGCGCGGCTTCGGCCTTGTTCTGGCTGGCGAGGGCGAATTCGTCCTGCATGTCGCGGCTGATTTGCCACTGGTTTGCGACGTTTTCGGCGGTCTGGCCCATGTGATAGCCGTTAAAGGCATCCCACAACCCGTCTCTGATCATCGAGTCGATAAAGGACAGATCCCCCATCTTTTGCCCGGCGCGCAGATGGGCCACATGCGGGGCCAAGGACATGTTTTCCTGCCCGCCCGCAACGACGATACGCGCATCGCCCAATTGCACATGCTGGGCACCCAAAGCCACAGCCCGCAAGCCCGAGCCGCAGACCTGGTTCAGCGACCATGCGCTTGCCTCTTTCGCAAGGCCCGCTTTGATATGCGCTTGGCGCGCGGGGTTCTGGCCCTGACCGGCTGTCAGCACCTGGCCCAGAATGGTTTCTTCCACTTCGGCCTTATCAATACCGGCGCGGGCGATCACACCCTCAATCACGGCGGCACCAAGGTCATGTGCGGGTGTGTTCGCGAATGATCCGTTGAAACTGCCAACAGCAGTCCGCCCTGCGGCGACGATTACGACATTGGTCATATAGTCCTCTCCCTTGGCCAAGGTTACGGGACGCGGTGCCCCGCTTGCCCTTTCGACCTAAGCCCCAAATTGCCGAAGCGCAAGATTCTTGCGCGTCTTGATTGACGCAGCGGCAGCTTGCATCAGGCAGATTTCCTGGAGGGAGTTGACAGCCAATCCGGTTTCACAGTGGGGGCACCAAACGCATAGCCTTGCAGCATATCGACCCCAAGGGACGTCAGCCATCGGGCATCCTCTGCGGTTTCGACGGCTTCGGCGACACACAGGCGGTCGAATTGTTTGGCAACGGCCAAAAGTGCGGCCGTCACATCATGATGTTCGGTGGCTTTGTGGATGTTGCGTGTAAGCTTGCCATCAATCTTCAGAATATCAAAGTCAAAGGCCTTAAGCTGCGGGATCGAGATATGACCCGAGCCATAATCGTCCATCGCGAAAGACACCCCCTTTGCCCGCCATTGCCGCATGAAAGAGCCAACGATTTCAGGCAGCTGCATGGCCGATGTTTCGGTGATTTCCAGGATCAGCCGTTCGCCCAAAGTCGCCTCGGTCGCCAGATAGTGGCGCAGGATGCGCACCCATTTCGGATAGCCGATAGATCGGGCCGACATGTTGATCGAAAGCCGGATGCTGGGATGCAGTTCAAGTGTGCGCAGCCCGAGTGCGAGCGAGGCGCAGTCAATTTCGCGGCCGATTTCATGGGCCTCTACGGCCCCCATAAAGGCCCTTGCGGGGATGGGGCGGCCAGTCTTGTCCAGAACCCGGATCAGACCTTCGTAAAAGCCGATCCTTTTGTGCTGCACAGCCATGACAACGGGCTGATAGGCCAGAAGAACCCGACCTTCTGACAAGGCTTCCTTGACCATGGACATGGTCTGCCGGTCGTTTTCATAAATTGTAAAGGCCAAGGGATTGGAATCCCCCCAATCTACATCAGCGCGGCGTTTTTTGTATTCCAGCATCAGGCCATCCCCCACGATAGACCCTATTAAGCTGCCCCTCGTCCGTGAATCTTGTGTTAAAATTCACATTTAGTTCTAAATTGGCGCAGTTGGTTCAAGGAGTGGTCATGGCCGGTGACGCGCGTTGCCCTTGGTGTGGGGAAGATGAAATTTATGTGCAGTATCATGACCATGAGTGGGGCGTGCCCGAGTGGGACGGGCGGGCGCTGTGGGAAAAGCTGATCCTTGATGGGTTTCAGGCCGGCCTGAGCTGGATCACGATCTTGAAAAAGCGAAATGCATTTCGGGCGGCATTCGCCGGTTTCGATCCTGTCAAGATTGCCAGTTGGGGCGAAGATGATGTGCAAAGATTGCTGCAAGATGCCGGAATCGTGCGGCATCGGGGCAAGATCGAAGCCACGATCAAGAACGCACAGGCCTATCTGAACATTGAGGAACGCGAGGGCTTTTCCCGCTTTCTTTGGCAGTTTCAGCAGGGCCGAGTCGTGCAGAACCGATTTGCAAGCATGACCGAAGTGCCCACGCAGACCCCGACATCGCAGGCAATGTCCAAGGCCCTGAAACGCGCGGGATTCAGCTTTTGTGGGCCAACGATCACCTATGCGTTCATGCAGGCCACCGGGATGGTGAATGACCATCTGGTGACCTGCCCGTCACATGACCGGGTGGCACAACTGGCCTGAAAGGTGGCCTTTACCCCGCAGGAACGGTGCGCAATTCGATCTGGATGATGCCGGGCGCGGGGCCGCTGTCATCTTCGGCATCCAGCGCGATTGCCCCGCGGGTGACGGCACCAAAGCCCGCGTCGCGCAAAGCCGCCTCAAGCCCGCCCGCAACACCACGGGTCAGTTCCAGCGCATCCTGGGCCAGAAAGGACAGATCTTCGACCGGGCTTTGCGGCTGGGCCGGCGTCATGACCACCACCATGCGTTCGGCACCCAACACGTCATCCGAGATGCGGAACAGGCCTTGTTTCAAGGCGTCGCCCGGTTGCAGACGGCCTGCGAACCAGTGGCTGATTTCGTAATTGGCGGCGACATACAGCACATTCACATCGACAGGCTGATCCATGTTGTTTCGTGCCAGAACATGCACTTCGTCATTCGGGATCAGGCGCGGCACATCATTGCGCGACAGGGGCACCAGCGGCTGACCCTTGCCCTGGCGCGTCAGCATCTCGACCTCGACATCAAGACTGCCCTGACCAACGGCATCGCCAAGGCGCAACAGGTTCAGCGCGCGGGCCATGGTGTTCAGCGTATCGCCAAGGGTTTCGGCCAGCAGATCGGGTGTCTTGTCCGCCGTCGAGACGGACGGGGTTTGCGACAGATCTTCGGCCAGCCCGGTTTCGGGCAGCACCCACAGCGCATCGGGGCGGGGGCTTTCTGGCAGCACGGCAAGGCGCAGATCGGCGGGCTCTCCGGCGGCGACGAAGTTCAGGCGCGGGCCAGTGATGTCTTGCAGCACCGACAAAGCATCGGCCAAGGCATCTGCCGGGGCGGTGCCTGGCTGGGGCAGCGCCACGGTCAGGCTGTAATCGACCGCCTGTTCCACCTGCCGCAGATAGGCGCCGCGCGGCAGATCTGCCGGGGCTGTCCCGGTGGCTGTGAATGTGTCGGTGCTGGTCAGGGTCACGCGGCCGAGGCTTTCGTCCAGCGGGGCGGCGGCATTGGGCATGATCGCCAGCTCCATCCCCTGTGCCAGACCATGCAAAGTGCCGGCGGGAATGGTAAAGTTGGGGCCTTCGGCCGTGGCGGGCCATTGGGCCACACGTTCGCCTGCAGTGCCCTGAAACACCACGCGATCCAGATCACCCTCGAACAGCGGGGTTGAACGGGCAAGGTTCTTGACCGCGTATTTGCGCAGAACCTCTTGCCCCAGTTGGCCATAGGTCGCGTTGGGGTATTCGGCCAGTGTTTCAAACAAGGTATAGGTGAACACGCCCTGCGGCACGCGGTTGGGCTTGCCCTTTGGCAGGTTCTTTTCCGGCGTCACCTCATTGGTCTGGGCCGCGAAAAACGCCGTAAAGCTGCCGCTGGCCGGGCCTGTTGCATCCACTGGGGCCTCTGGCTTGGCGCGTGGGTCAGCTTGCGGCAGCGCGCGGGTGGCGGTCTGCATGTCTTCTGACCGCAGGCCAAGGGCTTCGGGCGGAAGCTGGCGGGTGCGCACCTCTTCGTCGCCCGAAGGGGCGGCGCGGGTGACGGTGCCGGAATGGCACGAGTCGAACACCGCCCAGACATTGGCCCCCTTTTGCCGGATCGCATCGATCATCTGGCCGATTTCGTCATCAACCAACGCGTTCTCAACGGTGCCGATGCTGTCGTTCCACGGGCCGATATCAACGGGCAAGAACAGTTCATCCAAGCCATCCAGTTCGGTTTCTGGGTTCAGCGCAGGTGCCTGCGAGCCATGGCCCGAAAAATGCAGATAGATGAAATCACCTGCCTGCGCCTGCTGTGCAAGATCGGCAAAGGCAGTGCGGATGGCCGCCAGCGTGGGGGCCTGTTTGCCGGGCAGGCCATCGGCCAGAACCGTGACGTTTTCGGGCGCAAAGGGCACCGGTGCGGCCGTCGTCAGATACGTCTCAACCAGCTTGACGTCATTTGACGGGCCTTTCAGCCAGAAATCCTGCTTGAGATTGGGGTATTCATTGGCCCCGATCAGCAAGGCGCGGTTTTCGGCAAAGGCCTGCGTGCCGAACAAGGCAAGGGCCGTTGAAAGCATAAGATTGCGCATGGGCATCAATTCGTCATCAGGGCGTAATTCACGCCGTTGGGGCCACGGTTTTCAACGCGGATCTGATAGGCTTCGGTCCGATCAGGCCGCCAGCCGCAATAGGCGATGTGGCTGCGATCCGTATCGGAACAGACAAGGCGGCCCTGTGCATCCGTCACGCTCAGGTTCAGGTCGGTCGCGCCTTTGGCCTCGACATAGATCTCGGCATATTCGCCACCGATGAAGTCAATCTTCGGATAGGTGTCAGACCGGCCATTGGCCAGCGTGCCGATGTTATAGACCGGGCCCGTGGCGACGCCTTTGGTGGTTTCTGCGCGGATGTCGTCAATCAGCCCCAGCATCGTATCGTCGCCGGCGGCCAGCGGCTCGGCTGCGGCCAGCATGTCTTGCCATGTCAGCGGGCTGTCCACGGCCCCTGCGCTGGCGCCTTCGGCGGTGCGGGTGGTTTCTGTCGGGTTCAACATCTTGCGCAGCTTGGCCGCCGACAGCATCAGCAGCGGGTCTTGCAAACTGGTGCCGGTGGCAAACAACTGGGCCGACAGCGCGGCTGTTTTCACAGCGCTTGGCTGTTCGGCAATTGCGGGCGAGGCAAGGCAAAGACAAAGGGCAAGAGAAAGGCGCATGGTCTTCCTTTCGGGCAAAACGAGATCAGGGTCAGAGTGCCCTGTGTGTTTTTCCCTGTAAACGCATGTTTTTTTCATGACGGCCTTTGTCATGTGATCCTTGCAAAGGGCGCTGCTAGGGTCTGGTCAACAAAGCTGTGGAGGGTTTCCATGAAGTTCGTTGACCAACCTGTTTCCAAGTTTCACCCCCGCGCCATGCGGTTTCGGGCACATCGCTACTTCCTTGAGGTTCTGGCCGCGCTGGTGGTGCTGACCTCGGTTGCCGCCCTGTCGCCTGCAAGGGCTGCCGAACTGGCGCCGGGGGTCATGGAGACCGCGATGGAGAAGGTCTTGGTCGTGCGCAGTGCTGACAACGCGGATCGGTTTTTGGGTTCGGCCCTGTTGTGGGGCGAACAGGCCGAGGTGGCGGTGACAGCGGCCCATGTGGTGGGCAAGGCGGCCGAGGTGCGGCTGGTGGATAGCCAGGGCCGCGAGGACGTGGGCGTTGTGATTGCCCGTGATGAGGTGCGCGACGTGGCCTTGGTCGCCTTGGGCGACAGGTTCCGGGGTATGGCGGGGTTTGTCGTTGGGGCAGCGCCTAGCCTTGGGCAGGCTGTCTGGGCCTTGGGGGCGCCGCTGGGGCTGGAATTCACGCTGACAAAGGGCCAGATTTCGGCAGCAGCGCGGCAGGTGGAAACCGCAGTGCCGGTGCGTCTGGTGCAGCATGATGCGGCGGTAAACCCCGGATCATCGGGCGGTGCATTGGTGGATGCCAATGGCTTGCTGGTGGGCATGAACACCCGCATTGCCGATGGCAGCCGCATGTTCGTGGGCATCGCCTATGCGATCACCGCTGACGATCTGGCCCGGATCGTGCCGATGTTGATTGCCGAAGAGCTGCCGCCCTTTCCCAAGATGGATTTCCGCATGCGCCCCATTGACCGAATGATTGCCGCTGCCTTGGGCGTCTCGACAGGTGGATTGCTGGTCGAAGACGTCGCTGTCGGTGGCATGGCCGAACGGGCCGGGCTAAAGCCGGGGGACGTGATCCTGGCGGTGGATGGCGTGGTGATCGAAGTGGCTGGCGACTTTGCCTTTCTGATCGAAGCGGCTGTAACGCGGGGCGAGGCTGATCTTGCGATCTTGCGGGCGGGGCAGGCCGTTCTGGTGACAGTTGCCTTTGCCGAGGCAGCCGAAACCGGGCTGTTGCAGCGCAATGCGCCGGGGTCAGAGGCCGCGCGCAAGGCCAGCTATCGGATCGAGTCCTTGGGGCTGGAACTGGGGGCGGCTGGGCGGATCGACAAGCTGCTGGAAAACTCGCCTGCGCTTTGGGCCGGGCTGGTGGAAGGCGACCGTATTCTGATGGTGAACGGTGTGGCCTATGACACCCCGGCGCTGCGTGGACTTGAACTGACCGAACCTGCCATCGTGCTGGTGCAGGGCCGCAATGGCCGCACGCGGCATGTGGTGCTTGATCCTTGGAACACAGCCGCCGGTTTGCGACCTGTGGGTGATGCGAATGTGCTTGACCCGGCTGTGGTCGTGTTCTGAACTGAGGGGATGGAGATGGACCGTATTCTGATCATCGAGGATGACCCGGTAACCGCAGAGGCTGTGGCCGAATGTGTGCGGGGGTTGGGGCTGGAACCTGTCACCCAAATCACGCTCGAGGCAGGGGTTTCCGCAGCGATCCAAATGGATTTCAAGGTCATCGTGCTGGACCGCATGTTGCCGGGCGGTGATGGTGTCGATGCCATGGCGCGGATGCGGGCAGGGGGCAGCCGGGCGATGATCCTTGTGCTGTCGGCCTTGGGACGGGCGGCGAACCGGGTAGAGGGGTTGGAGAAAGGGGCCGATGACTACCTGCCCAAACCCTTTGAGCCAGATGAATTGCGGGCGCGGTTGCGGGCGCTGCTGCGGCGGGCCAGTATTGAGGTATTGGACAATGACCTGCTGGCCTTTGGAGATCTGGAAATCCGGATGAAGGCCCGGACGGTTTATGTGAAACGTGCGCATGTGCCCGTCAGCCCAAAGGAGTTTGAACTGATCACCTTTTTTGCCCGAAACGCCGGGCAGATTGTGACGCGGATGCAGCTGCTGGAACAGGTCTGGAAGCTGCACTTCGACCCCGGCACCAATGTGGTTGATGTGCATGTCGGGCGGTTGCGCCGCAAGCTGGAGGGCGCAGGCTGCGCCGCCATTCAGACAGCGCGCGGAGAGGGCTATGTGTTCGATCCCCTGGGGGCCGAGGTCAGCGGGTGAGGGTGGTGCCGGCGGCCACGTTGCGGCTTGCGGCGGTGGTGGCCGTTGCGGTTACGCTTTTGTCGCTGGCCGGGATGGCGCTGCAATACCGGTTGGTCGAAGCCCGTCTGATGGATGAGGCCGGGCGCCTGTTGGCCGCCGATCTGGATGGCTTTGCCACCCTTTATGAACAACGCCGGATCATCGCGCTGCGTCAGGCGATCGAGTTCCGGGCCGCATCAGGCGCGTCTGGCGAAATGCTGATGCTGATGAATCGTGACGGCACGGTTCTGGCGGGCACGCATGCCGACTGGCCCGTGGCGGTGGTGCCCGAAGGGGCTGGTTTCGGCCCGGACGGGGCGGTGCGGTTTGCTGCGGGGGGGCAAGACTGGTTGGGCGTGGGGCGCGTCTTGCCGGGGGGGTTTCCCTTGCTGGTGGCCCGTGATCTGGGGCCGGTTCTCGACACGCTGTCGGCGCTGCGGCGGGGCATCGTTGCCTTGGGATTTGCCATGTTGGCGGCCGGGGCCTTGGTGGGCTGGGTCATGGCGGGGCGCGTGATGGCGCGCATAGGGCGCGTGAACGTGCTGGCCGACCGCGTGGCCGCAGGCGATCTGTCGGCGCGGTTGCCCGGCCTGCGTTCGGCAGATGAATTTGGCCAACTAGAGGCCCATGTGCATGAGATGCTGGACAAGATCGAGGCGCTGAACCGTGAGACGCATCGGCTGTCTGATACGATCGCGCATGAACTGCGCACCCCCCTGAACCGGATGCTGCAAAAGCTGGGCCGGATCGAGGGGCAGGATGCCGTGACCGATGATCTGCGCGCCGAAATGCGCCAGACTGTTCGGGTCTTTGATGCCCTGTTGGATATCAGCCGGGCCGAAGCAGATGCTGTCGTCGCAGGTGGGCCGGGGGGTGGCTTGCGCCCGGTGGATCTGTCGGCGCTGCTGGTAGAGCTGTGGGAGTTGTATGAGCCCTTGGCCGAAGACAAGGGGTTGGTCACGCAGATCGCGGTGCCAGATGGGCTGCGGGTTTTGGGCGACCGCACGCTGATTTCGCAGATGGTGGCGAACCTGCTCGACAATGCGGTGAAATATTGCCGCGCGGGCGACAGCCTGACCCTGACGTTGGCAGAGGTTGGCGACCGGCAGGTGATGACGCTGGCCGATACCGGCCCCGGCCTGCCCGCCGATCTGCGCGAGACGGTGTTTGATCGTTTTGCCCGAGGCGAGAGGGATCGCGCCTTGCCGGGCCATGGCCTTGGTCTTGCGCTGGTGCGGGCGATTGCAACGCGGCACGGTGCCAAGCTGACCTTACCCCAACGGGAGAAAGGTTTTGCGATTGAGGTCGGCTGGCCTAAGGTGGCGGCTACTTTGTAACCAGAAAAGCCGATTCCCATGCGTCTGACCGCCCTGTTCGCCTTTTGCCTGATGGTGGGCTGTGCCGCGTGGAACCGCCCGATCAACCCACCGCTTGACGGCGAAAACCTTGCCCTCGTTGATCAAAGCACGGTGCAACCCGGTGAGCTTTATGTGGGTCTGGCTTTTTCGGGTGGCGGGATGCGCGCCTCGGCCTTTGCCTATGGCATGCTTGAAGAATTGCGCGCCCAAGGCGTTGTGACCGGCACGCCGAATGGGGTGTTGGATCATGTGCGGCTGGTGTCGGGTGTGTCGGGCGGATCTGTCACTGCAGCGCAATTCGGGCTGTACGGCCCGGCGGGGCTGGTGGGTTATCGCGAACGCTATCTGCTGACCAATGCCGAGAAATACATGGCCAACTCGCCCTTGAACCCGCTGACCTTGGTCAAGGGTTTGGCAGGTGGCGCGAATGGGCGGACGACCTTTGCCCGCTATCTGGATGAAGTGCTGTTCCGCAAGGCCACCTTTGGCGATTTGCGGGCGCGGTCACAGATCAAGACCTGGATCAACGCGACCGACATGGCGAACAACACGCCGTTTCTGTTTTCACCCGAAACCTTTGATGCCCTGTGTTCCGACCTGTCGCAGGTGCCGATCAGCGAGGCGGTGGCCGCGTCGGCGGCCTTTCCGCTGGTGTTCACGCCCATCGTGCTAGAGGCGCATCAGGGCAAATGTGACTACCGCGAGCCGGATTGGCTGACGGCGGCGCGCAACAACCCCGAGGCCACCAGCGCGATGAAGGCGCAGGCGCGGGCCTTGGAAAGCTATGCAAACCCGGACGAGGTGAAATTCGTCAAGCTGCTGGATGGCGGCATCACCGACAATTTCGGAACCACAGGTCTGGCGGTCGAGCGGGCGCGGGCCCAGGCCCCCTATGCGCCGATGACCCCGCAAGAGGCCGTCAGGATGACGCGGATGCTGTTTCTGGTGGCCAATGCCGGGGTGGAAAAGGACTATAGCTGGACACAGAAAGTGCCGGGTCCGGGGGGGCTGGGGCTGGGCATGTCGATTGCCACTGCCAGCATGAGTGCGGCCACGCGATCTGGCTATGATGCGATGAAGGGAGAGTTGCGGGACTGGCAAGAAGAACTGGTCGAGTGGCGTTGCAGCCTGCCGATGGCCGAGGTGCGGCGGCTGCGCGGATCAACCACGGGCTGGGATTGCCAGGACGTCAAGCTGTTTGTCGGCCAAGCCAGCTTTGAAGCATTGCCACGCACCATGCGGGCGGAACTGAACACCATTCCCACCCGGTTGCGCCTGCCCCCCGATCAGGTTGATCAGGTGATCGAGGCCGGGCGGCTGGCCACACGGATGACACCGGAATTCAACGGTTTTCTGGCCTCGCTGTCCGGGAATGCGGTGGAAAACCGAATTGCAGCAGGCGTTGCGGCCGGTGGCCGGCGCATCCTGCCAGTGGGCCAATAGCTTTGTGACAAATACGTTCATGATCAAGAGGATGCTTGAGTGATGGGGCAGGTGGGGTATGTTGGGCGCATGACCAGAACCTTTCTTGTATCCATGATCGCAGTGCCTTTGGCTCTGTCCGCACCGATGGTGCGGGCAGAGACCGGCGCCGGTCAGGTGCGGGCGGTTCTGGTGGGGGTGGGCGACTATCTGCATCTGGATGCCGATTTGCAGGGGCCGCCAGCCGATGTGGTGCTGATGGCTGAAACGCTGATGGCGCGGGGTGTGCCTGCAACTGCGATCACGGCCCTGACCAGTGGCGCGGCACTGCCCGCTGGCGTGGTGCAGGCGGCACCGGTGCGGGCCGATATTCTGGCAGCACTAAAGGCTGTTTCGGCGGCCAGCCAACCCGGAGATACGGTGGTGTTCTACTTCTCGGGCCACGGGTCGCAGGCGCCGGATGCCAATGGCGATGAAGGGGGTGGCTATGACGAGATCTTGCTGCCCGCCGATGCCGATGCCTGGAAAGGGCAGGTGGGCGCGGTTCAGAATGCGCTGATCGACGATGAATTGGCCGCCTGGGCGCAGCCGATGCTGGCGCGCGGCGTCAAGGTGGTGGGGATCATTGATGCGTGCCATTCCGCCACCGGTTTTCGCGCTGTCGGCGGGGCGGGTGTGGCCCGCTGGGTGCCGCCAACGGCTTTGGGTCTGCCCGAAGAAGATATCAGCGACGCGCCCGCAGGTATGGCCGAACCGATGGAGGGGGAATTTGTGTTCCTTTATTCCAGCCAGTCAGATCAGCGGTCGTTTGAATACCCCAGTGCCGATGGGGCAGTCTGGCATGGCGAATTTACCCTGCGCCTGACCGAAGTGTTGCGCGAGGTGCCAGAGGCCAGTTGGGCTCAGGTTCTGGCAGCGGTGACGGATCGGATGGCCCAAGGGGCCACGCGCCAGCAGCCCGAGGCCGAGGGGCCGATGCTGTCGGCCCCGGTGTTTGGTGAGGGCCAGTTGGCGGCGCGGATGGCCGTTCAGTCTGGCAAGGTGCAGGCCGGGTTTCTGGCGGGTGTGGCGGTGGGGGCCGAACTGGCGTTTTACGCCGATGCCGCGGGCGGAGAGGCTCTGGGCACTGCCATCGTGACACGGGCCGAGGCGCGTGTGGCCGAGGTGGAGGCACTGCCCGAAGGTGCCGCCTGGGCCGAACTTGCGGTGCCCGCCCCGCCCTTGCCGCTGCAACTTGGCACGCCTTTGCGGGCACAGGCCGACGATGGTTTTGACTATGCGCTCTGGCTGGCGGCATTGCCGCCGCCCGTGGCGCAGCCCGATCTGGTGCCGATCCTGGCCGACGGCGGGGTGGCCCTGGCAGGCCCCGACGCAGTGCTTGACCCCGAAGGCCCTGGGTCCAGCCCGCGCATCCGCCCCGAACCGGGCGAGACAGAGGCCGAGGCCGTGGCGCGGGTTCTGGCGCAGGTGGGCTATGGTCTGCGACTGCGGCAGCTTTTGCTGGCCGGCGGGGGTAAGGCGCGCACGCTGACTGCGCGACCCGTGCTGGAGGTGGCGTTGGAAAAACGCCCCGCCGATTTGGTGGAAGAAGATTGCAGCACCGCCGGCCCTGCCGTGGCTTTTGAAGGTGATGCCGCGCGCTGTGACCAGTTGTGGCTGGAGGTGAAGAACACCTCGGGCAAGGATCAGGATGTGTCTGTGCTGTATCTGGCGGGCGATTATACGGTGCAGGCGATCTGGCCCAGCCGGGGCCTGTCGAACCGGCTGGCCCATGGTGAAACACTGCGCACCGGGTTGCAGATCGCACCCGACAGCCCGCCCGCGATCGAGGAACTGTGGGTGCTGGCGGTTCCAGCCACCGAAGACGGGCCACGCACCGATCTGACGCAATTGGCCACGCCAACCGCCACCCGTGCGGTTGCGACCGGGGCTGGTGCGCCGCTGATGCAGTGGATGGATCGCCAGCTGGCCGATGATGGGGAGGGCACAAGGGGCTTTGCGCCCAAGCCAACACCGTTTAACCTGATCCGAAAAACGGTTCGGATCAGGCCCGAGAACTGATGACGTTGACATGCCAAAGTGCATAGGGAGACTGAGATGAAGACCTATTTTGCCTGCATGACTTTGCCGTTTCTGGCCAGTGTGGCCGTGGCACAAGATCAACCGGATTTCGGACCGGGGATGAACACCTCACCCTTTGCCTATGCCCAATCGGGTAAAAAGGCCGAACATATGAAATCGGCTGCGGCCGAAGCGGGCGGTGGCAAGGTGATCGGGGGCCAGGAGGCTGCTGACGGGGCCTGGCCCTGGCAGGTGGCGCTGATGATCAACGGTGCCCCCCAATCGCCCGAGGGGCAGTTCTGCGGCGGCTCGATGATTTTGGACCGCTGGGTTCTGACAGCGGCGCATTGCGTGCATATGTCGGACAAGGACGGAAATTGGGGCGATATCCCGGCCCAGGCGATCAGCATTCAGGTGGGGTCGAACGTGCTGGCCCCCGGTCAGGGTGATCTGGTGCCGGTTGAAAAGATCATCCGCCACCCGAACTATGTGGGGTGGGAGTTTGACCACGACATTGCGCTGATCAAACTGGCCCGCGCCCCCAACGCCCGCTATTCGACGATCAAGGTGCCGGATGCCGAATTTGGCGACATGCTGGATCAGCCCGGCGTAACGACCATCGTCACCGGATGGGGCCTGACCGATGGTGGTGGGCGCCCCGAAACCCTGCGTCAGGCCGAAATCCAGATGCTGGACCGAGAGCTGTGCAATCAGGCCATGCTAGAGGCCCGCGCGGATGAGGCCGTCAAGGGTTTTGGCTATGCGGTCAATGCCTTTGGCATCAAGGAAGACGATGCCTATGCGCTGTGGGATCAACTGGTGTCGAAAGCGCCGATCCCGATGAGCGGCAACATGCTGTGCTCGGGCACCTATGAGGGTGGCAAGACAGCCTGTTCGGGTGACTCGGGCGGGCCGCTGGTGGTTCCGTTGACCGATGGCAGCTATATTCAGGCGGGCGTTGTGTCTTGGGGGCTTGCGGCCTCGAATGGTGAAGGCTGCGAAGAAAGCGCCCTGTTCTCGGCCTATACCCGTGTGTCGAACTTCCTGCCTTGGCTGGAACAGACCATCGGCCAGAACTAAGGGATCACTTGCCAACAGCGCCCCCTTGGCGTGGCCAGGGTTGTGTTGGTGGGCAAGGCCTTTGTGACAGCGAACCAGACCCGCCCATAAAGGGCGGGTTTTTTATGTCGTGCGGTCTTGGGCAGCAGGGCAGGTTGCCAAGCCTAAAGGATGCGGGCCAAGGGATCATCTGCCAGCGTGGGGCCGGCGTTAACCCCGCCTTAACCATTGCAGCGCACCGTGGTGTCCATGCGGTATGTTGCTTTGGCCCTTTGTTTAGTGTTGCTTGGCTGCGGTGCCCAACCGGCACCGCAGTTTCTGGGCGCAACACGCACAGATGTAATGCGCGACGGGCGCGCCTATACGGTCTTTCAAAAGGAGGAGCGGGTAGAGGTGATCCGCCTTGGCTACGCCCGCCGCGGAGAGCATGAGGCCATTCGCGCCACGATGATCGCCTTGATCCCCGATGTCACGGGGTGCAAGCTGGTTGAATCGTCGTTGCAGGGTGACAGTGGCGAAATGCGGGGCCGCCTGAGCTGCCCCAAGGGGCAGGCGGGCTGAACGTCAGTTCGTCAGCAGATAATAGCTGTTCTTGCTTTCGCCCTTGTTCTGGACGGTGACATAGAAATAGCCGTTTTCGGCCGGAACGAAATCACACATCATCTTGTCGGATGCCGACACGTCAACGCAAACTGTGTTGCCGTTGGCATCGGTGATCAAGACGTCAAGATTGGTGTCGCCATTGCCGATGATCGCGACTTCGGATTGCGATGCCCCATAAAACGGCACTTCCCAGACATCGGTCAGGCCACCGTGCAAGCCCGACAGGCGCTGAATGGCGCCACCAACGCGCCCCCGCGCGCCCTCGACCTCGGCATCGTCGATCAGCGACAGGATCAGATCATCTTCGCCTGCCAGTTCCTTGGCCATGTCCAACATTTGCGGTACGGTAACGGGGCCATCACTGTCGTCATCGTATGATCCGGCCACAGCGGTGCCGCGGGTTTCCTTTTTCACCTCGGCCCCATCCTGCAAGGCCACCGAGCCTGCCAGGCGGGCGGCAGTCAGCACGGTCAGTGCATCCTTGTTGGCCACCCCCAGCAGATACAGATCTTGCGCCATGGCAAAAATCCGTGCCCCACCCGGGGCCGTGGTCTGGGCGGCCATGATATTCGGTTCCGCCGTCTGCGACAGGGCCGGTTGGGCAAGGGTGGCAAAGGACAACAGTGCAAGGCCAAGGATGCGGGGCATGGGACAGCTCTGTGTAAAAGGGGCTATGGTCAGCATGGGCAGCAGATTGGCATCTGTTGGCCCCGATGAAAAGCGGGCATCGGATGACGAATGCTGTCATCACAGGCCAGACCGCGCCATCTTGGCCGTTTGCACTGTCGGGGAAAATCAGGTTTGGTGCGGCGCAAGGAAAGGTGGCCCAAGATGGATATGCGCAGCATTCTGGAACGGTTGGTCGGGTTCAACTCGGTCAGTTCCAACCCCAATATGGCGTTGATGGAATGGGTGCGCGATCTGCTGGCCGAGTCTGGGGTGCAGGCGGTGCTGATCCCTGATGCCACAGGGGCCAAGGCCAATCTTTACGCGACAGTTGGCCCACAAGATCGCGGTGGGGTGATGCTGTCGGGTCATATTGATGTGGTGCCGGTTGATGGGCAGGACTGGACGGTGCCGCCCTTTGCCCTGACCGAACGGGACGGGCGCTATTACGGGCGCGGCACGACCGACATGAAGGGGTTTTGCGCGGCGGCGATTGCAGCGACGATTGCAGCGGCAGGGCGTGATCTGAAAACGCCGCTTCATCTGGCGTTGTCTTATGACGAAGAGGTGGGCTGCCTTGGTGTCCGCTCGCTGATCGAGATGTTAGAGGGCGCGCCACAGCGGCCGGCGATGTGCATCGTGGGCGAGCCGACCAGTATGGCTGTTGCCACCGGGCACAAGGGCAAGGTGGCCTTGCGCGCCACTTGCACGGGCCGCGAGGGACATTCGGCCCTTGCCCCGCTGGCGCTGAATGCGCTGCATCTTGCGGCCGATTTCATCCGGGCGATCCGCGATGTGCAGGGCCAGATTGCGGCGCAGGGGCTGCGCGATGGTGATTACGACGTGCCCTATACCACGGTGCATGCCGGGGTAATGCGGGGTGGGGTGCAGGTGAACATCGTGCCCAATCAGGCGGTGGTGGATTTCGAGATACGCTCGCTGGCCGAAGATGACCCCGAGGTGCTGATTGCGCGCCTGCGCGACGCCGCCGAGGCGATTGTGGCCCCCCTGCGCGCGGACTTCCCCGAAGCGTCGATCCGGGTCGATCGGCTGTGGGATTACCCCGGCCTTGGCACGCCGTCGGATGCGGGGGTGGTGAATTTCGTCAAGGGGCTGACGGGGGCCAATGGAACGATCAAGGTGGCTTATGGCACCGAAGGCGGGCTGTTTTCGCAGCGGTTGGGTATTCCGACGGTGATCTGTGGGCCGGGCAGCATGGCGCAAGGGCACAAGCCCGATGAATATGTATCGCAAGAACAGATGGCGCGGTGCGAGGCAATGCTTGCCGCCCTTTTGGCCCGCCTGGAAACGGGGCTCTGATGGCGTTAGAGCTGACCTCGCTGGCCGATCTTGGGGGGCATCGCTTTGATGATATCATCGACGTGCGCGCCCCCGCCGAATATGCCGAAGACCATCTGCCGGGCGCGATCAACCTGCCAGTTCTGGATGATGCCGAGCGCGCGCAGGTGGGCACGATCTACAAGCAGGTGTCGCCCTTTGATGCCCGCAAGATCGGCGCGGCGCTGGTGGCCAAAAATGCCTCGCTGCATTTGCGCGGGCCCTTGGCCGACCGGCCGGGGGGATGGCGGCCTTTGGTCTATTGCTGGCGCGGGGGGCAGCGGTCGGGGTCTTTCGCCTCGATCCTGTCGCAGATCGGGTGGCGGGTCGAGTTGGTCAAGGGGGGCTACAAGGCGTGGCGTGGGTTGGTGGTGCAGGCGGTTTATGACCAGCCGGTTGCCAGCCGGGTGATCGTGTTGGATGGCAACACCGGTTCGGCGAAGACCGAAGTGTTGCAGGCCCTTGCCGCGCGCGGCGTGCAGGTGATCGATCTGGAGGCGATGGCCAATCATCGCGGATCATTGTTCGGCGCCATGGGGCCACAGCCCAGCCAAAAGGCATTTGAGGGCCGGTTGGCCATGGCCCTTTCCCGGCTTGATCCGGCGCGCCCCGTGGTGGTCGAGGCCGAAAGTTCCAAAGTGGGTGAGTGCCGCGTGCCACCGCGCCTGTGGAAAGCGATGACACAGGCGCCGCGCGTGGCATTGTCGGTGCCGTTGGCGGCGCGGGCCGAGTATCTGATCCGGGCCTATGCCGATATGGTGGCAGATCAGGCCCGACTGTCCGAGGTGTTGCAGCAGTTGCGCCATGCCCATCCCGCCAAACGCGTGGCCGAATGGCAGGCCATGGCGGCCACAGGGCGCTTTGCCGAGTTGGCCGAGCAGTTGATGGATAACCATTATGACCCGCGCTATGCCAAGCATCGGGCCAGAATAGAGGTGCCCGTTACCGAAGTGCAGGCCGACCGCTTGGACGCCACCGGCATTGCAATTCTGGCGGCACGGGTTGAGGCGCTTTTGGCGACGGTCCAGGCCGCGCTGCCTTAGTCTATCTTGCGCGCTTCGGACACCAGCATGACCGGAATACCGCCCCGGATGGGAAAGGCCAGATGCGCGGCCTTGGACACCAGTTCCTGACGGTCGCGATCAAAGGTCAGCACGGCATGGGTGACCGGGCAAACCAGGCTTTCCAGCATGCGTGGGTCAAAGGTGGTGCCTTCGGAGGGGGTGGCTGTCATTGTATTACCTCTTCGCCCGACCCGCCGCGCAGGGCGAATTCGATCAGGGTGACAAGTGTTTCGCGCCGGGTTGACAGCGACGGGGCCTCAAGCAGGGCTTGTTTGTCTTCGGGGGTAAAGGGGCACAGCATTGACAGCGAGTTGATCAGCAGTTCCGTATCAGCCTCGCGCAGATTGCCCCAGTCGGTGGACAACTTCATCGCTGCCAGATAGCGCCCCAAAAGCCCCAGAAAGGCGTCACGGTCAAAGCCGGCATCAGTTTCTTCGGTCGTGGAAATGTCGCGGCCAAAGCCTGCCCAATCAACGGTGCAGCGCCGATAGGGGCTGAAACCCTGCACTTCCTCGCGGATGCGAAAGCGGCTGGTTCCGGTCAGGGTGATCATATAGCGACCATCCTCGGTTTCGGAAAAGCCGGTCAATCGACCCGCACAGCCGATGCTGTGCAAGCGTTTTTCACCGCCGGGTGTTTCGCGCGGCTGCACCATGCCGATCAGGCGGGTTTTCGTCTTCATGCAATCTTCGATCATCGCCAGATAGCGTGGTTCAAAGATATGCAGGGGCAGCCTTGCCCGGGGCAGCATCAGCGCGCCGGGCAGGGGGAAGACGGGGATGGTTTCGGGCAGGTCTTTTTGACTGATCATGATGCCCAGTGACATAGCTCGTGGCCGCGCTTAGACAAATATCATCGACGACAGTTTGCGCCGCCCCTTGAGAACGATCGGGTCTTTGGCGGGCAGGGCGTCGAAGATGGTGAAAAGTTGGGTTTTGGCAGCCCCGTCATTCCATTCGCGGTCACGACGGAACAGTTCCAGCAACTGATCCACGGCCTCTTCGGTTTTCTTGGCCGCCAGCAGGGCAGCCGCCAGATCAAAGCGGGCCTGGTGGTTCATGGGGTCGGCGGCCACGGCGGCCTCAAGCTCGGCCAGCGGGCCAGCTTTGGCGGCCTGTTTGGCCAATTCGATCTGGGCGCGCACGGCCTCGATCTCTTTGGCGGCGGTCATGCTGGGCGGCACGGCATCCAGCAGGGCAAGGGCCTTGTCCTGATCCCCAAGCGCCAGATGGGCACGAATCAGCCCGCCATATGCGGCCGCATTCTCTGGCTCTTCCTCTAGGATCGCGGCAAAGGTTTCTGCGGCATCTGCGGCGGCACCTTCCTCCAGCATCTGCTCGGCGGCCTCAAGGGCTTCGCCCAGACCGCCGTCCCCGCCAAGTGCGGCAACGCGATCGATGAATTTCTTGATCTCTGATCCCGGCAGCGCGCCCTGAAAGCCATCAACCGGCTGTCCTTGCCAGAAGGCAAAGACAGTGGGAATCGACTGGATGCGCAGTTGGCTGGCGATCATCTGGTTTTCATCGACATTCACCTTGACCATGCGCACACGGCCCTTTTCAGCCGTGACCGCAGCCTCAAGCGCGGGACCAAGCTGTTTGCACGGGCCGCACCAGGGTGCCCAGAAATCGACGATCACGGGCACGTCACGGCTCGCCTCGATCACGTCTTTCATAAAGGTCGCTTCAGAGCTGTCCTTGATCAGGTCTTTGGCGGCGGGGGCTTTGGCGGTGGTATCGTTCAGGGTAAGCATCTGATCCCTCATCAGGCGGATGGTTTGGTCATATATGCGCTTTGGTGCGCCAGAGTCCAAGGGGGGCATTGCAACCCGGGCCCTGGCCGGCCTAGCGTGGCGCCAGCACAGACAGAGGTGATCATGCCCTTTCTTCTGACATTCGGTGACAGCAACACCCACGGCACCCCGCCGATCGTTGTGCGGGGCGATTACCACCGCTATGGCGCGCAAATTCGCTGGCCACAGCTTTGCCTGCGTGCCTTGGGGCCAGAGTGGGAACTGGCGGAAGAGGGATTGCCGGGCCGGACGGCGGCCTTTGATGATCCGGTGATGGGTGACCATATGAACGGGCGGCAAGGGCTGCGCATTGCCTTGCAAAGCCACGGCCCGATTGATGTGCTGACGATCATGTTGGGCACCAATGACGTCAAGGCGCGGTTTGCCAGCACGGCCCAGATGGTGTTGGCTGGGGTGGCCGGGCTGGTGGATGTTGCACAATCGATCGATATGCAGCAGCGCCACGGCGGCTTTCGGATCTTGCTGATCTGCCCGCCGCCGGTTCAGGAAGTGGGGCCGTTGCAAGGCGAGTTCTATGGTGCCGCTGCGCGCAGCCAGGCCTTGGCGCCGCTGTATCGCGATTTCGCCGCCACCCGTGGCATCGGTTTTCTGGATGCGGGCGTGGTGATCAGCGTCAGCCCGGTAGATGGGGTGCATTTCGAAGCCGAGGCCCATGCCGCATTGGCCCAGGCGGTGTCCGGGGCGATCAGGGCGCTGTGACAGCGGGCGTCAAGTCTGACCAGCCACACAGCGCGGCCAGTTCTGCCGGGGGCGTGCCGGTATCAACGGCATCGGCCACCCGAAACCGGTGCGAGTTGCGCATGTTCCAGCGTTCGCGCAGCAAGTGCAGCCCCGAACGGCTGATCTTGGTCACCGGCGTTTGCAGGGGCAGCATCTGCGGCCATTTGCGTTGCATCCAGCGATAGCTTTCGGTGAAATCAGGGCCAAGTGTGCCGTGAAAGCGATCGTTGTGAATGCAGGGCAGGCCGATGGCATAGGCCGCACGCCCCGCAGCGCGTGCAGTGCAGACGATGTCGGTGCCATACATATGCCAACCGGGTTGGCTGTCATCAAACCGAATGCCTGATGACCGGCGCAAGACGATCAGCATTTCATCAAAGCTGTGCACCGGTTCGGGCTGCAAGGGCACGCGGCCGATGATCTGCCCAAGACTAGAGGTCCAGACCGGACCAAATTGCCGATAATCGGCGGCCACGCCGTAAGCCCCGGCCAGGGCCCAGTCGGGGTGTTGGGCCGTCAATCTTGCCAATCGGGCCATCAACAGCGCATCCCAGCCCTTGGGCAGATAGACATCATGGTGGGCAAAGACCACGATTTCGGCCTGTGTGGCATCCAAGGCGCGATTATAGGCGATACTGGCCGAGGGGGCGCCGCGTTCGACATGCAGGGGGATGCCCTGCGACACAGCAGGCGAGGCTGCCAGATTGCCGCCAAGGATGCTGTCGGAATTGCTGGCGCAGGCCAGAACAAAGGGGGCGGTCATTCAGGCGTGCCTTTGCGAGCGATCAGCAGCGTCAGCTTTTCAGCCTCGGTTTCGATGTTGTGGCGGGCAAAGGCCCGGTTGCGGGCGCTTTGCCCCATGATCGTCAGCCTGTCAAACGGGGTTTCCGCCAGATGGCAGATCGCCTCGGCCAGACTGGCTGCATCGCCTGCCGGCACCAGCCAGCCGCAATCGGGCGTCACCAGTTCGGGAATGCCAGCGATTGACGTGGCAATGACGGGCCGGCCGGCCGCCATCGCCTCCATCAGCACCATCGGCAATCCTTCGGCAAAACTGGGCAGGATAAGGGCGGTGGCGCTGTTCAGGGCCTGATGCACGCGGGCCTCATCCAGCCAGCCCGCCAAGTGAATATGGCGCCCCAGCTTTAGCGCCGCAATCTGTGCTTCGATCTGCGGTCGCATCTCGCCATCGCCCACGATCGTCAGGCGCAGGTCGGGCAGATCGGGGGCGGCCTTTGCAATGGCTTCGATCAGCAGGCCAAAGCCCTTTTGCTCGGCCAGGCGCCCGATGGCCACCAGATGCGGCCCCCCCTGCGGCAGGGGGATGGGGGTGGGAAAGCGCCAAGGCTCGATCCCGCAATGGACCACATTCAGATGGGGCCAGGTGTCAAGCGCCGCCCACCGACACAACTGACTGCGCCCAAAACTTGAAATGGCCACGACAAAGCGGGCGCGGTCGGCCTTTTCGCCAAGTGAAAGCGCGCGGGGGGCGTCAAATTCTTCGGGGCCGTGGACGGTAAAGGAATATCCCGGCCCCCCCATCTGTGCGGCCAGCATGGCAACGGTGGTGCCATTGGTGCCGAAATGCACATGCGCATGGGTCAGGCGCAGGTCATTGCAGCGGCGGGCGAAATAGGCGGCTTCGGCCAGATAGATCAGATGCCGCAGGATACCCCCGGTGCCCGGCGTGTCGCCGGCGCCACGACGCCCGCAAGCAACGGCCAACCGCAGCGCCGCCCAAGTGCCGCGTGGGTGTCTGGCGCACCAGTTCAACGCCGTGGGCAACAGGTGGCGCAGTCCCTTGTCCAGGATATGTTCGGTGCGGCCATCTTCGGCAATATCGGCGGGGTCAACCAGTGCAGCCCGATCTGAGCGCAGGGCAAAGCGATGCACATGCCAGCCCATCCGTTCAAGCGCATGAATTTCGCGCCGGATAAAGGTCTGCGACCCGCGGGGATAGGTGTTTACAAGGTAAGCAATCTTCAACAATGGGCCTCGTGCCTGGGTGCTGGGCAAGCATTTGCCAAGGATCAGGCCTTACCCCACCGGATGCAAGGGCAATGCGCGCGTTGTGGTCGGAACCGCAGGCTTTGCAAGGCTGGATCGTCGTGAATATAGTTAACGTACGATTTTGGTAAGCTGGCGTTTAACGGTGGGCAGTCCTGATGCGTTCCGAGTGCATGTTGGGAATTGTAGGATTGGCGGTCGTGATGGGCCTGTGCGGCTCGGTCCTCGTTCTTGCCATGGGGGGCGGGGTCGTCCTGGCATTTCTTTTCTATGTTTTCTTCGGCATTTCAGCACTTTGTCTTTTGTCATGGAAAGTGCCGGGTCGCCTGAAATTGTCGGAATGATTGTTTCCATACCTGCATCAATCGCGGGGCGATAACGGGCGAAAAGCCGACGTCACCTGAATGAGGGATCTGGCCTTTTTTCAGCAAGCCGAGCCAGGCGTATGATTCGCCAACCCTGCTGTTTCCTTTGGTCGTGGGCGCAAGAAACAACCCATGATTGAGATTGCGAGACTGCGGCAACCGTATGGCAGACATTGGGCAGAGAAATGGTGCCGGTGGGGCAAATAATTGGCGAAATGGTGCCGATGCCCTGTCGTCAAACATGCTGAAGATTGGGTAAACTCGGTAACTGGGGGCGCTTGATCCGAGTGCTAAGATGTTGTTCACAAGGCTGCTTGTTCCGGGCCGAAATGCCCGGACAGACGAGACTGCCACAGGGTTAGAGGTTCGGTCATTGTTTATGGCCAGGCGACTGATGATGACGGGCGGTGCTTTGTCATGAGTATCAGTTTTCCAGAAATCCCGACCCGATCGGCGACGCCGGTGGCGTCTAAATCATTGATTACATCGGGCAAGCTTGTTGGCTCGCATCGGCCTTTTGGGCTGTATCGAGAGGTTTTCAAGCGCGTGTTCGATGTGACGGCCGTCTTACTTGCCGCGCCGGTTATCGTGCCGGTGGTTGCTGTCTTGGCTGTCAGCGTGGCCCGTGACGGGGGCAGCCCGTTTTATACGCAAAACCGTATCGGCAAGGGGGGGCGTGTCTTTCGCATGTGGAAATTGCGGTCGATGGTCCGCGATGCCGATGCGCAGATGCAATTCCTGTTGGCCAATGACCCCGCGGCCAAGGCCGAATGGGAATCGACGCAAAAGCTGCGCAATGATCCCCGCATCACCAAGCTGGGCCAGTTCCTGCGGCGGTCGTCGCTGGATGAGATCCCGCAGCTTTGGAATGTGCTGATTGGCGATATGAGTTTGGTCGGCCCGCGCCCGATGATGGTCGAGCAGAAAGACATGTATCCGGGCACGGCCTATTACCTGTTGCGCCCTGGTATCACGGGCTATTGGCAAACGGCCGGGCGCAATCGCACCACGTTTCAGGCGCGTGCCGAGTATGATGCCGTTTATGAAGACAGCGTAGCCTTGGCAACCGACCTGCGGATTTTGTGGCGCACGATCAGTGTGGTGATGAACGGAACGGGCTGCTAGGGGCCCAAGACACCCGCCATGACAACGCAAAGGCCCGCCCCATACAGGGCGGGCCTTGTGCATTTCGTGACCGCAGAGGTCAGGCCAAGGACAGCATCACGACCAACAGCAGGCTGACCCCTGCCAAGATCGTTGCATTTCCGGGCATCCCGCCCGTGCGCAGGCGGCCTGCTTCACTCTCGATCAGGGTGTGAATCATCTTGCGCATCTTTTTGGCCCGATCCTTTTGGCGCAGCGCCGGGATCGCAACGATGGGGCGGATGTTCAACTCTCGCTCCATCTGGCTGCTGGTGCGGATGGCGGGGTGCATCAGATCCAGCATGAATGCCACGACCAGTGCCAGACCCAGGCTGCCAATCGCCCCTGCGATTGCAATTTTCTTGCCGCCGGATCCGATGGGATAATCTGGTGTGATGGCGCGCTCTAGCAGGGTAAAGCGATCAGATTGCTGGTTTTCGGCCAGCCGACGGGTGGTTTCGGCCTCGGCCAGTCTTTGCGCCACCACGGTGTATTGTTCCTGCAACTGGCGTTGTTGCCGGTCATAGGTGGCAAGGGCGCGCTCGACCTCGGCCACATTAGACAGCGACACGTCAAGGCTGGCCTTGCGCGCAAGGATGGGGTCACGCTGCGCGGCAAGGACGGCCAGCCTTTGGCTGATTTCTTCCAGCCTGCGGCGATCTGTGGCGCGCTGTGTCTGGGCCGCTGCGATCCGGTCTTGCTCGATTTGCAGCCCTGCGATTTCCTGATCCAGTTCGCGCAGGCCGATGTCCAATTGCGCCAGTTCGTTCTGCCGCGCCTCGCGCACCGAGGGCAGCGCATTGCGGTTGGCTTCGCGATAGGTGGCGATCTCGGCCTCTAGTGCCGAAAGCTCTTGCCAGACGCGGGCCTCTTCTGCGGTGAAGAAACTGAAATTGGCGTCGGCGACGGCTTGTTTGCCCTCTCGTCCCAGATCAAGCACACTTTGCGCCAGATCGTTGGCGATCCTGGCTGCGTTTTCGGCCGTTCCTGCCTGTGCCGAAACGATAATCGCCGAAAGCCCCCCGCCCGTGGCATTCGACACGCTTTGAAACCGGATCGACGCCCGCATCGCGGCCACCCGTTCTTCGGTTGTAAGGCCGGGCGCGTCGGCAAACAGTTGATGGCGGTTGATCAGTTCCAGCAGATTTTCGCGCGTGGTCAGGCGTTGCTCGATGTTTTGCAGCACTTGCAACGGGTTGGCCGTCTGTCCCTCGCCCAGATTGGCGACCGATGCCTGTTCCACCTGCAAAACGGCCGCTGTTTCAAAGGTATCGGGCCGGGATTTGGCATACCAGGCCCCCAGCAGGGTGCCCAGAATGGTGACAAGGGCAATCAGCGCCCAACGACGCCTGATCAGGCCGATCAGATCTTCGAGGGTTTGAATGGGTCCCATTTTATCTTTTCCCGTAGCGCAAATTGCCCAAGCCCGTGTCCTGTGCCTGGTTCAACACAACACCCAAAAGCGGCACCTTGCCGGCAAACATCTGTTCGCAGGCACGAATGTCTTTGGCTGTCGTCTTGGTGGCATCGGCAACCAGAAGAACGGCATCCACCTTGTCAGCCATGGCGATCACATCATCCCCCACCAATGTCGGCGGCAGATCGACAAGAACCAGTTCAGGGTCAAGCTGCACCTCCATCGCCTGCAAGGCATCACGCGTGTCGGGGGCGTGCAGCACATCACCCGCATCGGGAACAGGCTCTGCGTTCAGGCCAAGGGCCAAGCTGTGGCCGATCCGCACAAACAGCGATTCCATCGGTTGTGTGCCGTCCAGAAAGTCGCGCAAAGCCCCGGTAGGGGGCAGCCCAAACAGGCGGTGCAAATTGGGGCGGCGCAGATCAAGGTCGATCAGCACGGTGCGGCTGCCGGGGCGCCGGGCCAAGGCAAGCGCCAGGTTGGCCGCCGTGAACGAGCTGCCGCAGCCATGGGTTGGAGCGGTAATGGCCAGCCGCCGCCAGCCATTGGCGGCCATGGCTTGGGCGACGCGGGTGCGCAGAATGTCGAAAGTCGGGCCAACACGGCTTTCGGTCGTTTTTGTAAACAGACCGTTTCTTGCCAAGATATCCGCCTCAAGCGAGACGGCATTCAACGATTCCCAGACTCGCGCGGGGTTGAACAGGGCCAAGGGAAAAGACTCGGTAAAGATGTCACGACCCACATCAATATCGATGTCCAGCGGCCCATGATCCTTGGTCTGACCGGGGCGAAAAACCGACACGCCAGAGGGGCGGTCACGGCGTGGGTGAGACGGATCATCCTCGGGCATCACAAAAAACCCCATATCTGGTGCGTTTTTCGGAACCAACGCCTGTGTGTTGTGTCGGGCCATTAAATGGCACGCTCCTGCATAGCGCAGCCTTGGTGGGCTGCATCGGTTTTCTAAACCCGCTACACAGCAGGCAGTGACATTGGGTCCTCGGGCATGAAAGGGCTGGAAACATCCCATTTTCCCCTGTGCCAGATTCGCCGGGCCCCCGCCCAATTCTTTTCAGTGTTAGCAGATAAACCCCGGAAATGGAAGGGTTTGCCCCGAATGGCGCGGGCTGGTGGCTTGGCGCTGCCGACCATTTGTGGCTATGGTCCAAGCCAGTGACGCAAGGATGCCAATGCCAGAAAGCCCCCGCCCTGTTCCTGTTGATGCCGTGGTCATCGGGCGCAATGAAGGCGCGCGATTGCAGGCCTGTCTGAACTCACTGTTGGGGCAGGTGCGGCGGGTCATCTATGTGGATAGCGGATCAACCGACGGCTCGGTTCCCATGGCGCAGGCCATGGGGGTGCAGGTGGTGGCACTGGATATGACGATGCCCTTTACGGCCGCGCGGGCACGCAATGCGGGCTGGCAGGCATTGCAGGGTGATCCCCCTGATTTCGTGCAATTCGTCGATGGCGATTGTCAGGTTCAGCCGGGCTGGATTGCGGCGGCCCGGATGGCCTTTGATCAGCATCCGGCGGCAGTCGTGGTCTGTGGGCGGCGACGCGAAAGCAGGCCAGAGCTTTCGATCTACAATCGTCTGGCAGATATAGAGTGGGACACGCCCGTCGGGCAGGCGCGGGCCTGCGGCGGGGATGCCCTGATGCGCTTTGCGGCGGTGCAGGCCGTTGGTGGCTATGACCCCGCGCTGATTGCCGGGGAAGAGCCTGACCTGTGTTTGCGTCTGCGGCGCAACGGGGGGGAAGTTTGGCGGATCAATGCCGAGATGACCCTGCATGACGCGGCGATGACCCGGTTTTCGCAATGGTGGCGACGCAGCAGGCGTGCTGGCTTTGCCTTTGCCGAGGGCGCGGCGCGGCATGGGGCGGGGCCCGAGCGGCATTGGGTGGCCGAAACGCGCCGGGCCTTGATCTGGGGCTTTGCGCTGCCTGCGGCTGTGTTGGCCGGTGCGCTGCTCTTTGCGCCCCTGCTGCTTGGGCTGCTTGTCTATCCGTTGCAAGTGGGTCGCCTGGCGCGGCGTGGCGGATGGGCTTGGGCCTTTTTCACCGTTCTGGGCAAGTTCGCCGAAGCGCAGGGCGCATTGGAATTCTATCTGCGGCGCCTGATCGGGCGAAAGCGCGGGCTGTTGGAATACAAGTGATCACTGCCTGCGTTGGCGAAGGGCGTCCAGTGCCTGACCGGGCAAGATGGCCGCACAAGACGCATAGCGCGGCAGCAAGCGACGGGGGGCCGACAGGGCACGCCACAGCCATTCCATCGCGATTGCACGCACCCATTTCGGCGCACGAATCTGCTGGCCGGCCACAAAATCAAGACCGGCGCCAAAACCGCAAAAGCCGATTTCAGGGGCAAGGTCATGGCCAAAGGCGGCAAAGGCTTCTTGCCGGGGGGCGGTCAGCGAGATGATGCACAGACGCGCCCCGGCGGCCTGCATCTGTTGCACGGCGCGATGCGCCTCGGGGCTGGTTGGGTCAAAACCCATCGGGGGGGCGGCTGTCCAGACGATGTTCAGCCCCGGCACCTGATGCTGCAGCCGCTTGGCCGCAAGGCCCAGAACCTGCGGAGAGGAGCCAAAAAAGGCGACTGGCATCGCCTCGGCAGCGGCGCAACGCAACAGGGGCAGCAACAGATCAGATCCGGGCACCAGCGACACAGGCTTGCCAGCCAGTTTCGACAACCAGACGATCGGGTTGCCATCGGCCACGATCAGGCTTTGCGCAGCATAGACCTGTCGATAGGCCGCCGAGCGCCGCAGTTTGACAAGGTGATCAAGGTTGATGGTCGCCAGCGAAAATCCCCGCCCTGCCCGAAGGCGCGCCGTGATTTCGGCCAGAACCGCCGCCTGATCAGGCATGTTGATCGTGATGGTCTGGTCAGAAAACCGAAACTGCATGGCGCGCGTCGCATCCTTATGGGCTGGCGCGCTGATAGCATGCGCGGCAGCGCGGGGGCGAAAAAATGTGATGAAAGCCTGGGGAAAGACTGTTTCGCCATGCCAAAGCCCCTATTGTGGCGTGGCGGTGCCATACTGCGCGTGACACTGGCACCAGATCGAAACCGATGGACCCAGAACCGCAACAGCAGAATGCCTATTGCCAACCCGCTTGCCTATTTCATGCTGGCCATATGGCCGGTCTTCGCTTGGTTTTTGTACCAGCGGCTTGATCCGGCACGCGCGCTGATCTGGGTTATTCTGGGCGGTTACATGCTGCTGCCCCCGGTGATCGCGATCGATCTGCCGATGGTGCCCGATTTCGACAAATATTCGATCCCAAATCTGGCGGCGGCGGCGGCGGTTGTCTTTTTGCTGAAAGACCGGTTCAGCCTGTGGCCGCAAAGTTGGCTGATGCGGGGATTGATCATTCTTTATGTCGCCGGGCCGTTCGGCACCGTTCTGGTCAACAGCGCGCCGCTTTACTTTGAACAGGCGACGATCCCGGCCCTGCGCCTCTATGACTCGCTGGCACTGGTGGCGAACCAGATGATCACGTTGTTTCCGTTCTTTCTGGCCCGCAAATATCTGGCGACGGATCAGGGATTGCGGGCGGTGATTGTGGCCTTGGTCGTGGCCGGGCTGATATATTCGGTGCCAATGCTGTTTGAATCGCGCATGTCACCGCAACTGAACCTGCGCATTTACGGCTATTTCCAGCATGATTTCAGCCAAGCCATCCGGTTTGGGGGGTTTCGGCCCTTTGTCTTCATGCCGCATGGCCTGTGGGTGGCTTTCTTTGCGCTGATGTCTTTGTTGGCGGCGGTAACGCTGTTTCGCGTGGGGCCAGCGATGGCGCGCCCGCGCCAGGTGCTGACCGTGCTTTATCTTGCGGTCGTGCTGCTGTTGTGCCGCAGTGCGGGGCCGGTGATCTATGCGCTGCTGTTGGTGCCGGTGCTGTTGATATTGCCGCGTCGGCTGCACTTGATGATCGCCGTTGCCATGGCGGTTCTGGTGATCACCTATCCGCTGTTGCGCGGCGCGCATCTTGTGCCGATCGATGACATGCTGAACCTTGCCATGGCGCTGAACGAAGAGCGTGGCCAGTCGCTGGCCTTTCGCATCAACAGCGAGGAATTGCTGTTGGCCCGCGCGGCCGAGCATCCGGTCTTTGGCTGGGGCGGTTATGGGCGCAATATGCTGCATGATCCGGTCACTGGTCAGATTTCGGTCATTGCCGATGGGGGCTGGATTCTGACTTTGGGTGTGAACGGTTGGGTTGGGTATATTTCGGAATTTGGCCTGCTGGTGGTGCCGCTGATCCTGGTCGCGCGTGAAGGTCTGGCGCGTCAGGGTGCGGCGCTGTCGCCCTATCTGGGGGCGGTTGCCCTGATCCTTGCGGCCAATCTGGTTGACCTGCTGCCCAATGATACGCTGATCCCCTTTACCTGGCTGCTGGCCGGGGCGTTGTTGGGCCATGCCGAGGCCATGGCCCGCGACAGACGCACCCAGCGGGCGGCAGCCTTTGCCGCGAAATTCAAACCGGGACGCACCGTGATATGACAGATGCCCGCAAACCCCGTGTTCTGGTCATGGCCGAGGCCGCGAACCCCGAATGGGTTTCAGTGCCCTTGGTGGGCTGGTCGATGGCGCGCGCGCTGCAAGCGGTGGCGGACGTGCATGTCGTGACCCAGGTGCGCAACCGCGAGGCATTTTTGCGGGCGGGCCTGAGAGAGGGGCAGGATTTCACCGCCATCGACTCAGAGGCCCTGGCCCGCCCCCTTTGGCGGCTTGGGGCGTGGCTTTCGGGCGGCGACGGCAAGGGGTGGACGATTCAGCAGGCCGTGCAAACGATCAGCTATCCTTATTTCGAACATCTGGTCTGGCGCCGGTTCAGGGCCGATCTCCGTGCAGGCCGGTTTGATCTTGTCCATCGCATCACGCCGTTGTCGCCTGTGCAGCAAAGCCCGATTGCCGCCAAATGCCGCCGGGCGGGTGTGCCGTTCGTGCTGGGTCCGATCAACGGCGGCGTGCCTTGGCCCAAAGGGTTTGAGGCCGAGATGAAGCGTGAAAACGAATGGCTCAGCCGGTTGCGCGGCCTGTATCGTGCCTTGCCGGGGCGGACGGGCACCTTGCGGGCCGATGCCATTCTGGCCGGGTCACGTCAGACCATGCGCGATATTCCTGCCGCGCATCAGGGCCGGGTGATCTACCTGCCGGAAAACGCCATCGATCCCGCGCGGTTCTGGCGGCAGGCCAGTCATGGCCAGCCCGGCCCCTTGCGGGCCTGTTTCATCGGGCGTCTGGTGCCGCTGAAAGGTGTGGACATGCTGCTTGCTGCGGCGGCCCCCCTGTTGACCAGCGGCCAGTTGGTGCTGGACATCGTGGGCGATGGCGACATGATGCCGGCCTTGCGCGCCCAAGCATCGCCCTTTGGCGATGCGGTGGTGTTTCACGGCTGGCAAAAGCATGAGGCCGTGCAGGATATCGCCGCGCGCTGCACCGTGCTGGCCTTTCCGTCAATCCGTGAGTTTGGCGGCGGTGTGGTGCTAGAGGCAATGGCCCTTGGCCTGTGCCCGATTGTGATCGACTATGCCGGGCCTGCCGAATTGGTCACGGATGCCACAGGCTTTAAGGTGCCGATTGGGCCACGCGCGACGGTTATTGAGGGTTTGGCAACCGCTTTACAGGCATGTTGCGAAAACCCCGAAGGTGTGGCGCAGAAGGGTGCTGCCGCGCGCGACCGGGTGCAGGCCCTGTTCACATGGGGGCGCAAGGCCGATCAATTGGCACAGGTCTATGCCTGGGTATTGGGACAAACCCCTGAAAAGCCCATATTCTTTGATGGGCCCTAAGGCGGGCTTGCACGGCTGGCTTGCTGGGCCAGCGGGTCACATTCCTTAATTTCGTCAAGTTTGTTAGTTAGCGAAAACCGTTATGATTGAGCAGAGTTCAAGCCCCATGTCCGATTCCCAACAGCCCGATCCTGTCGCCGAGACGGATATCGCGATCGTTGGCATGGCCGCGCATCTGCCCGGCGCGGGCGATGTTGGGGAATTCTGGCGCAACCTGCGTGGTGGTATTGAATCGATCCGCCATCTCAGCGATGCCGAGTTGCTGGCCGCGGGCGAAAACCCCGCCCGTATGGCGCGTGCCAACTATGTGCCCGCCGCCGCTGTGCTGGATGGCTTTGAAGGCTTTGATGCCGAATTCTTCGGGTTCTCACCGAAAGAGGCCGCCATTCTTGATCCCCAGCACCGCCATTTTCTAGAGGTGGCATGGGAGGCGCTGGAAGATGCCGGCCATCCGCCCGAAGGGTTTGGGGGCCGCATCGGGGTTTGGGCCGGCTGCGGAATGGGCAGCTATTTCTATTTCAACATCTGTTCCAACCGCGATCTGGTGGATCAGACGGGCATGTTCCTGTTGCGCCACACCGGCAATGACAAGGATTTTCTGGCCACGCGGGTCAGCCATATCTTTGATCTCAAGGGTCCGTCGATCAACGTGCAGACCGCCTGCTCGACCTCTTTGGTGGCGGTGCATTACGCGGCGCAGGCCCTGCTGAACGGCGAATGCGACATGGCCTTGGCCGGGGGGGTGACCATCGAATTGCCCCATGCCCGCGGCTATCTGTTCGAAGAGGGTGAAATCCTGTCGCCCGATGGCCATTGCCACGCCTTTGATCACCGCGCCCAAGGCACGGTCTTTGGCAGCGGTGCGGGCTGTGTGGTTTTGCGCCGGGCCAGCGATGCGATCCGCGACGGCGACCATATCTGGGCGATCATCAAGGGCACGGCCGTCAATAACGACGGGGCCGCCAAGGCGGGCTATCTGGCGCCTTCGGTTGATGGCCAGGCCGCCTGTGTGGCCGAGGCGCAGGCAATCGCGGGCGTCACCGGCGATCAGGTGTCTTATGTCGAATGTCACGGCACAGGCACTTATCTGGGTGACCCGATCGAAGTGGCGGCGCTGACGGCGGCGTTCCGCGAAACCGGGCAGGGGGTGGGGCATTGCCGGATTGGCAGCGTCAAAACCAACATCGGCCATCTGGATACGGCCGCTGGGGTGGCCAGCCTGATCAAGGTGGCCTTGGCGCTTAAGCATCAAGAACTGCCACCCTCGCTGGGGTTTGACGCGCCGAACCCGTCGATTGACTTTGAAACCTCGCCCTTTCGGGTGAATGACCGGCTGACCGATTGGGTCAGCCCGGGCCCTCGACTTGCCGGGGTGAACAGCCTGGGCGTCGGGGGCACGAATGCCCATGCCGTTCTGGCCGAGGCCCCGATCCGGGGGGCATCGGACCCCTCGGATTGGCCGTTTCAGCCGATTGTGCTTTCGGCCAGATCGAAAACGGCGCTGGATGCGCAGGCCGCCAAACTGGCTGCACATTTGCGCGCACATCCCGAACAGCCCTTGGCTGATGTTGCCTGGACGTTGAAGCATGGCCGCCGCGCCTTTGAAAAACGCCGGGTGCTGGTGGCCGAAACCCATGCCGAGGCCGCCGACTTGCTGGAAGGGTCGGATCCGCGCCGTGTCTTTACCCATGACTGGCTGGGCGATGACCCCGAGGTGGTGTTCATGTTCCCCGGTGGCGGGGCGCAATATGCGGGCATGGCGCGCGATCTGTATGAAACAGAGCCGGTCTTTGCCGACTGGATGGACCGTGGCCTTGCCGTGCTGGAACCCAAGCTGGATTACGATCTTCGCGCATTGTGGCTGCCCAAGCCGGGGGCCGAGGCTGCGGCGAATGCGGTGCTGAAAAAGCCGTCGGTGCAATTGCCGCTGATCATGATCACCGAATATGCCTTGGCGCAATTGTTCCTCAGTTGGGGGGTGCGGCCCGCCGCGCTTGTGGGGCATTCGATGGGCGAAAACACCGCGGCCGCTTTGGCCGGGGTGATCAGCTTTGAAGATTGCATTGGCCTTGTGCATCTGCGCGGCCAGTTGTTTGATACCGTGCCGCCGGGGGGCATGTTGTCGGTGCCGCTGTCACAGGCGGATTTGCAGCCCTATCTGGGCGCGGATCATGACATGGCCTCGGTCAATGCGCCGGGGCTGTGTGTCGTGTCTGGCCCTGATACTGCGTTGCAAACCCTGGCGGCGGCCTTGGCGGCTGACGGGGTGGAAACGCAGCGCATCGCCATCGACATCGCCGCCCATTCCCGCATGCTAGAGCCTGTCTTGGCCCGGTTCGGCGATTATCTGCGGTCGATCCCGCTGCATCCGCCCCGTCTGCCGATTATCTCGAACTGCAACGGTCAGGAACTGACGGCCCAGCAGGCCACCAGCCCTGATTACTGGGTGCAGCATCTGCGCAATACGGTGAACTTCCGCGCCTGTCTGGAAACGCTGGCATCGGTGCCGGGGCGGGTGTTTGTCGAAATGGGGCCGGGGCGGGCCTTGTCGTCCTTGGCGCAGGCCAATGGCGTCGCCTCGGGTCAGGTGATTGCAGCCTTGCGTCACCCTGATCAGGCCGTGGCAGATGACGCGTGGCACATGGCTACGATCGCCCGCCTGTGGGCCTGTGGCGTGCCGGTGGACTGGACGCCGATCTGGGGCGAGGCGCGGCGCAACAGGGTGCCGCTGCCAACCTACGCCTTTCAGAAAAAGCCGTATTTCATCGCGCCCTCCAAGGCCACAACGCCAGAGTCCGAGGCCCTGCCCGCCCGATTGGACGACCTGGCCGATTGGGGCTGGGTGCCGCATTGGCGCCCTGCCTCGGTCGCGCTGGAGATTGACGATCTGGCCGATCTGCCAGTGCAGACATGGCTGGTGTTCATCGATACCGAAGGTCTGGGGGCGGCGGCTGTGGCGCGGTTGCGCGCGGCAGGGCATACGGTCATGACCGTGCGGGCAGGCGATACCTTTGCCCGTGATGGCGAGGGTGGCTATGTTCTGGCACCCGAGCGCGGTCGCGAAGGCTATGATCTGCTGATCCGCGATCTGGTGGCGCGGGGGCAGGTGCCGACGCGCATCTTGCATCTTTGGTTGGTGACGCGTGCTGCGGCGTTCCGGCCTGGGTCCAGCTTTCTGCACCGCAATATCGAGCAGGGCTTTTACGCCCTTATGTTCCTGGCGCAGGCGATGGCGGAGGAAAACCTGCCAAAGCCCATTCAGATCACCGTTGCCACAACAGGTGCCGCACAGGTCAAGGACGAGCGGCTGGCTGATCCTGAAAAGGCCATGGTGCTGGGGCCCGCGCGTGTGATTGGACGCGAGTTGCCGGGTGTTGCGGTGCGCACGCTGGATCTGGTGTTGCCGCCCAAGCCTGCGGATCTGGCGGCGCAACTGCTGGAGGAAGCCCTTGGTGACGGCGAAGCGGTTGCCGCCTTGCGGGGCGAGCGGCGCTATGAACTGGGGCTGAAGCCTGCCAAGCTGCCCGAGGCCCGGCTTGACCTGCCGCAGGGGGCGCATGTGTTGATCACTGGCGGGTTCGGGGGCATTGGCCTGACCATTGCCGAAGACCTGATCCGCCGCCATGCCGTGCAGATCACCCTGATCGCCCGCCGCCCGCTGCCCGACCGCAAGCTGTGGCCTGACGTTTTGGCGAAAGCTGGCCCCGACGACCCGCTGGCCCGTCGCATTCTGGCCGTGCAACGGCTTGAGGCTTTGGGGGGCGCTGTCTTTGTGGCGCAGGCCGATGTGGCCAATCTGGCCGAGATGGAGACCGCGGTTGCCGCAGGGCAGGGGCGCTTTGGCCCAGTGCATGCGGTGATCCATGCCGCAGGCGTGGTGGATGACGGCCCGATCCTGACCAAGACCCCGGCAGAAGTAGAAGAGGTTTTCGCCCCCAAACTGCATGGCACGCAGGTATTGGCACGCCTGTTTCCCGATGGCACGATTGCGCTGCTGGTGTTGTTTTCGTCCACCTCTACCGTGACGGGGCCTGCCGGGCAGATCGATTATGTGGCGGCAAATGCCTATCTGAACGCCTATGCCCGGCACCGGGCGGGTGGCAAGACGCGGGTGGTGGCGCTGAACTGGGGCATCTGGCAGGGCGTTGGCATGGCTGCCGAGGCCTTGGCCGATCGCACTGGCCGCCCTGACAGCCCCAAGCTGCCAATCCACCGCCCGATGCTGGACGAGGCCGGGTTCGATGGCCGCGGCAACCGTGTGTTCACGGCCCAGTACGGGCATGATCGCTGGGTGCTGGATGGCCACCGCACCAAGGATGGCACGGCGCTGATCCCCGGCACGGGCTATCTGGAAATCATGGCCGAGGCGATGGCCGAGCAGGGCGAAGGCACCGCGTTCGAGGCCCGCGACCTGACGTTTTTCCGCGCGTTGGATGTGGCCGACGGGCCGGCCTGCCCTGTGCGGGCGCGACTGGTGCGCAGTGACGAAGGCTATGGGTTCGATCTGCACTCGGGCCATGTGCAAAAGGGGCGGCTGGGGTGGCTGTTGCATGCCTCGGCCCGGTTGATGCCCCTGCGGTCCGCGGCCCCCAGGCTGGACGTTGCCGCGATTTCCGCCCGCTTGCCCGCCCCCGAAACGGGGCAGGGCATGACCAGCCCGCAAGAGGCGCATCTAAGCTTTGGCCCCCGGTGGCGGGTGTTGACCAGCCGCAGCATCGGGCACGGCGAGGGCTTGGCCAATCTGGCCTTGCCACAGGCGTTCGAGAACGAGGCTGGCGCAACGTGGCTGATCCACCCGGCCCTGATGGATCTGGCAACGGGTTGGGCCATGGGGTTGATCGAAGGCTATCAGCCCGATCACCTGTGGGTGCCAGTGTCTTATGCCCGCGTTCAGGTGTTCCGCCCGCTTCCCGCCCGCATTGTCAGCCATGTGCGCAATGCCGCACCCAATGCAGCCAAACGCAGCACGGCGGTGTTCGATGTTACCCTGGCCACGCCCGAGGGCGAGGTGTGCATCGAAATTACAGGCTTTGCCATTCACCGCCTTGAAGGCGGGCTTGGCTTTCCGCCTCCGGATGCCCGCGCGCTTGAATTCGACGATGCCGGTGCCAAGGCCCTGTCGCCCGCCGAAGACCGACTGCTGCATGCGTTCAACAATGGTATCCGCCCCGCAGAAGGGGCCGCCGCCTTTGGCCGTGCGCTTGCCTTGGGCCACAGCCAGATCATCGTATCGTCGCTGGATCTGCCGGCCCTTGTGCGCCAGACGCAAGCGGCCGCCGCAACCCAGGCAGAGGGCGCGTCGTTCGACCGCCCAGATCTGGAGTCGGATTATCTTGAACCGCGCAACGACGTCGAGCGCACCTTGGTTGGTTTCTGGCAAGAACTGCTGGGTGTGGGCAAGGTGGGGGTCGACGACAGCTTTTTTGACCTTGGTGGCCACAGCCTGATTGCGGTGCGCCTGTTTGCGATGGTCAAGAAAACCTACCGCGTCGATTTTCCGATTTCGGTGCTGTTCGAGGCCCCGACCATTGCCGCCTGTGCCAGGTTGATCACCGACCAGATAGGAGACCCGGTGGCAGGAGAGGCCCCCAAGGCCGCCACAGCGCCACAGCGCCGCTTTACCCATCTGGTGCCGATGCATCGCGGTGAGGGTGGCGCGCGCCCGCCGTTTTTCCTGGTGGCAGGCATGTTCGGCAATGTGCTGAACCTGCGCCACCTTGCCCAGCTTTTGGGCGGCGACCGCCCCTTCTTTGGCCTTCAGGCGCGCGGGCTGTATGGTGATGCCGAACCGCACAGCGATTTTGTCAGTGCGGCAACGGACTATATCGCCGAGATGCGTCAGGTGCAGCCGCACGGCCCCTATCTTTTGGGTGGGTTTTCGGGTGGCGGCCTGATCGCATGGGAAATCGCCCGGCAGCTGGAGTCGGCGGGCGAAGAGGTGCCCTTGGTGGTGCTGCTGGATACGCCCATACCGTTGCGGCCAACCTTGTCAAAGGCCGACAAGCTGATGATCCGTTTGGCCGAGTTGCGGGCCGAGGGGCCGGGCTTTCTGGCCCGCTGGTGGCGCGAAAAGCAGGCCTACAAGGCAGGACTTGCTGGCGTGGGGGCAGCAGACGGGGCACAGTTCAACAATGCAGCCATCGAAGCCGCGTTCCGCAATGCCCTGCCGCTTTATGACATGCAGCCCCGCTTGGGGCCCACCGTGCTGTATCGTCCGCCGCTGGATCTGCGGTGGCAGGTGACGGGCGGGCGTTGGGTCAGCGCGGCGCGGGAATTCGTTTTTGCCGATAATGATCTGACGCAATTTGCCCCTGCCTTGCAGGTGGTCGAGGTGCCCGGCGATCATGACAGCATGGTGCTTGAGCCGAATGTGCGGGTGCTGGCCACCCGGATGAAAGCCGCCATAGAGGCGGCAGAAGGCACGGCGCACCCGTTGCCCGCGGCAGCAGAGTAGCGCCATGCCAAAGGTTCTGACCGTGATCCTGAACTGGCGCACCCCTGACATGACCTTGCGGTCGGTTCAGGCGGCGCTGACGGCCATGCAGGGGATCGATGGCGCGATCACGGTGGTGGATAATGACTCGCAGGATGGGTCGTTTGAACAGATGGCGGCGGTTGTTCATGCGCGGGGATGGGATCGGGCCACCACGCCGGTGCAGGTGGTGCAGGCCGGCTGGAACGGCGGTTTCGGGGCGGGCAACAACGTGGGCATCCGGGCGGGTCTGCCAGGGGGCGCGCGGCCCGATTTCGTCTATATCCTGAATTCTGATGCCTTTCCGGCACCCGATGCCATTCGCTGTCTGCTGGATCATTTGCTGGCGCATCCGGCCACGGGCTTTGCCGGCAGCCATATCCACGGCCCCGAAGGCGATGCGCACCACACCGCCTTTCGCTTTCCCTCGGTTGCCGGAGAGTTTGAGCAAGCCGCAAGGTTTGGCCCGGTTTCGCGCCTGTTGCGGCGCTTTGTCGTGGCCCCACCGCTGCCTTTGGCGACCACGCAAGTGGATTGGTTGGCCGGGGCCAGTCTGATGATGCGGCAGGACGTGCTTGATCAGATCGGCCTGTTTGACGAGACCTATTTTCTGTATTTTGAGGAAACCGACCTGTGCCTGCGCGCGGCGCGGGCTGGCTGGCCGACGGATTATGTGGTGGAAAGCCGCGTGGCCCATATCGGCAGCGTCAGCACGGGCATGAAGGAATGGCAGCGGATTCCGGGCTTTTGGCTGGATTCACGGCACTATTACTACGTCAAGAACCATGGCACCCTGAAGGCGGCGATGGCAACCTTGGCGCATCTGGCAGGGGGGCTGATCTGGCGGCTGCGGGCCTTGGTGCAGCGGCGCGATGTGATTGACCCCCCGCATTACCTGACTGATCTGGCCAGCCATGCGGCCCGTGTGCTGCTGCGGCCCATTCGGCCCCGTCCCACTGATGGGCAGGGCATTTCCCCATCGGGGAAGGAGCATCTGACATGACCCGGCTTTCTGCAATTTTGATCGGCAATGAATCTCTGACCCAGCAATGTGGCGCGGCATGGCTTGCGCGGGGGCATGCGCTGGACGCTGTTGTCACCCGGCAGGCCGAGGTGCGGGCCTGGGCCGAGGCCGCGGGGATCAGGGTAGAGGCACCGGGAAAAGGCCTGGCCGCGCGTCTGGCGGGTGTGTCGGTCGATTGGGTCTTGTCGGTGGCCAACCTGTCACTGGTGCCCGACACGGTTCTGGCCCTGGCGCGGCAGGGCGGGGTGAACTTTCACGATGGCCCCTTGCCGACCCATGCCGGCCTGAACGCCCCGGTCTGGGCCTTGCTGGCAGGCGATGCGCAGCATGGGATCACCTGGCATCTGATCACCCAAGGTGTGGACGAAGGCGATATTCTCGAGAGCCGCAGCTTTGACATCTCAGCGCAGGATACAGCGCTGACGCTGAACACGCGCTGCTATGAAGCGGCAATCGACAGCTTTCCTGCCGTGATGGCGCAATTGGAAACGGGCCTTCGGCCTGTACCGCAGGATTTCAGCCGCCGCACGGTTCATGCACGGGCCGACAGGCCAGCGGCCTTTGGGCGGATCGATTTCTCGCAATCGGCCCAAGCGGTTGCGCGTCTGGTGCGCGCCTTGGACCATGGGCGCTATTGGAACCCGCTGACCACCGCCAAGATCGAAGGCGCGGGTGGCGTGCTGAATGTCGGCACGGCAGAGCCTTGTGACGGGGCCGGAGAGGCTGGCACGGTTCTGGCCGCAACTCCCGAAGGGCTGATTGTGGCCTGTGGCATGGGGGCTGTGCGGCTGAGCCGTCTGACCTGTCAGATCAAGGGGTTGCCTGTTTGCCCCTCGACCATTGCCGACCAGCGCCTTGCCGATTTGCCCGCCGCCCGTGCGCAACAGCTTTCTGATGCGCTGACAGCCATTGCCCCGCACGACCCACGGCTGCGGCAGGCGCTTGCCCGGTTGCAGCCGGTTTCTGTTGCCGCGGCCCAGACGTCACAGCCTGACTGGATGGTGCTGCCGCTGACCCTGCCCGATGATGACCTTGGCCTTGCCGCAATGGCGATGGCGCGCATCACGGGGCAGCCTGTGACGGGCTTTGCGCTTGCGGCCAAGGCCAGCTTGCCGGGCTATACCAGTGGGTGGTTGCCGCTTTCGGTTGAAACCGGCACCTCTCGCGGGGCGGCTGCAGCGGCCTTTGACCGCGTGGCGGACATGGCCCGCGATGTGGCTGGTTGGCCGCTGGATCTGATGACACGCGACACCGCCTTGTCGGCCCTGCCGATGCCGCAGGTTGGCCTTTCACTGGCGGGGCCGGTTGCGGGCACGGCGATCACCCTTGGCCCAAAGGCCCTGCATGTTGATCTGGCGCGCCTGTCACGGGCCGAGGCCGAGGCCCTGGCCCGCCGCCTTGGCCATGTGGCTGCTGCCATCGCGGGCCTTGATGCGGATCACCCCCTGACCCGCGCCCCGGCCCTGCACCCGGATGAGATGCAGACAGTGCTGCATGCCCACAACCAGACGCTGGCCCCCCGCCATGATCTGTGTGTGCATCAGGCCTTTGAGGCGCAGGTTGCCCGCACCCCCGATGCACCTGCCGTCTGCTTTGAGTCTGTCACCCTGACCTATGCGCAACTGAATGCGCGCGCCAATCGTGCGGCGCATGTGCTGATGTCGATGGGCGTGCGGCCTGGCATGTTGGTGGGCCTGCATTTGCGGCGCAGCGTCGATATGCTGGTGGGCGCGCTTGCCATTCAAAAAGCGGGCGGCGCCTATGTGCCGATGGACCCAAGCTATCCTGCCGACCGCACGGCGCTTTATGTCGAAGACAGCGGCTGCACGGTGATAGTGACGCAACGGGCGTTAGAGGGTGGGCTGCCGGGGCAGGTGCAAAAGCTGTGCCTTGACAATGATGGCCGTCTTGCCGCGGCCCCAGACACAAACCCTGACAGCGGCGTGACACCTGCTGATCTGGCCTATGTGATTTACACCAGCGGATCGACCGGGCGGCCCAAGGGCGTGATGGTGGAACATCGCAATGTGGTGAACTTTTTCACGGGCATGGATCAGCGCATTGGGCCGGCAACGGGGGCCGGCGTCTGGTTGGCGGTGACCTCGATCTCGTTTGATATTTCGGTGCTGGAACTGTTCTGGACACTGGCGCGCGGGTTCAAGGTGGTGATCTCTTCCGATGAAAACCGGGCGCTGGTGTCGTCGGGCCGGATCGCCAGTGCGCAGAAGATGGATTTCTCGATCTACTACTGGGGCAATGATGATGGGGTGGGCCCCAAGAAATACGAACTGCTGATCGAGGGCGCCAAATTCGCCGACACCCATGGCTTTGTTGCCGTCTGGACGCCCGAGCGGCATTTCCACGCCTTTGGCGGGCCCTATCCCAACCCGTCGGTCACTGGGGCGGCAGTGGCGGCAGTTACCAAGAATATCGGCGTGCGGGCCGGGTCTTGCGTGGTGCCGCTGCACCATCCGGCGCGGATTGCCGAAGAATGGGCGGTGATTGACAACCTGACCAATGGGCGGGCCGGGCTGGCCATTGCCAGTGGCTGGCAGCCCGAAGATTTCGTGTTGCGCCCTGAAAATACGCCACCTGCCAACAAGGCGGCGATGTATGCGGCGGCTGACCAGATCCGGCGGTTGTGGCGCGGCGAGGGGGTCGATTTCCCCAAGGCAGATGGGTCGATGTTCAGCGTGAAAACCCAGCCGCGCCCGGTTTCGGCCGAATTGCCGTTGTGGGTGACCACGGCAGGCAACCCCGAGACATGGCGCGAGGCGGGCGAGATGGGCGCCAATGTGCTGACCCATTTGCTGGGCCAGTCGATTGAAGAAGTGGCGGGCAAGATCAAGATCTACCGAGAGGCGCGGGCCAAGGCAGGCCATGATCCCGCGACGGGTGTAGTCAGCCTGATGTTGCATACCTTTGTGGGCCGCGACCGCGATCAGGTGCGGCGCGTGGCCGAGGGGCCGATGAAGGCCTATCTTGCGGCGGCGGTGGGGCTGGTCAAGCAATATGCCTGGGCCTTTCCGGCGTTCAAAAAACCTGCCGGGGTGGAAAACCCGATGGATATCGACCTGCGCAGCCTGACGCCCGAGGAAAATGACGCAATTCTGGATTTCGCATTCCATCGCTATTTTGAAGATTCCGGCCTGTTTGGCACCGTCGAAGATGCGCTGCGCCGGGTTGAGCAGTTGAAGCGCATCGGCGTTTCGGAAGTGGCCTGCCTGATTGATTACGGCATCGCGCCTGAACAGGTGATGGAGGGGCTATACCCCTTGTCCGAGGTGGTGCGCCGCGCGAATGCGGGTGGGGCGGTTGAGGCTGATGATTTCTCGATTGCGGCGCAATTGATCCGCCACAATGTCACGCATCTGCAATGCACCCCGTCGATGGCGCGGATGATTGCGCTGAACGAAGACTCGCGCCACGCCTTGGCCGGGGTCAAGACCATCATGCTGGGCGGCGAGGCCTTGCCGGGCGCACAGGTGGCCGATTTGCGGCAGGCCACCGATGCGCGGATCTTGAACATGTATGGCCCGACTGAAACCACCATCTGGTCAAGCGTGGAAGAGGTGGGCGCGCCCGAGGCCACAACGAACATCGGCACGCCGCTTGCCAATCAGCAGATGTATGTGCTGGACGAAGCCCTGGCCCCCGTGCCACCCGGACAGGCGGGCGAGTTGTGGATTGGCGGCGACGGCGTGACGCGCGGCTATTGGCAACGGCCTGATCTGACCGAAGATCGCTTCAGGCCCGATCCTTTTGTGACGGCAGACCGTGCTTGCCCATGGGGGGCGCGGATGTATCGGACGGGCGATCTGGTGCGCGCGCGCGTCGATGGCAAGATCGATTTTCTGGGACGCGCGGATCATCAGGTCAAGATCCGCGGCTATCGCATCGAGTTGGGAGAGATCGAGGCGGTGCTGGAGGCGCAACCCGGTGTTACCCAAGCGGTTGTTCTGGCGCGCGAAGACAGCCCCGGCGATCTGCGGCTGGTGGCCTATCTGACCGGTTCCGCGCAAGAGGCCGCCTTGCGCGCGGCGCTTGCCGGGGTTTTGCCCGACCATATGATCCCTGCGCATTTTGTGCCGCTGTCGGCCTTTCCGCTGACACCGAACCGCAAGGTTGACCGCAAGGCTCTGCCCGCGCCCGGTGTGGGGGCTGTGGCCCCGGTGGCCTTTGTTGCGCCCGAGTCTGATATCGAAGCCCAGCTGGCCGCCATCTGGCAGCGCGTGCTGGGGGTGCCGAAGGTGGGGGCCAAGGATAACTTTTTTGCCCTTGGCGGCCATTCGTTGCTGGCGGTGCAGGCCCATCGGGAAATTCGCGACCAACTGGGCGCGGCCAAGCTGTCGATTACCGATATCTTCCGTTTTCCGGTGTTGCAGGCCTTGGCCCGCCATCTGGACGACAGGCCAAAAGCGGCCCAATCAGCGGCGCCGATGGCTGCGCAACCGGCACAGGCCTCGGGTATTCATACACAGGCTGGGGCCCGGACCGATGCCATGGCCCGCAGGCGCGCGATGCGGGCGGCGCGCAGTGGTGCAGATGCCTGAGCCTGATCTGCTGCGGGCCTTGCGCGCCATGGCCCCGCCCGCGGCGGGCTGTGGCTGGGCCGATCCGCGGCACGATCACGGGCTGTTGGGGGGCGAAAGCCTGCCCGGTGCCGTGCCGCGGCGCTTGCGCGAGTTTTCGGCGGGGCGCGCGGCGGCGCGGGCGGCGTTGGCCCAGATCGGCCTTGCCCCCGTTGCCATTCCGCATGGCGCAGATCGCGCCCCGGTTTGGCCGCGCGGGGTGATCGGGTCAATCAGCCACAGCGCCACGCAATGCCTTGCCGTGGCCCTGCCCCTTGGGGTCGTCCGTGGTATTGGCATTGATCTTGAGGAAGACACACCCCTTGCGCCCGATCTGTGGCCCTTGGTTCTGGATGCGGTTGAACGCGGCACCCAGGTGCAGGCGCAGCAGGCCAAGCAGGTGTTTTCGGCCAAAGAGGCAGCCTACAAGGCGCAGTATCCGTTGACCAAGACCATGTTGGACTTCCACGATCTGCGGATCACACTGGGCGACGGAACCTTTCAGGCGCAGCTGCAAAGGGCCGTGGCGCCCCTGGCGGCGGGTGATCGACTGCATGGCCGCATCAGCCGGTCGCAGGGCCATATCCTGACGCTTGCCCTGCTGTAACGCCGCCAGCCCCCGTATTGGCCAGAAATTTTCGGGACATTCGCAAATCACCTGCTACATTTGCGCGCAGGGAGCCTGTTGTCACAACGGGAAGCGGAGGAAAAATGAACAAACTTGTTGCTATTCTATGCGTCGTCAGCTGGACGGGTTTTTGGGCCTTTGGCTATTTGGCGCTGTCGGCTGAAACCTATCAGCATGGTCAGATCATGGTCGCGGCGGTCTTGGCGGCTGTCGGGTTCTTGACCGGGGTTTTTGCCTATATCCGTCTGTGCAACGACAAGCCGATGAATTATCGGCGGGTTGAACAGGGCTAAGCGGCCTGCCCCCTTGTTCATTGCCATGGCCCGGCTTACCTCTGGGGCATGAGACATTTGATCCCCTTTCTGCCGAAACCCGCAATCGTGCCTGTGATCCGCCTGCAAGGTGCGATTGGAACAGGTAGCCGCAGCTTGTCTGATCAGGCCTTGGCCCCCCTGATCGAAAGGGCCTTTGCCAAGGGCAAACCTGCGGCGGTGGCCTTTGTCATCAACTCGCCGGGCGGGTCGCCCGTGCAATCCAGCCTGATTGCCAGCCGTATCCGGCGGCTGGCGGATGAGAAAAAGGTGCCTGTCCACGCCTTTGTCGAAGATGTGGCGGCATCTGGCGGCTATTGGCTGGCCTGTGCGGCCGATGACATCTGGGTTGATGCGTCATCGCTGGTCGGGTCGATCGGGGTGATCTATGCCAGCTTTGGCTTTCATCAGCTGATGGACAAACAAGGGGTCGAGCGTCGGGTGCATACGGCCGGCAAGTCAAAAAGCTTTGCTGACCCGTTCAAACCCGAACGCCCCGAGGATGTAGAGCGCATCCATGCCATGCTGGCGCCCCTGCATCAGAATTTCATCCGCCATGTGCAAAGCAGCCGTGGCAACCGGCTTAAGCCAGAGGCTGACCTTTTCAATGCCGATATCTGGGTGGGGCAGGGTGCGGTGGATATGGGGTTGGTCGATGGGTTGGCCCATGTAAAGCCCAAGCTGAAAGAGATGTATGGCGAAAAGGTGCGGCTGGTGCCTTATGGCCAGAAACGCAGCCTGTTTCAGCGCTTTGGTCTGGCGATGACAGATACAATGATGGCGTCGGTCGAAGAGCGGGCTTTGTGGGCGCGCTACGGGTTATAGGATGCTGTTCAAGATCATCATGATCTTTCTGCTGGCGATGGTTCTGGTGGGAATGATCGGCAAGGCCCTGTTTCCTGATGCCCTGTCGCGCCGTCTGCGCAAAGGCAAGGACCGTGCCCCTGTTTGTCGGCGCTGCGGGCGCTATGTCGTGGGCAAGCGGTGTGATTGCGACAAAAAGGGCTGACAGAATGACTGCATTGGTGACTGGCGCGGGCAAACGGCTGGGGCGGGCGATGGCGCTGTATCTGGCGCAGCGCGGCCATGACGTGGCGGTGCATTATGCCAGTTCGGGCGACGAGGCCGAGGCGGTCGCGGATGAAATCAGGGCCATGGGGCGCGAGGCTGTGACGCTGCAAGCCGACCTGCTGGATGAGGCGCAGATCGCAAACCTTGTGCCGCGCGCGGTCGAAGCCTTGGGGCCGTTGACCGTGCTGATCAACAATGCCTCGATCTTTGAATATGATCGCATTCAGACTGCGACGCGCGAAAGCTGGGACCGGCATATGATGTCAAACCTGCGTGCGCCTTATGTCTTGACGCAGGCCTTTGCCCAACAATGCCCCAAGGCCCTGACGGATGAGAGGGGCGAGCCGCTGGCACAGGGCCTGATCATCAATATGCTGGATCAACGTATCCACAAACTGACCCCCGAGTTCAGCACCTATACGATTGCCAAGATGGGCCTTTGGGCGCTGACGCGCACGGCGGCGCAAGGGCTGGCCCCAGATATTCGGGTGAATGGCATCGGCCCCGGCCCCACCTTGCGGGGCGGGCGTCAGTCAGAAACGCACTTTGCCCGGCAGCGCGCGGCCACTGTTTTGGGGCGTGGTGCCAACACCGCCGATATCGTGGCGGCCCTTGGGTTCTTCCTCGACTCGCCGGCGGTGACAGGGCAGATGATTGCCGTCGATGGGGGCCAACATCTGGCCTGGGAAACGCCGGATGTCTTGGGTGTTGAATAAGGGCACCTGACCTTGCGTCAAAGTTGTCCACTTTTGGATAGGTCTTCACGGGCCTGTTACAAAAAGCCCTTTTTTCTCAACGATTTGTAGGCCGTTCATTTTTCTTTTGTTTGTTTTCAGCGGCTTACATATTTGCCTAAAAAATAGGCAATGCGGAGAAAGGGGCCAAATTCCACAGAAATCCGGCGATCTCGAAAGTTTTTCCGCAGAGTTATCCACAGAAACCGTGGACTTCTTCCCTCTTGCCCTTGGTCGGCTATCATTGCAGCCAGGCGCAGAATCGAACAATCACATATTCATCTTTTTGCCGGGGGCCGGATGACTGACGACCAGAGCCAAGAGGACCAGACGGCCACCGGGCACGAGGTGATTCAGGGCTATCTGAAAACGCTTGACGGATCGCCCGGTGTGTATCGGATGCTGAACGCCAAGGGCGAAGTGCTGTATGTGGGCAAGGCGCGCAACCTGAAGAACCGCGTGTCGAACTATGCCCGCCCTTCGGGCCATTCGGCGCGGATCGCGCGAATGATTTTTGAAACCGCCAGCATGATGTTTCTGACCACCCGCACCGAGGTAGAGGCGCTGCTGCTGGAGCAGAACCTGATCAAGCAGTTGAAGCCGCGCTACAATGTCTTGATGCGGGATGACAAGAGTTTCCCCAATATCCTGATTTCAAAGTCGCACCCCTATCCGCAATTGAAAAAGCACCGGGGCAAGAAATCGGAAAAGGGCAGCTATTATGGCCCCTTTGCCAGTGCGGGCGCGGTGAACCGCACGCTGAACCAGTTGCAAAAGGTGTTCTTGCTGCGCAATTGCAGCGACAGCATGTTTGAAAGCCGCACCCGGCCCTGTCTGCAATATCAGATCAAACGCTGCGCCGCGCCCTGTGTCGGCAAGGTCAGCGCCGAAGGTTATGCCGGCTTGGTCGCCGATGCCGAGCGGTTCTTGCAAGGCAAATCCACCGCTGTGCAGGCGGAACTGGCCACAGAAATGGCCCGCGCCAGCCAAGAGATGGAATTTGAACGCGCCGCAGCCCTGCGTGACCGCATTCGTGCGCTGACCAATGTGCAACAAACCCAAGGCATCAACCCGCGTGGCGTGGCCGAGGCGGATGTGATCGGGCTGTTTGTCGAGGGGGGGCAGGCCTGCGTGCAGGTGTTCTTCATCCGCGCCAACCAAAGCTGGGGCAACCGTGATTTCTATCCGCGCACCGGATCGGGCGCGGATGAGGCCGAGATCCTGACTGCCTTCCTGACCCAGTTTTACGATGACAAAGACCCGCCGCCCCTGATCTTGCTGTCACATGCGGTGGAAGATGACGATCTGGTGACCCAAGCGCTGTCGGAACGTGCGGGCCGCAAGGTGGAACTGGCCGTGCCGCAGCGGGGCGAAAAGGCCGAGCTGGTGGAAAACGCGGTGCGCAATGCCCGTGAATCCCTGGCGCGCAAGATGGCCGAAACCAGCACCCAAAGCAAATTGCTGGCTGGTCTGGCCGATGCCTTCGATCTGGATGCCCCGCCCCGCCGCATCGAAGTATATGACAACGCCCATATCCAAGGCTCTGACCCGGTGGGGGGGATGATCGTTGCCGGGCCAGAAGGTTTCGTCAAATCGCAATACCGCAAATTCAACATCAAGGGCGCGGCTGGTGCCCTTGGCGATGACTTTGGCATGATGAAAGAGGTTCTGACCCGCAGGTTCGAGCGGCTGCTGAAAGAAGACCCTGACCGCAAGAGCGACGTCTGGCCCGATCTGTTGCTGATTGACGGCGGGGCGGGCCAGGTGTCGGCGGTGGCCGAGATCATGGAGACTTTGGGCATCGACGATGTGCCCTTTGTCGGCGTGGCCAAGGGCATCGACCGGGATGCGGGCAAGGAAGAATTCTACCGGCCCGGAGAACCCGTCTTTGCCCTGCAACGCAACGACCAGGTTCTGTATTTCATCCAGCGCCTGCGAGACGAGGCCCACCGGTGGGCCAATGGTGCCCATGTGGCGAAGCGGGCCAAGGCCGTGGGGGCCACGCCGCTGGATGAGGTGCCGGGTGTCGGCGCCACGCGCAAGCGGGCGCTGCTGGCGCATTTTGGCAGCGCCAAGGCGGTGTCGCGTGCCGGGGTGGATGATCTGAAAGCGGTCGATGGCATATCCGAGGCGATGGCCCAGACGATCCACGATTTCTTTCACCAGAAAGGCTAGGCGCGCAGCCAGCCGTCTTCAACCGTCACGCGGTCGCAGCCGGCAAAACGGGCCAGCCGTTCGGCCTGACGCATCAGCCTGTCTTGCCGCATTTTGCCCATGCGCTGCCCCGCCTCGGGCCAAAAGGCACGCATGTGCAACCGCCCTTCGGCCCGCAAAGCACGCGCATCCAGCCGCCCGATCAAACGATCGCCCTCGATCACCGGAAAGACGTAATAGCCGTATTGGCGCTTGGGTTCGGGCACGAAAACCTCGATCCGATAGGCAAAGCCGAACAGCCGCTCGACACGCGCCCGATCACGCAGGGCCGGATCAAAGGGCGACAGAATCCGCAGCCGCTGTGCAACATCGGGCCTGGCTTGTGTCAGCGTCGCTGGCCGGGTCAGGGCTGGCCGGGCGCTGCCATCGGCCTGCTCGACCGCTATCCGGCACGCCTGCCCATCAGCCACGGCCTTGTGTGCCCAGGCCTGCACATCGGGCTTGTCGATCGCGTTCCAGTAGCGGGCGATCTCGCCCTCGTCGGCAAAGCCCAACCGATCAAGCGCCGAGTTGCAGGCCCAGTCAATCAGGCCCGGACGGTCTATCTGCTGGTGCAAGATGTCAGCGGGCACCACATTCTCGGTCAGGTCATAGACCTTGCGAAACCCGTCGCGCCGGGTGATCGACAACTTGCCCGTGCGCCACAGCCATTCCAGCGCGGTTTTAGACGGATGCCAATCCCACCACCCGCCTTTGCCCCGCTGTTCATCCTTGCCCACGTCAGACGAGCTGACAGGGCCGTCGCGGGCCACATGGTCAAGGATGGTGTCAAACTGCGCCTCATATCCTTCCCGAAACCAGCGGCGCCAATGGTGGCGCAACCGGTCGGCATCACGATCAAATCGGTGCCGCCAAAAGGGAAACAGCCGCATGGGGATGATGCTGGCATCATGCGTCCAATGCTCGAACAGCGCACGATCCTGTTCCAGCAGGCGTTTCAGCGTCTTGGGCTGATAGGCTTGGCAGCGCGACCACAGGATCATCTGATGCGCACGTTCAACCGTGTTGATGCTGTCAACCTGCACAAAGCCGATCTGGTCGATCAGCCGAGCCAAGGCCGGGCCGTTGGCGGGCCCTGTCGGGGCATCGGCCAAGGCGTGGGCCTGCAAAAAGATGGCCCGCGCCGCAGGGTTGGAAAGAACAGGTGTCATCGTGCCACCGAACCCCCTGACGGCGGTTGGGTCAACAGGTTTCAGGCGGCGGCCAGCCCCGCGTCGCGGAATGACACCAGTTTCTTGGCCCGCTCATCCCACAGATGCAGACGGGCGCAGGCGAGGCTTTCGCGCAGGGTCAGCACTTGTGCCTCGGCCAAGGTGGGGTAGTCGCGCAAAATCTCGGACAGCCGGTAGAACGGCACACGGCTATACAAATGGTGCACATGGTGAATACCGATATTCGCCGTCAGCCACCGCAAAGGCTGGGGCAATTTGTAATGCGAGCTGCCCATAAGTGCCGCATCATGCATCTGCCAATCGGGTTCATGGCCCCAATAGGTTTCTTCAAACTGATGCTGAACGAAGAACAGCCAGACGCCAATCGTGGCGGCAGACAGCACGGTGGGCAGATAGATAAAGACCAGAACCTGCCAGCTGCCAAAGTAATACAGCACCGACAGCAGCGCGATCAGCATCAGGTTGGTGCCCATCGACGATGCCCAATACCGCCAGCCCGATTTCATCAGCCCCAGCGGCAGGCGGTAATCCAGCAGGAAAAGATAGGCCGGGCCAAGGCCGAACATGACCACGGGGTTGCGATACAGCCGATATTTCAGACGGCCAAACCATGACCGGCTGCGATATTCCTCAACCGTCAGGGTCATCACATCGCCAATGCCGCGGCGATCCAGATTGCCCGCATGGGCATGGTGGATCGAATGGGTGCGACGCCAGACATCATACGGGGTCAGCGTCAGCACACCGGCAATCCTGCCCACCCAATCATTGGCATGGCGGCTGCGAAACAGCGATTGGTGGCCGCAATCGTGCTGGATCAGGAACACCCGCACCAACCAGACCCCGTTCAAAAGGGCAATCGGCAGGGCAAGCCAAGGGCTGATCGACATGGCGAACCACGCCAAAGCCCAAACCCCCAGAAAGGCCCCCAGTGTGATCGCCAGTTCAAACAGCGACCGGCCGACCAGTGGTTCGCGATATTTTGCGAGGATGGGCACCCACATCTTGGCGCTGGCCTTCTGGGCCTCGGCCATTTCCAGGGTCATAGAGTTCATCCGGTTGCTTTCTTTGCCTGTTGGTGTTGGCAAAGTCGGTCTTGCGCCGTTCTGCCCTGCCTGTTGATGATCTGATACGGCTTCCCATGCGTCAGGTCCAAGAGTTTTCTTGGACCTATACCTTGGAACATGCCTGTTTTGGGGGGCTGACGGCCTATAGACCGGCCTCTGCGGCAATTTCACGCGCGCTTTTGCGCGACCGTTCGGTCGCTGACTTCAATTGCCCGCAGGCTGCCATGATGTCTTCGCCGCGCGGCGTGCGGATCGGGCTGGCATAGCCTGCCTTATAGACGATATCGGCAAAGGCCTCGATCCGTTCCCAATCGCTGCGCTGATAGGGGGCGCCGGGCCATTCGTTGAACGGGATCAGGTTGATCTTGGCCGGAATGCCGGCAATCAGCTTGACCAGACGGCGCGCGTCGGCATCGCTGTCGTTCACATCCTTCAGCATCACATATTCAAAGGTGATCCGTTCGCTGTTCGACAGGCGCGGGTAATCACGCAGCGTGTTCAGCAGGGTCTGGATGTTCCATTTCTTGTTCACCGGCACCAGACGGTCGCGCACCTCATCCGTGGTGGCGTGAAAGCTGACGGCCAGCAGGCAGCCGATTTCTTCGGCGGTCTTGGCGATTTCGGGCACGATACCACTGGTCGAAAGGGTGATGCGGCGGCGCGAGATCGTCAGACCCTCGCCATCCATCACAACCTTCATGGCATCGCGCACGTTGTCAAAGTTATACAGCGGTTCGCCCATGCCCATCAGCACAACATTGCTGACAAGGCGTGTTTCATCCTTGGGCGTGCCCGGCACCGGCCATTCCCCCAGATCATCGCGCGCCAGCATCACCTGCCCCACGATTTCCCCGGCGGTCAGGTTGCGCACCAGCTTTTGTGTGCCTGTGTGGCAGAACGAACAGGTCAGCGTGCAGCCCACCTGGCTGGAGATACACAGGGTGCCGCGGCTTTCCTCGGGGATATAGACGGTTTCCACCTCATGCCCGCCGGCGATGCGGACAAGATATTTGCGGGTGCCATCGGCGCTGATCTGGCGGCTGACCACTTCGGGCACGGCAATTTCAAAATGCTCGGCCAGCAGGGCGCGGTAATCCTTGGCCAGATTGGTCATCTGCGCGAAATCGCGGATGCCAAAGTGATAGACCCATTGCCAGATCTGCCCCAGCCGCATCTTGGCCTGCCGTTCTGGTGTGCCGGCTGCAATCAAGGCGTCGCGCAACTGATCGCGCGTCAGGCCGACGATGTTTGTCTTGCCGCCCTCGGGCAGCTTGCGCGGCAGGGTCAGCACGTCCTGGGTAATGGGGGCCGAGGCGGTCATGGGCATGTCCGATGGATGAAGATGCAATGCATATAGGGGATTCGCGCGCAAAACGGAACCGCCCAATGAAAAACGCCCCAGAACACCTGGGGCGTCTTCGTCAATCATGGGCGCTTACTTGCAGCGCGCCTCGGCCTCTTCCATGGCGGCGGTAAAGCCACGCAGGCTGAAGGTATCCTTGGTCTGCGTGCCGCGGCCAGATTGCGCGGTCAGAATGGCGGTCGAGCCGCGCTTCATCGCAGCCAGCAGTTCGGAATCTGCGGCTGCACTGCCCGGCCAGGCCCATTCGCCATCGGTGAACAGATCATAATCCTTGCCATCAATGTTCAGCTTGACGGTGGACCCATTGGCAAAAGGATAGCCGCCGGTAAACGAAATCTCACCATTCGCGCCGGCACCCGGACGGAAAGTGACAAAGAGCAGAATGTCGCCCCGGCGCACGGAAACGGGCTGGCCATTGCGGCTGTTGACCGTTTCTTTCGGCTTTGACACGCCCCAGCACTCTTTGGGGCTGTCTTCGATAAACACGCTCCAGTCGGTTTTGGTCGCCACGCGATTGGTGGATTCCTGGGCAATTGCGGCGCTTGCGCCAAGGGTCAGGGCAGCCGCACAGGCGACGCGCACAAGGAAGGAAGTCATCTCGTTCACAGCCTCCAAGCTGTTCAGTGCCTCTGCCCACCTGCCGCCGATCTGAATTCGGCCTTTTCAACTGGCATGGGGGCGCTAATCTCGATATTTCACCCTTAGCCTAAAAAGGCCATTCGGCGAAAGCCCCATGCGCAATAAATCGCGCATGTGTGAAAGCATAATACGGGGAATCTGATGGGAAATCCGCAAGCAATGGTCGAGCTTTGGCGTGGTGGCCAACCCGAAAGCCTGCATGCAGGGCATGCGGTGATCTGGGGGCCGGGGGGCGTGCTGCGCTCTTGGGGCGATCCGGATCAGGTGATCTTTCCACGGTCATCGTGCAAAATGATTCAGGCCTTGCCCTTGGTCGACTCTGGTGCTGCCGACCGTGTGGGTTTGACCGACCGCCATCTGGCGCTGTCTTGTGCCAGTCATCAGGGGGCGGGGCTGCACGTTGGCATGACCTCTCGCTGGCTGGCGGATCTGGGTCTGGCCGAGGCAGATCTGCGCTGTGGATCGCACGAGCCCTATGACCGCGACGAGCGTGACCGCCTGATCCGGGCCGATGAACAGCCCTGCCAGTTGCACAACAATTGTTCGGGCAAGCACTGTGGGTTTCTGACGGCAACCCAGGATATGAAGGCCGGCCCCGAATATGTCGAGATTGACCACCCCTTGCAGCAGGCCATTCGGCAGGCGACCGAAGAGGTGACGGGCGAGGCTGTGGCCGGTTATGGCATTGATGGCTGCTCGGCCCCCAATTTCGCGCTGTCGGTTGGCGGTCTGGCCCGGGCCATGCAGGCCTTTGCCGCTGCGCGCGATACGGGGTCTGCCCGTCAGCGGGCCATGCACCGGCTGACCCGCGCCATGGCCCAGCATCCCGAACTGGTGGCGGGCGAGGGGCGCGCCTGCACGGAACTGATGCGCGCGATGGATCACAAGGTCACCATCAAGACCGGGGCCGAGGCGGTGTTCGTGGCCATAGTGCCCGAGCACCAAATCGGTGTCGCGCTGAAGATCACCGATGGTGCCACACGCGCATCCGAAGCGGCGATCACGGCCATTCTGGTGCATCTTGGCGTGCTGTCGGCCGCCCATCCCATGGCCCAAAAGCGCCTGCCCGCCGTGCAGCGCAATCGGCGGGGGATCGAGACTGGGGAATTGCGGCTTGCCGATGGCTTTCTGTGAAGCCGGCCCCTGCCGGTTAAGACAGGGGCCGTCATTCACGAGCGTGCGAACCCGATAAAGGCTTGGGTGGGGGCAGTTACGCCTCTACCGGGCCAGCACACGCTACGTCTGGTTGATATGACCTTGATTCGTGGCGCCATTGCGGCCCCGCCGCGCCAGATTGATGGCGATTGCCGAAGGGGTTGATTTGCGCGCCGACCGGCGTAATCTGACCCTATGACGGTTCAGACACCGACCCCTATTCCCCTTTCCGACCGGCTGCCTGAACAGGTCAGCTTTGATCGGCATGAATTGGGAAAAATCCTGAATCTTTACGGCAAGATGGTCGCCATGGGTGAATGGCGTGACTACGGCATTGCCGCTCTGCGTGATGTCGCCGTGTTTGCGGTGTTCAAGCGCACGGCAGAAAACCCGCTGTATCGCATTGAAAAGCGCCCCAAACTGCGGGCCAAGCAGGGCATCTATGCCGTCGTGGGCATGGATGGGCAGATCTTGCGGCGCGGGCATGATCTGGAACAGGTGCTGCGGGTGCTGGAGCGTAAGTTGATCCGCCCCGTGGGGGATTGAACGGCAGCTATAGCCGCCGCCGTGCCTTTACCGCTGTGCCATCATGCTGCAAGATGCGGTTGATGCAGGCGTCGATGCCTTCATACGCGACGGACATGCTGTGACCATTGGCATGGATCAGACGTGTGCCATCGACAACCATCGCAACATGGCCCTTCCAGAACAGCAGATCGCCGCGTTGCAAAGGCTCTGCTTCGGGCAGGTCGCGGCCAAGGGCCTGTTGCAGATCGCTGTCGCCGGGGCAGGGCAGCCCGCAGGCCTGCAACGCTGCCTGCACAAGGCCCGAACAATCAATGCCCGCATGGCTGTTGCCGCCCCACAGATAGGGCGTTCCCAGAAAGGCCTCGGCCACGGTCACCGGATCGGGGGCCCAGTCTCCGATCTGGCGCAGATGCACCAAGGGCACATAGCCTGCATCGGTTTGGGCAAAGGCCCCGTCCGTGCCGGTTAAAACCAGCCTTGCCCCCATGGTCAGCGCGGCGGTTTCAGGGGCCTGCACCTTTGGCCCGGTGTAAAGGTGACTGGCCGGGGCCGCCACCCAATGCGTGGGGTTGCGCGCCGGGCCAAGGGCAGACTCGGCCAGCCAGCCGCAATAGCCGTCTTTCCCGGCCTGCACAAAGGCATGGCCGTCGCGCCGGTCGATCACCGTCAGCGCCTCGCCCATCAGCAGTTGCCGGTCACGCGCGCCACCGGGGGCCGCCAGCAGATCGGCAAGGGGCTGGGCCAAACTGGCTGGCTCGCCTTGGGTAAAGGCGTCGGCAGCGATTTTGCCGCGCAGCGAAAGCAGTGCCACACGGCCGGAAAACGGGGTCAGCCGGCGATCCATCTAAAGGCCCAGAATCTGCGGCAAGGCATGCAGCACGGCCCGCGCCCCCTGACCGGCCCCCCCCTTGGGCCGGGCGGGCAAGTAGCTGGGAACATGGCCGTAAATATCGAAATGCGCATACCGCGTTCCGCTGACAAACCGGCGCAGGAACAGCGCCGCGGTGATCGACCCGGCAAAGCCGCCCGACGGTGCATTGTCCAGATCGGCGATCCCCGGCTCGATCATTGGCTCATACGGTTCCCAAAAGGGCAGGCGCCAGACGGGGTCGAACCCGGCCAAGGCCCCTGCCTCAAGGGCGGCAACGATTTCGGCATCGTCGCTGTAATAGGGCGCAAGATCGGGCCCGACCGCCACCCGTGCCGCCCCCGTCAGTGTGGCCATCGAGATCAAGGCATCGGGCGATTCCTCGCAGGCATAGGCCAGTGCATCGGCCAGAACCAAACGGCCTTCGGCATCGGTGTTGTTCACCTCAACCGTCAGCCCCTTGCGGCTGGTCAGGATGTCACGCGGGCGCATGGCGGCCCCGGAAATGCTGTTCTCGACCGCAGGAATCAGCACCCGCAGCCGCAGTGGCAGGTTCAGCCGCATGATCATATGGGCCAGACCCAACACAGTCGCCGCGCCGCCCATATCCTTTTTCATCAGCAGCATGCCCGAGGCTGGCTTGATATCCAGCCCGCCGGTATCAAAGCATACGCCCTTACCCACCAGCGTCACTTGCGGGCCTTCGTCGCCCCAACGCATGTCCAGCAGGCGCGGTGCGCGCGCCGCTGCACGGCCAACGGCGTGGATCATGGGAAAGTTCTGTGCCAACAGATCGTCGCCGATAATCGCTTCGGCCGTTGCGCCAAAGGCCTTTGCCAGATCGAACAGGGCGGCCTGCACTTCATCGGGGCCCATGTCGCTGGCCGGGGTGTTGATCAGGTCGCGGGTCAGATACTCACCCTCGGCCATCGCAAGGATGGTGTCGGCCTCGACCCCGTCAGGCAGTTTCAACTGCGCAAGTTTTGCAGGGGCTTTGCCGGGGCGATAGCGATCAAACCGATAGCTGGCCAACAGCCACCCCAAGGCAGCCTCGGCCTTGTCATGGGCCCCCAAATCGCCCACCAGATGCCAATCGCCCACGGGCAGCGCCGCCACGGCCTTTGACAGGCCAAACCGGGTGCGGGCGCGACTGGCCGGGGTGCCCAGCCCCAGAACCGCGCCAGCCACCCCCTGTGCCCCCGGCAACAGCCGCAAATCGCCCAAGCCCGCCTCAAAGCCCGTGCTTTGCAACCATCCGGCCCAGGCCTGACCCGCGTCATGCAGCCAGGCCGAAACCTCATGCGGATGCAAAACAAACAAGGGAAGCGACGCCGAATCGGCAGGCGCAAAGGTGGGCAGGCGGGACATGCGGGGCCTCTTGGGTTGGGGTGCGCAAAGCCTAATGCTTCCGCCACCACCTGCAAGGCCCGTCAGGGCGCGAAGGCCAAATCAACTGGTTGACCGATCCATCAGATCGCGATCCACCGCCAAGGATCGTTCGGCAATACGGATCAGCCTTGCCCATACCGCCGAAAAGGCGGTGGCATCGCCGCGTTCCAGACAGACCCGCAGGTCATTTGCCACTTGCCCCAGTGACAGCATGCCCAGATTTTCACCCATGGCCTGCAATTTGCGCAACTGGCGCGCCAGATCGGCCAGATCACGGGCGCGCACCTGTTCGGCCAGTGTGGCCATGGTCAAGGCCAATTCTGCCAGTGCCCGTGTGACGATCTGTTCGGCCGAAGCCGTGCCCAGATTGCGGTAGATTGAGGCGATTGCCTCGGCATCCTGTCTGACCCGGTCAGCCGGGCATAGTTTGACGACGTTCTCAGGCAACATGGCCCACACCTTTCTTGTTCACACCCGCGCCCAGTTGGCACCGGCAGGCTGAAGAAAAGGTTGCCTTCTTGGCATTATTCCTCTCGAATTTTCTGCGATTGCACCGTATTCGGGCGGCTGACAGGTCAGAAGGACGACAGGCATGAACGAGGCCCGGCCACTTCCCAGTTATCTTATCCAGCGCTTTCAAGGATGGCGTGCGACCACCTATCAGGACAACAAGGCCTGGTTTCGCCGCCTTGCCGAAAGTGGTCAGCACCCGCGGGCGATGGTCATTTCCTGCTGTGACAGCCGCGTCCATGTCACCTCGATCTTCGGGGCCGATGAAGGAGAGTTCTTCATTCACCGCAACGTGGCCAATCTGGTGCCGCCCTATAACCCCGATGGCGAATATCACGGCACCTCTGCGGCGGTGGAATATGCGGTCACCTCTTTGGGTGTGGCGCATATCGTGGTGCTGGGGCATTCCAACTGCGGCGGCGTCAAGGGCTGCCACGACATGTGTTGTGGCCTTGCCCCGGCGCTAGAGGAGAAGTCGTCTTTCGTTGGCCGCTGGATGGATATTCTGCGCCCGGGGTTTGAAAGGGTAAAGGACTTGCCCGAAGCCGATCGCCCCCGCGCGCTGGAAAAAGAGGCCGTGCTGGTCAGCCTTGAAAACCTGATGACCTTCCCCTTTGTGCGCCAAGCCGTTGAGGAAGAACGCCTGACGCTGCACGGATTGTGGAATGACACGGGCGAAGGCGCGTTGCAGCAGTTTGACCCGGCGCGGGGGTTCGTCTCGGTCTGACCAGCCAGAGACAGGCATGAAAAAACCCGCCCATTCGGGCGGGTTTTCTTGTCGCGGCGGGCGGGGCTTAGCCCTTTTTCAGGCACCGCTGGCCCAGAACTTCGGCGATCTGCACCGCGTTCAGGGCCGCACCCTTGCGCAGGTTGTCCGAAACGCACCACAGGTTCAGACCATTCTCGATCGTCTCATCCTGGCGGATGCGGCTGATATAGGTGGCATATTCGCCCACACATTCGATCGGGGTGATGTAACCGCCGGCCTCACGCTTATCGACAACCAGAATGCCCGGTGCTTCGCGCAGGATTTCGGTGGCTTCTTCCCAATCCAGATAATCCTCGAATTCGATATTGATCGATTCCGAATGGCCGACAAAAACCGGAACGCGCACGCAGGTGGCTGTGACCTTGATCTTGGGGTCAAGGATCTTCTTGGTCTCGACGACCATTTTCCACTCTTCCTTGGTATCGCCGGAATCAAGGAAAACATCGATATGCGGGATCACGTTGAAGGCGATCTGCTTGGGGTAAACCGATGGTGCCACTTCCTGACCGGGCACATACATGCCCTTGGTCTGGTTCCACAACTCGTCCATCGCCTCTTTGCCGGTGCCCGACACCGACTGATAGGTTGACACCACCACCCGCTTGATGCGCGCGCGGTCGTGCAGCGGCTTCAGCGCCACAACCATCTGCGCGGTCGAGCAGTTGGGGTTGGCGATGATGTTCTTGTTCTTGTAACGCACGACATCATCGGCGTTCACTTCCGGCACGATCAGCGGAATATCGGGATCATAGCGATACAGCGACGAGTTATCGATCACCACGCAGCCCTGGCTTGCGGCCTTGGGGGCGTAAAGTTTGGTGGCATCAGACCCGATGGCAAACAGCGCAATGTCCCATCCGGTGAAATCGAACGTGTCCAGATCCTGGGTCTTCAGGGTTTTCTCCCCAAAGCTGACTTCCGTGCCCAGCGACTTGCGGCTGGCAAGCGCGGCAATCTTGTCCACGGGGAATTCACGCTCTGCCAGGATGTTAAGCATTTCCTTGCCCACATTCCCGGTGGCGCCGACGACAACGACCTTATAGCCCATCTGGCCCTCCTGACGTCCCAAATCCGGGGCCGCATAGCGCAAAGGCGGGCTGGGGGGAAGGGGCGACCTGATCTGCTGGTGCAAAAGGCACCAAAGCGGGCTTAATCGTTACGGTTTTGCGCAAAGGCATAGACGGCAAGACCGATGGCCAGCCAGATCCCGATAAAGCCGAACAGGGCCACATAGGGCGCGGTCACTGGCGGCGGCCCCATGGCGGCATGCACCCGCCCGGTGGCAAGTTGCATCAACCCGGCCGAGCCGATGCCAAACAAGTTCAGCAAGGTCACCCCACGGCCCAGCAGATGCGGCGGGATAAAGGCCCGTCCATGCGCCACCGTCATCGGGAACGAGGCCCCGAAAAACCCAACCCCCATCAGCAGCCCCAGCGTGACCCAGCCCCCCGCCGATGGCAGGGCAAACAGCCCGGCAAGGCACAGCAGCGTCAGCAGATTGCCCGTCAGGATCAGCGCCTTGCGGGATTTGAACACGCGCTCAAGCGGGCCATAGGCGAAATTGCCAGCCACCATCGCCAGCCCCATGATCAGGCTGGCCTGCCCGATCAAGGCGGCATCGGCGGCAAAGACATCGCGGTAATAGGGGCCGATCCACAGCCCGCGGATGGCCGCAGCAGGGGCATAGCAGGCCGCCATCATGATCAGGATCGGCCACAGGGCGGGCAGGCGCAGCAGATCAAGCAGGCTGCCTTTCTGGTCGGTTGTCACCTGCTCGGGGTCGCGCACCAAGGCCACGATCATCACCGCCACAATCAGCGTCACCGCCGCCAAAGCCCCCAAGGTGCCCCGCCAGCCAATCAGATCAACCGCCATGGTCAGCGGCACCGAGGCGCCGATGTTGCCCAGATTTCCGACGCCGATGGTCACACCCGCCAAAGTGCCAAAAACCGCTGGCGCAAAGCTGCGGGCAAAGATGTAGAACGAGGCCATCAGCACCGGCGAACAGCCCACGCCAATCAGCGCCATGGCAATCTGAATGCTGGCAGGCCCTTGGGCCATTGCAAACAGCGCAGCCCCGCCACCACCGCCAAGCGCCAGCAGGCTGGCCGCTGTCCAGCGCGGGCCGATGCGATCCAGCGCAAGACCCACAGGCAGTTGCATCAGCGCAAAGGCCAGAAACCAATAGCCCGAGGCCGCAGCCATGTCGGCGGCAGTGGTGCCCAGATCAACGGCCAGAACCGGGGTCAGCACCGCCAGAAAGGCGCGGTAAAACTGGCTAAGCACATAGGCCGCCACAAGGGCCGCAAGTCCTGCGCGCATGGGGTATCCTTTTGGCTTGGCCCGGATCGGTGCGCCAAGGTATGGAAATCAAGCGCTTGCGCAAGCCCTGAAAACGGCGCCTGATCAGGGCAGAAACCGCGATGGGGGGTATCATGCGCGCGATCTTGCAGGGATTGGGTCTGTGCGCCGTTCTGGCTGGCATGGCGCAGGCGAATGACGGCTTTGGCGGGATCAGCGCCACTGGATTGACCTTTGGTCAGACCAATGCGGTTGCGATGGTAGAAGAAGATCTGTTCATCGGCATCGACCGCATTTCGGTTGATTACCTGTTCCGCAACACCTCGGCCCAGGATGTGACCGGTGAGGTTATCTTTCCGCTGCCGCCCATCTCGCTGGGGGCCATGATGATGTCAGACTGGAACCTGCCCGAAGACAGATCGCGCGAAAATCTGGTCGGCTTTTCCGTGACAGTCGAGGGCCAGCCCGTGCCCTTTCAGATCGACCGGCTGGCCGTGGTCGAGCCGCCATGGAGCGAGGATCGCCCGCTGTCAGAGCAATATGACACGCCGGGGCAGGATGTGACGGCATTGCTGCAAAGCCTTGATATTCCACTGTCTCTGGATGTTGATCTGGTGGTGGAACGGCTTGGGCAGGTGTCGGCCAAGGGGCGCGCGGCTTTGCTTGGGGCGGGGGCGATCGAGGTTTATGGCGATGGGTCGGGGGGCGACGAAATCGTGCCGAACTGGTCAATCGTGCTGCGCCATCACTGGACCCAGACCTTTCCCGCCGGGGCGGATCTGCGGATTTCGCACAGCTATGAAAACCGTCCTTCCGGGGGGATTTTCGTCTGGCGCGATCCGCCGTCGGACGACTGGTTGCAGCAGGTGACGGCGCAGTATTGCATTGATGCCGGCACCTCGGCCGCGATCATGAAACGGCTGAAGGGCAGCGCGTCAAGCGGCGAGGATTACGTCACGGGCATGGCGTGGAACATCGCCTATGTGCTGCGCACCGCCAACAGTTGGGCCGGGCCGATTGGCCGGTTTCAGCTGACGTTGGACAAGGGATCGGTCGATAACGTGATTTCCCTTTGCGCCAGCGGGATCAAGAAGACCGGGCCCACCACTTTTGTGATGGAAAAACAGAATTTTACGCCCCAGGATGATCTGGCGATCCTGGTGGTGCAGCCCTTGGGCGACTAGGTGGCCAGTGCCGTTGACCGGTGTTCGCGAACGGGCAGATGAACGATGGCCGAAAAGGCCCCGACGCCCACGCCGATCCACCAGACAAGGGTGTAATCGCCTGTGATGTCATACATTTTGCCACCCAGCCAGACGCCCAGAAAGCCGCCGATCTGGTGCGACAGAAACACAAAGCCGTAAAGCGTGCCCATGTAGCGCAGCCCATACAGATGCGCGACAAGGCCGCTGGTCAACGGCACGGTGGCCAGCCACAAGGCCCCCATCACCGCCGAGAAGATCAGCACCGATTCCGGCGTGATCGGCAGCAGGATAAAGGCCGCGGCGGCGATGGTGCGGCCTGTGTAAATGCCTGCCAGCAAATACTTTTTGGTGTATTTCTTGCCCAGATACCCGGCCGTTACCGTGCCGATGATATTGGCCAGCCCGATCACCGCAATGGCAACGGCGCCAAGGGCGGATGTGGTGGTGATGCCCATGCCGGCCAGCAAGCCTGCGGGGTCGATGGGGCCGCAAAGTTCGGTGACAAAGGCCGGGAAATGGGCCGTGATAAAGGCGAGTTGATAGCCGCAGGAAAAGAAGCCCAGAAAGATCATCGTATAGGACGGATCCTTGAAGGCGCGGACCAGCACTTGCCCCATGCTTTCCTCAAGCTCTTGTTTCGACGCCACTTTCGGAGAGCGGATGAAGGGCAGGGCAAAGAGCGCGCCAAGGATGACCACGGCAAAGATCACGAAGACCTGTTGCCAGTCATAGGATTGTAGCAAGACCTCGGCCGTGGGGGCGCCGATGACCTGACCGGCCGAGCCTGCGGCGGTGGCGATGCCAAGGGTCAGCGAGCGATGTTCCGGCGCGGCCGCGCGGCCAACCACGGCCAGCACAACGCCAAAGCCAGTGCCGGCGATGCCGAATCCTACAAGTATTTCAAGCAGTTGGTGTTGCCCCGGTGTCACGGCAAAGGACGACAGCACCAGCCCTGCGGCATAGGTCAGCGCCCCTGCGACAATGGCTTTGCGGTCGCCGAATTTCTCGGCCATCGCACCGAAAAGCGGCTGTCCGATGCCCCATGCAAGGTTTTGAATGGCGATGGCCAAGGAAAATTCGGCCCGCGCCCAGCCGAATTCTGACGCGATCGGGATCTGGAACACGCCAAAGCTGGCCCTGATGGCAAAGCCCAGCATCAAGATCACGCAACCGGCGATCAGAACCGGGGTGATCAGCGGGGCTTTTTCGGCATGTGTCATCGGGCGCTCCTGCTTGGGCGGCGGACTTTGGGCCGCGCACCTTGTGCGGTCAAATGCAAAGTTGTGCCCGGCACAATCGTGGTGCCGCCCGGCCGTGGTTTTGCCGTGGGGAAGCCGTGGTTTTTGCGTGCCACATCTGTGGTCACAGCTGTGACCACAGGGCAAAGGCGCAGATCAGGCGAAGCTGACCGGATCAGGGCCAAGGCGCCCGCCTGTCTCAAGGCCCGCCATGGCCTGCATCTCGGCCTCGGTCAGTTCGAAATCGAACAGGTCGATGTTTTCGGCCTGCCCTTCGGCGCGGGCCGAGCGGGGGATGGCCGAACAGCCCAGTTGCAGGTGCCAGCGCAAGATCACCTGCGCCGGGGTCTTGCCGCTGCGGGCGGTGATGGCGGCAACAACCGGATCGGCAAAGCAGGCCCCGCCGCCCAGCGGTTTCCAGCTTTGGGTGACGATGCCCAGACGATCATGCAGGGCGCGCAACTCGGCCTGTTGCAGGCGGGGGTGCAACTCGATCTGGTTCAGCACCGGCGTCACGCCCGTTTCGCCGATGATGCGTTCCAGATGATCGGGCAGAAAATTCGACACGCCGACCGAGCGCACCCGACCTTCGTCCCGCAGCCGAATCAGGGCGCGCCATGTTTCGACGTAAAGCCCCCTGGCCGGGCAGGGCCAGTGGATCAGCACCAGATCGGGCAAAAGGCCCAAGCGCGCCTCACAGGCTTCAAACGCGCGCAGGGTGGCGTCATGGCCTTGGGCATCGTTCCAGATCTTGGTGGTCACGAACAGCTGATCGCGGGCCAGTTCGCCTGCCTGCATGCCCGCGCGGATACCATCGCCCAGACCCTGTTCGTTGCCATACATCGCGGCCCCGTCAAACAAGCGGTAGCCGCGTGCGATGGCCCCCGAAACGGCCTGTGACGCCGTGTCTGCGGGGATCTGCCACAGACCAAGGCCCAGTTTCGGAATGCGGTTGCCATCGTTCAGTCTTAGCCGGGTCATCGTCTGCCTTTTCGCTGGTGGTGCAGATCGACCATGCGCGGGCGCGCGATGCAAGCGAAAAGGACGCCAGATCAGCGCGGGGCGTAGGGGGCGCGGGTCATGTCAACGGCTTGCCCGGTGCTGGCGCTTTCCTGTGCGGCCATGCCCATGGCAACCGCCCACCAGCCATCGGTCAGGCTGACCTCGGGGGCCTGCGTGCCGCGTGCGGCGCGGGCAAAGCCCTGATGTTGGTAAAAGGTTGATCCATTATGATCGCCTGCCGCCAAAAGCGTCGGATCGACCGGCACATCCAGTTCGCGCGGGCCTTTGGGGTTGCGGGGGCTGACGATGACTTTGGGCACCGGGGGTTCACCCAGATGCGCGGGCCAGAACCGGCCGGGGCCGGGCACAAGGCATTCGATCTTGCCCAAGGGGCCGGTGGCGGAAATCTCTTCCTGATAGCGGGCGCCTTCGGCGAACATGCACAGTTCCAGCATGGCGCGCAGGCCGCTTTCGAAATCGACGATCACATAGGCATTGTCCCAGATGTCGGGGGTTTCGCCGTTATAGCGTTCATCGAGATGGTTCACCGATTGCCCGGCACTGGCCATGATGCGCACCGGGTTGCAGCCGGCAATCAGGCGCATCAGATCAAAGAAATGGCAGCATTTTTCAACCAGAGTGCCGCCCGAGTTGCGGTTAAAGCGGTTCCAGTCGCCGACCTTTTCAAGGAAGGGAAAGCGGTGTTCGCGGATGGTCAGCATCTTGATGCCGCCCGTGGCCTCGGCCGCGTGCTGGATCAGATGGGCGACGGGGGGCATGTAGCGGTATTCCATCGCCACCCAGATCGGCGCGGGATAGGCGCTGCGCAGGGCGGCAAGGCGGGGGGCATCGGCCGGATCGGTGAACAGCGGCTTTTCGCACAGGATGGGCAGCGGGCGAATGGCGGCGATTTCTTCAAGCTGGGCCAGATGCAGGAAATTCGGGCTGACGATCATCAGCACGTTCACATCCGGGTGGCGCACCACCTCGGCCAGGCTGTGTGCCATGGCGGCACCGGGGGCCAGAGCGGCGGCCTGGGCGCGCATGGCGGGATCGGGTTCAAAGATCGCAGCGACGCTGGCGTTTTCCAACAGGGCGATGTTGCGCAGATGTTCCTGCCCCATCATGCCGCAACCGATGATGCCGTAGTTCAGTTTCATGATGTTCTCATTTCAAGCGGGCCACATAGGCCACTTTTTCGGGGTCATACCAGGTGAAGGACGCCTCGACCGAGCGGCCATCCTGCGCCCAGGTCACGCGGGTGATCAGGGGCAGGGTGGTGCCGGGGGCATGGGGAAATTCGGGGGGCGCCCAGTCGGGCAGGTGGCCAAGGCCCACACGATCTTCGGCGCGGCCGATCCACAGGTTAAGCCGTTGGCGGTAGTAGAGATAGAGCGATTCCGACAGGTCTTTGGGATCGATCCGGTCGGCCTGTGTGCCATCAAGCCAGATTTCTTCGACGGCGGCGGGAACGCCCGACAGAAAGCGCAGGCGGTGGATGCGGTGGCCATGATCTGACTGGCCAAAGGCGGGCAGGGCCGGGTCTTTGGGCAGCCGATCAACCGACAGAACGCGGGCCGTTGGCAGGCCGCCGCCCGACAAAAGCTCAATCCGCAGCAGGGCGTAAACCGAGGCGGGGTCGGATTTGGCGCGGATGTAATTGCCGCTGCCCTGAATGCTTTCCAGCAGCCCCTTGTCGGCCAGCACTTTCAGCGCCTGCCGCAGGGTGCCGACAGCAATGCCCAATTCGGCGGCCATCTCACGCTCTGGCGCAAGCCGAGAGCCGTCGATCAGGCGGCCAGAGGCGATATCACGGATCAGCAATTCGCTGATCTGCAGATAAAGCGGCAGGGCGCCGGGCTGGGACTTCGCGTTCGACATTCGCGTTCCATGAATTGATATAGGATTGATTTACATTTTGCCCGATGTTACGCAAGACAAAAGATGAGTCCCAGCCAAGGGATTTATGGCCCCGAACGGGGTGGATATGGGAGGAAGTTCATGACTGTGGTGCCCGTCACCTCGGCCGATCTGGATGCGTCTGAGGTCAGCTGGTTTGCCGCCTTGTGTTCGGATGATTACGCCTTTCTGGGCGTGCCGGATGGCAATCTGCGGTCAAGCTGGGAACATTGTTCCAGCATTGTGAAGGCAGCCGAAGGCCATGGGTTTCGCAATATTCTGTGCCCGTCCAGCTATCAGGTGGGGCAGGATACGTTGTCTTTCGTGGCGGGCTGTGCGCCGATCACCGAAAAGATCAACTTTCTGGCCGCGATCCGGTGCGGCGAAGTGCAGCCGGTGATGTTGGCGCGCACGGTTGCGACGCTGGACCATATGCTGAAGGGCCGGCTGACGCTGAACGTGATTTCGTCGGATTTTCCGGGCGAGGTGGCCGACAGCGCCTATCGTTACAAGCGCAGCCATGAGGTGGTCGAGATCCTGCGTCAGGCCTGGACGCGGGACGAGATTGAATATGATGGCGAGATCTACAAGATTTCCAAGGTCAGCGCCGACCCGGCCAAGCCCTATCAGCAAAACGGCGGGCCGCTGCTGTATTTTGGCGGCTATTCCCCCGATGCGCTGGAGTTGTGCGGGGCGCAATGCGACGTTTACCTGATGTGGCCCGAAACCAAGGATATGCTGGCGCAGCGGATGCGTGATGTGCATGCCCGCGCGGCGGCCCATGGCCGCACGCTGGATTATGGGCTGCGCGTGCATATGATTGTGCGCGACACCGAGGCCGAGGCGCGGGAATATGCAGACCACATCGCCAGCAAGCTGGATGATGAATATGGCACGTTGATCCGCAGCCGGGCGCATGACAGCATCAGTCTGGGTGTTGCGCATCAGGCGCGGGCACGGGAACTGGCTGACAAGTTCGGCTATACCGAGCCAAACCTGTGGACAGGCGTGGGCCGGGCGCGGTCGGGCTGTGGGGCGGCGCTGGTGGGCAGCACCGATCAGGTGCTGAGCCAGATCGAAGAGTATCGCAAGATGGGCATCCGTGCCTTTATCTTCTCGGGCTATCCGCATCTGGATGAGGCCGATCACTTTGGCACCAAGGTGCTGCCGCAGCTGAAGACCTGTTCGCTGCCACATGCTTATGGCCGGGTGCCTGCGCAAACGCCCGCCACCCCGCTTGGAAATGGAGTTCGTCGCTGATGCAGAAAATCGAGATCGCCCCCGGTATTGCCCTGTCGCGCCTGGTGTATGGCATGTGGCGTCTGGGAGATGACGAGGTGACATCGGCAGCCCATGTGCAGGCCAAGGTCGAGGCTTGCCTTGCCCAAGGCATCACCACGATGGATCAGGCCGACATCTACGGTGGCTATACCGCCGAGGCCCTGCTGGGCGAGGCGTTGAAGGCCGCCCCCGCCCTGCGCGACCAGATCGAGATTGTCACCAAATGCGATATCGTGGCCCCGGTGGGCCGCCATGCGGCGGCGCGGGTCAAGTATTATGACACCAGTGCCGCCCATATCACCGCCAGTGTCGAGACAAGTCTGCGCGACATGGGCACCGACCGGATTGATCTGTTGCTGGTGCATCGCCCCGATCCGCTGATGGATGCCTGCGAAACCGGGGCCTGTCTTGATGCGCTGGTGGCCAGTGGCAAGGTGCGGTCGGTGGGGGTGTCGAATTTCCGGCCATGGGATTTCACGCTGTTGCAATCGGCCATGCAGACCCGGCTGGTGACGAACCAGATCGAAATCTCGCTGACCTGCAATGCGCCCTTTACCAATGGCGATATCGCCTTTCACCAAGAGCGCGGCCTTCCCCTGATGGCCTGGAGCCCGCTGGCGGGGGGTAGCCTGTTGTCGGGCGCGCAAGCCCCGCTGCGCGAGGCGCTGCACCGTGTGGGGGCCGAGCAGGGGGTGGATTGGTCGGCGGTGGCTGTGGCCTGGCTGCTGCGGCATCCGGCGCGGATCTTGCCGGTGATGGGCACCAACAGCCTTGAACGCATTGGCCGGATTTCTGACGCGATGAAGGTCGAGATGGATCGTCAGACGTGGTTCGAGCTCTACACTTGTGCCCTTGGGCATGAAGTGCCGTAATGGCAGATGGAGCGGCTATGACAGAGATGGTGTTTACCCCAGAGGGCAATGCGCGGGCGTTTCGCGATGCTTTGGGGCGGTTTGCAACCGGCGTGACCGTGGTCACGATTGCGGGCCCCGAGGGTGCGATGGGGTTTACGGCCAACAGCTTTGCCGCCGTGTCGCTGGACCCGGCACTGGTTTTGTGGTCGCCGGCCAAATCCTCGACCCGCTTTGCCCATTTTGCGGGGGCACAGCATTATGCGATTCATGTTCTGGATCAGGATCATGCCGACTGGCTGACCCGTTTCAACCGGGGCGGGCAGGGATTTCACGGGCTGAGCCATGAGATCAACCCCGAAGGCGTGCCGGTGATTCACGGCGCCTTGGCACGGTTCGATTGTGTGCAACATGCGACCCACGAGGGAGGCGATCACCTGATCGTTGTGGGCCGGGTGTTGCGGGCCGCGCATCGCGAGGGCGCACCGCTGGTGTTCTCGCAAGGGCAATACGGACGGTTTGTGCCGGGGGCCTGAGGGGCCCTGGCGTCATCCCCCTTGGGAGAGGGGGCAGAGGGAGGAGGCACCAATGGGTGCAGTGCTGGGCCTGACGCGGGCCTTGGGGCAGGTGAATGCCGCCGTTCTGACGCTGGGCCGGGGCCTTGGGGCCCTGTGCATGGCGCTGATGGTGGTGATCATTCTGGTGCAGGTGTTCTGGCGCTATGTGCTGAACAACGCCCTTCCCTGGCCCGAAGAGGCCGCGCGCTTTCTGATGATCTGGGCCACCGGGCTGATGGCGGCCACGGCCTTTCGGCGTGGCGGGTTCGTGTCGATCGAGTTGTTCGTGCGGTTGCTGCCGGTGCGGGCGGCGTCGGTTCTGTCCCTGATCTTGCTGGGCCTGTGTCTGGTGGTGTTGTGGGTGGGTATCGGCATTTCCTGGAGTGAGGTGACGGGGATCGGCGGGCGCTTTGAAATGGATGCGCTGCGCTATCCGGCCACCTTGGATCTGTCGGTCTGGACCAAGGTGCCACGGGCCGCACAGATGGCGGGCATGCTGGTCGGGCTGATCTTGCTGATTGCCGTCTGCGTCGAGTTGATGTTGCGCAACCTTGTCAGCCTGATGGGGGGGCATGATCGCCTGCCCGAGATTGCCGATGCTGTCAGCCTGGGAGCGGAATGATGCTGAGCTTTTTCCTGCCGCTGTTCATGGTGTTTCTGTTTCTGGGCCTGCCGGTGTTTTTCGGCCTGATCGCCGCCCCCGGCATCTTGCTGTGGATGAACGGGCAAGAGCGCGACATCACGCTGCTGTATCGCAATGTCTATAACGGGATGGACAGCTTTCCGCTGATGGCGATTCCTTTCTTCATGATGGCGGGCGAGGTGATGAACAAGTCCAACATCACCCTGCGGCTGGTGGAGTTCAGTCAGGCGATGATGGGCCATTTGCGGGGCGGGTTGGCGCATGTGAATGTGCTGTCGTCGATGCTGTTTGCGGGGCTGTCCGGCTCGGCCGTGGCGGATGTCTCGGCCCTGGGGTCGATGCTGATTCCGGCGATGGAAAAGCAGGGCTATACCCGGCGCTTTGCGGCGGCGATCACGGCGGCCAGTTCGATCATCGGGCCGATCATTCCGCCGTCAGGCATCATGATCATTTACGCCTATGTCATGGGCGAGTCTGTGGCGGCGCTGTTTCTGGCGGGGATCGTGCCGGGGGCGCTGATCGGGATTTCGCTGATGATCATGATCTGGCTGATGGCCGACAAGTATGATCTGCCGGCCGCGACCAAGCGTGCCACCTGGGGCGAGAGGGGCACGGCCAGTCTGCGGGCGATCTGGCCGCTGATGACGCCGGTGATCATTCTGGGCGGTATTCTGGGCGGCATCTTCACCCCGACCGAGGCCGCGGCCATTGCCGTGGGATATTCGCTGATCATCGGGCTGTTCGTGATGCGCACGCTGAAATTCAGCGACCTGCCCGATATTCTGATCCGGTCGGGCATCACCTCGGCTGTGGTTCTGTTGCTGGTGGGGGCGGCGATGGCCTTCAAGACGGTGGCAAGCCTTGCCCACACGCCCGAAATACTGGCCGATTTCATCCTGTCGTTGTCTGATAACCCCTATATCCTGCTGTTTTTGATCAACATCCTGCTGTTCATCGTGGGGATGTTTCTGGATGCGGGCCCGGCGATCATCATTCTGGGGCCAATTCTGGGGCCGATCTTTGTGGAACTGGGGGTGAATTCGGTTCATTTTGCCATCATCATGGCGGTGAACCTGACGGTGGGTCTGTTGACCCCGCCGATGGGGCTGGTGCTGTTTGTCACCTCATCCGTCTCGGGGCTGCGGGTGGAAACCGTGGCCCGTGCTGCGATGCCGTTTCTTCTGGTTGAAGTGGCGGTGATCTTTTTGCTGACCTATTTCCCCGCGCTGACGCTGACCATTCCGCGTCTGTTCGGGTTCATCCAATAAACTTCAGATACCAAAGGGAGGAACCTAAATGCTGAAGAAAACCCTGAAGTCGCTGGTGCTGGCGACGGCTTTGGCGGGCACGGCCGGAACGGCGATGGCGCAAGACATCATGCTGCGGGCCACGGCCAATTCGAATGAAAATGACGAAGACTATGACGGTCTGGTCGTGTTCAAGAACTATGTCGAAAACGCCTCGAACGGGGCGATCGGCGTCGAGATTTTCATGGGCACGCAATTGTGCGGCAAGCCCGATGAATGCATGGCGGGCGTGTCGGATGGCACGATTGATATCTATATCTCGACCAGTGGCGGGGCGGCAGGTCTGTTCCCCTATGTGCAGGTGCTGGACCTGCCCTATCTGATGAGCGATGACCGTGTGGCCGAAGAAGTGCTGACCGGTGACTTTACCCGCATGATGCGCGGCATGGCCCTGGCCGACAGCGGCAACACCATTCGTCTGATGGCGATTGGCAACACCGGTGGCTGGCGCAACTATGCCAACACGAAAAAGCGCATTGCCACCCCGGGCGATCTGGCGGGCATGAAGATGCGCACGGTGCCGGCTGATCTGCCGCAGACGCTGGCCACCACGCTGGGGGCCTCGCCCACGCCGATTCCGTGGCCGGAACTGTTCACCAGCCTGCAAACCGGTGTGGTAGAGGGCACGGCAAACGGCATCACCGACATCATGTCGATGAAGTTCACCGATGCAGGCGTGAAATATATCACGCTGGATGGGCACAGCTATATGGGCGCCTTCTGGTGGATGAACAACGACCGCTTCATGGGCATGACCGACGATCAAAAGCGTGTTGTGCTGGATGGCATGGCCGCGCTGCAACAGGCAACTTTTGCCAGCCCCAAGCGCAAGGAAATTCAGGCCTATGCCGATTTCAAGGCTGCGGGTGGCGAGATCTATGTGCCGACAGCGGCGGAAAAGGCCGCGTTCAAGGAAGCGGTTGCCCCGGTGTTTGACTGGTTCAAAGGCAATGTGAAGGGCGGGCCAGAAGTGCTGGACGCCTTTATGAAGGCCGCTGCCGATGCCGAGGCCAAGATTGCGGCCGAACGTGCGGCTGATCTGAACTGATCGTCTGACCGATCTGCCAGAACCGCCCGGGGGAAACCCTGGGCGGTTTTTTGATGGCCGAGGGGGCCAGATCCTGGGCCCGGACCTTGGGCCTAGACCTTGGGGCTGGCCATGAAGCGGATGGCATGGACAAGGGATTTAAGCGCCACCAGTTTGGGCAGGCAACCCACTGCCCCCAGCCCGACCGCCTGTTCCACCAGCCCCGACGGGATCGTTTCGGCCATCAGCGCGATCCGCAGATCGGGGAATTGGGCAACGGCCTGTTTCAGCCCGGCCAAATCCGCCATCTCGGGCAGGGATAGATCAAGCAGCAGCAGATCAAAGGGGCCGTTCTGGCGGGCCATATCCAGTGCCGCGGCAAACCCATCTGCCGCCAGCATGTCGATCTGATCAATTTGCAAGGCGGTGGCAAAGCCTTGGGGAAGCGGCGGCTGGCCGTCAGCAATCAGAATACGCATTCACCTTTACCCCCGTACACGCCTAAGCTGCATATTGGGCAAGGAAATCGGCGAGAAGACGGCGGGAATCAGACCGGAATGTTGTCGATCAGTCGAACACCATCTAACCACGCAGCGGCCAGCATCCGCCGGGGGCGGGTCGGATCGTCTGATGGCATCAGCGTTTCGGCATCGCGCAATTCGATATATTCGACGCGGTCAAAGCCGGCTGCGCGGATGGCCTCGGCCGCCTCGCGGATGGCCATGCGATCAGATTGCCCGGCGCGGATATCGGCGGCGGCGGCGGTGACCGCGGCATACAGCACCGGGGCCTTGGCCCGGCCCGCGGCTGTCAGGCGCAGGTTGCGCGACGACATGGCAAGGCCATCATCCTCGCGGATGGTTTCGCAGCCGACGATATGCACCGGCAGGTTCAGATCGCGCACAAGACGCAGCACGACCTGCAATTGCTGCCAGTCTTTCTGGCCGAAATAGCCCCGGTCGGCCATTGTCATGCCAAACAGCTTGGTCACCACGGTGGCGACGCCATCGAAATGGCCGGGGCGCATCCGGCCTTCCAGCGGTTCAGAAACGCCGCTGACCGAAACGGTGGTGGCAAAGCCGTCGGGGTAAACCTCCTCTGGCTGGGGGGCAAAGATCACATCCACCGGCACCGTGGCCAGCAGCGCGGCATCGGCCTCTTCGCTGCGGGGATAGTGTTTCAGATCTTCGGGGTTGTTGAACTGTTTGGGGTTCACAAAAATGGTGGTGATCACCCGGTCACATTCGGCCCGCGCGGCGCGGGCAAGGCTGAGGTGCCCGTCATGCAGCGCGCCCATGGTTGGCACAACGCCCACCGTCTGCCCGGCAGATTTCCACGCACGCACATGCTGGCGCAGGTCGGCGACGCTGCGCAAAATCAGGGGAAGGGTCACGATTTCGCCTTTGCGGGAAGGACATCAGGAAAGGCATGTTCGGCGGCTGGAAAGCTGCGGGCGCGCACTTCGGCGGCATAGGTGGCAATGGCCTGATCGGCCTGTTTGCCCAGATCGGCATAGCGTTTCACGAATTTCGGACGGAAATCGGTGAACAGGCCCAGCATATCGTCAACCACCAGCACCTGACCGTCGCAATCGACGCCCGCGCCGATGCCGATGGTGGGGATGGTCAGCGCCTGCGTGATCTGCCCGGCAAGGCCCTGAGGCACCTTTTCCAGGACGATGGAAAAGGCCCCGGCTGCCTCGCAGGCGCGCGCATCGGCCATGACCTTGTCGGCCTCATCGGCGCGGCCCACCACCTTGTAGCCGCCCAAGGTGTTCACCGACTGTGGGGTCAGGCCGATATGGGCCATCACCGGCACGCCGCGCGCGGTCAGGAATGCGATGGTTTCGGCCATGGTCACGCCGCCTTCCAGCTTGACGGCGGGGGCGCCGGTTTCGGCCATCAGGCGGGCGGCGTTGCGATAGGCCTGCTGGGGGCTTTCTTCATAGCTGCCAAAGGGCATGTCGATCACCGCCATGGCTTTGGACAGGCCGCGCACCACGGCGCGGCCATGCAGGATCATCATCTCCATCGTGACGCCCACGGTCGAGGGCAGGCCATGCAGCACCATGCCCAGACTGTCACCCACCAGCGCCACGTCGCAATGCGGATCAACCAGACGGGCGACGGGGGTGGTATAGGCGGTCAGCACCACAAGCGGGGCGCTGCCTTTGCGGGCCTTGATGTCGGGCGGAAGCACCGGACGGGTGGGGGCGGTGGCACTCATCGTCAGGTCTCCTTGGACCGCAGATTCATCAACTGCCTGTCATAAGTGCATCACTCGCCTGCAATGCGCAAGATTTTTGCGCTGCACCGCGGCACGTTGCCAAGGCTTGACGCTGCGGCCCGCGCCATGCCCAATCAGCGCAAAGATGGAGATGCGCATGACCCTGATCGAACGCCTGACGCGTGATGCCTGCCCGCCCGAGGTGGACCGGCCCGACCCGGCCAAAGTGGTTTCCGGCGACCCCGTGCATACCACATGGAACCTGGAGGAGGTGGATGGCCTGTATTGCGGGATGTGGCAATCAACCCCCGGCATCTGGCGCGTCAGCTATGCCGAATGGGAATATGTGCATATTCTGCAAGGCCATTCGATCCTGACCGGCGCCGATGGCAGCGTGACGCATTTGCGGGCCGGGGACAGCTGGATCATCCGTCCGGGGTTTGAGGGGACGTGGGAAGTGGTGGAAACCACGCTGAAGGATTATGTGATCCGGGCCTGAGCCCGGTCCTTGGGACGGGGCTTGGCGCTGACCATGGCTACCCCGGCCCCGGCCAGTGCCAGCCCAAGCCAGGCAAGGGCGGGCATCGCCTCGCCCAGCAGGGGCCAGGCGAAAAGGGCAGACAGGGCTGGCACAAGGTAGAACAGCGACGAGACGCGGCTGACCTCTCCAGCGCGGATCATGGCCAGCAGCAGTGACATGGCAAGGATGGAATTGCCGATCACCAGATAGGCCAGGATCGCGATGAATTCGCCGTTCCAGATCAGGGTGTTATCCTCGGTCATCAGGGCAAGGGGCACGGTAAAGACGGCCCCCACGGCATATTGGATCAGGTTCGATGTGACGGGGTGATGGCTGACGCCAAACCGCTTTTCATACAACGTGCCTGCGGTGATGCCGATCAGCGCCACCACGGTCAGCACCACGCTGAGGATGGGTTCCGCCCGCACCCCGGCGCGCGACAGGATCACGATCAGCGCCCCGGCCAGCCCAAGGCCCAGACCGGCCCAGGCCTTGCGGTTCACCGGTTCGCCCAGCAGGCGGGGGGCCAGCAGGGCGATCAGGATGGGTTGCAGGCAGACGATGATGGCAAGGCCCCCCGCCGACATACCGGCCTTGAAGGCCAGATAGGCCATCCCGAAATAGACCACCTGAATCAAAAAGCCGACCAGTGCGACATCGGCCACCGCGCGCCATGTCTTTGGCATCGGGGGGCGCAGCACCAGCGCCACGGGGGCCAGCAGCGCAAGAACCAAGCTGTAGCGCAGCGCCAGCAGGGTGATCGGCTGGGCATGGGTCAGCCCCAGTTTGGCAATGGCAAACCCGGCCGACCACAGCACAAGAAAGATGGCAGGGGCGGCAATCAGCCAAAGGGGGCGCGGGGTGTTCATGGCCGCGACTATCACCGCCGATGTTCCAAAAGAAAAGGCCCCCTGTGGGGGGGCCGTTTTGTCTAAGGCTTACGTCGAAAAGCTTACAACGGCACGTCGCCAGAATCGGCGGGCAGGCCATCGCGCGGGTCGTCGAACACCGGCGGCGGATCATTGGCAATCGCCTCGGCGCTGTAGATCCGTTCGGGGTCAACCGAGCGGGCAGGCAACTCGACGCCGCGGTTATAGTTCTCGGGGTCAACGCGCAGCGATTCTTCCTCAGACCGGACGTGAACAGGCGTGCCCAGCGGCACCATGTCATAAAGTGCGATCACATCCTGGTTGAACATGCGGATACAACCCGCCGAGCCGGAATTGCCGATCGATTCCCAATCATTGGTGCCGTGGATACGGAAATAGGTGTCGCGCCCCCCTTTGTAGAGATACAGCGCCCGCGCCCCCAAGGGGCTGCGACGGCCGCCCGGAATGCCACGGGCAAAGGCGCCATACACCTCGGGTTCGGTGCGCAGCATGTTGCGGGTGGGGGTCCAGCCCGGCCATTTGCGCTTAAGCTGAATGGTGCCATTGCCCGAAAACGCCTTGCCCGCCCGGCCGACGCCAATCGGAAAGCGGATGGAATCGTTCCCCTCGCGCACGAAGTAAAGGAATTTGGCATAGGGATCGACATCAATGGTGCCAACGGGCTGTTCGCCCAGATAGATGCCCGTGATGCGCCGATTGACGCCTTGGGTGTATTGGGCCGGAATGGCGGGCAAGGCATAGCCGCTGTCAAAGATCGGGCCATAGCCTTCCATATGGCCGGGGGTCGCGGGTGCAACATCCGAAGGGGCGGGCCCGCAGGCAGACAGAGCGGCAAGCCCGGTCATCGAGAGAAAACGGCGGCGGCTGAGCTGGGCAACGAACATGAACGACCTGCGGCAATGAGAATCACGACTTGGTATCACGCAGGTGCAGCAAGGCAAAAGCCGTTAACGCGGTCGTGATGGCGCATTGGGGCCGTGTGTGATGCAAAAACCGGGCTTTGGCGGGCTGTGATTGCGAAAGCTGGGGCTGATGGGGGCGAATTGGCCCCGGATCAAGGGGGCTGGCCGTTTGGGGCAATCGCGGGGTGGGCTTTGCCGGGGGGCTGCAACCGGCCAAGGCTCGCGCTTTTGTGTGTGGGGGCTTTCTCGACAGGGGGCGGGGCTTGGGCTAGGGCTGGGGCATGGAAAGGTTGCGTTTTGGTTTACTCTCGCTGCTTGTGGTGATGATGTTGCCATGGGGGGCCTATGTGCGCGCCGCACAAGTGGCGGCGCCGCCCGACGCGCCTGCCGTCTTGGCCCAGTCTTTGGTGCGGGCGGGTCTGGCGCCGCATCGGTGCCGCACCGCCACCTTGCCCGGCTCGGTTTGCAGTCTGGAGTTTCTTGCAGATGACGCGGGCCTGACCACAAAGACGCCGCCAGACGGCATCACACCTGCGCAAGATGACGACACACCTGCCAGCCCCTGGCACGATGCAGTGCCTTTGCCGCCTCCCCGGCTGGACTGATCCGCCCCCGCGTTTGATCAGTCTGCAAAGGATATGACATGTTGACCCGAAGACACTTCGTCTCTGCTTCGGCGGCTGCGCTGCTTTCGGCCTGCGCCCCGGCCAGACCCGTGGCCGAATTGCCCGAGGCCGCCCCCGACTGGCCCCCCTTGCCCGCCCGCTATGGCGCGGTGCAGGGCGAACCCTATCCGGTGCCCGCCGTGCCCGAAGGCGTGGTTGCCCCGCATTTGTGGCGGCAAGAGGTGCCCAACCCCTTTCCCCAAGAGGTGCAGGGCACCATCATCGTCAATCCCTTGGCGGGGTTTCTGTATCTGGTGCAAGACGCCGACCGTGCGCTGCGATACGGGGCGGGAACCGGGGCCGAGGCTTTTGCCTGGACCGGCGCGGCGCGGTTGCAATTCGCCCGCAAATGGCCGGTGTGGAAAGCGCCGGATACCATGATCGCCCGCCGCCCTGAATTCGCGCCCTATTCGGTGGCCAATGGCGGTATGCCGCCAGGCCCGGGCAACCCGCTGGGGGCGCGGGCGCTGTATCTGTTTCAGAACGGGCAGGATACCTTGTATCGCATTCATGGGGCCTGTGAGCCGGAATATCTGGGCAAGGCGGTGTCGTCTGGCTGTATTCGCCTGCTCGATCAGGATGCGATTGATCTTTATGATCGCGCGCCGCACGGGGCCAAGGTCGTGGTGCTGTCAGCCGCCGCCGACGCGGCGATGAAGGGCCTTTACTGACCCCCCCGTGCTGTGCGGGGCCAGCACAAGATGGGGGCCAACCCGGCCCCCATCCTGCGGCACCCTTTACCCGACGACGTTGAATCCCGGCCCATAGGGATAGCCGGTGATGTTTTCATTGCCGTCTTCGGTGATGACCAGAATGTCATGCTCACGATAGCCGCCAGCACCCGGCTGGCCATCGGCGATGGTCAGCATCGGCTCCATGCTGATCACCATGCCCGGCTCCAGCACCGTGTCGATATCCTCGCGCAGCTCTAGCCCGGCCTCGCGGCCATAGTAATGCGACAGCACGCCAAAGCTGTGGCCATAGCCAAAAGTGCGGTATTGCAGCAGATCACGCTCGGCAAAGAAATCGTTGATCTTGTGGGTCACCTCGGCGCAGCTGGCACCCGGCTTCAGCAGGGTCATGCCATATTCATGGGCGGCCACGTTTGCCTCCCAGATCTTCAGGCTGGCGGCGTCCACCTCGCCCACGAACAACGTGCGTTCCAGCGCGGTGTAATAGCCCGAGATCATCGGAAAGCAGTTCAACGAGAGAATATCGCCGCGCTTCAGCGCCCGGTTGGTGACAGGGTTATGCGCGCCGTCGGTGTTCAGCCCCGACTGGAACCAGACCCAGGTGTCGCGGTATTCGGCATCGGGGAAACGCTTGGCGATCTCGCGCTCCATCGCATCGCGCCCGGCCATCGAGACTTCCAGCTCGGTCACGCCTTCGCGAATTGCCTCGCGGATCGCATAGCCGCCCACATCGGCCACATTCGCCCCATGCTTGATCAGCGCAATCTCGGCGGGTGATTTCATCATGCGCTGCTGCATGGTGGCGGGGGCAATATCCATGCCACGCTTGGGCTTAAGGAAAGCGTTCAGCTTTTCGGCACGTTCCATCGTCAGATGGTCAGCCTCGACCCCGATGGATTTGCCCTCACCCGTGACGCTGGCCACCGCCCGCCAGAAATTGTCGCGCTTCCAATCGGTATAGGTGATGTTGTCGCCGATGCTACGGCGCCACGGCTGGCCTGCGTCAATGCCGGCGCTGATGGTCACACAATCGGTGGCAGTGACAACACAGGCATAGGGCCGCCCGAATGAGCAATAGAGAAAGCCCGAGTAATAGGCGACATTGTGCATCGAGGTCATCACGATGGCATCCAGCGAATGCAGCTCCATGATGTCGCGCAGACCGGCCAGACGGTCGGCATATTCCTCATCGGCGAAGGGCAGCGCATCTTTGCGCCCGCCATTGTGATAGCGGTATTGTTCCGGGCGGATAAGTGTCATGGTTCAGACCCTTTCACACGGGGTCATCTGTGCCAGACCCCGAAAGGTCCCGGCGTGCAGGACGGTGGCGGCAACAACCGCAAGCGTCGGGAGGCTCCTCCCTGTGGCGACGCCATCGCCACGGCTCGGCCCGCAAGATGCACCGGGCCGAGGGTTCTGGCAAGGGGGTATGGGGGCGGTGGGGTGCGTGGGGGGGGGGCCTGGAGCGGAGGGTCGTGGACTGCGCGGCAGATGGCCGCTTCAAGGCCGAAGCGAACAATCAATCAAGTCGGAGTGGTCCCGTTGAAAATTCAAATCTCCGAGCGTCAGCGTGCTTGATAGCTCGCATTGCTGGCTCTGATTGAAACCCTGGAAAGCCCATTGTGCTTTAAAGCAAATTCCAAAACGTGTCGGGGGGTCTGATTAGTCGGGCCCAGGGTCACTTGTGATACGGCTTCTGCGGGGATTGTTATGGGGATGTATGGAGAGATTGCCTTACCCGTCCCCCTAAGCTGCACTCCGCTAATTGAAGAGAGGTTTCCATAGGTGAATAGCCGCCATTCCTTCTCCTCGCGGAACGCGCCGTTCTTGGCCATGAAGAGGGATTTGGCAGCATTTTCATACTTCGCGTGCTTTTCGCCATTAGGGCCGAAATCCAGTGCCATAGAGCCGGTGCCATTGGACTATTTGTAGAGCCGGGCGTCTTCGCCGAAGGCATCGTGAAGCACACGCACAATCGCGTTGATTTCTTCGAAATCTTGGTAACCGTAAGCGATCTTAGTTAGCTGAAGCTTGCTCGCGGGATGTTCGTTGGCCACGGCCTCCAAGGCTTCCCTATAGAACGTAATGGAAAATCCAGCCCCATCCGCAGCATATCCCCGCCACTGGCTTAGGAGGTCGCGCTCCTCGGAAAAACAGACGCCTAATGCCAAACGATCGTGGCTGGCAGTGTCCATACAAAGTGCTGCGCCCTGTCGCTCCAGTCTTTGTTCCCGCTTGAAGAGATCAAGCCAGTAATGCCGCATCCAGTGTCCCTCAGCGGCGTCGTTTGACTGCGAAAGAGACGTCAGCCAAAGTTGCTTGCTCTTCAAAAAGGACAGAAATACGTGTTCCCCGCAATAATATGTTAGCTCCTCAGTCATAAGACGTCACGCCTCGTTCAATTGATCTCAAGCGATACAAACAAAAGCCAGTGATATCCGAGCCTGTCAAAGGAAGCGAGATCCTTAAAAGCCATTTAGGTAACCCTCACCTTTGTAATGGTCGCTCCCTGCGCTTCGCCGGCGTTCATCCAGAACGCAGCGAAATTCAGCGCCCCGTCCAGTTCCACTCAAACACCCCCAAACCTTAACACCCAGCAAATCCAAACCCCCAACTCCCCTGATTTCCCTTGCGTCTCTGGCAGGGACACCGGGCCAAGGTGCCCCCCGAAAAACAAGGGAAAGGGCCGGTTCTCAGTTGGTGCTGGCTATTTCGGGTTTCCCCCCCTACAGTCACCCCAGACGCGCGGATCCTCGTGCGGCGTCGTTTCGGGGCCGACTGTGGTTCCCGTCGCCCGAACCGGACGCCCGGCCCGGGCCTGCATCGCCTGATCATGACAAACCTTGCCCACCCTCGGCCCAACCCGGCCCTGGCGGGTGGCGTGCGTCTTGCTTTGGGGATTTGAAAAGGACCATTCCATGGGAAACTTTGTCTCGAAACCCGCCTTTGATCTGACCGCTTTTCTGGCGCAAAAAGCCAGCCCGTCGCAAACCCGCTTTCGCGGCAGAGCCGCCTATAAACCACGGGTCGCAGAGTCTGTGACGCCCGAAGATCAAAGCGCCCTTGGGGCCGAAGATCGGGGCCAGAACGCATCGGGCAACGCCAAATCCGAATAGGGCCTTGGCCGCCTTGCGGCGCGGTGACTGGGTTGCCTGACGGTCGCGGAGGGCTATGCTGATCCATGGTTCAGCGTGGAGGTTAGGGATGGCCAAGTTTGACTGGCATGCCGACAAGATCAGCCGCGAAACCCCTGTCACCGAAGATTACAGATCGACGCAGAATGTCAGGCGCTTTCTGATATCCCAGTGCGGCGCGGATTTCAAATTCGACCGGCCCTTCATGGCGTGGATCAGGGATGGCGCGCCCAAGACGATGGGCGATGTGGCAGATGCTTGGACCAATCGCCGGCGGTGAATGGGGGGGCCGGTTTGGCCTTCTGCTTACCCCTGTGCTTTGGGCGGCGGAATAGGGCTTGCCAAGACCCCCGGTGATGCGGCCAACTTGGCATCATGCGACCCGGCCCCCTGAACCTGATCACCGATGTGCCCGGCCTGCGGGTTGGCAATGCCCATGATGCGCGGTTGCGCTCGGGCAGCACTGTGCTGGTCGGCGATGGCCCGTTCACGGCGGCTGTGCATGTGATGGGCGGGGCGCCCGGCACGCGGGAAACCGATCTGCTGGCCCCGGACAAGCTGGTGCAAGAGGTGGATGCGCTGGTGCTGTCGGGTGGGTCGGCCTTTGGCCTCGATGCCTGCTCGGGCGTGGCGGATCTGTTGCGGGCGCAGGGGCGGGGCTTTGCGGTGGGTGATCAGCGGGTGCCGATCGTGCCGGGGGCGATCTTGTTTGATTTGCTGAACGGCGGCGACAAGGCGTGGGCGCGCAACCCCTATGCCGATCTGGGGGCGGCGGCGCTGCGTGCGGCGGCGTCAGAGTTTGCCTTGGGCAGTGCGGGTGCAGGTTTTGGCACTGCGACGCAGGATCTCAAGGGCGGGCTTGGCTCGGCCTCGGCGGTGTTGCCATCGGGTCTGACGGTGGGGGCGCTGGTGGCGGTCAATGCGCTTGGGTCTGCGACGGTGGGCGATACGGGCCATTTCTGGGCGGCCCTGTGGGAGGAAGGCACAGAGTTTGGTGGCCTTGGCCCCGCGCCCCGCAGGGGGCCTGCCGACGCGCCGATGCCGCGCAAGCGGATGGGAGAGGCCACGACCATTGCGATTGTGGCAACGGATGCGGCCCTGACCCAAGCACAGGCGCAGCGCATGGCAGTGGCGGCGCATGATGGCATGGCGCGGGCGCTGGTGCCCAGCCACACGCTGATGGACGGCGATCTGGTTTTTGCGGCGGCCACCGGGGCACAGCCGCTGGGTGACCCGGTGGTTGATGCCTTTCAACTGGGCCATGCGGCGGCCACCTGCCTTGCCCGGGCGATTGCGCGGGCGGTTTATCTGGCGCGATCCGTGCCGGGCGATCTGCAACCGACTTGGGCCGCGCGCCACGGGTGTTGATCCGGGGCCCGGCAGGGCCGCCAAGCGGGGGCTCGATGCCCCCCGCGGCGGCACCCTGTTTCACGGAAGGTTGGTCAGCACCTCAAGGCTGGCATAGCCATCAGCCACCCGGCCATTGGCCTTTTGCCAGGCTTTGACGGCGGCAATCGTGTTTGGCCCGATCCGGCCATCGACGCCCTTGGTGTCAAACCCGGCTGCTGTCAGCCGCCGTTGCAGATCCAGCCGTTCGTCCAGCGTCAGCGCCCGCAACTCTCGGGGCCAGCCAGACTTGATCGGTGGGCCGCCCGCAAGCCTGTCGGCCAGATGGCCGATGGCAATCACATAGGCATCGGCCGTGTTATAGTGCTCGATCACCTGAAAGTTGGAAAAGATCAGAAAGGCCGCCCCACGATGGCCCCCCGGCAGCAAGACCGACGCCAGGCCATGGTCTGGCAAGGCCCCGTCCGCCACAGGCGTAACCCCTAGCGCGGCCCAGTCGGACACCGGTTTTTTCACCCGCTCGGTCGTCTGATCATAGTCAAAGCCCTGTGGCAGACGCACTTCCAGCCCCCAGGCGGCCCCTTTGGTCCAGCCCCACTGGCGCAGGTAATTTGCGGCCGAGGCCAAAGCGTCGGCGGGATCGTCGCTCCAGATATTCCGCTTGCCATCGCCGTCGAAATCAACGGCGTAATCCCACCAACTGCTGGGCATGAACTGCGTGTGCCCCATCGCACCCGCCCAACTGCCGCGCATGCGATCCGGGGCGATATCGCCGTTTTGCACGATTTTCAGTGCGGCGATCAACTGCGTCTCAAAAAACGCGGCGCGCCTGCCATCATAGGCCAGGGTCGCCAAGGCCGCGATGGTCGATATATCGCCGCGAAAGCTGCCATAGGCTGATTCCAGGCCCCAGATTGCCGCGACCACCTGTTTTTCAACGCCATACTCGGCCTCGATCCTATTCAGCAGGGCGGCGTGTTGCTGCATCGCCTTTTGCCCCAAGGCCACGCGGTCGGCAGAAACGGCGGTGTCCAGATAGTCCCAGATCGTCTTGGTGAATTCGTTCTGGTTGCGGTCACGGCTGACGATCTTTTCGTCAAAGACAAGGCCAGCCAAGGCCCTGTCCAGCGTGGCGTCTGACAAGCCGGCGGCACGGGCGCGGGGGCGGAAGTCTTGCAGCCATGCGTCAAACCCGGCCTGCGACCCGATTTCCGTTCCCATCTCGCGCATCACTTCGGTCTCTGTCTCGGATGTGTTGGGCGATTGCGCCGCTGCGGGCTGTGCCAACACCAAGGCGCCCAGCCCGGCTGCCGTAAACCATGTAACGCGATGCATCTGCCTGCCCCTGTCTGATCTGCCACAGGGTAACGGGCGGGCGGGCAAAGGCAATCGCCAAGCCGCGCGTTACTTGCGCTTGCGCAGAACCTTGCGCTTGATGGCTGCATCCTTGGCGGCGCGTTGCCCCGGTTTGCGCGGGCTATAGCGGCCCCGGCGCGGTTTGCCCTGCGGCAGGGCCGCGCCCTCGATCGCCAGAAGTTGCAGCATCAACCCGCCGGTCACTGGAATCGCCTCGGCCAGGCGCACGGTCACGCGTTGGCCGATGCCGATGGTCAGGCCGGTGTCGGCACCGATCAGGGTTTGGGTGTCGGGGTCGTGATGAAAATACTCGCGCCCCAGATCGCGGATCGGGATCAGCCCATCGGCCCCGGTTTCATCCAGTTTCACAAACACGCCAAAGCGCTGCACGCCCGAGATGCGGCCCGTGAATTCGCTGCCCACCCGATCGGCCAGAAAGGCCGCAAGGTAACGGTCGGTGGTGTCGCGTTCGGCCATCATGCTGCGGCGTTCGGTATCCGAAATCAGCTTGGCGGTTTCTTCCAGGCTTTCGATGTCTTGCGGGGTCAGCCCGTCTTTGCCCCAGCCATGCGCCGCGATCAGCGCGCGGTGCACGATCAGATCGGAATAGCGGCGGATGGGCGAGGTGAAATGGGCATAGTTCCGCAGGGCCAGCCCGAAATGGCCAAAGTTTTCCGGGAAGTAATAGGCCTGCGTCATGCTGCGCAAGGCGCTGATGTTCATCAATTCGTCAAATTCGGTGCCTTCGGCCTGTGCCAGCAACCGGTTCAGATGCGAGGTTTTCAGCACCTGCCCCTTGGCCAGCGTAAAGCCCGAGGCCTCGGCCACTTCGCGCAGGGCCTCGATCTTGTCCATCGAGGGTTCTTCGTGCACCCGGAACAGCAGCGGCGTTTTCTTGGCCACCAGTTCTTCGGCGGCGGCGACATTGGCCAGCACCATGAATTCTTCGATCAGCTTATGGGCGTCAAAGCGTTCCTTGAAATCGACCGACAGCACCTTGCCATCCTCCGACAGCACAATCCGGCGCTCCGGCAGGTCAAGGTCCAGCGGCTGGCGGATGGCGCGGGCGTGTTTCAAGGCCGCATAGGCGGCATAAAGCGGCCGCAGGATCGGGTCGAGCAGCGGGCCCGTCACATCATCTGGCCGCCCGTCAATGGCGGATTGCACCTGTTCGTAATTCAGCGAGGCCGCCGAGCGCATCAGCCCGCGCACAAAGCGGTGGCTGATCTTGTGGCCCTGCGCATCAATGCGCATGCGCACCGCAAGACAGGCGCGGTCAACATGTTCGTGCAGGCTGCACAGATCGCCCGACAGCACATCGGGCAGCATCGGCACCACACGGTCGGGGAAATAGGTGGAATTGCCACGCTTGCGCGCCTCGCGGTCCAGCGCCGATCCGGGGCGGACGTAATGCGCCACGTCGGCGATGGCGACCCAGATGACAAATCCGCCCGGATTGCCCTGCTCTTTGTCATGCTCGACATAAACGGCATCGTCACGGTCGCGCGCATCTACCGGGTCGATGGTCACAAGCGGCAGGTCGCGCAGATCATCGCGGCCCTTGATGCCGGCGGGTTTCATGGCCTCGGCCTCGGCGATCACCGGATCGGGAAAGCGGTCGGGAATGCCGTGCTGGTGAATGGCGATCAGCGATACGGCGCGCGGGCCGGTCGGGTCGCCCAGACGGGCGGTGACGCGGGCCTGTGGCAGGCCCATGCTGCGCCGCCCCACGGCTTCGGCCTCGACCAACTCGCCATCGCGGGCCTCCATCGTGGCATCGCGCGCCACGCGCCATTCCTTGTCCGAGCCTTTGTCGATGGGCAGGATTCGGCCACCTTCGGCCGTGCTGCGAAACACCCCCAGCACTTTCAACGGGTTTGATCCAAGGCGGCGGATCAAGCGCGCCTCATAGGCCCAAGGATGGCCGGCGACTTCGGTCAGGCGCGCCAGAATGCGGTCACCCCCGGCCAAGGCCGGATCCCCCTTTTTGGCGACAAACAGAATGCGCGGGGCCGGGTCTTCGCCCGCCCACTCTATTGGTTGGGCAAACAGATCGCCCTGATCATCGGGCGGCAGCATGGTCAGCAGCGAGACCGGAGGCAGGCTGGCGGCATCGCGATAGCTGCGCTTTTTCTTGGTCAGCGCGCCATCTTCTTCCAGTTCTTTCAGCAGACGCTTCAACTCGATCCGGCCCGCGCCTTTGATGCCAAAGGCTTTGGCAATGTCACGCTTGGCGACAAGTCCGGGGTTTTCGGTGATCCATTGCAGGATCTGCTCTTTGCTGGGCAACTGTTCCATGCCTATGCCCTAGCACGGACAGAGGCGCCCGGAAAGCGGGCTTACCAGCGCGACAAGGCGGCTTCGTCCTCGTCGCGGGCGGCCACCCATTCGGCCCCATCGGCGCGGATTTCCTTTTTCCAGAATGGCGCGCGCGATTTCAGGTAATCCATCAGGAATTCAGCGGCGGCAAAGGCATCGGCCCGGTGGCGGGCGGCGGTGGCGACCATCATGATCGGATCATTGGCGGCCAGCCGCCCGTGGCGGTGGATCACCAGCGCATCGGCCAGGGACCAGCGTGCCATGGCCTGATCCATGATCGCGGCAATCGCCTTTTCAGTCATGCCGGGATAATGCTCGATCTCCATCGCCGAAAGGGTGCCGCCGTTGTCACGCACGATGCCGGTAAAAGTGACCACTGCCCCTGCGCCGGTTTGGGCGGCGGCAAAGGCATTGGCCTCGGCCCCCAGATCAAAGACATCAGACTGAACTGAAAGTCGCATCTCAGCCCCCGGTCATCGGTGGGAAAAAGGCCACTTCCCGCACACCGGCCAAGGGGGCGTCGAAAGACGACAGTTCCTGATCCAGCGCCACCCGCAGCGAGGCCAGATCGGCAAAGGCCATGGCATAGCGATCTTCACGGGCTTTCAGCTCTTCGACCAGTTCGGCAACGGTTGTGGCCGTGGTGGCAATCTGTTCGCGCGGCAGGCCGATGCGTTCGCGCACCCAGGCAAAATAGATGACCTCGATCATTCCTTATCCTCGCGCAGGAAGGGCAGGGATTTGGTGAAATAGTCCCAGCCGGTCAGGGCGGTCAGCAGCGCCGCGATCCAGATCAGCCACAGGCCGATCATGGTGGCAATCGACGAACAGCCCCGCGTGCCGCAGGATCTGATCGGATCTGCCAAACCTTCGGACACCAGCCGGGCATATTGATCCAGCGACAGGCCACGGCGGGCGATGCCCTCCAGATGCTCTAGCCCCGTGCCCAGAAACAGCACGGCAATCGCCACCATCTGCGCCGTGGTTTTCCATTTGGCCAGCTTGGTCACCTTAAGCAAACCGGCCTTGGCCCCCAGAAATTCACGCAGGCCCGAAACAAACACCTCACGGAACAAGATCACGGTGACAGGCAGGATCAGCCAGGGGTTCATGCCGGAATAGCCGGTGATGATGACCAGGGCGATCACCACCATGGCCTTGTCGGCGATCGGGTCCATCATCGCGCCGAATTTCGATTCCTGATGCCAAAGCCGGGCAAGATAGCCATCAAACCAGTCGGTCACCGCGGCGGTGATGAACAGCGTCAGGGCAAACCAATCCGCCCAAGGGCGGTGGAAATACAAAAACATCACAGCAACGCCGGGCGCAGCTGCAAGGCGCAGCACAGTCAGGATGTTGGGAACCGTCCATTTCATGCGCCTTGCTTAACCTATTCTTGCCGCACGGGGGAAGTGGATTTGATCAGAAGGGCACCGGGGCCGCAAAGCTGACCCAGGCGCCCGTGTCAGGGTGATGCAGCGCCAGTGTTTCGGCATGCAGCATCAGACGGGGCGCATTTCGTGCCGGGCCGGTGGCGTAAATCTGATCGCCGATGATCGGATGCCCCAGTGCCAGCATATGCACCCGCAACTGGTGGCTGCGCCCGGTCAAGGGCGACAGGCGCACGCGGGTTTCGGTGTCGCTGCGCCCGATCACCTGCCAATCGGTCTGTGCCGGGCGGCCCTGATCGTGGCTGACCATCTGGCGCGGACGGTTCGGCCAATCGGTGCACAGCGGCAGGTCGATATGGCCACTGTCGCCCGCCACCACCCCTGCCACGCGGGCGACATAGGTTTTCTTGGCGCGGCGCTTTTCAAATTCCTGGCCCAGAAACCCCTGAGCCTGTTTGGTGCGGGCAAAGATCATCACGCCAGAGGTGTCACAATCCAGCCGATGCACAACCAGCGCATCCCAGCGTTCGGCCTGCAAGCGGCTGATCAGGCAATCCGACCGTCCCTCCAGCTTGCCCGGAACACTCAGCAATCCGGCCGCTTTGTCCACCACCAGAATATGCCGATCTTCATACAGGATAACCGGTTTGCCCGGGGGCGGATCATAGGTGAAATCGGGGATCAGGCTGGGCGGGCTGCCTTGGGGTCTGCGCGCACTCATACGATCTGGTGGCCTGCACTGCGCAGCCGTTCAGCCAAAAGCGCGATATGGGCCGGCCCAACCTCGCAACAGCCGCCGATGATCGTTGCGCCCATGCCCACCCAAGCCATGGCAAAATCGGCATATTTCTCGGGGGTCAGATCGTGACGGTGGGTCAGTTCCTTGACTGTGGGCGCATCTTTCAGAAAGTTGCCCGAAATATGGGTAAAGCCGTTGGCATAGGCGCCAAACGGCAGGCCAAGGGTTTTCAACCCGGCCAAAGCATCGGCCATCGCCTCGGGCACCGAGCAATTGGCCAGCACCGCTGCAATCGGATAGGCTGCGATCAGCCGGGCCAGATCTGTCACCGGCTCGCCCGAGCGCAGTTTGCTGCCATCATGGTCATCGACCGTCACCGCCAGCCAGATCGGCTTGCCGCCCTCGACCGCGCCTTTCACCGCGCCTTCGCACATTTCCACCGATGCCAACGTTTCGCACAGGATCACATCGACATGCGGCCCCAGGATGCGGGCGATTTCGGCATATTTGGGCGCGGCAATCGCAACGGGCTGGGTCACTTCGGGGCGATAGGTGCCGATCAGAGGCCCCATCGACGCGGCGATGCGGCCCGAGCCGTGGTGGGCGCGGGCCTCATGCGCCTCGACAAGGGCGCGCAGATGCAGGGCGTGAAACAGTGGGTCAAGGTCAAACCGTTCCAGCCGGTCGTGGTGGATGGCATAGGTGTTGGTCGTGGCGACCGTGGCACCTGCGGCAAAATAATCCTGATGGATGTCGCGCACCAGGCCGGGGTGATCGATCATCACCCGCGTCGCCCAAAGCGGCGTCGGATCATCGCCCGACCGGGCCACCAGTTCCTGCCCCATGCCGCCGTCCAGAAGCGTGATGTCAGCCATTCGTGTTTCCTTTGTCAAAGCGGGCAGGGCAAGGTGCCGGGGTCAGGCCGCGTCGTGAAAGACCTCGGCCAGCAGGGCGGTGAAGAATGCCTCATCTGCGGGGGTAAAGGCCGCAGGGGTGTTGCTGTCAAGATCCAGCACCCCCAGCAGTTTTCCCGCGCCATTCCAGACCGGCAGCACCAGTTCAGACCGGGTTGACGAGGCGCAGGCGATATGGCCCGGAAAGGCATCGACATCAGGCACGTTCTGCACCTGCCCGGTCCGCGCACAGGCCCCGCAAACCCCGCGCGAGAACGGAATGACAAGACAACCATGGCCGCCCTGATAGGGCCCGATCTTCAGCAACTCGGGCGCGACCACGCGGTAAAACCCCGTCCAGTCGCAAAGCGGATGGTGCTGATGCACCTCGCAGGCGATGGTTGCCATCAGCGCCACGGCATCGGTTTCGCCATGCGTCAGCGCGATGATCTGGCTGCGCAAGCTGTCGTAATCGGGGGTCATGTCAGTATCCAAGGGCAATGCCATCCTTCCGCGGGTCAGAGCCAGCGATAAGCACATTATCATCACCAATGACAATGGCCTGCGCACCGCCCAAGGGGGTTTGCGGGGTGGTGATCACATGCCCCATCGCCGCCAGATCGGCGCGCACGCTGTCGCTGTAGCCGCGCTCTACCTGCAACCCATCTGGGCCGGCAAAGCAGCGCGGTGCGTCGATGGCCGACTGCACATCAAGGCCGAAATCAACCATATTGGTCAGCAACCGGGCATGGCCGCAGGGTTGATAGCCTCCGCCCATCACGCCAAAGGGCATGGTCACGCGCCCGCCCTGCATCACCATGCCGGGGATGATCGTATGCATCGGGCGCTTGCCGCCCGCTGCCTCGTTCGGGTGGCCTTGGGTCAGGGTAAAGCCAGCGCCACGGTTCTGGAAATTGATGCCGAATTTTTCCGACGCAAAGCCCGAGCCAAAGCCCCAGAACACCGAATAGATCAGCGATACGGCCATGCGGTTACGGTCAACCACCGTGATATAGATCGTGTCCTTGTGGATCGCCTCGGTCAGCGGCGCGGCGGATGGCATCGCCTTTTTGGGGTCGATCAGGGCGGCCAACCGGGCTGCGGTGTCGTCAGAGATCATATGATCCAGCCGCGACATCTGGGCGGGGTCTGCGACAAAGCGGTTGCGGGCATCATAGGCCAGTTTTGTCGCCTCGGCCTCGATATGGGCGCGCAGGGGGCCAAACGGATCCATCGCCGCCAGATCGAAATGGCGCAGGATCTTGAGCATCAGGATCGCCGTTGCCCCCTGACCATTCGGCGGGTGCTCTAGCAAATCAATGCCGCGATAGGGGCCTTGAACCGGGTCACCCCAATCGCAGGCGGTGGCGTCAAGGTCTTCCAGCGTATGGGTGCCGCCAAGGGCGCGCAGGCTGTTGATCAGATCCTCGGCCACTTCGCCCTGGTAGAACCCGGCGCGGCCGTCGCGCGCGATGCGGCGCAGCACTTCGGCCTGACCGGGGGCGCGGAAGATCTGGCCCGCTTTGGGGGCTTGGCCGTTCAGCAGATAGTAATCGCGGGCAATGCCTTGCAGATCGGCAGCATCTTCGGCCCAGTCAAAGGCCACGCGGGGGGCGACGGGCACGCCCGCTTCGGCATAGTGGATGGCCGGGGCCAGCAGATCGGCCAGCGGGGCCGCGCCATAATCAGCGTTCAGGCGGCAAAAGGCATCGACAGCGCCGGGCATCGTGACCGATTCAATCCCGTGCAGCGGCACAGCCGTCAGGCCGCGTGCGCGCATTTCGGCCGCCGAAAGGCCCTTGGGCGCGCGGCCCGACCCGTTCAGGGCGACCACACGCTCTTGCCCTGCGGGTTTGACCAGCACAAAGCAATCACCGCCCAAGCCCGTCATTTGCGGTTCACAAATGCCCAGCAAAACCGCACCCGCAACAGCGGCATCCGCCGCGTTTCCGCCTGCTCGCAGAATTTGAACGGCGGCCTGTGCCGCCAAAGGGTGGGATGTGGCAACCATTCCGGTTTGCGCCAGTGTTGCCGAACGCCCAGGCAGGTGAAAATCACGCATCGCTGACCTTTTGCTTGCTTTTGGCGCCAAGCTAGGCCGCGTCTGCGCAATTGCCAACTGCAGAGATCCTCGGTGCCACGAAATGGGTGGGGGCAATTTTCCGCAGCACCGAGGGAAGCTTTATGCAGCTACAGGGGTAATATCCTGGTTTGGCGGGGCGGTTTTAGGGGGAAATTCAGGCCCTTTCGCGTCAATTTTGATCGGGCAGCAACAATGCCCCACCTTAGGCCAGCTTTGTTTCCGCCGGGATGCAAAAGCTGAGATGATTGCTGCCGTTGCGCCGTTGATAGTGCAGATCCTGCGCCAAGGTTCGAATCAGAAACCAGCCAAACCCCCCTTCTGGCAGATCGACTGGCGCGCAAGACATCGGGTTTTCACCGTTGGGCAGCACCCCCAAGGGCATAGGGCGCCCGGTATCCCAGATATGGCAAACAAGGCCCGCGTGGCCGGGGGTCAGTGAAACCGCAATCTCGCCTGCGCTTTGTGCGTAGGAATGTTCAACAATGTTGTTCAACGCCTCGGCCAGCACGATCTGGGCCGAGTCACGCAGCGTATCGGGCAGATCGACCTGGGCAGGCGGGTCGAACAATTGCCGCAGGGCCGCCCGAACGGCGGGGGCTGTTGCCGCAATGACAAGATGCGTCGATGCCATGACCAGATCAAACAGCCTGCTGACGAATCTCGGGCAGGGTGGCGTGAATTGGAAAGATGCTGTTCATGCGGGTCAGGTGAAACACCTTTTCAACCGGCGCCGTCAGACAGGCCAGTTCAAGCACCCGGTCAGGCCACAGCATCTTGCGCACCGAAACAACGGCCCCCAGACCAGAACTGTCGATGAAATTGACCTGCGCCAGATCCAGCACGATCCGCTGGCCTTGTGGCGTGATGGCTGCGCGCATCGCCTCTTTGAAGTCGATGGCGCAGGCCGCGTCGATCCGCGGTTCCTGCACATGGATGATCAAAAGGTCGTTCGAGAGTGTGGTTGCGATCTGCATTTGGGCCTCCATTACTGGGGGCAAGCTACCGCGCGAGTCTTACCGGATGGTCAATGCCATTCAGTTGAGTTGAAATTGCAACGGGTAGCGGCCATCAATGAAGTCGCCGAACAGATCATGCAGATCGGGGTGGCTGATGGGCTGGCCGGTTTCATCGGGAACAAGGTTCTGTTCAGAAACATAGGCCACATAATAGCTTTGGTCGTTTTCCGCCAACAGGTGATAAAACGGCTGGTTCTTGGCCGGGCGGCTGTCTTCGGGGATGTTTTCATACCATTCATCGGTGTTTGAAAACATTGCATCGACATCAAACACGACGCCGCGGAACGGGTGCTTGCGGTGGCGAACCACCTGCCCGAGGTGGTATTTTGGCATCGATTTCAGCATCGCATTGCATCCCCTTGGCTTCATAAGTAATCCCGAAGGGGTCTGCTTGTCCACATTGACGGGCGATGAAATAGGGAAACAAACTGTGGACCTTATCCTCACAGTGCTTGAAATTGTCGCACCTGTCGGCCTTTTGGGGGCCATCGGGTTTGTCTGGGTCAAGACCGGGCATGAATACCGGATGGAGTTCATCACCCGCCTGTCGATGACCCTTTCGGTGCCGGCGCTGATCTTTACGGCGCTGATGAAAACCGAAATCGAGCCTGCCGCTTTGACCGCGCTGACGCTGGCGGCGGTGGTGGCCTATCTGGTGCTGACACTGATCTTTTGGGCGCTGTTGCGGCTGGGGCACCTGTCGCAGCGCACCTTTCTGGCGCCGATGATCTTTGGCAACACGGGCAATGTCGGGCTGCCGCTGGCGCTGTTTGCTTTTGGCGAGGCGGGATTTGCCTATGCCGTGGTCGTCTTTGCCGTGATGGCCATTTTCTCTTTCACTGCAGGGGTTTGGCTGGTGTCAGGTGGCGGGTCGCCGCTGCGGGCGCTGCGCGAACCGGTGACTTGGGCCACCTTGCTGGGGGCTGTTTTCCTGTGGCAGGGGTGGCAGACGCCGGGCTGGCTGACCAATGCGTTGTCGCTGTTGGGCCAGATCGCGATTCCGGTGATGCTGATCACCCTTGGCGTGGCTGTGGCCCGGCTGAGTGCGGGCCGCTTGGGGCGGGCCTTTGTGCTGTCGCTGGTGCGGGCGGGCGTCTGCGTCGGGGTGGCCGTGGCGGTTGGGCAGTGGTTTGGGCTGGAGCCTGTGGCCTATGCGGTGTTGGTGCTGCAAATCTCGACCCCGGTGGCGGTGACGTCTTATATGCTGGCCGAGAAATACGGGGCGGATTCAGAGGCCGTGGCCGGCATGGTCATTGCCTCGACCATTCTGGCCGTGGCCTCGTTGCCGCTTACTCTTGGTTTTCTGATCTAGGGGGACATTGCGCCCCATTTGCACCCGGGCCGATTTCGCGTATCGTGCAAGGCAATAAAGAAACGTGCGAGGGGCAAATGAGCAGATTTCTCCGCGCGTCGATCCTGTTTCTGGCCCTTGCATCCTGCGGGGGGGGTAACTTTTCGGCGCCTCGTGATTTGGACAATGCCTGCGCGATTGTGCGGGAACGTCCGCAATATTACAGCGCCATGAAGGCGACAGAACGGCGTTGGGGCATTCCGGTGCATGTTCAGATGGCGACCATTCACCAAGAGTCGAAGTTCATCGGCAATGCCCGCACACCGCATCGTTTTGCGGTTGGCGTGATCCCGATGGGGCGGCAATCTTCAGCCTATGGCTATAGCCAAGCCCTTGATGCGACTTGGGAAGAATACCAAGTCGAGCAGCGCCGCAGAGGCGCGAAGCGGGATCGGATCAATGATGCGACCGATTTCATGGGCTGGTATATGAACGCCTCGACCGAACGTCTGGGCATCTCGAAAAACGATGCGCAGGGGCAGTATCTGGCCTATCACGAAGGGCGGACGGGCTATGCCCGCCAAAGCTATCTGGGCAAGCCCTGGTTGGTTGAGGTTGCCGCGCGGGTGCAGTCGCGGGCGAATATGTATGCCCAGCAACTGGCAAGCTGCGGGCGTTAAAGCCCGCGCTTGTTGACCTCTCGGGTGATGTCGAAATAAGAGGGTGGCAGATTGCCGCCCTTTTTCATTTCGCCAAGAATAACAGTGGTTTGACTGCCCATGTCATCGGTGATCACCCATTGCCGCAACTCGACCGGGTTGCCGGTGAACACCAGTTCGATGGTGCCATAACCGGGGTTGTCGGGGTCTTGGGCGACGACGCGGGTGGTGTTTTCCACCTGTTTGTGCCCCACCACCATACGGGCGCGGGCAAGGTTGATATTGGCGGCCAGGATCAGGTTCAGCGGGGTGCGCGCCAGCGGATACTGCTCGGGTGCTTGGTTGGATTTTCCATCAAAAACAGCGACTTGCTGGCCACCTGCGATGACAAGGCTTTTGTCCGGCGGGGCATATTCAAACCGCACGCGACCGGGGCGGCGGATGAACAGCTTGCCCGTGGCGATACTGCCATCGGCGTTCACTTGGGTGAAATCCGTCTCGACAGTTGTCAAGCCATTGAGATAATTTGACAATTCCCCAAGTGAAAGCGGGGCGGCCTGGGCGGGTGCACCCAGAGCGAGGAGGGCGAGCGGGGCCAGTATGGCGGTGCGACGGTTCATGATCGTGATATATGGCACCTGAAACCTTCTCGCATCTGTCTTTGTCAAGAATTGCAAAGTTTTGCCGAAAGCGTGAGCGGCCGTGACGGGATGGCCGTGGCTTTTGCGTGGTTCAGCCGTGGTTTTTGCGTGGTGCATCTGTATATACACCCCCGCCACGCCGGGGCGGGGCGCATGTGAAAAAGCCCCCATCGGGATGGGGGCCTTGGCAGACAGGCGGCACTGTCAGATTGCAGCAGAGTGCTGGGCCTTGGTCTGGTCATAGGCGTCAAAGGCCCGCGCGATCATCCGGGTCAGCGGGCGACCATGTGGCAGGATGCTAAGCCCATTGGCATTGAGTTTGACCATGCCGGGGAAGGCATCGGCGGCGCGCAGCATCAGCATGTCCAGCCGCTCGGGCGTGACCTTGAAGTCGCGCAGGATTTCGGCGCGCGACAGGAAAAAGTCACACATCAGCGACTCGATGATGCGGGCGCGCAACACGTCTTCGCCGGTAAAGGCGTGGCCCTTATGCGTAGAGAACATGCCGTCGCGAATGGCCTTGGTATGGGCCGAGGTGCTGGGGGCGTTCTGGGCAAAGCCCTGCGGGAAGCGACTGATAGAGGACGCACCAAGGCCGACCAGCACGGGGGCGGTGTCATCGGTATAGCCCTGAAAGTTGCGCCGCAGCGTTCCCTTGGCCTGCGCGATGGCAAGGCCATCCGAGGGCCGGGCGAAGTGGTCGATTCCGATCGAGCGATAGCCATCCCATTCGAAAAGCTGCGTTGCGGTTTCGAACAGGCGCAGGCGTTCTTCCGGGGTGGGCATCGCATCTGACGGGATCAGCTGCTGGCGGCGGCTCATCCACGGGACATGGGCATAGCCGTAAAGGGCCACGCGGTCAGGCGACAGCGACAGCAGCTTTTGCACCGAATCCGCGATGCGTTCATTGGTTTGGTGCGGCAGGCCATAAAGGATGTCGGCGTTAAGCGAGGTAACGCCCCGGTCGCGGATCATATCGGCCACCTGTTTCGTCAACTCATAGCTTTGTTCGCGGCCGATGGTTTTCTGAATTTCGGGATCAAAATCCTGCACACCGATCGAGGCGCGGGTCATGCCCGAGGCAACCAGCGCATCAAGCCGGGCTGCATCAATTTCATTCGGATCAATCTCGACCGAGAATTCGGCCCCCGGCCCAAGTGGCAGCAGGGTGAACACGGCATCGGCCAGCATCTTCATCTGGTCGGGCGGCAACATGGTGGGCGTGCCGCCGCCCCAGTGCAGCCGCGACAGAGTGACGCCGCGCGGCAGATGGCGTTGCAGCAAGGCGACTTCAGCCTTGAGCGTTTGCGCATAGGCAATGACCGGATCATCGCTGCTGGTGCCTTGGGTGCGGCAGGCACAGAACCAGCACAACCGCCGACAAAAGGGCACATGCATATACAGCGATATGGCAGAGCCTTCGGGGATCTGTTCGATCCACGAGGTGAAATTGCCCGGCGTCACCGACGCGGAAAAATGTGGCGCCGTCGGGTAACTGGTGTACCGTGGGACGCGCGCGTCAAAAAGACCGAGCCGTGTGAGTTGCGATTCTTGTGTCATTCAAATAGCTTTATGCATTGAAACGGGATCTGCCTTTGATGCAGATCAAGCGAAGAAAGGCAGATCATGACACCTCCGCATGACCTGGCGACATTGGTTCACGATTGTGCTGAATGCCCCATCCGTCACCGCGCTGTTTGCGCCCGGTGTGAGTCGGATGAATTGCAGCGGCTGGAGCAGATCAAGTATTACCGCAGCTATCAGGCTGGGCAGACGATCATCTGGTCGGGCGACCGCATGGATTTTGTGGCCTCGGTCGTGACCGGGATCGCCACGCTGACCCAGACGATGGAGGATGGCCGCCGCCAGATGGTGGGGCTGTTGTTGCCATCGGATTTCGTGGGCCGGCCGGGGCGCGCGACGGCGGCCTATGATGTGACCGCGACCACCGATCTGGTGATGTGCTGTTTCCGCCGCAAGCCGTTTGAAGAAATGATGGCCCAGACCCCGCATGTGGCGCAGCGTTTGCTGGAGATGACGCTGGATGAACTGGATGCCGCGCGAGAGTGGATGCTGCTGTTGGGCCGCAAGACGGCGCGGGAAAAGATCGCCAGCCTGCTGTCGATCATCGCGCGGCGGGATGCCAGCCTGAAGTTGCGGGCGGCGCAGGGGTCTTTGGTGTTTGACCTGCCCCTGACGCGTGAGGAAATGGCCGATTATCTGGGCCTGACGCTGGAAACCGTCAGCCGCCAGATGAGCGCGCTGAAAAAGGATGGCATCATCGAGCTGGAGGGCAAGCGGCATATCGTTGTGCCCGATTTTGACGTGCTGCTGGAAGAAACAGGTGATGACAGCGATGGCGGCTTCTTGGTCTAGGCTTTTCGCATTTTGCGTGGTGGCGGGTGGTGCATGCAACGCCGCCATGGCAGCAGAAGATGAGTTGCGCTGTGGCTGGTATGAAAATCCCAGACCAAAGACCCATTTTCTGACAGATGCCGATGGGGAATGGACGATTGCCAGCCCCGGATTGGAGGCAAAGGGCTTTGCCGACCTTCCTCGGGCGTCGTTCGATTTCGGGTCGGCTTGGGTGATTGTGAATGGGGCCTATGGTTACGGTTGTGCCTGCATTCAGGGGGAATTCGGCCCGGTAGGATCGGGCCGAATTCTTGAAGTACACGAGTTGAAGCCCCTGCCGCTGTCGCGCTGTGCGCGCGACCCGGCCTTGCCAGAGGCCAGCGGCTGATCAATGCGCCATCAGGACGGGCACTTCGGCCTGTTCCAGCATGTTGCGGGTGGCGCCGCCCAGAATGGCCTCGCGAAAGCGCGAATGGCCATAGGCGCCCATCACCATCATATCGGCATTGCGGTCGCGCAGATGGCGGGCCAGCACATCCGACACGCGGGGCAGGGTTTTGGCCAGCACCGAAACCTCGGCCCGCACCCCGTGGCGCACCAGCATCTGGCACAGCAGTCCCCCCGGATCCGAGCGTTCGGGGCCGTGGCTGGGCGGATCGACCACGGTGATATCAACCAGATCGGCTGATTTCAGCAGGGGCAGGGCGCGGCGGACGGCGTTCATCGCCTCGCGGCTTTGGTTCCAGGCGATGACGATGGTCTTGGGCGTGGCGGTGGCCAGCCCCTTGGCGGGCAGAACCAGAACCGGGGCCTGGCCTTCGAACATCGCGGCTTCGACAACGGCTTCGGCCTCGGGGCCCTGGTCATTGCCATAGGGGCGGGCCAGAACCACCAGATCGGCAAAGCGTGCGCGCTGGGCGACCAGTTCGGCCAGGGCGCCCAGTTGGGCGACGGCGGCCTCGGTGCTGGCGCGCAGGTCCAGCTCTTCGGCCTTGATGGCGGCGAGCGCGGCTTTTTCCAGGTCGCGCGCGTCAGTTTCAGCCCGTTCCAGCGACACCTGCATCATGACCGCGCCCGAACCGACATAGGAATATCCGATCTGCGTGCGATCAACGCCAAGGGCCAGGATGTCGAGATGGCCATCATTAGCTTCGGCAATGCGGGCGGCACCCGGAACCGACAGGGGAATCTGCGCGGCATTTGTGGCGACCGTGAGGATCGATTTATAGGCCATGCTTGCCTCCTTGAATTGCATCGAAGGCAGTGTAAGCCCGTGAAACCGCCATCACATTGACCTTGGTCAAGAATGGGGTGTGAATTTATTGACATGGATCAAGGCCTTTCGTGCCGCACTGCCGCACAAGCAGTATGTCGAATAGTGTGCGAACGAACCACGAGGCGAATCGTGGGGCGAATCAGCCATAGACGAAGGGACGCAATATGTGGGATTACTTGAAACTGGTCGTGCTTGGGGTGATTGCGGTGGCTGCCGCGATTGCTGCCAACTACGCCCGCGATCTGGCCTATCTGGTCAACGCGGTCGAAGTCATGCTGGCCGCCGCCATTGTCTTTGTGGTGGTGCTGCGTGGCATGGGCGAGCCTAAGCTGGCCTTGAACAACAATGAATATATGGACGGTGTGGTGCGCGCAGGCGTGATTGCCACCACGTTCTGGGGTGTCGTCGGCTTTCTGGTCGGCGTCATCATCGCCAGCCAGCTTGCCTGGCCGTGGCTGAACTTTGAGGCGCTGCAAGGTATTGGCAACTTTGGGCGGCTGCGCCCGCTGCACACCAGTGCGGTGATCTTTGCCTTTGGCGGCAATGCGCTGATCATGTCCACCTTCTATATCGTCCAGCGCACCACCGCTGCCCGCCTTTGGGGCGGCAATCTGGCGTGGTTCGTCTTCTGGGGCTGGAACCTGATGATCGTTCTGGCGGCATCGTCCTATATTCTGGGCGGCACCCAATCGCGCGAATATGCTGAGCCGGTCTGGTATATCGACTGGTGGATCACCGTGGTTTGGGTGGCCTTCCTTGTGGTCTTCATGGGCACGATCCTGAAGCGCAAAGAGCCCCATATCTATGTGGCCAACTGGTTCTTGCTGTCGTTCATCGTGACGATTGCCATGCTGCACCTGGTCAACAACATGGCCATTCCGGTGTCGATCTTCGGGTCGCAATCGGTGCAGGTGACCAGCGGTGTGCAGGATGCCATGATCCAGTGGTGGTATGGCCACAACGCTGTGGGCTTTTTCCTGACCGCCGGTTTCCTTGGCATGATGTATTACTTTGTGCCCAAGCAGGCTGAACGTCCGGTCTATAGCTATAAGCTGTCGATCATTCACTTCTGGGCGCTGATCTTCCTGTATATCTGGGCTGGTCCGCACCACCTGCACTACACGGCTTTGCCTGACTGGGCTGGCACGCTGGGTATGGTGTTCTCGGTCATTCTGTGGATGCCGTCCTGGGGTGGCATGATCAACGGCCTGATGACGCTGTCGGGTGCCTGGGACAAGCTGCGCACCGACCCGATCATCCGCATGATGGTGGTTTCGGTCGGCTTTTACGGCATGTCCACCTTTGAAGGCCCGATGATGAGCATCAAGGCCGTGAACAGCCTGTCGCACTATACCGACTGGACCATTGGTCACGTTCACTCTGGCGCACTTGGCTGGAATGGCATGATCACCTTTGGGGCGCTGTATTTCCTGGTGCCGCGTCTGTGGAACCGTGAGCGGCTTTACAGCCTGCAAATGGTCAGCTGGCACTTCTGGTTGGCAACGATCGGGATCGTTCTTTATGCCTCGGCCATGTGGGTCACCGGCATCATGGAAGGCCTGATGTGGCGCGAAGTGGATGCCAACGGCTTCCTTGTGAACGCCTTTGCCGACACGGTGGCTGCCAAGTTCCCGATGTATGTGGTGCGCGCTTTGGGTGGGACGATGTATCTGAGCGGTGCGCTGATCATGGCCTATAACCTCTGGATGACGGTGAAGGCACAGCCGGCCAAAGCGGCCGTCAACGCCAACAACGCCGTTCCGGCAGAATAAGGAAGGGGACGCAACATGGCTTTCCTTGACAAACACAAGGCAATTGAAACGCATGCCACGCTGCTGCTGGTGCTGTCGTTCCTGGTTGTGACGATTGGCGGTTTGGTGCAGATCGTGCCGCTGTTCTATCTGGATAACACGATCGAAAAGGTGGAAGGGGTGCGCCCCTACACCCCGCTGGAGCTGGCGGGACGTGACATCTATATCCGCGAGGGCTGCTATGGCTGTCACAGCCAGATGATCCGCCCGATGCGCGATGAGGTGGAGCGCTATGGCCACTACAGCCTTGCGGCTGAGTCGATGTATGACCACCCGTTCCAGTGGGGGTCCAAGCGGACCGGGCCGGATCTGGCCCGCGTCGGTGGCCGGTATTCGGACGAATGGCATCAGGACCACTTTTATGATGCCAAGTCGGTTGTGCCGGAATCGGTGATGCCGCCCTATGGCTTTTTGGCCAGCAAGGTGATCGACGGCCGTTACATTCAGGACGTGATGTCCACCCATCGGATTGTTGGTGTGCCCTATACCGACGAGATGATGGAGAATGCGGTTGCCGATTTCACCTCGCAGGCTGACCCCAATGCCGATAGCGATGGCTTGCAAGAGCGGTATGGCGAAGCGGTGTTTGGCAATGCCATCAACGTGCGCAACTTTGATGGTCAGCCCGCGCTGACCGAGATGGATGCGCTGATCGCCTATATCCAGGTTCTGGGCACGATGGTCGATTTCTCGACCTTTACCCCAGACGCCAGCCGGTAAGGGGGGCGCGATGGAAACCTATAGCTTGCTAAGGGAATTTGCCGACAGCTGGATGCTTTTGGCGCTGTTCACCGTGTTTCTGGGCGTGTGCGTCTGGATCTGGCGGCCGGGCAGCCGGAAGGCCCATGACGAAGCGGCCAATGCCATCTTTCGCAACGACACGAAACCCGCTGGCGATGCCGGCCGAGTGAAGCCCGCTGGCCTGCCCAGCAAAGCCAAGGAGGCGTAAGACGATGTGCGCCAAGAGAGTGACGCCCGCGAAGAAGGGCGAGGTGGAAACCACCGGCCACGAATGGGACGGCATCGAGGAGTATAACAACCCCTTGCCGCGCTGGTGGGTCTGGGTGTTCTACGCCTGTATCGTCTGGGGCATCGGCTATTCGATCGCCTATCCGGCCTGGCCCTTGATCACCAAGGCCACGCCGGGGCTGCTTGGGGCCTCGACCCGCGCCGATGTGGCGGTAGAGATCAAGCGGTTCGACGATGCCAATGCTGCGATCAAGCAGCAGTTGGTTGAGGCCGATCTGACGACGGTTTCGGACAATCCCGATCTGATGGGCTTTGCCGAACGTGCCGGGGCGGCTGTGTTCCGCACCAATTGCGCACAGTGCCACGGGTCGGGTGCGGCTGGGGTGGAAGGCAAGGGCTATCCGAACCTTCTGGATGACGATTGGCTGTGGGGCGGGGATATCGAGAATATCCACCTGACCATCACCCACGGCATTCGCAACACCACCGATGATGATGCCCGCTATTCAGAGATGCCGCGGTTTGGTGCCGATGAATTGCTGGAAAAGCCGCAGATCGACGAAGTGGTGGAATATGTGCTGAAGCTTTCGGGCCAAGAGCATGACGCCACACTGGCCGCGGCTGGTGAGACGGTTTTCCTTGATAATTGCGCGGCCTGTCACATGGAAGACGGCTCGGGCGATCCGGCGCAAGGGGCACCGAAACTGTCGGATGCGATCTGGCTGTATGGCGGTTCGCGCGAAGCGATCACCTATACCGTTGTGAACGCCCGTTTCGGCGTGATGCCGAACTGGAACGAACGTCTGAGCGAGGATGAGATCCGCGCCGTGGCGCTGTATGTTCACAGCCGGGGTGGTGGTCAGTAACCTCTGACCCAAGATCAGCCGGGGGCCTGGGGGAAACCTTGGGCCCTTTGGCATGTCGGGGGGGCTGCGACAAAATGGCTGGGCCCGGGGCGGTTGATTCAGGTCAAGGACGCGGGCGCCGGGTGCGGCTTTAGTGCCTGTGACCAGCCTACGGGCTTGGCCAGCACCGGTGCCTTCTCCTGTTCGCGCGTTTCCTGAAGGCGCCGGTGTTTACCCCCCCCCTTTTTTCGGCGGCTGTGACACTTCGCGCCCATGTTGTTGGGGCGGAAGGCAAAGTAAACTCGTATCAACGATGTGCATTTTGATACAGGTCAAAGCCGGGGCCGGGTTGGCAGTGCAGAACACTGAAATGAATTTGAAATCGGAGTGAGTCCGTGAGCACGCCTGAACCAAGCCAACCCGAAAGCCTTTACGCCGCGCGTGAGCCTATTTTCCCGCGCCGGGTCAAGGGTCAGTTCCGCAATCTGAAATGGTGGATCATGGCGGTGACGCTGGGTATCTACTATCTGACCCCGTGGATCCGCTGGGACCGGGGGCCGAACCTGCCTGATCAGGCGGTTTTGATTGATATGGCGAACCGGCGGTTCTTTTTCTTCATGATCGAAATCTGGCCGCATGAGTTTTACTTTGTCGCGGGCCTGCTGATCATGGCGGGGCTGGGGTTGTTCCTGTTCACCAGTGCGGCGGGCCGGGTGTGGTGTGGCTATGCCTGCCCGCAGACCGTGTGGACCGATCTGTTCATTCTGGTGGAACGCTGGGTCGAGGGGGATCGGAATGCCCGCATCCGCCTGCATCGCCAGAAATGGGATGCCGAGAAGATCCGCAAGAATGGCTTGAAATGGACGCTGTGGTTTCTGATCGCCCTGGCAACGGGCGGGGCGTGGATCTTTTATTTCACCGATGCGCCCACGCTGCTGGTTGATCTGGTCACGGGTCAGGCGCATCCGATTGCCTATCTGACGATGCTGGTTCTGACGGCGACGACCTTTGCCTTTGGCGGGTTCGCGCGCGAACAGATCTGCATTTATGCCTGCCCCTGGCCGCGGATTCAGGCCGCGATGATGGATGAAGACACCATCACCATCGGCTATCGTGAATGGCGCGGAGAGCCGCGCGGCAAGCAAGGCGTCGAAGGCCATGGCGATTGCATCGACTGCAAGGCCTGCGTCAACGTCTGCCCGATGGGGATCGACATCCGGGATGGCCAGCAGCTGGCCTGTATCACCTGTGGCCTGTGCATTGATGCCTGCAATGACATCATGGACAAGATCGGCAAGCCGCGGGGCCTGATCGGCTATCTGGCGCTGACCGACGAAACGGCCGAACGGGCTGGCAGCGAGCCGAAATCGGTCTGGAAGCATGTGTTCCGGCTGCGGACGATCATGTATACCACGCTTTGGGCGGCGGTCGGGGTTGGGCTTGTCGTGGCCTTGTTCCTGCGGACCGAGATTGACGTGAACGTAACGCCCGTGCGCAACCCCACCTTTGTGACGCTGTCGGATGGCACCATTCGCAACACCTATGATCTGCGGCTGCGCAACAAGCATGGCGATGACCGCTATTTCCATGTGTCATTGACCTCGGACGCGGATTTCAGGATTGCTTTGGAAGGCACGGATGAGTTGCGGGTTCTGGTTCCGGCCAATGAGACGCTGGAGCAGCGGGTTTATGTGCTGGCAGCGCCGGGCAGCACGGCGGCCACCAGCGACCGCACGGCCCTGCGTCTGTGGGTCGAGGATATGGACGCCAGCGAGCGCGTGCATAAAGACACCATCTTTAACGGAAAAGGGCAGTAACATGGCAGAGATTACCGGGCGACACGTCTTGCTGTTCACGGTTGGTGCCTTTGGGGTGATCATCGGGGTGAATGTGTTGATGGCCTATAAGGCCATCAGCACCTTTCCGGGGCTGGAGGTGCAGAATTCCTACGTGGCCAGTCAGGGCTTTGATGCCCGCCGCAGCGCCCAGCAGTCGCTGGGGTGGACCATGGCGCACAGCTATAACCCGTCAACGGGGCGGTTGGTGGTTGATCTGACGGATGCCACCGGTGCCCCTGCCGATGTGGCTGCCCTGAAGGGACTGCTTGGCCGCACGACCGAAGCGCGTGAAGACCAGACCCCCGATTTCGTTCCTGTGGCGGGTGCCTGGGAGGCCGATGCGAAACTGGGGCCGGGCAAGTGGCTGTTGAAGATCGAGGCGCTGTCCACCGATGGCACCCTGTTTGAACAGCGTGTCGATTTCTTTGTGAGAGGCTGATCCATGTCTGTGGCAGGACCGGTTGATCCGGGCGAGATGGGGGGCGGGGGCATTTCGGCCTGCCCGGCCTGTGTTGCGGCCCCGTCGGCGGCACGGATCGCTGCCGAAGCGGCGGCGCATCGCGATGCCCGGCTGATCTTGTCGCTGCCACAGGCGCATTGCGCGGTGTGCATCAGCACGGTTGAACATGCCATGATGGCCGTGCCGGGGGTGAAATCGGCCCGGGTGAACCTGACGCTGAAGCGCGTTTCGGTCGAGGCCGAGTCGCAGGTGACGGCCGCCGATCTGGTGCAGGCGGCGGCTGGTGTCGGCTATGAGGCGCATGAGCTGGACCCCGGATTGCTGAGCGCCACCGAAACGGATCGGCAGGGGCGTGACCTGCTGATGCGGCTGGGGGTGGCGTTCTTTTCGATGATGAATGTGATGTTGCTGTCGGTGGCCGTCTGGTCGGGGGCCGAAGGCGTGACGCGCGATCTGTTTCACTGGATTTCGGCCAGCATTGCGCTGCCGACGGTGGTGTTTTCCGGCCAGCCATTTTTCAAAAGCGCCTGGCGCAGTTTGCGGGCCGGGCGGTTGGGGATGGATGTGCCGATCTCGCTGGCGCTGATTCTGGCGTCAAGCATCAGCCTGTTCGAGACTTGGGCTTCGGGGCATCATGCCTATTTCGATGCGGCGGTGATGCTGACGTTTTTCTTGTTGCTGGGGCGGTATCTGGATCACCGCACCCGTGCTGTGGCGCGCTCGGCAGCCGAAGAACTGGCCGCGCTGGAGGTGCCGCGCGCCGTGGTTCTGCGCGACGGGCAAGAGGTGACGGTCAGCATTTCGGATGTGATCGTGGGCGAATTGGTGCGCGTGCGCCCCGGTGGGCGGATGCCTGTTGATGGTGTGATCGTTGACGGCACCAGTGAAATTGACCGATCCGTGCTGACGGGCGAAAGCCTGCCGGTTTATGGCGGGCCGGGCGGCGTGGTTTCGGCGGGTGAGGTCAATCTGACCGGCCCTCTGACCCTGCGGGTGACGGCGGCGGGCAAAGACAGCAGCCTGCACCGGATGGCCGATCTGGTGGCCGTGGCCGAAAGCGCGCGCACGAAATACACCAGTTTGGCCGAACGGGCCGCGGCGTGGTATTCGCCGCTGGTGCATCTGTTGTCGTTCAGCGCCTTTGGGTTCTGGATGTGGAAAACCGGCGGCGATCTGCGGTATGCGGTGAATATCTCGGCGGCGGTGCTGATCATCACCTGCCCCTGTGCGCTTGGGTTGGCGGTGCCTGCGGTTGTTACCTCGGCGTCGGGGCGGTTGTTCCGCAAGGGCCTGCTGATCAAGGATGGCACTGCGCTGGAACGGCTGGCCGAAGTGGATGTGGTGGTGTTTGACAAGACCGGCACCCTGACCATGGGCGCACCTCAGCCGACCAATCTGGCCGATCACCCCGGCCCGGCGGTCGAGGTGGCCCTGGCGCTTGCGGGGGCGTCGTCGCATCCGCTGGCCATGGCATTGGCCGAAGCGGCGCGGGCGGCGGGCATCAAGCCTGCACGGGTTGAGGATATTCGGGAAGTGCCGGGCTATGGCATCGAGGGCCAGTGGAAGGGCCAGCGCGTGCGGCTTGGCCGTGCGGGGTGGTGCGGGGGGCAGGCGCTGGATGTGACGGCGACCTATCTGTGCACCGGCGACGGGAAGCCGCGCGCCTTTACCTTTGCCGACAGGCTGCGGCCGGGGGCCGAACAGGCCGTGGCCGATTTGCGCCGTCAGGGCATGGCGGTGCGGCTGATTTCGGGTGATGTCGAAGGCGCGGTGCGCGATCTGGCCGGGCGCTTGGGTATTGACGACTGGGTGGCCGGGGCCCTGCCCGCCGAAAAGGCGGCCTTGGTGGCAGAGCTGACCGGGCAAGGCCACCGCGTTCTGATGGTGGGGGATGGGCTGAACGACACAGCGGCCCTTGCCGCCGCCCATGTGTCGATTTCGCCCGCCTCGGCGCTGGATGCGGCGCGGGTGGCGTCTGACATCGTGCTTTTGGGGCAGGATATGGCCGTGATCGGGGATGCGGTGCGGATCTCGCGGCAATCGACGCGGCGTATTCGGGAAAACTTTGGCATCTCGGCACTGTATAACGTGGTGGCGGTGCCCTTGGCCCTTGTCGGGATGGCAACACCGCTGGCGGCGGCTTTGGCCATGTCACTGTCGTCGATCACGGTTTCGCTGAATGCATTGCGGTTGAAATAGATATGGAAATTCTAGGAATCCTCATTCCCGTTTCGTTGTTTCTGGGGGGCATTGGCCTGTTGGCCTTTGTCTGGGCCATGAAGACGCGGCAGTTCGATGACCCCGAGGGGGATGCAAACCGCATTCTGACCAAGGATTACGACGACCACCCCAAGCCCTGAGCGGTTGGTTGCCCCAAAAGAAAAGCCCCCGCAACGCCGTTGCCGGGGGCTTTTTGTTGGGTGGGGCGGTTGGCTGGCCCGATCAGGGGGCCAGCGTAAAGCATTGAGTGCCGCGCGCTTGCAGCCTGCGGCAGGCAAGGTCGGCTTGATCCTGGGTCAGGCCCATGAAATTCGCATGCCACGCCCCACCGCGCTGCACCACTTTGCGCAGCCCTTCGTTCAGGGTCGAGCTTTCGGCAAGCTGGGTCTTCAGCAAGATGCGCTCTGCCTCGCTGCGGGAATTGAACTTGCCCAGATTCACGCCGAAATGCCGGGCGTTTGACGTGGACAGGCGGATGACTTGCGGTGCGGATTCAGGCGGCAGCGGGCCCGAAGGGGCGACGCTGTCAAAGATCGGGGCGTTGCGCTTGGGCGGGGCCACTGCGGCGACTTGCGCCACTTCGGAAATCGGCATTTCGGCCAAAGCCTCGGCCTGTGCGTCCAGCGTGGGGTCTGCAATCAGCGCCGTGGCCTGTGCATCCAGCGTGCCGGGTTCGGGTTGTGGGGCAAGGGCCAGCTCGATGGCCTGATCCACCGGGGCCTCGGCCATCAGCTCTTCGGGTTCTGTCGTATCTTCGTTGGCGGCCAGAGACAGATCGGTGTCATCCGCTGCGACGGCGGGGCTGTCCTCGACGCTGGCCAGTTCGTCCGGGCGGGCCGGGGGGCGCGGCAGGGCAGCGACCACCTCGGTGACCGCGTCAATCGGGGCTTGGTCAGGTTGGGCTTGTTCGGGGGCCTCGGCCAGTTCGACAGCCATATCGGCGGCTTGCGCATCCAGCGTGCCCGCAGGGGCCGGCGCGCCAGTGGCTTCGGCCAGTGCGGCGGCGATGTCGTCTTGAATGGCGGCCACGGCCTCGGTTGCGGCGGCGATCTTGGCCGCCGACGGGCGGGCCAGCGGGCGCGGCGATGTGGCAACGGCGGTTTGCAGGCGAATCGTCTTGGCGGCGCCGCCTTCAACTTCGGGCAGGCCATCGGCTTGGGCCACCAGCGCGTTTTCCTCATCCGCCTGATACGAGGGGGCGGCGGGGGCCTTGACCGGGGCGTTCTTGGGCGCGCGGCGGAAACCAAGGTCAAGCAGTTCGGCCATCTTGGCATTGCGGCCTGCGGTCGACGGGCCGCCGAACACCGTGGCAATGATGCGGACGCCATCCCTCTCGGCCGAAGCGGTCAGGTTAAAGCCTGCGGCCACGGTATAGCCGGTCTTGATGCCATCGGCACCTTTATAGGCATCCAGAAACCGGGTGTTGGTGTTGCGCACCTGCGTCATGCCGGCATCGGTCGTGCGGCGCGAGAAGATGTTGTAATATTGCGGATAATCATAGAACAGGCGGCGGCCCAGCGTTGTCATGTCGCGCGCGGTAGACAGGTGGCCATTGGCGGTCAGGCCGTTTGCGTTCTTGAAGGTGGTGTTCTTCATGCCAAGGGCCTTGGCGGTGCGTGTCATGCGGGCGGCAAAGCGGGCCTCGTCGCCGCCGATGGCATCCCCGATGGCCGATGCGGCATCGTTGGCCGATTTGATCGCAGCGGCACGGATCAGATAGCGCAGGGCGATTTTCTGCCCCGCCTTCAGGCCAAGCCGCGACGGCGGTTTCGACGCCGCATTCTGGGAAACGGTGATCAGTGTATCAAGGCTGATATTGCCGCGCTCGATTTCCTCGAACGCGATATACAACGTCATCATCTTGGTCAGCGAGGCCGGGTGCAGGCGGGTGTCGGCATTGTCAGACAACAACACCTCGCCGGTGCGCGCATCTTGCACAAAGGCCGCAAAGGGGGCCGCGCCCGAGGGCTGGGGAGAGGAGCATGCCGCCACCACCACAATGGCGAACAGACATAGAAAATTGCGGACAATTTGCCCTAAAAGCGTATTCACACCGCTGATCCTTGCTCTGCCTCGACCGCCCCGATTATTTTTGGTGGGGCTTGTTCAGCGTCAACGCTAGCACGGCATCAGATTCGATAAAACCCGGATTTATCAATGGTTTTGCGCAAAGAGCTAAAGCTGTTGCAAAACTGGCAACACTGGCAAGGTGCCGCCTATCACTGGTAGATCAGCCGAATTCCGCCACAAGATCGGGCAGGGCCCCAAGGTCGGCAATCTCGATGAACCGGGGGTGACCCAAGGGCGCGTCGGCCTGTTCCAGCGCCCAAGTGATGCCATGCGGCACATGAACGCCCCAACCGCCAACATCCAGAACCGGCAGAACATCGGATTTGATCGAGTTGCCCACCATCATCGCCTGACCCGGATCTGTGCCATGGCGGGCAAAGATCTGGGCATAGACGACGGGTTTCTTGTCAGACACGATTTCTACCCCGTGGAACAGATCGCCCAAGCCCGATTGCGCCAGCTTGCGTTCCTGATCCAGCAGATCGCCTTTGGTGATCAGCAGCACCTTGTGGCTGGCGGCCAGCGCCTGCACCGCCGCCTGGGCATGGGGCAGCAGTTCGATCGGGTGGGCCAGCATGTCGCGCCCGGCGGCCATGATTTCGGAAATTACGCGCGCGGGCACCCGGCCCTCTGTCACCTCGATCGCGGTTTCGATCATCGACAGGGTAAAGCCTTTGACGCCAAAACCGTAATGGCCCAGATTGCGCCGTTCGGCGGCCAGCAGCCGGTCATGCAGGTGGTCTTGGCCCGCATAATCGGCCAACAGGTCGGTAAACCGGTCTTGGGTCAGGCGAAAAAAGGTTTCGTTCTGCCAAAGGGTATCGTCTGCATCAAAGCCGATGGTGGTCAGGGTCATGGTGTCTCTCCTGCCGTGTTTCATGGCCTGTTTACGCTTCTGTCGCAAGCTTTTGGCCACGCCCCTTTCCCCGCAGCCAAAAGCCGCTATATTGCGCAGCAACGCCAACCATTCGAATCCATCGCAGCAAAGGGCTGATCCTGTGACCCATTTCCCCTTCAGCATGTCGGACAAGACCGATGGCCCGGGCGATGACACGGGCATTCTGACCAAGACCAAATCCAAGACGCAGCGCCCGCCGATGTATAAGGTGATGCTGCTGAATGATGATTACACCCCGATGGAATTCGTCGTTCATGTGCTGGAACGGTTCTTTGGCCTGAACCATGCCCAGGCTTTTGACATCATGCTGACAGTCCACAAAAAGGGGCTTGCCGTGGTGGGGGTGTTTTCGTTCGAAGTGGCCGAAACCAAGGTGGCGCAAGTGATGGATTTCGCGCGCCGCCATCAACACCCCCTGCAATGCACGATGGAGAAGGAATAGGCCCCGCGCCGTTCCGCAGACCATGCGATCAGCCCGCCTTGATATGGCCTTGGAAACCAAGGTCTTTACGCCGCCGCCCGAGGGCGACATTGCCATTTATCGCCCGCGTGAGGGCGATGATTTTGCCGCCCTGTCGATCAGCCGGGCCCAGATCGTGACGGGGTTTCGCCCCGATGCCGACTGGTTCTCGGCCCGCGGCTATCGGATGGGCAACGGCCTGCCCTATGCGGCGGCACTGGTGTGCTTGCCCCGGTCACGCGATGCCGCCCGCGCCACAGTGGCCCGCGCCATGGCCGAGGTCACGCCGGGTGGCCCGGTGGCCATCGACGGGCAAAAGACCGATGGCATCGACAGCATGCTAAAGGATTGCCGGGCCTTGGGTTTGCAGGTGGCTGGCCCCCTGTCCAAGGCGCATGGCAAGATTTTCGTGGTGCAGGCTGGCCCCGCCCTGCATGGCTGGGAAGCCAAGCCCCATCTGATCGAGGGGGGCTTTCAAACCGTGCCCGGCGTCTTTTCTGCCGATGGCCCCGACCGGGGGTCGGTGCTGCTGGCGGCGGCCTTGCCGGAAAAGCTGGGGGCACGGGTGATTGACCTTGGTGCTGGCTGGGGCTTTCTGTCGCGCCATATTCTGGAACGCCCCTCGGTGACCGAACTTGATGTGGTCGAGGCCGAGCATGATGCGCTGGATTGCGCGCGCGCCAATCTGGGCGAAGATGCGCGGGTGCGCTTTCATTGGGCCGATGCGCGCAGCTTCAAGCCGCTGCGCCCGGCCCATTCGGTGGTGATGAACCCCCCGTTCCACACCGCGCGTGAGGCAGACCCCGGCCTTGGCCTTGCCTTTTTGCGGGCGGCTGCGGGCATGTTGGTGCCAGATGGCACCCTGTGGCTGGTGGCGAACCGGCACTTGCCCTATGCTGCCGCCTTGCCCACGCTGTTCCGGCAGGTGGAAGATATTGGCGGCGATTCCGCTTTTCGGCTGACCCGTGCCAGCCACCCGATCAAGACGCGCTGACCAAAGGACTGCTGACATGTCGTTTTCGATTACTGGCAAGACCGCCATCGTGACGGGGGCAGCCAAGGGCATTGGTCTGGCCGTGGCGCGGCATTTTCTGGCCAAGGGCGCGAATGTGATGTTCGCCGATATTGACGAACCGGCGCTAGAGGCCGCTGTCGGCGAAGAGGCGCGGGCAGAGCGCGCCGCGCGGATGTTTGCGGGCGATTTGCGGCAAAAGCTGACGATTGCCAACCTGCTTTCGGCCACCATTGATGCCTTTGACCGGGTGGATATTCTGGTCAATGCCAGCCGTCGTTGGGCCACGTCTGATCCGCTGAACCCCGAGGAAGACGCGGTTGAAAACCTGTGGCAAGAGAATGTGCTGACCAGCCTGCGCCTGTCGCAGATGACGGCGCGGCGGATGATTGCGCAGGCCGAGAAACAGGGCACCGAAGGCCCGATTGGCACGATCATCAACCTGTCGTCGATTGCCGGGTGCCATACCCAGCCCGAACTTTTGGCCTATTCGATGTCATCCGCCGCGGTTGAGCAGATGACCCGCACGCTGGCCGTGGCCCTTGCGCCCAAGGGGATACGCGTCAACGCATTGTCGTTTGGTTCAGTCATGAGCGCCAGCCTGCAAGCGGCCCTGAAAGACGCGCCCGAGAGCCGGGCCGCGATTGTCGGCGGCACCCCCTTGGGCCGGATCGCGGCGCCGGACGAACTGGCCGAAACCATGCAGTTTCTGGCCTCGGATGCGTCAAGTTTCATGACCGGGCAGGTGCTTTCGGTCGATGGGGGGCGCAGCTTGCTGGACCGGGTGACTGTTCCGGCCTATTGATCGCTATTCCGGGTAGGTCGCCTTGCACTGGGCGATTGCCGGCGTGGCGGCCCGCATCAGATCGGCCCGTTTTTCCTGCAATCCGGCCAGCGTTTCCCGTTCATCCGCCAGATTGATGGCTTTGGGGCGCTTGACGGTTTCCGGTTCATCGTCAAGGCACATCTGGGGCCGTGGGGGGATTGCGCCCTCGGGCAGGGCGACTGTGGGTTGTCTGGGGCAGGCCACCCAGCGGGTGCGCCAGACCGTGACCTCTTCGATCGCATAGCCACGATCCAGATTCGCCTGCGTTTCGGCAATCAGCCGTTCAACCGTGCGCAGATCGCGTGTTTCGCGCTGGATGCAGCGTTCTTGTGGGGTGCCGCATCCAAGCAAGAGCAGCGGGAGAAGAATGAGGCCGCGGGTCATGGGCTTTCCTTTTGTTGGGGCAAGTATAGCAAGGCCATCGGCAAATGCCATGTTGGCGTAGGGCTTTGGCGGTGTTACGCATGGCCCAAAGCCCAAGGAGGAACCGCCCCGATGACCGAGGATTTCGACGCCCGCAAAACCCGTGCTGCCGGTTGGTTTTGCAGTCTGCGTGACCAGATCGTGGCCGCATTTGAGGCGTTGGAAACCCGCCAAGACCCTGAAAACGCTGGCCGTTTTGAAGTGACGCCCACCAGCCGCGCCGATGGTGGTGGGGGGGGGATCATGTCGGTGATGCGGGGGGGTGTGGTCTTTGAAAAGGTCGGGGTGAACTGGTCCGAAGTGCATGGCACCCTGGGCGCGCGCGCACAAAAGGCGATGGCCGCGCGGGGGGTGCCGGGGATGGACAGCGACCCGCGCTTTTGGGCCAGTGGAATCAGTCTTGTGGCCCATATGCAGAACCCGCATTGCCCGGCTGTTCACATGAACACCCGCATGTTCTGGACGCCCCATGCCTGTTGGTTTGGGGGTGGGGCCGACCTGAACCCGGCGCTGGAATATGACGAGGATACGGTGCATTTCCATGCCCAGATGCAGCAGGCCTGCGATGCGCATGACGAAAATTATTACGCAAAATTCAAGGCTTGGGCGGATGAATACTTTTTCGTGCCGCATCGGGGTCGGGCGCGTGGGGTGGGGGGGATCTTTTATGATGACCTGCACACCGGTGATTGGGAGGCGGATTTTGCCTTTACCCAAGATGTGGGCCGCGCCTTTTTGCCCGCCTTTCTGCCGGTTACGGAACGGCGGCTGAACACGCCCTGGACCGAGGCGGATCGCGAGGCGCAATTGGTGCATCGCGGGCTTTATGCGGAATACAACCTTGTCTATGACCGTGGCACCAAGTTCGGGCTGGAAACCGGGCATGATGCCAATGCGGTGCTGATGAGCCTGCCGCCCATTGCAAAATGGACGTAGATTTATCGTAGTGTTCGCTTGGTTTTTGCGTGGTGCATCCGTGTCACGCGATTTTCGCACAATGGGCGCGGGTGACAGGGTGATCTGTGCGCAGCGCAAAGATGCAAAGGAAGCCTGTGATGGCCGATATCGTGGTGAAAGCGGCCTATGGCAGCGTGGTCGAAGATGATGAGGACGGGTTCCTGTTCATCGGTTTTGCCCAAGGCGAGGATGAGGACGAACCCTATGTGCTGTTTCGTCAGGCGCTGACTGGCGGGCCGATCTGGTTTGAAGCGGGCGACGAGTCCTTGGGGGCCGAGGATGCCGTCGCGCAGGTGACGCGGACGGACAAGGGCCTGGACATCAGCATTCGGCCCGAAGCGGTGGCACATATCGGCTGGGCCAAAGTGGTGTCGGTTCGCATCGGCCCCGACTGCGAGGACGCAGACGAAACGGTTGCCGCCTTGCGCGAGATGCTGGGCCAGATGTTCGTGGGCTGACAGGGCTGACAGGGCTGACAGGGCCGCCGGGCGCGGGGGGGCAGTTTACGCCCCGCGCACCGTATCAATCATCAGTTGCACGTTGTCGGGGTTGGCATCCGGGGTGATGCCGTGGCCCAGGTTAAAGATATGGGGGCCGTTGCGGAAGGCCTGCACCACGCGGCGGGTGGCGTCGATCAGATCTTGCCCGCCGGTGACCATATGGTGCGAGGCAAGGTTGCCCTGCACACAGCCATCTTTCTGCACATTCTGCGCCGCCCATTCGGGCGTGACCGAATTGTCGATCGCCACGCAATCGGCACCAGTTTTCTTTGCAAAGCCGATATAGCCATTCCCTGCCTCACGCGGGAAGGCGATGATGGGCAGGCCGGGGTGGCGGGCTTTCAGCTCGGCGATGATGCGGGCGGCGGGTTTGACGGCGAAATCTTCGAAATCATCGCCTTTCAGCGAGCCGGCCCAGGAATCGAACAGCTTGACCACCTCGGCCCCGGCCTGAACCTGGGCTGACAGATATTCGATGGTCGCCTCTGTCAGGCGGTCGATCAGGGCCTGAAAGGTGGCGCGGTCGGTGTTCTTGACGGCATGGGCGGGGGCCTGATCGGGGGTGCCGCGACCTGCGGTCATATAGGTGGCCACGGTCCAAGGCGCGCCGGCAAAGCCGATCAGCGTGGTGTCGCGTGGCAGTTCGCGCGACAGGATGCGCACCGTTTCATAGACCGGCGACAGGGTATCGTGAATCGCCTCGGTCGGCTTCAGCGCCTTGACCTGATCCATGGTGGTGGTGGTTTCCATACGCGGGCCTTCGCCCTCGGCAAACCAGAGCTTGGGGCCAAGCGCCTGCGGCAGCAAAAGGATGTCGGCAAACAGGATGGCCGCATCAAAGCCATAGCGGCGGATCGGTTGCAGCGTCACCTCGGCGGCCAGATCAGGGTTATAGCACAGCGACAAAAAGTCGCCCGCCTGGGCGCGGGTGGCGCGGTATTCGGGCAGGTAGCGGCCTGCCTGACGCATCATCCAGATTGGCGGCGTGGCTAGGGTTTCGCCGGCAAGTGCGCGCAGGATGGTCTTTTTCGTCATCGGATGCTCCTTTCCCCCATGCGTCCTTTGCCGGGCGGGCAATGTCAAGCGTTGTCAGGCCATCGTGACAGTTGTATGGCTTTGGGATGATGCAAAACCTTCCCTCGCCCGCCGCCCCGCTGAAGATTGGAACCCGTGGATCGCCCCTTGCGCTGTGGCAGGCGCATGAGGTGCGGCGCTGTCTTATGGCGGCCTTTGACCTGCCCGAAGCGGCGTTTGACATCGTGGTGATCAAGGTCACCGGCGACCAGATTCTGGACAAGGCGCTGAAAGAGATCGGCGGCAAGGGTTTGTTCACCCGCGAGATCGAGGAGGCGCTGCTGGAGGGTGGCATCGATATTGCGGTGCATTCGATGAAGGATATGCCGACGGTGCAGCCCGATGGTCTGGTGCTGGACTGCTATCTGCCGCGCGAAGATGTGCGCGATGCCTTTGTGTCGCCCCATGTGGCGCGGTTGGCCGATTTGCCCGAGGGGGCTGTGGTTGGATCGTCAAGCCTGCGGCGGCGGGCGCAGTTGCGGCTGCGGCGGCCTGATCTGCGGTTGGTCGAATTCCGCGGCAATGTGCAGACGCGGATGAAAAAGCTGGAAGATGGCGTTGCGGTGGCCACGTTTCTGGCGATGGCGGGGCTGAACCGGCTGGGCATGGCGCATGTGGCGCGGTCGGCCATTGCGCCCGAGGACATGTTGCCCGCTGTGGCGCAGGGGGCCATCGGGGTGGAACGGCGGCTGGCCGATGATCGGGTGGCGGCGCTGCTGGCGGCGGTGCATGACCGCGATACGGGCATTCGGCTGGGGGCGGAACGGGCGTTTCTGGCGCGGCTGGACGGATCTTGTGAGACACCGATTGCCGGGTTGGCCGAGATTTCGGGCGGCACGATTCGTCTGCGGGGTGAGATTTTGCGCCCCGATGGTTCGGAATCGATCGCCGGAGAGCGGCATGGGCTGATTTCGGATGCGGCTGATCTGGGGCAGGCCTTGGCGGATGAATTGCTGGCGCAGGCCCCTGCCGGTTTCTTTGACTGGCGCTGATGGCTGGCTTTGACGGATATGTGCTGACCTCGGACGAAAACGACGCGATTGCCGCACGGCTGCGGGCCGGGCATCAGCGGGTGCAGCGGGTGGATCTGCCCGGTGGGCGGGTGGTGTGGATCAAGCAGGTAGAGCGTCTGCACGGTCTGTTGCGGTGGCAAAAGGGCGATCCGGCCAAGGGGTTTCTGGCCGAACGCGCGGCGATCCGGGCCTTGGATGCGGCAGGGTTGCCGGGGCCCGTGCTGTTGGACGAGGGGCCAGAGCATATGGTTCTGGCCGATGCGGGGCCGAATCTGGAACATCTGCTGGCGCAGGGCGCGTGGCCGCATGAGGCTGCGCAGCGGGCCTTTGTGGCTGTGGGGGCGGCTTTGGCGGCGGTGCACCGGGCGGGATATGCCCATGGCAGGCCGGCGCTGCGGGATTTCTGCTGGGCCGAGGGCCGGCTGACGATGATTGATCTGGAGCGGTTCAAGGCCCGGCGGCGGCGGTTGCGGACGCAGGCGCTGGATGTGGTGATCTTTGTGCACAGCTGGTTTGCCCGCCGCAATGGCAAGGAGGGGCAGACGGATTTGCTGGACCTTGCGTTGCGGTTGTATCGGGCGTCGGCACCCTTGGGCGCGTGGCAGGCGATAGAGTCCTGGGCGCGGCTGTTGGTGCCGCTTGCGCCGCTGGCGCGGCTGGTGCTGCGGTTTCGCCCCCATTCGCGTGAGGTGCGGGCACTGGTCTGGTCGCTGGACTATCTGGCGCGGCTGGACGATCCGGCCTGATCAGACGGCTGGGTCAGGTGGCCGGGTCAGGTGGGTTGCGCAAAGGGCCTGCGGGCATCCAGCCACCACAGTGCCACGGCCCCGGTCAGGGCGACACCGCCCCCGATCAGGGCCACAAGGGCATAGCCGCCAAGGGCGGTGCCGATGGTAAAGGCGATGGCCGCGAACACATCGCCCACCAGTTTTTGCAGGGCGATAAGTGCGGCGGCGGTGCCGGGTTGGGTGGCCAGCAGATCCTGATAATAGGAAATCGGCAAGACCAGCATGGCCGTGCCACCAAGCCCCGCCACCAGCGTCATGCCCCAGATCGCGGGGGTGGGGGCCAGGACCGGCATGAAGACAAGGTGGCAGATATACAGCGCGGTGCCGATCAGGATCAGGCGGGCGCGCGGAATATGCGCCAGATAGCGCGGCATCAGCAGCATGAAGGGCACCTCGCAGCCCGCGACAAGGCCGACATAGAGCGCCACATCCGATGGCCCCCGACCTGCGGCCTGTTCAAAGATCAGCGAGACCAGAACCATATAGAGGATGCCGGACGAGGCGACGGCCCCCAGACACAGCAGCCGCAGCGACACCATGGGCCGGGCAAGTTGTGCCAGCGCGCGCGAGAGTTTGAGGCCCGAGGGTCTGTCGGCCCATGTGGTTTGCCCGTCGCGCGGCCAAAAGCCCAGGATCAGCGCCACCAGCGTAAGGCTGGCCAGCGCGCCGCTGAGATAGACGGCCATCACATCAACCCCGGCGGCAAAGGCAAAGGTCCAGAACACCAGCATGGCCAGAAACATCACCGACATCGCGGCGCGGATGGTGGCCTGAATGCCCTCTCGGTGCTGGGGGTGGGGGCCAGAGGCAAGGCGGTTGAGCGCGAAGGTCTGGCCAAAGACCGACGTGCCCACAGGCAGCAGCACTCCGTTGGCGATGACAAAGGTCAGGGCATTGGGCTGCATCAGCATCAGGGCCGCCCCGGCAAGGCCAAAGCTGGCTGTCACCAGCGCGATCTGGCGGCGGTTGGCGCGTTGGTCAGACAGGATACCGACATAGACCGAGGTGGTGACCGCCACAGCCGAGGCCAGCACCATGACGGCGGCAAAAGCCGCATGGGAAAGGCCGATCCTCTCGATCCCGATCAGGCTTTGATAGGGCATGATCGAAGCATTCACGCAGCCGACAAGGCCGATCACGGCGGCCAGCAGGCGAAAGATCGGCAGGGTCAGCACAAGGCGCAGGGCTGTCATTCTGATTGGCCTGACGGGATGACCTTGCCGGGGTTCATCAGGTTTTGCGGATCAAGGGCGGCTTTGATCGCGCGCATCACATCAAGCGCAACGGGTGATTTGCGCCGCGCCATCGAGGGCAGTTTTGACAGGCCGACGCCATGTTCGGCAGAAAAGCTGCCCGACAGGTCTTGCACCACATCTTCGATCAGGGCGGTGATGCGGTCGATCTGGTCGGGTGCGGCCTGGCTGGGGGTGGGAAAGACGGTGACATGCAGGTTGCCATCCCCCAGATGGGCCACGACCAATGTGCTGGCGCCGGGGTCGATGGCGGGCAGGCGGGCATCAAGCGCGGTCAGAAAATCCTGGGCACGGTCCAAGGGGACGGCGATGTCGGTATCAATGAAGGGTTTGACGGCAAAGGTGATTTCCGCCGCAGCCTCGCGCCGTGCCCACATCGCGCTGCGCTGGGCCTCGGTCTGGGCAATGACGGCATCCTGGATCAGCCCTTGGTCCAGCGCCTGGGCAAGGGTGGTTTGCAGCAGGGTCGTCAGTGGCACAGTGCCATCGGGCAGCGCTGTCGTCAGATCGGGGGCCGTGGCCCCCAGTTCGACAAGGATGGTGACCGGGGGGATGGTGGCAAAGGGCTGGCCCAGATCGGGGCGCACCTGTTGCAGGCGCTGGCTATAGCTGGCGGGCATGAATTCGAACGCCTCGACCAGACCGCCTGTCGTCTCTTGCAACTGGTTCAGCACGGTCAGCGCATCGGTCAGCCGGGTCAGGGCAAGGCTGGCGGTGGCATGGGCGCGCGGGGCGGGCACCAGTTTCACCACGGCGGCGGTGATGATGCCAAGCGTGCCCTCGGCCCCGATGAACAGGTCTTTCAGATCATAGCCCGAGTTGTCTTTGTGCAATTCCGACATCAGGTTCAGGATGCGGCCATCGGCCAGAACCACCTCAAGCCCCAGGCACAGGCTGCGGGTCGAGCCATAGCGCAGCACATTGGACCCGCCCGCATTGGTGGACAATGCGCCGCCGATCATGGCCGAGCCTTTGGCCCCGAACCACAGCGGAAAGTAAAGGCCATGCTGCGCGGCGGCCTGATGCAGCGCGGAGAGGATCACGCCAGCATCGACATGGGCGGTGCGCGCCGCCGGGTTGACGCGGTGGATACGGTTCAGCCGTTCCAGGCTGATCATCAGGCCACCGTTGGTATAGGTGGCCCCGGTCAGGCCGGTGTTGCCGGAAACGGGCACCACCGGGATGCCATGCTGGCTGGCCAGTCGCAGGCAGGCCGCGACCTGTTCGGTATTGGCGGGGCGGGCAACGGCACAGGGCTGTGCGGTGTATTTGCCTGTCCAGTCGTGGGTGTAGCGGTCGGTATCGGGGCCGGTCAGCACATGGGCTGCCCCCAGAAGCGGGATCAGGTCGGCCAGCAGGGCAGTGGGGTGCAGCGTCATCGGGACATCCTTGGTCGCGCCACAGGAGTGGACCCAATGGCGCGACCCCGCAAGGGGCAGAATGTGACGGTTACAAACCGGGGGTCACTGCACTTTTTGGGCCAGTTCCAGAAGGTGGGGGCCCAGATTGGCGGCGATGATGCGCACGCCTTCGGCATTGGGGTGGATGCCATCGGGTTGCATGAAGGGTTGCAGGGCCGCCGGGTCGGTGGCCTCGGGCGCCAGAAGGCCGAAAAAGCTGTCGATATGCAGTGCGCCGTATTGGGTGGCAAGGTCGGGATAAAGGCGGTCGAAGCTTTCCTTGTAGTCGGGGCCGAAATTGCCGGGTGCCTTCATGCCGACCAGCAAGACCGGCAGGCCGCGGGTCTGCGCCTCGGCCAGAATGCCGTCGATGCTGGTGCGGGTGGTGGCGGGGGGCAGGCCGCGCAGCAGATCATTGCCGCCCAGGATGACCATCATGGCATTGATCGTCGGATCCAGCGACCAGGCAAGCCGTGACAGCCCGCCAGCCGATGTATCGCCCGAAACGCCCGCGTTGACCACAGTCACCTCGGCCCCCTGTTCGGCCAGCCAGGCGTTCAGTTGCGGCACCAGGCCCTCTTGCTCGACCAGGCCATAACCGGCGGTCAGGCTGTCCCCCAGGGCCAAAATGCGCACAGGTTCGGCGAAAGCGGCGGAAACTGGTAACGCCAGCGTGAGGATAAGGTTGCGGGCGGCGCGCATTGCGCCATATCCGAGAGAAGCATTGAAAAAGGACGTTATCATGGATCAGACTGTTCTGGCGTTGCAGGGCGCGCGGCTGACATTGGCAGGCAATGCGGGGCCGGTCGAGATCTTGAAGGGCATTGATCTGGAGGTGAAGCGCGGTGAGACGCTGGGGCTGATCGGGCCATCTGGGTCGGGCAAGTCGTCTCTCCTGATGCTGATGGGCGGGCTGGAACGTGCCACCGGTGGGTCGGTCATTGCACTGGGGCAAGACATGACAGCGATGGACGAAGACCAGCTGGCCCGCTTTCGTAGGGGGAATATGGGGGTTGTGTTCCAATCTTTCCACCTGATCCCGACAATGACCGCCTTGGAAAACGTCGCGGTGCCCCTGGAACTGGCCGGGGTGGCCGATGCCTTTGACCGGGCCGAGGCCGAACTGACCGCCGTGGGGCTGGGGTCGCGGATGAACCATTACCCCACCCAGATGTCGGGGGGCGAGCAGCAACGGGTGGCCTTGGCCCGTGCGGCGGCACCCCGCCCGGCGCTGTTGCTGGCGGATGAGCCGACGGGCAATCTGGATGGGGTGAACGGTCAGGCGATCATGGATCTGCTGTTTGGTCTGCGCGACCGGCATGGCGCGACACTGGTTCTGGTGACCCATGCGCCGGAACTGGCCGAGCGTTGTGACCGCGTGGTGCGGCTGGCCGATGGCCGGATTGCGGGCGATGTGCGGGCCAAGAAGGCGGCAGCAGAATGAGCGATCTTTCCCTTGCCTGGCGTCTGGCGCGGCGCGAATTGCGTGGGGGCCTCAAGGGCTTTCGCATCTTTCTGGCCTGCCTTGCGCTGGGCGTGATGGCGATTGCCGGGGTGGGCATGGTGCGCGCCGCGATCGAGGCCGGATTGAAAGATCAGGGGGCGATCCTGCTGGGCGGCGATGCGCAGATGGAATTCACCTATCGCTTTGCGACCGAGGAGGAGCGCGCCTATATGGCGGGCATTGCCACCGGGGTTTCCGAGGTGGTCGATTTCCGCTCGATGGCAGTGGTGGGCGATGAGACGGCGCTGACGCAGGTCAAATCTGTTGATCCGGCCTATCCGTTGCTGGGCGCGGTGGAACTGGACCCGCCGATGACCTTGGCGCAGGCCTTTGCCCCGGTGGAGGGCGTGCCCGGCGCGGTGCTGGACCGTGTGCTGGTGGACCGGTTGGGGCTGGAGATTGGCGGCACGTTCCGCATGGGGGTGCAGGCGTTTCGGCTGAGTGCGGTCTTGGTGCGCGAACCTGACAGCGCCACCCAAGGCTTTACGCTGGGGCCGCGCACCATGGTGCTGACCAGCGATCTGGCGCAATCGGGGCTGATTGGGCCGGGGTCGTTATATGAAACCGAATACCGGCTGATGCTGCCGCCGGGCACTGATCTGGCGGCAGCCGAGGCCGCGGCCGAGGCGCGGCTGGGCGATGTGGGGATGCGCTGGCAAGACAGCCGCCGCGCCACACCGGGGGTTGAACGCTTTGTCGATCGGATGGGATCGTTTCTGATCTTGGTCGGGCTGGCCGGATTGGCCGTGGGCGGCGTGGGCGTGTCGGCGGCGGTGCGCGCCTATCTGGAGGGCAAGATCAGCACCATTGCCACGCTGAAGACGCTGGGGGCCGAGGGCGGGATGATTTTCCGCATCTATCTGTTGCAGATTGCCGTGCTGGCCGGGATTGGCGTGGTGATCGGCTTGGTGCTGGGGGCGGGTCTGCCGTTGCTGCTGGCGCCGGTGATCACCGCTGTCTTGCCGCTGCCGGTGGTGTTTGCGCCCTATCCCTTGCCATTGATCGAGGCGGGCTTTTACGGGCTGGTGACGGCCTTCCTGTTCACGCTGTGGCCGCTTGCGCGCACGCGGTCGGTGCGGGCGGCGGCGCTGTATCGCGGGGCCGGGCGGGAAGGCTGGGCCGGGTGGCCCGCGGCCTTTGCCGTGCTGGTGCTGCTGGCCCTGTTGGTGGGGGGCGCCGTGCTGTTTTCGGGCGTGCCCGAACTGGCCTTGGGGTCTGCCGCGGGTGTGGCCGGGGCCTTGCTGGTGCTGGCCCTCGCCGCCTATGGCCTGCGCCGTGGGGCGGGGCGTCTGGCGCGCGCCAAGCTGGCGCGGGGCCGGGTGGCGCTGCGTCTGGCGCTGTCGGCGATTGGCGGGCCACGGGCCGAGGCAACCTCGGTCGTGCTGTCGCTGGGGCTGGGGCTGTCGGTGCTGGCGGCCGTGGGGCAGATTGATGCCAACCTGCGCGCGGCAATTCAGACCGATCTGCCCGACAAGGCACCGTCGTTCTTTTTCGTCGATATCCAGCCGGATCAGATTGACCCGTTTCTGGCCCGCTTGCAGGGGGATCCGGCGGTCAGCCGGGTGGACAGCGCGCCGATGTTGCGCGGTGTGGTGACCCAGATCAACGGGCGCAACGCGCGTGAGGTGGCGGGTGAGCATTGGGTGGTGCGGGGCGACCGTGGCGTGACCTATGCCGCCGCCCCCGATGAGCGCACCACGGTGACGGCGGGCGAATGGTGGCCTGCGGATTATGCCGGAGAACCGCAGGTCAGCTTTGCCGCCGAAGAGGCCGAGGAGATCGGCCTGAACCTGGGCGACACGGTGACGGTGAACATTCTGGGCCGCGACATCACGGCGACGATCACCAGCTTTCGGCAGGTTGATTTTTCAAGCGCCGGGATGGGCTTTGTGATGACCTTCAACCCGGCAGCCTTGCAAGGTGCCCCGCATACCCACATCGCCACCGTTTATGCCGAGCCAGAGGCCGAAGCGGCGATCTTGCGCGAGATTTCGCAGACCATGCCCAATGTCACGGCGGTGCGGGTGAAGGATGCGATCGACCGGGTGGCCGAGGCGCTGTCGGCGATTGCCACGGCCACGGCCTGGGCCGCAGCGGCGACCTTGTTGACGGGCTTTGTGGTGCTGATCGGCGCTGCCGCCGCCGGAGAGCGGGCCCGCGTCTATGAGGCGGCGGTGCTGAAAGTGCTGGGGGCCACGCGCGGCCGGATTCTGGCCAGTTTTGCCCTGCGTTCAGCCCTGATGGGGGCTGCCGCCGGCGTGGTGGCCATCGTGGCGGGGGGCATTGCCGGCTGGGCGGTGATGACCTTTGTCATGGAGGTGGATTATGTGTTCGAGCCGGTCTCGGCCATTGCCATCGTTCTGGGGGGGGTCTTGGCGACGCTGTTGGCCGGGCTGGCCTTTGCGCTGCGCCCCTTGGCGGTGCGTCCGGCGCAGGTGCTGCGATCCGCTGGTTAAGCGCGGCGAGCGCTGTTTGTGGTGCGCCAAAGGCAGGGGGCGCTGCCCCCTGTCGCGGGTTTCTGCGCAACCCGCTGACCCCCGGAGTATTGTGGCCAAGATGAAGGATGGGCGGAGGGGCGTATTCAGCCCAAGCCAAGGAGGCGGGGCAGATCGCCCATCCGGGTGAAGGGTATGGCGCCCTCTTGCGTCAACCTTGGGGCCGGGGTTTGTGCGGCATAGCCAAAGCAGCGCATTCCGGCGGCATGGGCGGCGCGGGCGCCTGTTGGGCTGTCTTCGATGACGATGGTGGTATCTGGGCGCGTGCCCAACTGGCGGGCGGCGTGAAGATAGAGGTCTGGGGCCGGTTTCGGCGCGACGAGGGTTTGGCCGGAATAGAGATGGCCGCGAAACCGCGCGATCAGGCCGGGGTGTTGGCCCAGGGTGATCTGCATCTTTTGATCTGATCCGTTCGAGCCGATGGCATAGGGAATGCCAGCCGCATCAAGCGCATCGAGGACGGTCAGCACCTCGGGCACAAGCGGGGTTCCGGTGGCAAGGTGGGTATAGAGCCGCTGGTAAAAGGTTTCGACCCAATCGGGCGGCAGGCTGGCCCCGGCGGCACGGGCGCGGCGGGCGACATCGGCCATGGTTCCGCCGAGGTAGTCTTGGGCAATCTGATCGTGGCTGAGTTGCAGGCCGTGTCGGGCGAAGTCTTCGACCAACAGATCAAAGGTCATCGCTTCGCTGTCGACGATCACGCCGTCGCAGTCAAAGATCACGGCGGCCGGGGGTATGGGCTGGGTCATGGGGTGGGGGTTGCGGCAGGGCCGGGGGACAGCAAGGTGACGACGGTATCGCCGTATTTGCGCTGATCGAGCTGATCAAAGCCCTGTGGGGGCAGGGGGGCGAGGCCCTCTTCCCAGACGATGATCGCACCCGGGGCCAGCCATTCGCCTGCGGCCAGAGAGGCCAGGGTCTTTTCGCCCAAGCCCATGCCATAGGGTGGATCGAGGAACACAAGGCTGTAGCCCGGGCCGCGGTTTGGCCCCATGCGGGTGGCATCGCGGCGCCAGACATCGGTCTGGCCCATGGCGCGCATCAGTTCGATATTGCGGCGCAGCAGCGCGCGTGAGGCGGTGCCGTCATCGACAAAGGCCACGCGGGCTGCGCCGCGCGACAGAGCCTCAAGCCCCAGAGCACCCGTTCCGGCAAAGAGATCAAGCACGCGGGCATCTTGCACCGGGTTGCCATAGCCGCCGTTGATCAGCAGGTTGAAAATCGCCTCGCGCACGCGGTCGGAGGTGGGGCGCAGATGCGCCTTGGCATCGCCTTCGCCCACCGGGGCCAGATGCAGGCCGCGCGATTTGCCGCCGATGATCCTCATTTCAGCAGGGCCTTGAGATCGGTCTCCGGGTTGGCGACGGCCGCGGGATCGGGTGATTTGCCCATGTCGATCAGGCGTTTGCCCACCATATAGGCGCGGGCGTCGTTCATGGCATCCAGCGCCAGCAGGCGGTCACCCTGATAATACCAGAACGATACGGACCCGCCCTGACCCGGGCGGGTGATGATGCGGTCATAGCCGGTGTTCAGCCCGGCGATCTGCAATTTGCAATCGTATTGATCTGACCAGAACCATGGCGCGGCGGTGTAGACCTTGCCCGCGCCAAGGATGTTTTCGGCCACCACTTCGGCCTGATCAATCGCATGGCCCACCGATTCCAGCCGAAGCCGCCCGCCCTGCCACGGGAATGACGCGCAATCGCCCGCCGACCAGACCTGCGGGGCCGAGGTGGCGCCGGTGGCATCGGTGGCGATGCCATTGTCGATGGCGATGCCTGCGGCCTGTGCCAGCGCGGTGTTGGGGGTGATGCCCACGCCCGCGATCACGAAATCGGCCGCAATCTCGCGCCCGTCTGACAGGCGTGCGCCCGTGACGTGGCTGTCGCCCAAGAGGCGGTCAAGGCCCGTGGATTCGAGGATGGTCACGCCGTGATCGCTGTGCAGGCGGCGGAAGTGGTCAGAGGTTTCGGGTGCGGCGACCCGTTGCAGGATGCGCGGGGCCAGTTCCAGAACGGTCACCTGCAACCCCAGTTTGGCGGCGACGGCTGCGGCCTCGAGCCCGATATAGCCGCCCCCCACGATCACCACACGGCGGCCTGCGATGAATTCGGGGCGCATCGCATCGACATCGGCAAGTGTGCGCACGGTATAGACGCCGGGAAGGTCGCCGCCGATGGCCGCGGGCAGGCGGCGGGCGGTGCTGCCGGTGGTCAGGGCCAGATGGTCATAGGCGATGGTCTTGCCGCCCAGCGTGACGGTCTTGGCCGTGGTGTCGATGGATTGGACGGGGTCGCCCAAGTGCAGGGTGATGCCCTGATCGGCCCAGAATTCGGGCGCGCGCAGCCACAGCCGTTCGGGGCCGATCTGGCCCATCAGATAGGCCTTGGACAGGGGGGGGCGCTGATAGGGGGGGCTTGGTTCGTCGCCAATCATCGTGATCGGCCCGGTGGCCCCAAGGCTGCGCAGTTTGGCGGCCAAGGCTGCACCCGCCTGTCCCGCCCCGACGATCACCACATGCATGGCTGTTTTCCCTCTGGTCGCTTGCCCGTCGGACCCTATAACCTTGGGCCAAGGAAACGCAACGCGAGAGGTATGAATCACAATGGCGATTTCAGTGGGCGACCGGCTGCCAGAGGCTGAATTGATCAAATTGGGCGAGGCTGGCCCCGAGGCGGTTTCGGTGACCGCATTGGCCAAGGGCCGCAAGATCGTGATTTTTGCCGTGCCGGGGGCCTTTACCCCCACCTGCCATTCGGCGCATGTGCCCAGCTTTGTGCGCAGCAAGGCCGGGTTTGATGGCAAGGGTGTGGACGAGATCATCTGTATCTCGGTGAACGATCCCTTTGTGATGAAGGCCTGGGGCGAGGCGACTGGGGCGACGGCTGCGGGGATTTCGATGCTGGCCGATGCCGACGCGGGGTTTACCAAGGCGCTTGGCCTTGATTTCACCGCCCCGCCGGTGGGCCTGATCGACCGGTCAAAGCGCTATGCGCTGTATGCCGAGGATGGGGTCGTCAAGACGCTGCATCTGGAAGAAAGCCCCGGTCAGTGCGAGATTTCGGGTGGTGAGGCGCTGTTGGCGGCGATCTGACGGCCGGGTATCGGGCTGGCAGGGTCAATACCTTGCCAGCTCATCCATCTTTTGGGCCAGATCCAGATCAAGCTGGCTAAGCCCATCGACATCATGGGTGGTCAGCACCACGGTGACGGTGCGATAGACATTCGACCATTCGGGATGGTGGTTCAGCTTTTCGGCCCAGATCGCCGCGCGGGTCATAAAGCCGAAAGCTTCGACAAAATTGCGAAAGAGATAGTCCTTGCGGATGGCGTCGCGGTCTTTTTCCTCGGCCCAGCCGGTGGCCAGCAGCGGCAACAGGGCCTTGCGGTCGGTCAGTTTCTTGGCGGGCATGGCCGGTCCTTTCAGGCTTGGGGTTCGGCAGACAGTTTTCGGAACGGGCCGTAACTCGTCAATACCTCAATATCTTCGTCCACGGCGCGGCGTTCGGCTTGCAGGTAATCGGCCACGGCGCGGCGGAACGACGGTTCGGCGATCCAGTGCAGGGAATGCACGGGTGTGGGCAGATAGCCGCGCGCCAGTTTGTGTTCGCCTTGTGCCCCCGCCTCGACCCTGTGCAGGCCATGGGTGATGGCCCAGTCGATGGCCTGATAATAGCACAGTTCAAAATGCAGGCAGGGGTGGTCCTCGATACAGCCCCAATAGCGGCCGAACAGCGTGTCGCGGCCAATGAAATTCAGCGCCCCGGCGACCGGGCGATCGCCATCGCAGGCCAGCACCAGCAGCATGTCATCGCGCATCGTCTGGTGCAGATGATCAAAGGCGCGGCGAGTCAGGTAGGGGGTGCCCCATTTGCGGGCGCCGGTGTCTTGATAGAACTGCCAGAACGCATCCCAGTGCCTGGGTTCGATGGCATCGCCGGTCAGGCACTGGATGGTCAGCCCGCTGGCCTGTGCCGTGGCGCGTTCCTTGCGGATGGTCTTGCGCTTGCGGCTGGACAAATCGGCCAGAAAATCCTCAAAGCTGCCATAGCCGCGGTTTTCCCAATGAAATTGCTGGGTGATGCGGTGCAGGGTGCCTTCGACGCCGGCCAGGGCCTCGGCCTCATCCGCGGTGCAAAAGGTGATGTGCAGCGAGGAGAGGCGGTTTTGCGCGGCCACGCCGATCAGCCCGCGCAACAGGGTTTCGCGGTGGTCATCGGGGCCCAGAAAGCGGCGGCCCGTGGCGGGGGTAAAGGGCACGGCGACCTGAAGTTTGGGGTAATAGCGCCCTCCGGCACGGGCGAAGGCATCGGCCCAGCCGTGGTCAAAGATGTATTCGCCCTGGCTGTGCGATTTCACATAAAGCGGTGTGGCGGCCAGAATGTCGCTGCCATCTTGCAGCACAAGCGGGCGTGCCGTCCAGCCGGTGCCGGTGCCGGTCGAGCCTGAGGCTTCGAGCGCGCTGAGGAAACGGTGGGTGGTGAACGGATCATGCGGGCGGCCGGTCGCCTGTTCGGGGGCGGCCAGCGCATCCCAGTCGGGGGCGGCGATGTCGGCCAGGCTGTCGCGCAGGATCAGGTCGGGCATGGTGTCCATGATGGGCAGGGGCTATCTGGCAAAGGTGACGCCCCCGGCCCCTGGGTCAAGATGCAGCCGCGGGAATTGCGGGCAGATAGCCTTCAAAGGTGACATTCCGTGCCACTTGCCGGGCCAGTGCCTCTTGCTGGGGCGAGCGGATTGTCCAGCACAGGATGTCGGCCCCCTGAGCCTGAAGCTGGGCCAGGCGGGGGCGGGCCAGATCATCGCCCTGATGGCTGAGGAAGCTGGCCCCGACGGCATCGTAATCGGGAATGTCGCGCAGCCGGTCGCAGGTGGCCGCAGGGACAGGGTGCCAGTCGTCGTAATCATAGCTGGAGGTCGTCAGCCCGCGCGGGGTGTCGGGCATCAGCCGCGCCATGTGGGCCACCATCGACGGATTGAACGACATCAGCGCCACGGGCCCGGTATAGCCCGCCAGTGCCGCCGCCGTGGCCCGTTCCAATGCGCCGTCGCTGTCAGACAGATCCAGCGTCTGGTCCTTCAATTCGATCAGCAGCGGCACACGGCCTGCAACGAGGTGCAGCACCTGCGCCAGTGTCGGGATCCGGTCGGTCGAACCGGTCAGCGTGATCTGGCCAAGCTGGGCCGCGCTGTGGCGGTTCAGGGGGCCATGGGCCGGGGTCAGGCGGTCAAGCTCTTCGTCGTGGAAGACCATGGCCACGCCATCAGACGACAGTTGCACGTCGATCTCGATGGCATAGCCTGCCGCGATGGCCGCAGCGATCGCAGCAGGCGCGTTTTCGATGCGCCCCTGCGCCCGGTCGTGCAAGGCCCGGTGTGCGATGGGAATACGCAGGAAATCGGGGGGCAGGGGCGCGCGCATCGGTCAGGCGATTTCGAAGATGGCTTCGATTTCAACCGCGACGCCAAAGGGCAGCGAGGCCGCCGAAACCGCCGAACGGGCATGGCGGCCCGCATCGCCAAGGGCTGCCACAAAGAAATCGGACGCGCCGTTGATGACCTTGGGCTGGTCGGTGAAATCGGCGGTCGAGTTGACAAAGCCCACCAGTTTGACCAGCCGCACCATGCGGTCGATCTTGCCCCCGGTGGCAGCCTTGAGTTGCGCCAGCAAGGAAATGGCGCAGCATTTCGCGGCCTCGGCCCCGTCTTCGATGGTAAGGTCAGCGCCCAGCTTGCCCTTGATCATGCCGTTTGCATTTTGGCTGATCTGGCCCGAGATATAGACCGTGTTGCCCGAAATGACCCAAGGCACATAGTTCGCGGCGGGGGCCGGGGCATCGGGAAGGGTGACGCCCAGTTCGGCAAGGCGGGTTTCGATCTGTGACATGGGGGACTCCGTCTGTTGGTGGTGGTGCCTGTTCTTGGCAGTCTTGGCGGGCAGTCTTGGCCGACCGCCAAGGCGGCTGCGACGGCACGCTAGCCCTGCGTGTTGCCAAGGGCAAGACCGTGCCCGCCCAAGGGCAGAGGTGGGATCAATTTCCGAATATTCCCAGCACATCGCGCAGGATCTGGTCGGCGATTTCTTCGCCGGTCATCACCTGCCCGCCATCGACCGGGCCTTCGTTCACGAAGGGTGGCACCGGATCATAGGTTTCGGGCGTGGCATAGGGGTTGGTCACCGGGGCGGGGGACTGGCCGTCTTGCATCACGCCGGGCGAGGGGGCATAGGCGCCATCCGGCGGCTCTTTATAGGCCGGTATGTCCAGTGGCAGGGGCACGGGCGTCACACCCTGATGCACACGCACCATCACCTCGTGCCAGATCTCGGCGGGCAGGCCGCCGCCGGTGACGCCGGTCAGGGGCTTGTTGTCGTCATTGCCCATCCAGACCCCCGCGACGTAATCGGCGGTGAACCCGATGAACCAAGCGTCGCGGGCGGCCTGTGTGGTGCCGGTCTTGCCAGCGGCCTGCCAGCCCGGAATGCGGGCGCGGGTGCCGGTGCCTTCCTCGATCACCTTGGTCATCATATAGGTCAGATAGCGGGCGGCCTGTTCGCTGATCACACGGTCGCCAAACCCGCCCGCCGCACCCATCAGCGGGTCGGATTCGCCCTGCAGGCGCAGTGACAGCAGGCCATAGGGGGTTACGGCGCGCCCACCGTTCAGGATGCCCGCATAGGCGCCGGTGGTTTCCAGTAGCGTGCCTTCCGAGGCACCCAGCACAAGTGCCGGGCCATCGGCCAGGTTCGACTGGATGCCAAAGCCTTCGGCCACCCGCCGCACGGCATCGCGCCCCACGGCCTCGGACACGCGCACGGCGGGGATGTTGCGGCTTTCGGCAAGGGCTTGGGTCAGGGTGATCATGCCCTTGAACTGGTTGTCGTAGTTCTTGGGCGTCCAGGGGCCCGAGCCGGGAATGTTGATCGTCAGCGGCGTGTCTTCGACGTAATCGGCCGGGCTGAAGCCCAGATCAAGCGCGGCGGCATAGGCAAAGGGTTTGAAGCTGGACCCGGTTTGCCGCTTGGCCTGCGTGGCGCGGTTGAAACTGCCCGGTGCCGCCGGATTGCGCCCGCCCACCATGGCGCGCACGGCCCCATCGGCGGACATCACGATGATGGCGGCCTCGGCCTTTGAGCCGGATTTCACCTTGGTTTCAAAGATATAGGACATCGCCTCTTCGGCGGCGCGTTGCAGGCGCTGGTCCAGCGTGGTCTGGATGATCACATCTTCGGTCGTTTCTGACGACAGAAAGCTGGGGGTGGATTCCATGACCCAATCGGCAAAGGCCCCGCCCGATTTGGTTTCGGCCGCCTTTGACAATTGCGCCGGGTTGGCGCGGGCCTCGGCGGCCTCGGCGGCGGTCAGATAGCCTTGGTCTTCCATCAGGCCGATCACCACATTGGCGCGGCCCTGTGCGCGTTCCAGATTGTTGGTCGGGGCAAAGCGGGACGGTGCCGTCAAAAGGCCCGCCAGCATGGCGGCCTCGGCGGGTTTCACCTCATTCGCCGAACGGCCGAAATAGCGTTGCGCCGCAGCCTCGAACCCCCGCGCGCCGGCACCCAGATAGGCGCGGTTCAGATAGATCGTCAGGATTTCGGCCTTGGTGTATTTCACCTCCATCGCCAAAGCGAAGGGGATTTCCTTGACCTTGCGCCAGACGCCGCCACCCCGGCAGTCTTGCTCATACTCGGCCTCGGATTTCCACTGCGAGGGATCATAGGGCACGCCAAGGCACAGCAGTTTGGCCACCTGCTGCGTGATGGTCGAGCCGCCGTTGCCCGACAGCGGGCCACGGCCTTCGGACAGGTTGATGCGAATGGCCCCGGCGATGCCGCGTGGCGAGATGCCGAAATGGGTATAGAACCGCTTGTCCTCGGTCGCGATGACGGCATCGCGCAAATAGGGCGAGACATGATCGGCGCTGATCTGGCCGCCAAAGGTTTCGCCGCGCCAGGCGAAAACCTGTCCGTCACGGTCAAGCATGGTGACCGAGCCGCGGGCGCGGCCATCCAGCAGGGCCGTCACTTCGGGCATCTGGCTGTAGAAGTAAAAGGTGGCCAGGCCGACAACGAGGCCAAGGGCCGCCGTCATGCGCCAGGTGATGGCCCAGATCATGCGCCAGATCAGGCGCCACAGGCCCAGGATGGCCCCGACGATCAGCCCATGTTTGCGGGCGGGTTTGCGGGCTGCGGGTTTGCGCGGTGCCTTTTTCCCCGATCCGCCCGATGGTGCCGCAGGTTTGCGTGCCGCATACCGCCGATCCGCCACCAGCGGTTTACGCCCATTGCCCATTGCCATGCCCGATACCCGATTTACGCCAAAACCAGCCGTGTTCTTTTGCGCAAGATTACCCCGAACCTGTGGCGATGTGGAGTGTGTGCTTGCCCGATTCGAGTGCTAAAGGTGATTAAAATTTGGGCTATTGCCGCGAAAAGTGCAAAAATTGTGCAATAATGCGGGTTTTTGGGCAGGAAACCGCCTGCCTTTCCTTGTTCTGCCCCGGCTCTGGCGCGTTCCTAGGGGCGAGGGCCCACCCCGGGCCCCTGTGACCAGAGGGGAAGACAGTGAAACTCATCATTGCAGCAATCAAGCCGTTCAAGCTCGAGGAGGTGCGCGAAGCGCTGACCACCATCGGCGTGCGCGGCATGATGGTGACCGAAATCAAGGGGTTCGGCAGCCAGTCCGGCCATACCGAAATCTATCGTGGCGCCGAATATGCCGTGAACTTCGTTCCGAAAGTCCGGTTGGAAATCGTTGTCAGTGACAGCCTCGCCGAAGCGGTTGTCGAAACCATTCGCAAGACCGCCAAGACCGACAAGATCGGGGATGGCAAGATTTTTGTGCTGGATGTCAGCCATGCTGTTCGCGTGCGCACCGGCGAAACCAATGACGACGCATTGTAAGCGTCTGGGGGAAGGGGAATTCAGACTATGAAAAATGACGTGAAACTTTCAGGGCTGACGGCGCTTGGCGCCTCGCTGCTGATGGCCCTGCCCGCTTGGGCGCAAGAGGCGACCGAAGCCGCGGCCGAAGTGGCCGCCGAGGTGGTGCCGACCGTCGACAAGGGTGACGTGGCCTGGATGATGATGGCCTCGGTTCTGGTGCTGTTCATGACGGTTCCGGGCCTTGCGCTGTTCTACGGTGGCCTTGTGCGCACCAAGAACATGCTGTCGGTTCTGATGCAGACCACGGTGATTGCCGCTGTCGGCATGATCATCTGGGTCGTCTATGGCTATTCGATGGCGTTCGGCGGCAGCACCTCGCCCTATTGGGGCGGATTTGCCAAGCTGTTCCTGGCGGGTGTGACGACGGATTCGCTGGCGGCGACGTTCAGCGACGGGGTCATGATCCCGGAATATCTGTTCATCGTGTTCCAGATGACCTTTGCGGCCATCACCCCGGCGCTGATCATCGGCGGCTTTGCCGAGCGGATCAAGTTCAGCACGGCGCTGTTGTTCTCGGTGATCTGGCTGACCTTCTCGTATTTCCCGGTGGCCCACATGGTCTGGGATGCGGCAGGCGTGATCTATAACCACGGCGCCATCGACTTTGCCGGCGGCACGGTTGTGCACATCAACGCAGGTATCGCCGCTTTGGTTGCGGCCATCGTGATCGGCCCGCGCCTTGGCTATGGCAAAGACAACATGGCCCCGCATTCGATGACCTTGACCATGGTTGGTGCGTCGATGCTGTGGGTTGGCTGGTTCGGGTTCAACGTCGGTTCAAACCTTGAAGCAACCGCTGGTGCGACCCTTGCCATGATCAACACCTTTATCGCCCCGGCCGCCGCGATCCTGGGCTGGATGCTGATGGAAGTGCTGACGCGTGGCAAAGCCTCGATGCTGGGTGCTGCCTCGGGTATGGTGGCTGGTCTTGTCGCCATCACCCCGGCTTGCGGCACCACTGGCCCGGTCGGCGCGATTGCCCTTGGCTTTGTCGCAGCCATCGCCTGCTTCTTCTTTGTCACCACGATCAAGCACAAGCTGGGCTATGACGACAGCCTGGACGTCTTTGGTGTGCACGGGGTTGGCGGTATCGTTGGCGCCATCGCCACCGGTATTCTGGCCGCGCCGTCGCTGGGTGGCACGGGCTTTGTGGCCGAAGGTGGCACGATGGGCGCACAGGTCTATGCCCAGATCCTGGGTGTGGTGATCACCATCATCTGGTCGGGCGTTGTCTCGCTGGTCGCCCTTTACATCTGCAAGGCTGTCACCGGCCTGCGTGTCAAGGAAGACGAAGAGCGTGAAGGCCTTGACCTCGTGTCGCATGGCGAGCGCGCTTACAACACCTGATGCTGACAAGGGCCCTGCTTGCGGGGCCCTTTGTTTCCAAGGGCTGACTCTCCTCCTCCCTGTCAGTCCCCCTTCTGGCCCGGGCTCTTTGTGCCCGGGCCTTTTTCATGGCTTGGCCGTCATCGACAGGCGATAGCTGATCGCCTCGGCAACATGGGGGTGGCGCACATCGGCCGCGCCGTCGAGATCGGCAATCGTGCGGGCCACGCGCAAGACGCGGTGATAGCCGCGGGCCGACAGGCCAAAGCGTTCCGCCACCCGCGCAATCAGCGCGCGGCCTTCGGCATCTGGCGTGGCGATGTCTTCCAGCACCTGACCTTCGGCATCGGCGTTCACGCGGATTTCGGGCAGGGCGGCAAAGCGTGTCTCTTGCACCTTGCGGGCCTGTGCCACCCGCGCCGCCACAATGGCCGAGCTTTCGCCCGTCGCGGGCAGATCCAGATCGGTATAGGCCACCGGGGGCACATCGACGCGCAGATCGAACCTGTCCATCAACGGCCCGGAAATGCGGCCCAGATAGTCATCGCCGCACAAGGGCGCCTTGCCGCAGGCCCGTGCCGGATCAGACAGATAGCCGCAGCGGCAGGGGTTGGCCGCGGCCATCAGCAAAAAGCGGCAGGGATAGCGAATATGGGCATTGGCGCGGGCCACCATGATTTCGCCGGTTTCAATCGGCTGGCGCAGGGTTTCCAGCACAGTGCGGGGGAATTCGGGAAATTCGTCCATGAACAGAACGCCGTTATGGGCCAGACTGATTTCGCCGGGTTTCGCCCCCCGCCCGCCGCCCACGATGGCCGCCATTGAGGCCGTGTGATAGGGTTCGCGAAAGGGCCGCTCTCGCGAGATGCCGCCTTCTGTCAGCAGGCCCGACAGTGAATGAATCATCGAGGTTTCAAGGGCTTCGGTCGCGGACAGCGGTGGCAGAATGCTGGGCATGCGGGCGGCCAGCATGGATTTGCCCGACCCCGGCGTGCCGATCATCAGCATGTGGTGGCGGCCTGCGGCGGCAATTTCCATCGCGCGTTTGGCGCGTTCCTGGCCCTTTACATCCCGCAGATCGCGCCCCTGTGCCGGGGTGATCACCTCGCCTGCCTCGGCCGGGTGCAGCGGGGCCTGACCGGTGAAATGGCGCACCACCTCGGACAGCGAGGCGGCGGCCAGCACTTCGGTCGCGCCCACCCACGCGGCCTCGGCCCCGCAGGCGCGCGGGCACAGCAGGGCGCGGTCTTCCTCGGCGGCGGCCATGGCGGCGGGCAGCGCGCCCAGAACGGGCATCAGCCGGCCATCCAGCGATAGTTCCCCGATGGACACGGTGCTTTCCACCTCATCCTTGGGCAAGATGTCAATTGCGGCCAGCAGGGCCAACGCAATGGGCAGATCGAAATGCGACCCTTCCTTGGGCAGATCGGCCGGGGCAAGGTTGATGGTGATCTTTTTCGACGGCAGCGCAATCGACATGGCCTGAAGCGAGGCGCGCACCCTTTCCTTCGCCTCGGACACGGCCTTGTCGGGCAGGCCGACCAGCATAAAGCCGGGAACGCCGGGTGTTACGGCGCATTGAACTTCGACCATTTTCGCTTCGACGCCTTCAAAGGCGACGGTATAGGTTTTGGCCACCATCAACTCACCCCTTAACCCCTTGCAAAGGTTTAGCAGGGCGGGTGTTAGGGAAGGGTTAACGCGCGTTAACCCTTGAGCAGTGCCATGAAGGCGGGCCAGGCCTTGGGGTCGGCGACTGTTTTGTCGCGGCAAAAGGCGTTGCAAAAGCCAAAGCGGCGGCCATCGGCCAGTTCCAGCGCATGGGTGACCGGATCGCCCGAATAGGGGCAGGCGGTGTTTTCCACGCCGCCCACGCCATCGACCGCCCGCGCCGCCAATGGCTGCGGGCCGGGCCAGGGCCGGGTGGGATACTCGCGGCGGTAAAAGGCCTGATCGGCGCCATCGACCATCCCCATGGCCCGCCAGCGGCGAAAGGACGGATGCGCCAGATGGGCCTGCACATAGGCCATGGCGCGGTCTGACACCGGCAGATTATAGGTCGCGATGCGGGTGGCCACCGGGGCAAAAAAGGCATCTGCCGCTGAATAGGGGCCACAAAGCCATTCTGTTGAACCGGTCTGTTCCCAAGCCCATGTCCATATGGTTTCAAGGCGGTTCAGATCATCCAGCACCGCCTGCGGAGGGGCGCAATCGGTGTAGCTGACGCGCAGGTTCATCGGGCAATGGCTGCGCAGCGCGGTAAAGCCTGCATGCATCTCGGCAGCCAGCACCCGCCCGATGGCGCGGCCCTTGCCTTCGGGCCAGATGCCTGCCGTGGGGTGTCGGCTGGCCAGTTCCTCGGCAATTGCCAGGCTTTCGGGCATGACGATACCATCGGGGGTGCGGATCGTGGGCGCGGTGCGGGCCGGAAAAAACTGCCCAAGCAGGGTGGGCAATTCATCGGTATAAAGCCGGGCGCGGTGCAGGCGATAGGGAATGCCAAAGGCGTCAAACAACAGCCAACCGCGCAGCGACCAACTGGAATAGGCGCGATCGCCAATCACCAGATCATAGGCTTCGGTCATTCCCGTCTTCTCCTGCTTTGTGGCCTGCATGCTGCCGTGTTGGTTCACTCCACGGTGCTAAGCCACAAAGCCCCAAACCGGAAAGTGTTTGTTTGTGGGGATGTCCATCACGGTCGCTGATTGATCGTGCCGGCCTGCCAGCCTGCATCGGTTCTGTGCAAGGCCGTGACAGACAGGTTGTCGATCTTGTGGGAAAACACCTGTTGCGCCGTCAGGCCAAGGCAGGTTTGCAGCGCGGCAAGGATGGCGCCGAAATGGCAGACAACGATCAGATCTGGCCCGTGGGCCTGCAACCGCGCCAAGGCGTTGCTGACGCGGGCGCAGATCTGGTTCCAGCTTTCGCCGCCGGGCGGGCTGATATCGCCGGGCGTTTCCCAAAAGGCGCGGATGTGGGCGGGGTCTTCGGCCTCGACCTCGGCAAAGCCACGCATTTCCCAAGCGCCGAAATGCATCTCTCGCAGGGCGGGATCATGGGGCAGGCGCAAACGGCGGGGGCTGGCCAAGGCATCGGCGGTGGCAATGGCGCGTGACAGATCAGACGAAATCAGGGTGCCGTGGCTGGGCAGATGGGCCGACAGCCGCGCAATGGCGGCGGTATCCGACAGATCGGCGGGCAGGTCTGTCCAGCCGACCATGGCCTTGGCATGGGTCGGGCCATGGCGCACCAGATGCAGGCGCATCAGGCCAACCCTTGGGGCAGATCGCCCTTTAGCGCAAAGGGCAGGCCCGCCATCACCCCCAAAACCAGCCCCGCCTGTGCGGCAAGCCTTTGGTTCAGCCGCCCCTGTTCATCACGAAACAGCCGGGCCAGCCGGTTTTCAGGCACGATGCCCGCCCCAACTTCGTTCGACACGACAACGACCGGGGCCGGGCAAGCGGCAAGGGCGGCCAGCAGGGCCGCGGTTTCCTGCACCAGATCGGATTCGGCCAGCAGATGGTTTGACAGCCAGAGGGTTGCGCAATCAAGCAGCACCACCCCCCCGGCGGGCACCGCGGCCAAGGCGGGGGCCAGATGCATCGGGGCCTCGATCGTGTGCCAATCCGTGCCGCGCCCGGTGCGGTGTTGGGAAATGCGGGTGACCATTTCGTCGTCAAAGGCTTGGGCTGTGGCAATATAGGTGCGGGGGCGGCCTGACAGGCTGACCAACCCCTCGGCCACGCGCGATTTGCCCGATCTGGCACCGCCAACGACAAGACTTAGGCCGGGAAGTGAAAAAGTCGATCCTGTCGGTGAACCAGTTGGCGACATGCCGCGTATACCTTTTTGAGCGCAGATAAATCGCGCCAAACCTAGACCGGGGGGTCGAAGATGGCACTGGACGGATATAGCGATCAAACCATGTCGCGCCAAGCGATGAAGGCCGAACTTCTGGACGCAGAAACAGAATTGCGTTTGGCCTATGCCTGGCGGGACCAGCGGGATGAGCAGGCTTTGCATCGCCTGATCACCGCATACATGCGATTGGCGATTTCGATGGCGTCGAAATTCCGCCGCTATGGCGCGCCGATGAATGACCTGATCCAAGAGGCAAGTCTGGGCCTGATGAAGGCTGCCGACAAGTTCGATCCTGATCGCGGGGTGCGGTTCTCGACCTATGCGGTGTGGTGGATCAAGGCCAGTATTCAGGATTATGTGATGCGCAACTGGTCGATGGTGCGCACGGGCAGCACCAGCAGTCAAAAGGCGCTGTTCTTCAATCTGCGCCGGGTTCAGGCCAAGCTGGAGCGTGAGGCGTCTCAGCGCGGAGAGCAACTGGATGGTGCGCAGCTGCGCGAACTGGTTGCGGCCGAAGTGGGCGTTTCGGTTGCCGATGTCGAAATGATGGAAGGCCGGCTGTCAGGATCGGACTTTTCGCTGAACGCCACGCAGTCGTCTGACGAAGACGGGCGCGAATGGATTGACGCGCTGGAAGATGATGGCCCGCAATCGGCAGAATTGGTCGAGGCCGAGCATGACCGCGACCATGTGCGCCAGTGGCTGGTGCGCGCCATGCAGGCACTGAACGCGCGGGAGCGGTTTATCGTGACCGAGCGCAAGTTGCGCGACGAGCCGCGGACGCTGGAATCCTTGGGCGAGGAATTGGGCCTGTCGAAAGAGCGGGTGCGTCAGTTGGAAGCGGCAGCCTTTATCAAGATGAAGCGCAGCCTTGAAAGCCAGAGCCGGGAAGTGCATCACTTCTTGTGATGCGTTGGTTCATTCCCCTTTTGCTGGCCAGCCCGGCCTTTGCGGCCGAGATTGCCCCGGCTGACCTGTCGCGATTGCCCGCTGCCGATGTGGTGGTCTTGGGTGAGGTGCATGACAATGCACAGCACCATGCCCATCAGGCGGCGGCGGTGGCCGCACTTGCCCCCAAAGCCGTGGTTTGGGAAATGATCCCCCAGGATATGGCCGTGCCAGCGACATGGGCGGATCAGGCCGAATTGGGTGCGGCGCTGGAGTGGGCTGCACGCGGATGGCCCGAGTTCTCGATGTATTACCCGATCTTTGCAGCCGCCCCCAAGGCGCGTCATTACGGGGCCGAGGTCGGGCGCGAGGCGGCACGCAAGGCCGTGTCTGACGGGGCCATGGCCGTGGCGGCCGATGGCGCGCGCTTCGGCCTTGACCGCGCTTTGCCCGATGACGAGCAATCTGCGCGTGAGGCCGAGCAGATGCAGGCCCATTGCGACGCCCTTCCGGCAGATCTGTTGCCAGGCATGGTGCAGGCCCAGCGATTGCGGGACGCGGCACTTGCCCGTGCGGTGTTGCAGGCGTTGCAGGATGTGGGCCCGCCCGTGGCGGTGATCACCGGATCGGGCCATGCCCGCAAGGACTGGGGTCTGCCCGCGGTGCTGGCCTTTGCGGCCCCCGATGTAACGGTGTTGTCTGTAGGGCAGGTCGAGTCCGACCCCGGCCCGTATGCGCCCTTTGATCTGTGGCTGATCACCGCCCCGGCCGAGCGCCCCGACCCCTGTGCCGGCTTTCGCTAACTGGGGGATGCGGCGGGGTGTTGAGTTTGCCCCCCGCGCCGCCTAACGTCGGGCGCAACAAAAGGGGGCGCTGCATGCTGGCTGGAAAACGTATCTTGCTGATCATCGGGGGTGGCATCGCGGCCTATAAATCGCTGGAGTTGATCCGGCTGTTTGCAAAGGCCGGGGCCAAGGTGGTGCCAGTTCTGACCAAGGCAGGGGCCGAATTCGTGACGCCTTTGTCGGTGTCAGCCCTTGCCGGAACCAAGGTCTATACCGATCTGTTCGATCTGACGGACGAAGCCGAGATGGGCCATATCCAGCTTTCTCGCGCTGCCGATCTGGTGGTTGTGGCCCCGGCCACGGCGGATCTGATGGGCAAGATGGCGACAGGCCGGGCCGATGATCTGGCGTCAACCTTGCTCTTGGCCACGGACAAGCGGGTGATGATCGCCCCTGCCATGAATGTGCGCATGTGGCTGCACCCGGCCACGCAGCGCAATCTGGCCACCTTGCAGGGCGACGGCATTCTGACGGTGGGCCCCAATGACGGCGATATGGCCTGTGGCGAATTTGGGCCGGGGCGGATGGCGGAACCGGCGCAAATTCTCGCCGCGGCGACGGCCGCGCTGACCTCGGGGCCGCTGTTTGGCAAGCATGTTCTGGTGACCAGCGGCCCCACGCATGAACCGATTGATCCAGTGCGCTATATCGCCAACCGATCAAGCGGGGCGCAGGGGGCGGCACTTGCGGCGGCGTTGCGTGATCTGGGCGCACGGGTCAGCTTTGTCACCGGGCCCGCCAGCGTGCCCCCCCCGGCGGGGGTGGATGTGATCCGGGTGGAAACCGCGCGGCAGATGCTGGCGGCGGTTCTGGCGGCGCTGCCAGCCGATGCCGCGGTGATGGCGGCGGCTGTGGCCGATTGGCGGGTTGCCAACGAAGCGGGGCAGAAGATGAAAAAAGATGGCTCGGGCCGTGCCCCGGGGCTGGAGTTTGCCGAAAACCCCGACATTCTGGCCACTGTCTCGCATTCGCCAGATCGCCCGCGCCTTGTGGTGGGCTTTGCCGCCGAAACCGAGACCGTGGTGCAGCATGCCACGGCCAAACGCGCGCGCAAGGGCTGTGACTGGATCGTGGCCAACGACGTATCACCGGGCACGGGCATCATGGGCGGTGACGAAAATGCCGTGACCCTGATTTCTGAGGCAGGGGCCGAGGATTGGCCACGGATGAGCAAGGATGAGGTCGCCCGCCGTCTGGCGGGCCGCATCGCCGAGGCCTTGCAATGAGCGCGGCAAATTTTTTCGAAAAAATTTGCCCGGCCGGTGCAAAAGCGCGGCTCGGGCGCGGGGGGCTGATATGGGCTTGATCGTCAAGGTCGTGTTCGAAGATTGGGCCGACCGCACCTTGCCCTTGCCCAGCTATGAAACCCCTGGCGCGGCGGGCGCCGATTTGCGGGCCAATCTGCCGCCTGACATGCGGGCCGCGGGTTTTGTGTTGCAGCCGATGCAGCGCGCCATCTGCCCCACCGGGCTGCGGGTGGAAATTCCCTTTGGCTATGAAATGCAGATCCGGCCCCGTTCGGGTCTGGCGCTGAAACATGGCATCACCCTGCCGAACACACCCGGCACCATCGACAGCGATTATCGCGGCCCGCTGGGGGTGGCGCTGATCAATCTGGGGGCTGAACCCTATGTGATCCAGCATGGGGATCGGGTGGCGCAGATGATTGTGGCGCCGGTGGTGCAGGTGGGCTTTGCCGTGGTGGACGTGCTGGATGAAACCCTGCGCGGTGCAGGCGGGTTCGGATCAACGGGGACGCGCTGATGATACTGGTTCTGGTCATGGCGGCGGCGATCTGGGGGCTGGGGGTTGTGATGAAAACCCCGCTGCGGTTGCGGCTGGGGATGATCTTTGGCCTGTGGCTGGCGGTGGTTCTGGCGCAACTGGCGCTGCCTGCGGGCAATGGCCTGCGCGAGGCAACCGGGGGCGATGTGCGGCCTTGGCTGGCGCTTGGGGTTGTGGCCGGGCTTGGCTTTGGCTATCGCGCGTTGATTGCACGGTTGCGCAACCGTGCCAAGGCGGGCGAGGCAGCCGTGCCCAAGGCCCCAAAGGGCACCTTCCGCCCGGCCGAGCTGGACCGCTATGCCCGCCATATCATCTTGCGTGAAATCGGCGGGCCGGGGCAGAAACGGCTTAAGGCGGCGCGGGTTCTGGTTGTGGGCGCGGGGGGGCTTGGCTCTCCGGCCCTGCTGTATCTTGCGGCGTCGGGCGTTGGGGTGATCGGTGTTGTCGATGCGGATGTGGTCGATAATTCCAACCTGCAACGGCAGGTGATTCACGTCGATGATCGTATCGGGATGCCCAAGGTGTTTTCGGCCGAGATGCAGATGCGGGCACTGAACCCCTTTATCGAGCTGCGCCCCTATCATCGTCGGTTGGACGAGGACAGTGCCGAGGCGCTGATCGCCGAGTATGATCTGGTGCTGGATGGCACCGATAATTTTGAGACGCGCTATCTGGTGAACCGGGTCTGCGCGCGGTTGGGCAAACCGCTGATTTCGGCGGCGATCACCCAATGGGAAGGGCAGATGTCGCTGTATGATCCGGCGCAGGGCGGGCCGTGTTATGAATGCGTCTTTCCGGTGCGGCCGGCGCCCGGCATGGTGCCCACCTGCGCCGAGGCAGGGGTGGCCGCGCCCCTGCCCGGTGTGATCGGTGCCATGATGGCGATGGAGGCGGTGAAAGAGCTGACCGGGGCGGGGTTGGGCCTGCGCGGGCGGCTGATGATTCACGATGCGCTTTACAGCGAAACGCGGATGATTGCCGTAAAGCCGCGCCCCGATTGCCCGATCTGTGCTGCCCGTCGGGCCGTGGCCTAGCGGCCCGCGCAGCCCTGCTTTTGGGCAGAGCGCGTGATTTGCCTGCCCAGCCCCCCGCCATGTCTTGCGGGTGGCACAGGGCCGGGTCATAGTCGCGCCAAAGTCTGATGACAGGGAGTTCACAGAATGAAGACCACCGCCGTGCTGTTTGCGACCGCCTTGGCCTTTGCCCCCGCCGCCATGGCGCAGGATTTGCCCGATCTGGGCGGCAAAGAGATTGTCGTTGTCACGGAAAACGCCTATCCGCCGCTGCAATTTCTGGATGCCTCGGGCGCTGCGATTGGCTGGGAATATGACGCCATGGCCGAGCTGGCCAAGCGGCTGAATTTCACCGTGACCTATGAAAACATCAGTTGGGATGCGATGATCCCAGCCGTGTCGGAAGGCCAGTTTGATCTGGGCATGACGGGTATCACCATCCGTGATGATCGCAAGGAAAAGGTCGATTTTTCCGACAGCTACATGACCAGCGAAATGGTCATGCTGGTGCGCGGCGATGAGACGCGTTTTGCCGACAAGGCCGGGTTTGCCGCCGATGCGGATCTGTTGATGGCCGCCCAACCCGGCACCACGCCGTTCTACGTTGGCGTCTATGAAGTGCTGGATGGCGATGAGGCCAATCCGCGGATCAAGCTGTTTGAAACCTTTGGCGCCACGGTCGAGGCGTTGAAGGCGGGCGATGTCGATCTGGTGCTGACCGATGGCACGGCAGGTGCGGGCTATGTCGAGGCATCGGCTGGCGGGCTGAAGATCGTGGGCGAAAAGCTGGGCACCGAGGATTTCGGGTTCATCTTCCCCAAAGGGTCTGACCTTGTGGCCCCGATGAATGCGGGCATTGCCGCGCTTAAGGCCGATGGCACGATCGAGGCGCTGAACAAGAAGTGGTTCCTTGATTACAAGATGGGTCAGTAAAGACCACAGGCCCCGGCGGCGCAGGCCGTTTGCCGGGGCCCGTTAGCAATGACCCCAAACCCCAAGCCCGATACCGATTTTCCATGGTGGCTGGTGATCTTGCTGATCACCGGGGCGGTGATGTTTTACGAAGTGGCGTCCAGCGCGGTGTATGCCGCGGCGCTGAACACGCTGCTGAAAGGCGTGACGATCACCATTGTGGTGGCGGTGATTGCCTATCTTGGGGCCTGCCTGATCGGGCTGGGCCTTGCGATGATGGGCCTGTCGCGCTTTGTCGTGCTGCGCCAGATCGCGCGGCTGTATATCGAGGTGATGCGCGGCATTCCGATCATTGTGCTGCTGCTTTATGTGGCCTTTGTGTTGGCCCCGGCGCTGGTTGCGGTGGTGAATTGGCTGCTGGAGCCTTTGGGGCTGGACCCATGGCGCACGCGGGATTTCCCGCTGATCGCGCGGGCGGTGATCGCCTTGATGCTGGCCTATTCCGCCTTTTTGGCCGAAATTTTCCGCGCCGGTTTGCAGGCGGTGGACAAGGGCCAGATCGAGGCCGCCGAGGCCCTTGGCCTGAATGGCTGGCTGCGGTTTCGCCACATCGTTTTTCCCCAGGCCTTTCGGCTGATCTTGCCGCCCTTGGGCAATGATTTCGTGGCGATGGTCAAGGACAGCTCGTTGGTGTCGGTGCTGGGGGTCAGCGATATTGCGCAACTGGCCAAGGTTACGGCCGCCGGGAACTTTCGGTATTTTGAAACCTATAACGTGGCGGCACTGCTGTATCTGACGATGACCATCGGCCTAAGCCTGATCCTGCGCCAGCTTGAGTCGCGGTTGCGCGAAAAGACCACACGGTAAACGCTGTAGGGGTGTTCAGGCCTGATCTGCCCCGCGTCCGATCAGCCCGGCAAGGGCGCGGCTGATCGTGCCGCTGGTCGAGGGGCGGTCAAGCGCGGAAAAGGGCAGGGGGCGGCACAGATCCATTGCGGCAAGGCCAACACGGGCGGTCAATGCGCCGTTGACGACACCTTCGCCAAAGCGGCGTGACAGCTTTGACAAGACCCCGCCCCCCGCGACAGACCCGATCAGATCATCGGTCAGCGCCAAGGCACCCGTTGCCACCAGATGCGAAAACACCCGCCGCAACAGGCCCCAAGACCCCAAGGCCCCAGATCGGCCGCCATAGATTTCCGCAATGCGGCGGATCATCCGCAGGTTGGAAAACAGCGCTGTCGCCACATCGGCCAAAGCCAGCGGCACAAGGGCCGTGACCGTGGCCACCTGTCGGGCCGAGCGTTCGATTTCGCCGCGGGCCAAGGCGTCAAGCGGGGCCAAAAGCTCGGTTTCGGCAAGGTTCAGCAGCGCATCGGCATCCAGCACATCTGCCGCGCGGTCCTTGAACCGCGACTGGCCCCATGCCGTGTCGGGGCGGTTGGCGTAAATCGCGGTCAAGGCACTGGTCAGCCGGCGCGCGTGTTTCAGATCGGCACTTGCGCGGGCCAGTTCCGATTGCTGGCGCAGCGTATCCAGCCGCATCAGCCGCGCATAGGCCGACCATTCGCGCAGCGCCAACAGCACCGCCGCCAGCACCGCTGCGGCCAACAGCACAAAGGCAACCCAGCCCAGCAGGGCGTTGCGGGCCAGCAGGTTGGTCACGAAATCCCATGCCGCAACCGACAGGGCAAAGCTGAAAAAGGCCGAAAACGCCCAAAGCGCCAACCGGGTCAGGGCAGAGCGCGGCTGTGTGGCGCGGGCGGCCAGTTGCATCGCCTGCCCTTGGGGCTCGGGGTCGGGCACCGGGGGGGCAAGGCTGGGGTCTGCCTCGTCATCCAACTCCAGGATCAGGGGTTTGCGCGGGGTGTCGGTCATAGCTTGTCGCCGATCAGGAATTCGGCGGCGCGGTCCAGCCTTATGTGGGGCGGGCCTTCGCCGGGTTTCAGGGTCATCCGCGCCGGATAGAACTGCATCAGCCCATATTCGGCCCCCAACCACGCCTCGGCCCCTTCGCGGGCGGGGGCAAGGATGCGGGCCGGGTCTGATGGCAGATCGCCCGCATGCATCGCCGCCTGCTTGCCACTTTCCAGCCGGCCGCGCACCACATCCAGTGCGGCGCCATCGCGCTGCACGGTATCTTCCACCGTGGTGCGCAGCGAGGCCATCGAGAGCGCCATGGTTTTCGCCCCCGAAAAATCGGCGCGGCGTTTGGCATCAGACAGCAGCGCCTCGGCAATGGCGGTCAGTTTCGGGTGCTGGTGGTGGTGCAGATGATCGGCCTTGGTGGCGGCAAACAGGATGCGTTCCACCCGTTTTCCGCCCAACAGCGCGGTCAGCCAGCCGTTCAGGCCGGGGCGAAAGGTCGCCAGAATCTCGGCCATGGTGCGGCGCAGATCTTCCACCGCGCGGGGGCCTTGGTGAATGGCCCCCAGCACATCCATCAGCACGATCTGGCGGTCGATCCGGGCAAAGTGATCGCGGAAGAAGGGTTTGACAACCTTGGATTTATAGCCGTCAAACCGGCGCTCCATTTCACGCCAAAGACTGCCACGCCCATGGCTGGCGGGCTTGGGCAAGGGCGCAAAGGTCAGCACCGGAGAGCCGGCCAGATCACCGGGCAACAGAAAGCGCCCCGGCGTCAGATCAGACCAGCCCTGTTTGCGCGCCGCATGCAGATAGGCGGTAAAGCTGGCGGCAAGGGATTGGGTCTGGGATTCGTCCAGATCAAGGCTGGCATCGGCGGCGCGGGCCTCGGCCAGAAAGGCGGCGGCTTCGGGGCGTTTCGACAGGCGCGACAGGGTTTCTTCGGCCCAGTGTTCATAGCTCTTGTCCAGCAAGGACAGATCCAGCAGCCATTCGCCGGGGTAATCGACAATGTCCAGATGCAGGGTCTGCGGCCCGGTCAGGCCTGCGAAAAACCCCTGCGGACGCAGGCGGAACGACAGCCGCAATTCCGATATGGCGCGGGTCGACTCGGGCCAGCGCGGGCTGTCGCCCATCAGGGCGGTCAGGTGGGTTTCATAATCAAAGCGGGGCAGCGTCAGGTCGGGTTGGGGCTGCAAGACAACGGTTTCAATCCGGCCCTGGGTCTGCGCTACAAGCTGCGTCATGCGGCCCCGATCCAGCAGGTTGGCGACCAGCGAGGTGATGAAAACCGTCTTGCCCGCGCCCGAAAGCCCGGTGACGCCAAGCCGCAAGCTGGGTTCGAAAATGCCGTTGATAGAGGCACTTACACTTTCCACGCTGCGGGTGATGCCATCGGTGAGGGTTGAAAGAACCACTGTCTGCCCTTTGTATTGTCAGGCTTAACATAAGCAGGGACAGCCGGGGTTTACAGGGGGAAATATGCCTTGGGTCTTGCAGCGGGAACAGGATCGGGTAACAGGGGGGAATGCCCAGATTTGCCTTGAAAATTGACTATGACGGTGGCCCTTTTCAGGGCTGGCAGCGGCAGGCCGCGGGGCAGCCGAGTGTGCAGGCGGCTGTCGAGGCGGCGCTTGCGCGGCTGGAACCGCGGGCGCATACGATTGCGGCTGCGGGGCGCACGGATGCGGGGGTGCATGCAACGGGGCAGGTGGCCACGGTTGATCTGGAGCGGGACTGGGACACGTTTCGGCTGGGCGAGGCGCTGAATTACCACCTGCGCCCACAACCTGTTGCAATCCTTGGCGTTTCTCGTGTGGCCGATGATTTCCATGCCCGCTTTTCCGCGATTCAGCGGCGCTATCTGTTTCGCCTTGTGGTGCGGCGGGCGCCGGTGACGCATGATCGGGGGCGGGTGTGGCAGGTGCTGAACCCGCTGGATCTGGCCGCGATGCGCGCGGGGGCGGCGCATCTGGTGGGGCACCATGATTTCACCACCTTTCGGTCGTCGATCTGTCAGGCGAAATCGCCTGTCAAGTCATTGGATTCAATCGAGATTTCGGAACATCCCTATGCCGGGGGCACTGAGGTGCGCTTTGCCCTGCGGGCGCGCAGTTTTCTGCACAATCAGGTGCGGTCGATCGTTGGCACGCTAGAGCGGGTGGGGGCCGGGGCCTGGGCGCCCGAGCGGGTGGCCGAAGCGCTGGAGGCGCGCGATCGCGCAGCCTGTGGCCCGGTCTGCCCGCCGCAGGGGTTGTATCTGACGGGTGTGGGCTATCCGACCGACCCGTTCGCCTAAGGCCCTGATCTGCCTGAAAAAATGCTGTGTTATTGCCGTGGGATAAGCGTGGTTTTTGCGTGGTGCACCTGTGACCACAGACGCACCACGATGCCTTAGCCTTGCGGGCGTTCAGCCCAGCCTGCAAAGATGCGTTCCAGCGCCACAACGGCGTAGTAAAGCAGGATGCCAAGGGCCGCCAGGGCGATGAGAACGGCGAACATCAGGGGATAGTCGCCATTGGTTTCGCCCGATTTGAACAGCGCCCCAAGGCCGCGCCCATGGGGCGAGACGATTTCCACCAGATTGGTGCCGATGAAGGCCAGCGTGACCGAGACTTTCAGCGCCCCAAAGAACTCGGGCAGGGTTTTGGGCAGGGCGATTTTCCAGAAGATTGTGGTTCGGCTGGCCCCAAGGCTGCGCAGGATGTCACGGTATTCGGGTTCCAGCGTCGAAAGGCCGATGCCGACCGAGACGGCAATGGGGAAAAAGCTGATCAGAAAGGCCATCAGCACCGTGTTGAAATCGTGCTGGCCGATGAACAACAGCGCGATGACCGGCACCAATGTGGCCTTGGGGATGGCGTTGAAGCCCACCAGCAGCGGGTAAAGCGCGTCGCGGGCGATGCGCGAAAAGCCCATGGCCATGCCCAAAAGCGTGCCAAAAGCCACAGCCAGTGCCAGACCCAGGATGGTGCGCCACAGGGTTTGCCAGCCCATGATGAAGAACAATTCCCAAAACCGCGCATAGGCGGCGGGCAGGTCAGAGGGTGAGGCCATGACGTAATTGGGCCAGCCGTTGACCCAGACGATGAATTCCCACAGCGCCAGAAAGCCAAGGATGGCGGCCAGCGGAACGGCGATCTTTTGCAGGCGTTCCATCAATGTGCCCCCCCATCGCGGCCTTGGGCGATGCGGATCTGATCGCGCAGGACATGCAGCATATCGACCACCTTGGGGTCATAAAGCACATCAATGGTGCGGTCTGCGGGCAGATCGACATCCATCACATATTGGGTGCGGGCCGGGCGGCCCGACAGCACAAAGACCTGATCGCCCAGAAACACGCTTTCGCGCAGGTCATGGGTGATGAGAACGCAGGTAAAGGGTTCTTTCGCGCGCAGGTCGCGCATGGTTTGCCACAGATCCTCGCGGGTGAAATTGTCCAGCGCGCCAAAGGGTTCGTCCATGATCAGCACATCGGGCTTGTGCACGATGGCGCGGCACAGGCTGGCGCGTTGGCGCATGCCGCCCGACAGCTCGCTGGGCCGTTTGCGTTCAAACCCGGCAAGGCCGACCATTTCCAGCAATTCCATCGCGCGGGCCTCGCGGTCGGATTGCGACATGCGGGGGGCGACGATTTCCAAGGGCAGGATCACGTTTTCGATGATGCTGCGCCATTCCAGCATGACCGGGTTCTGAAAGGCCATGCCCACGGTCTTACGCGGGCTGGTGACGCGTTCGCCATGCAGCCAGACCTCGCCCTGATCGGGTTTCATCAGGCCCGCCACCAGCCGGGTAAGGGTGGATTTGCCACAGCCCGAGGGGCCGACCACGGCGGCAAATTCGCCTTCGGGGACGGCGATGTTCAGATTGTCCAAGACCGGCAGAGGGCCGGCCTTGGTGCGATAGGCGTGGGTCACGCCCTTGATGTCGATCAGGTTTGCCATGGGGAAACGGGTGGCCCGGCGGGTGCCGGGCCGGGCCCTTTACTGCATGGTCAGGCTGCCGTCAGCGGGCAGATAGGCGGGGTCGAAATACAGAGCGGCATCGGGGGCATTGGTGAAGGTATAGACCGATTTGGTCTGCTCGATGGCCTTGGCCATGCGGTCGGCATCAATGCCGCCCATGCCGTTGGCCTTGACGTAATCGGTCAGCACGTTGTCGGTGATCGCCATTTCCAGACGCTCGGTTTCCAGGGCCGCATCGGCGGCGGGGTTGCGCTGGATCAGGCTTTCGATGGCCATGGCCGGATCGGCCACGGTGTCTTTCCAGCCCTTGGCCACGGCGCGGATAAAGCCGGTGACCGCCTCGGGGTTGGCTTTGGCAAAGTCGGTGTTGACGATGACGGCATTGCCATACAGCGCCACGCCATGATCGGCCATCAGGATGGTCGAGATGTCATCGGCGGGCACACCAAGGCGCTTGAGGTTGAGGGTAGAGGAGAAGGAAAAGCCGGTCACAGCGGCCACCTTGCCTTCGGCGAGCATGGGTTCGCGCACCGGGAAGCCCACGGGTTCGACGGTGACTGTGGCCATGTCGATCCCGTTTTCGGCGGCAAAGATCGGGAATTGCGCCCAGGCCCCATCTGGCGGCGGGGCGCCAAGGGTTTTGCCCGCGATATCGGCCGGGGCCGTGATGCCCAGCGATTTGCGGCCCACCATGGCGAAGGGTGGCTTGTCATAGACCATCATCACGGCGGTGACAGGTGCGCCGGGGTTCTGGTCAAGGAATTTCATCAGGCTGTTGATATCGGCAAAGCCAACCGGAAAAGCCCCGGTGGCGACCTTTGGAATGGCATCAAGCGAGCCCGCGCCTTCGGAGATTTCGACGGTCAGCCCCTCGGCCGCGAAATGGCCTTTGTCGAGGGCGACGAAATAGGGTGCGGCGGGGCCTTCGAACTTCCAATCAAGGGCGAAGGGCATGGCGGTTTCGGCCTGTGCCGTGGTGGCGATCAGGACCGAGGCGGCAAAACTGGCCAAGGCGTGGCGGAACATCTGGTAACTCCCCTATGGTGGGGCGCGCGGTGCGGCACCCCTTTTTATCTGGGGAAAGGATGTTCTGTTACCCGCCAACAGGGCAATTCGGGATTGGCAGAAGGAGTTTATTGAGAAAATTGATAATGGCAGTTTATTTTGCGTTAGTGCCCTGAAATTGAGGGTTTTTTGCAAATTTAGCCTGGATCGGTGGCTTTGGACCGTTGATCAAGAAAGTGGCAATCAAAGCGACCTGTGCCTGATCAATTGGCTTTCTAAGGGCTGTTGCCGGGCTGGTTCGGCGGTTTGGACGTGATAATGATGGCCCGGGGCAGGGCTGTGTAACATTGGCCCGACATGGCGCGAATTGGCAAGGGACGATGGCACAGGAAAGCGATGACTGGGGGCTGCTTTTGGCGGCAGCGAATGCTGGCGATGCGCAGGCCTATGCGCGTTTTCTGCATGCCATCTCTCCGGTCGTGCGGGGCATTGCGCGGTCGCGCGGTGGCGCAATGGGCGAGGCGGTGTGTGAGGATATCGTGCAAGAGGTTTTGCTGGCCATTCACCTGAAGCGCCATACCTGGATCGAGGGCAGCCCGGTGCGGCCCTGGGTCTATGCCATCGCGCGCTATAAGGTGGTGGATGCGTTTCGGGCACGCGGGCGGCGGGTGACGGTGCCCATCGACGATTTCGCCGAGGTCTTGCCCGCCGAGGCCGGACCAGACCCGACGCAGGCCTGGGACCGGGAAAAGATGATCGGCATGCTGGATGACCGGTCGGCCGAGATTGTGCGGCGGATCGGTGTGCAGGGGGACAGCATCGCCGAAACGGGGGCCGCGCTGGTGATGAGCGAGGGCGCGGTGCGGGTGGCGTTGCACCGGGCGCTGAAGCGGCTGGCGGCCCTGCGAGAAAGGTTTGTGGAATGAAGACCGATGATCTGATCCGGGTGCTGGCGCGCGATACGCTGGCCGAACCGCCCTTGGTGCGGGGGCTGATGGCTGGGCTGGTGCCCGCGCTGGCCATTGCGCTGGCGGGGTTGCTGGGGGTGATGGGGCCACGGGCCGATCTGGTGCAGGCGCTGGCCAACCCGCTGTCGGTGATGCGCTTTGTGCTGGGGCTGGCGCTGGGCGCGCTGGCCTTGATCGCGGCGCTGCGTCTGGCGCGGCCGGGGCAGGGGCGCGGCGTGGTATTGCCGGTGCTGGTTGTGCCGGCGGTGGCGGGGGCGCTGTGGATCTGGGCCTGGGTCGCCACGCCCGATGAGGGCCGGCAGATGGCAATGGTGGGCAAGACGCTAAGCGCCTGCCTGACGACGATTCCGGCGCTGTCGGTTCTGCCGGTGGTGGCTGGCCTGCTGGCGCTGCGGCGTGGCGCGCCCACACGGCCCGCCTTGGCCGGGGCGATGGTGGGCCTGGGCAGCGGCGGCCTGGCGGCAGCGATTTACGCGCTGCATTGCACCGAGGACAGCCCGTTGTTCTATGTCACCTGGTATGGCCTGGCGATTGTCGGTGTCACTTTGGCCTCTACCCTGATCGGCGCGCGCGCTCTGCGCTGGTAGGGCTGGCCGCTTTGTCGGATTTTGGCGCCTCCCGGCCCCTCTTTCCGCTTGCCCCTGCCTTTTCACATCATTAAACGGGTCGGCGGAGTGGTGGCCGAGTGGTCGAAGGCACACCCCTGCTAAGGGTGCAGACGGCAACGTCTCGAGGGTTCGAATCCCTTCCACTCCGCCACTTACACATCGCGAACCCGAGATGAGGTCCCTCGCGGGGCCTTTTTTCTTTTTGTTTCAAAGGGGTTTAGCGGGGCCATCCGACTTTCGGAGACTGCGGCTTTGGCCGAAATCGGTCTCTGATCGCCCCGCGTCTCTTTCCACCCGCCCTTCACCCAAATCGAGACGGATTCAAAAACTTACGTATTTTCCGATGCTTGTCAGAAATGGGCTGCGCCGCAGTTGAGGCAACTTCGACCGCTATCGATGCAACCAGAGACACCCGGAGGCGGCGTGGTTGTGCGTGTTGGTGCGAACGACCACGAGAAGTCTCGGATGACAAACAGACTTTCCGCTCGTAGCCTGGCGGCATGTCGAATGGGCCCTGGACAGACGAAGAAAACGACCTGATCGTCGCAGATTACTTCGCGATGCTGGCCGAGGACATCTGTGGGCATCGCTATAACAAGGCCGAGCATCGACGGGCGCTTCTGCCATTCCTGAATGATAGATCTGAGGGATCGGTCGAGTTCAAGCATCAGAACATCAGCGCAGTGCTCAAGGGGCTCGGGGAAGACTGGATCCCAGGCTACAAGCCTGCGTTCAATTTTCAGATGACCTTGGTGGATGCCGTGGCGCGCTGGTTGGCGCTGAATCCGGCGTGGCTCGGCCGCCATTCGGGTACAGGAGCGCCGACTGGCCTGGCGGAGGCGCGGCCGATCTGGATCGGGCCGCCGCCGACGCTGTCGAACCAACCGGCGCCGCAGGAGCTGGAGCAGATGCTGCACATCGCTCGCAAATTCGATGTCGCGGCGAGAGATGAGCGAAATCGCGCCCTCGGCCGTGCCGGTGAGGAGTGCGTCCTGGCGCACGAACGTGCGGCCCTGAAATCAGAGGGCCGTGACGATCTTGCGCGCAAGGTCCGGTGGGTATCGGAGGAGGATGGCGATGGTGCCGGCTACGATATCGCAAGCTTCGCGCCGGATGGCCGTCCGCGCCTGATCGAGGTGAAGACGACGAATGGCTGGGAACGCACCCCCTTCCACATCAGCCGCAACGAGCTGGCCGTGGCCGAAGAGCGGCGCTCGGAATGGTCCCTGTTCCGGCTCTGGAACTTTGCGCGCGAGCCGAAGGCGTTCGAGCTGCACCCGCCGCTGAACGCGCATGTCTCGCTGACCGCGACGTCCTTTCAGGCGAGTTTTCACTGACAGCGACGCGGGTGTCAGACGTGTCAATTGCGGCATGTCGCGCGTCGACGCTCTTTACTCTTCGGGACTCCTGATCCAACCGCCCCTAATCTGTTCGTCGAACACTTCGGGAATTCGTTCTTTAATCTCCGTAATGAGAGGCCGCATGGCTTTCCAAGCTTCAGTAGCTAGCCGATTTACTTCATTAATCTCAGCTTGATGATGCGGGGCTACATTCATTTCATCAAACTGGCTGGCTGGAATGACGGATTGCAGCATCACAGATCCAAACCGCTCGGGTGATGAATGCATTCCAAAATAGTCGACAAAGGCCTTCAGGCGCTCGAAGAAGTCTAAGTATTTTTTCTGGACCCGCCCATCCTGGAAATGTGCAATTCCGAGCTCTGTTTCGCTGACCAACAGTGACGCTTCAGTCAGAAATCTAGGGTGTATGCCGCGATGGTAGTCGTGATCTTTCAAAAGTTCTCGGAAGTTCCAGGTTCCATACGCAAAGATCTCTCGGCCAAGCCGGATATCATTGGGCGTAGATGCTCGATAGATCACCTCCTCGCTCAACTTAAACTCGGTAAATGCCCAGACGACCACCGCAACACCAAAAGCGAAAAACGGCTCAGGTTCGAACTGCCATGCCCCGCCGGGCCACAAGAACCAAACAAGCATTGCAATGGCTGCTAGGCCTGCGCCGATCCGTGCGAATGTCTGATAGTATCTGCTCATGAGACATGAAATGATCTGGCCCGATCCACTTCGTCAAGTAGTGAGAATTGGCCGACACTACTGAGTATGGCCTATCGACCAGCTCTTTGGCAGTTCCGAGAACTGTCGTGGGTCACAGCATTCGGAACTTCACGGATGGAGTAAGTTCACGGAACGCTTGACTTTCTTTTTCTAGAAAACCCGCTCAGCCTGCTCCTGCCATGTCTCCCCGGCCAGAAAACACAGGTCGTACAGACTGACCGCCGATGCCTCGCGGCCGCAGGTCAGGCGTTTGAGCACCTCTGGCGCCAGATAGGCGAGGCGCAGCTGGCGGCTGACATGGCGTTCGGCCAAGCCGACGGCCTCGGCCAGTTCCTGGATCGTGGCGAACTCGCCTGCCTCCATGCGCCGCCGCCAGCCCCATGCCCGGCCGATTGCGCGCAGGATGTGGGGGTCCTGCGCCTGATCCTCGCTCGGGCTGTAATCGGCGGGCGGCATGATCTTGGGCCGACCGTTCTTCTTGCGCAGCGTCAGGGGGATCAGCACGCGGATCGTGTCACTGCCACGGGTCATTCGGCGACCTCCATGTCGCGTGGGGCGATCATCTCGCGGATGACGCCCGCGACGCCTTCGCGGCGGATGTCGACCTCGAGCCCGGCGGCGGTGACGGTGACGCGCCGGACCAGAAGCTGGATGATCCGCGCCTGCTCGAGCGGAAACAGCTGCGCCCAGAGCGTGTTGAAATCATGCAGCGCCGCGATGGCCTCGGCCTCGGACACCTGATCGCGCTTCAGCGCCGCCAGCACCTGCGTAACCACCTCGGGGGTCTGCAGAATGCGCCGGACCTCGGTGACGATGGTGTCCTCGACCATGCCCGCTGGCAGGCGGGTCGGCGCGAGATCGCCGCAGTCATCCTCCGTGGTGCGGTTCTTGATCACGTCCATCGAGACGTAATAGCGGTAGAGCTTGCCGCGTTTCTTGGTCGCGGTCGGGGTCATCGCTGCGCCGGTGTCGGTGAAGATCAGCCCCTTCAGCGGCGCGGGCGTCTGCATTCGGCTGTTGCTGGATCGGGCGTGGCGGTTGCCCTGCAGGATGGCGTCGACCTGATCCCAGACCTTGTCGGTGACGATGGCCTCGTGCTCGCCCGGATAGGCCTTGCCCTTGTGGACGGCCTCGCCGCGATAGACGCGATTGCGGAGCACCCGATAGAGATAGCCCTTGTCGATCAGCGTGCCCTGCTTGCTGCGAACCCCCTCCCGCCGCAGTTCCTTCGCCAGCATCGTGGCCGAGCCGAGTTCGACGAACCGGTCGAAGATCCGGCGCACAGAGGCGGCCTCAGCCTCGTTGATGACCAGCTTGCGGTCCTGCACATCGTAGCCGAGCGGCACATAGCCCCCCATCCAGATCCCGCGCTTGCGCGAGGCAGCCACCTTGTCGCGGATTCGTTCACCGATGACCTCGCGTTCGAACTGGGCGAAGCTGAGAAGGATGTTCAGCGTCAGCCGCCCCATCGAGGTGGTCGTGTTGAAGGACTGCGTGACCGAGACGAAGGTGACGCCGTTGCGGTCGAACACCTCGACCAGCTTCGAGAAATCCATCAGGGCGCGGCTGAGCCGGTCGATCTTGTAGACCACGACCACGTCGATCAGCCCGTCGTCGATGTCGGCCAGCATCGCGGCACGGCCTATGTCGTTTTCGAGGACCTGCCGCTGTCGAGCTACGGCAACCGCCTGCCGCAGCTCTCCTTCGAGGTGTTCCGACCGCTCGCCGACCCCGACACCGCCGAGGGGCTGACCCGCGCCGTCACCATGATCCCGGCCTCGGGCGAGTTCACCTATGCCACCCAGGCCATCCGCAAATCCTCCGGCGGCGCGACGCAGGCCGAGAACCTCAACGCGCTGCCCGACACCGCCGACATGGTCGTGGCGCTCGACCGGCTGCAGGCCATGGCGCCATCCGTCGAGAGCGTCAGCCTCGTCGTCGCCTGGTTCGGCGACGACCTGCGCGCGGGAACCTTCAAGCTGCGCCCGGGCGTCGAGGTTGCGGCCAAATCCACGACGCCGGTAACCGCTATCCCATCACCCTTTCTTCACGTCGCTTGCAAAGCGGGCGGCATTTTCGGCAGCGAAAGCCCCGTCATCGGCCTTGGCGTCCCAGAATTGCGGTTGCGCCTTGGGGATGGTCAGGGCCTTCTGCACAGCGGGGCGTGCGTCTATGCGATCGAACCAGGCCTTGAGATGCGGCAGATCATCGACCTCCACCTTCGCCCAGACATAGGCGCGTGCCCACGGATACGTCGCCATATCCGCGATCGAGTAGTCTGAGACAAGGAAGTCGCGTCCCTCAAGCCGGGTGTTGAGCACCTCCATGAGGCGACGGCTTTCATCGACGTATCGCTTGATCGAGAACGGCTCCTCATGGCCATTGGGCGCGGCGATGCGCTGGAAATACATCGCTTGCCCCATCATGGGCCCGACATGGCCAACCTGGAAAAACAACCATTGTAGTGTCTCAGAGCGCTCGACCGGATCGTCCGACAGGAACTTTCCGTATTTCTCGGCCAGATGCCACAGGATCGCGCCGCTTTCGAAGATGGCACGGCCCTCTGCCCGATCTTCTATCGTGGGGATCTTGCCGTTGGGATTGAGCCGCAGATAGTCTGGCGCCTTCTGTTCGCTCTTGGCGAAGTTGATGAACGTCAGGTCATAGGGCACACCCAGCTCTTCGAGCAGGATGACCGGCTTGTAGCCATTCATCGTCGCGGCGGTGTAGAGATGGATGTCAGGCTGCGACATGGGAGGCCTCGGTGAAAAGGGTTTCGAGATGGGCGTCGAACCGAGCCAGATCGCGCTCGATCTCGGCGTTCTTCATGACGTCGTGGGCAGAGAAAGTGGGCAGCGGCGCCATCCCGAAGAACTTTGCGTTCAGATGCACGGGCCGCAGCAGGTCATCTACGCTCATGCCCTCGAAGAAGGGCTCTTCGGGGTCGTCGAAGGCTTCGCTCGGGGCGTTGAAGGTGGCAGAGAGCATGTAGCGCGTGCCAGTCAGCGTGCCGCCCATGCCGTAATTCGCCTTGGGCGCCTCGGCGGTACGCCCGTCGCCCGCAGTCAGTCGACCGTCCATCCCGACGGTATAGACCTCATCCATGTATTTCTTGAACGACCACGGCACCCCCATCCAGTTCACCGGAAACTGCATGATGACCGTGTCGGCCCAGCGGTGGCTTTCGACCTCGGCCTCGACGTCATAACCGTCGGCCACGGTCGTAATGCGCACCTCGTGGCCTTGCGCTTCCAGATGGTCTTTCGCCCGCTTGGCGAGAGTCGCGTTCAGCCCGCCGGGCGCAAATGCGTACGGTTGGGCGCCGTTCAGGATCAGGATCTTGCTCATCTTTTTCGTCCTTGTCTGTTTATTCCGGGCCGCTTGACACGCGGCGCGCTCGAGACGAAATTGCGGGCGCAAGGAACTAAGATCAACCAGTATACTTTTGGTAACCTGCAAAAAGACAGGAGAGACATGCCGTGGAGGCGCGAGTTGAAGAAGACGCAAAGGGCCGAAGACACGTTCACGACGCATGTGTCGAGCCTTGCGCCATCGAACGCGGGATGCGGATCATCGGCGGCAAATGGACCGGGTCGATCCTTTGGCATCTCAAGGATGGGCCGGTCCGGTTCAACGACCTTGCACGGATGGTCGGCGGCGCATCGAAGAAGATGATCACCGAACGGCTGCGCCAGTTGGAAGTGCAAGGCCTGCTGACTCGTGAAGTCATGGATACCGCGCCGGTATCAGTGCAGTACCAGATCACCGAGTTGGGCTGCACGGCGCTCGGGTTTCTCGATGAACTTAGGAAATGGAGCGAAAGCCTGCCCCAGCATATCTCCGATGTCTAAACTGGTGCGTCTGAAGCCCGACCCGATTCACCGCAGGCTTCGACAATGCGGTCCGGCCTTGAAAGCGCGGGACGCTTTGGCTCTCGCTCTCCCCTTGGGGATTGCAGATTGGCTTTTCGTATCGCGCTTTGGGCTTTATTCGCGTGCCTGACGGCGCAGTCTACGTTTGGCGCTGCGTCGGCGGACAAGGTCAACAATGACAATCAGCACAAGCGCCGGCGCAAAGGTAAGCGCTGCCAGTGCGGGATAGATGGGGGAAGACCCGACAGCGATTCCAGAGAAGACATAGGTCGGCAAGGTACGCGTCGTGCCTGAAAGGCTGTAGGTGATGTAGAAATTCCCCCATGACAGCAGGAACGAAAAGGTCAGCGCCGAAAAGATGCCTGGCCAAAGCAGCGGCAAGGTGACCTGACGCATGATTTGCCACCGGGTCGCGCCGGCATCTTCTGCCGCTTGCTCCAGTGTCATGTCAAAACCATGCATCTGGACTGAAATGATCACAATGGCAAAGGGCGTGATGTAGATCACATGGCCGATCACGGCAGACCACAATCCCGGCGAGGTGTTGAACCATCCGGCCAAGACGGAAAACCACAGCAGCATGACCACCCCCAGCAAAAGCTGCGGGAACAAGAGCGGGGCGAATGTCAGCACCTGAAAGGCGCGCTGGAACCGATAGCGATAGCGCAGCCAGCCAAAGGCCCCGAGAAGGCCAAAACTGGTCGCCAGAAGGGTGGCAACCCCAGCGAGAACCGCAGAATTGGTCAGGGCGTTCCAGAAATTACGATCTGCCAGCAGTTCCCCGTACCAGCGCAGACTGTAGCTGGGGATCGGCCAGGACAGAAAGCGGTTAGACGTGAACGAGAACAGCACCAGCGTTGCAATCGGGATGTAGAAAAAGACAAGCACCAGCACGACCGAAAGTGGCAAAAGAATATCAATGATGCCGCGTCTTTTCATGCCTGCGTCCCCCGCTTGCGGCTGGCGCGCAGGGCCAAGCCGCCAAAGGCCGCAAGACTTATCGCGCCGATCACGATCACGACCAAGGTCAGCGCTGCGCCCAGAGGCCAGTTCACGCGCGTTTCGAAGCTTTGCCGGATCAGTTCTGCCGCCATCGGTGATGTGCCCCCGCCCATGACCTTGGGTTCAAGAAACACGCCCAGAGAGAGCACAAAGACCAGCACCCCTCCGGCAACTATTCCCGGCATTGCCAAGGGCAGGGTGACCTCCCGCAGCGCCCTCCAGCGCGAGGCGCCAGCATCGTAAGCGGCCAGCACAAGGTCGCGATCAAGGCGCGCCATCGACAGTGCAATGGTAAAAATCGTGTAGGGCAACAGGTTGTAAACCATGCCGATCATGGTGGCATAAGGGGTGAACAGGATATCTGTTGCCGCCTTGCCCATCCCCAGTGCCTCAAGAACGCCGTTCAAAACGCCGGTTCGGTCAAGAAACAGCACCCAGCCAAAGGTTTTCAGAACTGCATCCGTCAGAAAGGCAAACACGATCAGCAAGGTGATGTGATCCGCCCAATCTTGCAGCCGGTTCACCAGCGCATAGGCGACAGGAAGCGCAAAAGCCACGCAGAGGAACGTGGCGACGCAAGCCATGCCCAGTGTCCGCAGCATGATTGACCAGTAATGGCGTTGCGAGAAAACATCGCTCCAGATTTGCAGATCCCAGTTCCAGACCAGCCGGTAATACTGTGTCCCCTGAAAACTCAGCACGGCCGTCATCACAAGGGGCACAAGGAAAAAGGTGCCAAAGACCACCAAGAGCGGCAGTGTCGAGAGTTGAAGCGCCTTGTCGCGCCAAGATTTTTCGACAGCCATCACTATCCCCTCATGGCGAACAGATCAGCAGTCCCGCATCCAAGCCTTACGGGGTCGCCGACACCAAGGGGCAAGGCCATCGTTCCGGGCAGATCCAGGATCAACGTCGTGTCACCTTCGCCCGTGACCCGATACTGAAGCGACCCGCCGCGGACGAAGAATTCCGATACCCTCCCAGAGATGAGGCAATCTGCAGACTCGCCTGGTTCCAGAATGCGCAAGAGTTCGGGGCGGATCATCAGCAGGCCAGATCTGTCGGTCAAGGTTTCAGAGACCTGAGTGGCCGCCAACAAGGGGTGTGTGCACCTTAGCTGCGGGCAGTCGAACCGCACCGCGTTGCCTGATCGTGTGAAGGTCGCCGGCAAAAGATTGGTTTCGCCGATAAAGCCGGCGACAAAGGCATCGGCGGGTCGGTAGTAGATATCGGCAGGTGTGCCAACCTGCACCACTTCGCCCGCGCGCATCACGCAGATCCGATCTGCCAGCATCATGGCCTCTTCCAGATCATGGGTTACATGAACGAAACTGGTGCCCATATTGCGATGCAGGTGCTTCAACTCGGCTTGCAGTGATTTTCTAAGCTTGGCGTCAAGCGCGCTCATGGGTTCGTCCAAGAGCAGCACGGGCGGCTTCGACACCAGCGCCCGCGCCAAAGCCACCCGCTGTTGCTCTCCACCGGAAAGCTGGTTCGGGTATCGGTTCAGATAGCTTTCCTTCAGATGCATCATCTCTAGCATCGCACCGACCGAAGCCCGGATTTCGGCCACCGATTTGCCCGCCAGCATGAGGGGAAAGCCAATATTTTCGGCCACTGTCTTGTGTGGGAATAGTGCCAGTTTCTGAAAGACCATCCGGGTGGGGCGCGCCGAGGCCGGAACACCTGTCATGTCTTGCCCGGCAATCCGCAAGCTGCCGTCGCTGGGGGCCTCAAAGCCTGCGAGGATCTTGAGAAGTGATGTCTTGCCACAGCCCGAGGGCCCAACCAATGCCAGAAACTCTCCCGCACCGACAGAGAGTGAGACAGCTTTCAGCGCGTGGTATTGGCCATAGAATTTCTGGATGCCGCGCGCTTCAATGATCTGGTCAGACACTTAACGGGTTCCTTCATCGCTTTCAGGCGCGGACCGGGCTTTGCCGGTCCGCTTGCGTGTTCAGTCCTAGTTCGCCGCAGCAAGTTCCTGCTGCCAGATCTCAAGCATCTGGTCGATGTTCGGCGCAACATTGTGGAACTGCGATTTGTCCCAGGCTTCCCACATGTAATCCATCTGCAGAACGTCCTTTTGGTCATCGCTGAACAGCGCCTCGGCCTCTTTCGACGGCACAAGGTTGCAGGTCGCTTCGGTCCAGGCCAGTTCCACGGCCACTTCGGGCGATACCAGATGCCGCAGCAAGGCCTTGGCTTTGCTCAGATCGACTGGATCTTTGACGATCCCGGTCGCTTCCATCCAGATGATCCCTTGCTTCAGTCCGTTGCGGGGCTCTGGCACGATGGACTGAATGTGCTTCATGCCGTCCTTGCGCAGGGCACTGGTGCAATAGGTGCCCCCGCCGATCAGGGTGCGGAATGATCCGTCCATCAAGCCCTTTTGCGCCACCGAAAGGTCGGCCACCACGGCGCGGGTGTTCTTGAACAAGGCGCGCAGCACAAGCCTTATCTCGTTCAGTGCGGCATCATCCAATTCCTCATAGGGGTTGATGCCTGCATGCAGGGCCATCGGCATGATGGGCCAGTCGCCCCAATCAAGAACGCAAATCTTGTCTTTGTAGGCAGGGTCAAAGCAGGGATCATAGCTCGACCAGGCTTCCAAACTGTCATATTCGGTGTTCACCGTTGGCCCGACCCAGCCCCAGCGCGTGGGCAGGCCCGTTATCTGGCCTTCGAATTCAAGCGGGGCAAAGGGGGCGCGAAACTGGTCGTAAAACCCGTCGTAAACATCGGCGAATTCTGCTGCCTCAATGAATTCGGCAATGGCTGCCGGGCCCATGCGCTGAATCCATGGGCTGTCAGAGGAGACGACATCAAAGTCCCGCCAAGCCCCCGCTGCCAGCTTTGCAAAACCACCGGGGCTGTCCGTGATCAGGTCGATCGCGATTTCCACATCATTTGCTGCTTCGAAAGGGTCAATGATCGACGCCTTGTCATAGCCTTCCCAACACATGTAATTCATGGCTGTCGCGGCGCGGGCACGTCTCGGCGTCAAACCTGCCGCGCCGGTCAGGCCAAGGGCGCCAAGCCCCTTTAGAACATCGCGCCGCGCTGGGCTGAACATCTGGTTCATCGGTCGTTTTTGCATGTCACTCTCCGTTTGATTGCGGGTTTCAGACAGTCTCCAGATAGCGGGTCACCTCCCAAGCGCTGACATGGCGCCGCCACGCCGCATCTTCCGCTTTGCGTGCGGCGACAAAGGTGGTGATGAACGTGTCGCCAAAGATCGCGCGGGCGGCAGTGCTGGCATCCAACCGATCGGCTGCATCGGCAAGATCACGGGGAAAAGCTGCGCCCGCCGGTGCGGGGGTCAGATAACAATCATCTGTTCTGGGTGGGCAGGGCTCGATTCGGTTCTCGATGCCCCACAGCCCTGCACCAAGGCACATGGCCAAGGCTGCATGGGGGTGCGTATCGGCTGAAGGTACACGGAATTCCACCCGTGCAGAGGCCGCGCTGTCGTTCATGACGCGCAATGCCACAGTGCGGTTCTGGATGCCCCAGGACGCATAGGTTGGGGCCCACATACCGGGAACCATCCGTTTGTAGGCATTCACCGTCTGGCTGCACAGGGCCAGCATTTCCGGCATCAGTTGCATAAGCCCGCCAATGAACCAGCGCTCGGTTTGTGACATGGCATCTGGCGCAGAGCGATCATGGAATGCGGCTGAGCCGTCTGACAGGTTGCGCAAGGATACATGCAGGTGGCCCGATTGGCCTGAAAGCGTCTCTTTCAGTTTGGACATGAAGCAGGCCGTCAGCCCATGGCGCCGGAAATAGGTTTTGGTAAAATTCTTGAACAGTGCAGCATCATCAGCCGCCTTGATCCCTTCGGCATGGGACAGGGGCACTTCCAGACAGCCTGGCCCCAATTCGGTATGCAAAGCGTCAAAGCTTATCCCAAGCCGGCGCATGACATCTTCCAGCCCGGTCAGCAGGTCGTGCTGCTCGGCAAGCGTTCCAAGTGAGTAGGTGCGGTTGCCCATCGCAAAATGTGTTGGATCGGCAAAGCCACCCTTGCGCAGGCTTTCTGCCGTTTCCTCCAGGATGTTGAACTCGAATTCAAAGGCCGAATGCACCGAGAACCCCATCCGTTGGGCCTTTTGAAGTTGCTCGATCAGTTGATTGCGGGCCGATACTGCGCCGAATGGCGCATCGAAATCGGCAATGCAGATGGCTTCATTCCCTTCGAATGGCCAGGGTCTGATCGTATCTGCAAAGATCGTGGCCGGACGGTCGATGTAAACACCGGACCCATAGGTGACCTCGGCGGTATCCCATGCATAAAGCACATCGCAGAACTGATACCCCGAAGCGGCCATCTTCACCGCCTTGCCCGCGGGGACACGCTTGACCCTCAGCGCGCCGTCCGTGTCAAAGACCCCGATGTGGACATGGGTTGCCCCGGTTTCGGCTATATAGCCGGCCAAATCATGTCTTGTGCCAGTTTCACTGCGGGTCATGATGAAGTCGCTCTCCGTCAATCTGGGAATTCCAGTGTGACGGCGGGATGACATTGTGAAAATATCCCCAAGGGGGTAGAGCGGCTGCAAGATCGGAAGGGGCAAGATGTCAGTCTGGAACCGAAAGCTTGCCTTGGCGATCTGCGCAGTCGGCAGGCCCGCTTTTCCCTCGGTGCTGGAAGATGCGCTGGCAAGCCTTGTCCCGTTCCGCGTCTGCATGGTTTTCTCCTATGACGGAAAAGACAAGCCGCGGTCGCTGTATCACAACATGGCGCCCGAGGTTGCCTCGATCGTGGTCAAGGATTATGCCGCTGGTCCCTATCTGTTGGACCCGTTCTACACCGAACTGCGGGCCGGGCGCCGTGAGGGGGTGTTTTATCTGCGCGAATTGGCACCAGACGGCTTTTTTCGGTCCGAATATTACCTCAAGCATTACCGCCGCACGGCAATTCGTGATGAAATGGGCATTCCGGCGACGATTGCCGAGGGTGTGACGGCCGTTGTCAGCATCGCGCGCACGATGGAATCTGCGGTTTTCACGCGGGCAGAGCGTGCACGTTTCGCCGATGTTGCGCCCGTTGTTCAGGCCCTGATGACGGCACACTGGCGCCAGACAGAGGCAGCCCAGCCTTTGGCCGCGCCAGCCGAGCAGCCCGAGTTGGATCATGTGTTGCGCCGCATGGCGGGAAATCTTTTGACGGCCCGTGAAATCGAGGTGATTGCCTTGGTCTTGAAAGGCTATTCCGCTGCCGCCATCGCCGCGGGTTTGGAAATCAGCGAAGGCACGGTCAAGGTTCACCGCAAGAACGCCTATCGAAAGCTTGGCATTTCCAGCCAAGCCCAGCTTTTCTCCAGATTCATCGTATCCGCAGGTGAGACATCTTCTGTGATGGCAAAACCGTCATAGGGCCGACGGCCCCGTGGCAGCGGATCAATTTCTTCTGTCCAAGACATGCCCCGACCCAGAGACGCTGTTTGCCCCGCGCCGCAAGGATGTCAGGCTGCCGGGTGGGCAGGGCTGGTGGGCTGCCAGATCAGGCCGGGCCGATAGCGAGCCTTGATCTGGCCCTCCTCCAGCGCGAAAAGATGCAACCAGCCATTGTCGAACAGCGCGCGCACAGCGTCATGCTTGCGCAGCACGGCGGCAATCGCCTCTGTCGGGGCCTCGATCATCACCGACAGCCGCAATGCCTCATGCGCGGGTTTGGTGCCGTCATGCACCGTCTGCCACGGCAGGCCGGTGCGCAACAGCCCGCCATTGCCCTCAACCACCCCAATGCCGCCCACGACATTGTGGATCAGCTTGTTGCCGCCGCCAAAAACCGCAGGCGCGACGCTGGACCCATAGTATTGCAGGCTGATCCAGCTGGCGACCACCACGGGCGCGGTCAGGATCAGCTCCAGCGTGGCAAAGCCCTGATCGGCCTGCCAGTCATAGCTGTGCAAAAACGCCCGGCCCTGCAAATCGCGGCCCGCCGTGGCCTTGCGCGGGGCGGCGATAAAGGCCCCACAGCCCGCCAGCCCCCATTCGGGCCGGGGTTCGGCCCAATCCTGCGCGCGCCGTGCCAGCGTCTCGCCGGCCGCACCCGGCAGCCGCAGGGCGCGCTCGGCCCGCGCCTGTTGGCCTGCCGCGCGCAGCCAAGCCCCGGCCCGCGCCAGATCCTCGGCATGGGCGGGGGCCGGGGTGTCTGGATACAGCGTCACCGCATCCGTCACCGTATTGTGCAGGCCCGCCACGAACAGCGTATCTTGCGGCAGATGCAGGCCATGCGCCGCCAGCCCGGCCCGCGTTTCGGCATCGTTCAGCAAAGCCGCCAGCACCCGCGCCGAAACCTCGCCCGTCTGGCCGCAGCAGGCCCCGCAGTGATAGGCGCTTTCATGCGGGTTGTTGGTCATCTGCGCCCCATGCCCGATCAGCAGCACCAGCCGCGCATGATTGGTGGTCAGGCTCATGGCGCGCAGCACCGCAGCCGCAGTCTGCACCTTTTGCGCCGCCGTCAGCCCGCCCTCGATCTGCGGCAGGGGGCCTTGGGGTAGGGGCCGTGCGCCCAAAGCCAGCGCATCGCGCACCAACTTGGCGCCATAAGCCGGGCCCGCCGCCTCGACAAAGGCAAAGGACGACACCGCCGCCTGCCGGAACCGGCCCCAGGCGCGGGCGGCCCGGGCGCCGATCCGCAGCGTTTCTTCGGCACTGGCATCGCCATGGCTGCTGGCCACCAGCGCAGGCTGCAACAGGGCGGGCAGATGGGCCTGCACCTCATCGGTGCCCTGCGCCCGATGCGCCAGCGGCAGGCCAAAGAACCCGGCAAAGCCCAGCGTCTCGATCCCGCCATCCTGCGCCTCAAGCGCGCGCCGCATCACCTCTGACCGCACATCGATGCAAAACGCCGCCTGCATCGCCGCACGCCCGCTGCGCTGGGCCGGGCCGGCCAACACCCGCGCCAGCCGCCGCTGATAGCCGCGCTCGGCGGCCTCTTGCAAAATGGCGTCAACAACCTGATCGGCCGAGGCGCTGACCGGGGCGGCATGGGCGGCAACCACCGCCTGCCAATCCCCCGCCACCTGCGGCACATGGGCCAGCAATGCCTCGTCCCAGACCAGCCGGATCGCCAGCAGATCGGTCAACGCGCTGTCACTCTCGCCGGCCAGTTCGGCCTGCCACAGCATCCAGCGCGCATGCTGCGACCAACCGCCAAGGTCGATCAGCAGCCGGTGAAACGCGGTTTCCGCGGCCTCAACCGTCAGGCCCAAACGGTCAACCGCGCGCAGCACGGCGCGTTCGGCCGTGTCGGGGGCGGTGGCAACATGGGCGCAAAAGCCGGTCAGCCCGGCGATTTCCGGGGTCAGATCATGGGTGGCCCATTCGCGCCACGCGGCATAGGCCCCCTGGCCGGGGCGCGGCGTCCACAGCGCCTGCCCCCGGTCGAAATGGCCCGCCGCCCACAGCCCAAAGCTGCGCGCCATGATCGCGGGCCAATCAGTGTCACTGGCCCCCGCCGCCAGCTCTGCCACCGTGGGCAGCGCCACCGGGGCCGGGGCTTCGGTCGCAATCCGCGCCTTCAGCAGCGCCAGATCCTGCGGCTTCAGCGGCGAGGTGCAGGCAATCAGCGCCGCCGCCAGATCATCGTCGTTCACCTCGCCCGCCGCAATCTGGGCCGCGATCCGCGACCGCGGCGGCGTCAGCGCCGTGCCCGCCACCCGGCCCAACCGCGCGGCGGTCTGGGCCAGATCCTCGGTCGTCTGGCCCAGAAACGGGTTCACCGCAATCGTGGCCTCCAGCGGAAAGGCGGGCGGAATGGCGCGGGCCGCGGCCTCGGCGGCCCGCAGGAAATGCGAGGCTTTGGCGGCGGGGATCTGCAAGGGTTTCAGAAACATCGAACCAGTCTCCACTGAAAATCAGGATTTGGACGTCAGGCGAAAACCGCCCGACAGGCGGTCAAACACCGCGTTCAGATACAGCCCATTGGCCAGATGCACCCGCAGCCCGGCGGTCGAGGGGTGATGCGCCCACAGCGGGAACAGCGCCTGCGCCACGGCCACCAGACCAAAGGACAGCACCGCCAGCACGATCAGCGCCCATTCCAGCGGGCCGGGCACGGGGGCCGCGGGCAGGGCCTGCCCCCAAACCGCCTGCGCCACCACCTGAAAGCCGAAATAGGCCAGCGCCGCGCCCAACGAGGCCTGCACCGTGCGCCGCGTCAGCGCGCCGGGGGCCGCATCGGCCAGCCCTTGGGCGATCAGATACGACACGCCAAAGATCAGCATCGCACCCAGCGCAATCGCCTGTGCCGATTTCGGTCCCATCACCAGCGAAAAGCCCGTGGCCACAGCCGCATAAAGCACCAGCGCCAGGCCAAAAGACCGCGCCACCGCCCCAAAGCCCGGCACCGCCACAGGCCCCGGCTTGCGGATGGCATTCACCACCTGCACCGCACCGCCCGCCGACAGGAAAGCATGCGCCTTATACAGCGAATGGGCCACGATATGCAGCAGCGCCAGCGCCCACAGGCCCAAGCCGCATTGCAGCAGCATAAAGCCCATCTGCGCCACGGTTGACCAGGCAAAGGCCGTTTTCACCGCGCTTTGCGTCAGCATCACCAGCGCACCGAACAGCGCAGTCAGCCCGCCAATCAGCGCCAGCGCCGCCATCGCCCCGGCACTTTGCTGCACCAACCCGGCCAGCGTGATCAACAGCACGCCACCCGAATTGATGATGCCCGCATGCAGCAAGGCCGAAACCGGGGTCGGGGCCTCCATCACCTCGGTCAGCCATCCATGCAGCGGGAAAGCCGCCGTCTTCAGCACCGCCGCCAGCACCAGCAACACCACCGCCGCATGGGCGGCAAGCGGCAGCGCATCGGCTTGTGCCGCGGCCAGCACCATGCCAATATCGGCCGTGCCAAAACCTGCCCACAGCAGCGCCGCAGCCATGGCCACCGCCAGATCGCCCGCCACCCAGACGCGGGTGAACTTGGCCGCTGCGCGCTGTGCTTCGGGCCGGTCGGGGTAGAACAGCAGCAACTGCCGCAGCACCAGCCCGGTGGCCGCAAAGCCCAGCACCAACACCGGCAGACTGCCCGCCTGCACCAGCACCAGCACACTGGCAATCGCCGCCAGCGTCAGCCCGTGAAAAGCGCCCTCGCGCGCCTCGCCATCCATATAGCGCCGCGAAAACCGCACCACGATCCAGCCCACGAACGACACAAGCAGCCCCATCGTCACGCTGATTGCATCCAGCCGCAGCGACAGGGCCTGACCCAAGCCCACCAGCCGCGGCCCGCCCAGCATCAGCTGTGCCAGCGCCGCCAGGGCCAGCCCAAGGCTGGCCAGCATCACCGCTTCGGCCAGTGCGGGCAAATGGCCGGGGCGGCAACCGGGGCGGCGCAGAAACAGCGACGCCATCAGCAGCAAAAGGGGCGGAGAGAGCGACAGGAACGACAGGTCTGGCATGGAACGCACCGATTTGATGACACTGTCCGGGGGTTTAGCCCTTGCTGGTCATTCATAAAATTACATATATTATGCGTTATCGTTCTACAGGATCGAACAATGGCCCAACTGAACCTGCATCACCTGCGCCTGTTCCGGGCCGTCGCCAAGGATGGCACCCTGACCGGGGCGGCGCGGCAGTTGAACCTGTCGCAATCGGCGCTGTCCACGCAATTGCGCGCGCTAGAGGCGTCTTTGGGGCAGGATCTGTTCCAGCGCCTTGGCCGTGGCCTTGTGCTGACCGAGGCAGGCCGCATCGCGCTGGACCATGCCGAGGCGATCTTTCGCACCGCCGATGATCTGGCCGATACGTTGCGCGAAACCCAGCGCGGCCGCCGCGCGCTGCGGGTGGGGGCGCTGGCCACGCTGTCGCGCAACTTTCAGATGCAGTTCCTGCGCCCCCTGATCGGGCGGCCGGATGTCGAGGTGGTGCTGCGCTCTGGCTCTCAGGCCGAATTGCTGCGCGGGCTGGAATCGCTGGCGCTGGATGTGGTGCTGACCAACCTTGCCCCGGCCCGCGATGCCGCCAGCCCCTGGCTGATCCATGGCATTGACGACCAACCCGTCAGCCTGATCGGCACGCCTGCGCGGGTGGCGGGGCAGGCGGGGCCGCTGCGCGACCTGCTGCTGTCACAACCGCTGATCCTGCCCACCCGCGAAACGGCATTGCGCGCGGCCTTTGATGCGCTGACCGCCCGGCTGAACATCACCCCCGTCGCCGCAGCCGAGGTGGATGACATGGCGATGATCCGCCTTTTGGCGCGGGCCGATGCCGGGCTTGCCATCATCCCGCCCATCGTCGTGCGCGACGAACTGGCCAGCGGCCTGTTGGTCGAGGCCGCCACGCTGGAAGGCATCAGCGAAACCTTCATGGCCGTCACCCTGTCGCGCCGCTTTCCCAACCCGCTGCTGGCCGAAGTGCTGACCAGTCAGGGCTAGGGCATCGCCCGGCGCACGGCCTTAGCCGTTGAACAGGAAGTGCAGAACGTCGCCGTCCTTGACCTCATAGGTCTTGCCTTCCACGCGGAACTTGCCCGCTTCCTTGGCCCCCGCTTCGCCCTTGCCCGCGATATAATCGGCATAGGCGATGGTTTCGGCCCGGATAAAGCCCTTTTCAAAATCGCCATGGATCACACCCGCCGCCTGCGGCGCAAGCGTGCCCTTGGTGATCGTCCAGGCGCGGGCCTCTTTCGGGCCAACGGTGAAATAGGTCTGCAAGCCCAGCAGTTCATAGCCCGCCCGGATCAGACGATCGAGGCCCGCTTCCTCCAGCCCCATTTCCTCAAGGAACATGGCGGCCTCATCCTCGGCCAACTGGCTGATCTCTTCCTCGATCTTTGCGCTGATCACCACGCTGCCGGCCCCCTGCCGCGCCGCCATCTCGGCCACGCGCGCCGACTGGCTGTTGCCCTTGGCGGCACAGGATTCCTCGACGTTGCAGACATAAAGAACCGGCTTTGAGGTCAGCAACTGCAACAACCGCCAGGCCCGCAGATCATCGGCGGCCACCTGCACCGTGCGGGCGGGCTTGCCATCCTCCAGCGCCTTTTGCGCCAGGGCCAGCAACCGGTCCTGATCGGCGGCCTCTTTGTCCGCGCCCTTCAGCTTGCGCGCCAGATTGGCCCGCCGCCGCTCGACCGATTCCAGATCGGCCAGCATCAGCTCGGTTTCAATCGTCTCGGCATCGGCCACCGGATCAATCCGGCCTTCGACATGGGTGATGTCGCCATCTTCAAAACAGCGCAGCACATGGGCAATCGCATCACATTCGCGGATATTGGCCAGAAACTGGTTGCCCAGACCTTCGCCCTTGCTGGCACCGCGCACCAGCCCGGCAATGTCAACGAATGTCATCCGCGTGGGGATGATCTGCTTGCTGCCCGCAATCGCCGCCAGCTTGTCCAGCCGGTCATCGGGCACGGCCACTTCGCCCACATTCGGCTCGATCGTGCAGAACGGAAAGTTCGCCGCCTGCGCCGCCGCCGTTCGGGTAAGCGCATTGAAGAGCGTCGATTTGCCCACGTTCGGCAAGCCGACAATACCCATCTTGAAACCCATGGCTGCACCCTTCCTGTCTGGTTTATCGGGCTTCTAGGGCCAGTGACCGGTTTTCGCAAGCGCGTGCCCCTTTGGCCGCCGAAATTCACCTGCGCCGTTGCCTCTCTGGGGTCAGCAGCCATTGATTTTCCCGCCCGGCCCGTGCAAACCGCAAGACAAGTGAACAGGGACGGGCCAGCCATGACCAGAATCGACGATACGTTTGCACGCCTCAAGGCCGAGGGGAAAAAGGGCTTTGTCGCCTATATCATGGCCGGTGATCCCGATGTGGAAACCTCGCTTGCGGTGATGAAGGGCCTGCCCGGCGCCGGGGTCGATGTGATCGAACTGGGTATGCCCTTTACCGATCCGATGGCCGATGGCCCCACCATTCAGCTTGCCGGCCAGCGCGCGCTGGAAGGGGGCCAGACACTGGAACGCACGCTGCAAATGGTGCGCGATTTCCGCAAAGGCGACGCCACCACCCCGATCGTGCTGATGGGCTATTACAACCCGATCTATTCGCGCGGGGTTGACCGCTTTCTGACCGATGCCAAGGCGGCTGGCATCGACGGGCTGATCGTGGTTGATCTGCCGCCCGAGGAAGACAGCGAATTGTGCCTGCCTGCGGCCAAGGCCGGGATGAACTTCATCCGCCTCGCCACGCCGACGACCGATGCCAAACGCCTGCCCAAGGTGCTGCAAAACACATCGGGCTTTGTCTATTACGTCTCGATCACCGGCATCACCGGGGCCGCCGCCGCCCAGGCCGCCGATGTCGCGCCCGAAGTGGCCCGTATCAAGGCCAGCACCGATTTGCCGGTGATTGTGGGCTTTGGCATCCGCAGCCCCGAAACCGCCCAGTCGATTGCCGGGGTGGCTGATGGCTGCGTGGTCGGTTCGGCCATCGTCAAGATGATCGAAGAAAAACACCCGGTCGCCGATATTCTGGCATTCGTGCGCGGCCTTGCCGACGGTGCCCACCGCGCCTGAGTGTCAGCGCCCCTATGAAAAAAGGCCCGCCAATCTGGCGGGCCTTTTGTTTCAGGCATTGCGGGGCAAGGGGGCGGCGCTTACAGCCCCGCGCCCTCATCCATGCCCAGCATCAGGTTCATGTTCTGCACCGCAGCCCCCGACGCCCCTTTGCCCAGGTTGTCAAGACAGGCCAGCAACACCACCCGGTCGCCTTCGGGCGACGGATGCACGGAAAGCTCCATCATATTGGTGCCGTTCAGCCGCTCGGGGTTGGCCTTTGCGCCCACATGGGCCGGGTCCACCAGCTTGACGAACCGTTCCGCCGCATAATGCGCGGCCAAGGCTTCGGCAAACATCGCCGGGGTCTGGCCCGCCGACAGATGCAACGGGATTTGCACAATCATGCCCTGTTCGTATTTCCCGACCGACGGAATGAAGATCGGTTTGCGCGTCAAGCCGACATGGGTGACGATTTCGGGCAAATGCTTGTGCTTGTGATCCAGCCCATAGATGAACTGGCTGCCCGCCGTTCCGGCCTCAAACTCGGCGATCAGCGCCTTGCCGCCGCCCGAATAGCCCGACACGCCGCTGATGGTCAGGCCCGCATCCGGGGCAATCAGCCCGGCCGCAACCAGGGGCGCCAGCAGGCCGATGGCACAGGTTGACCAGCAGCCCGGGTTCGACACCAGCTTGGCCGCCGCAATCCGGTCGCGCTGCGCGCCCGTCATCTCGGGAAAGCCAAAGGCCCAATCCGGGTTCACCCGATGCGCGGTCGAGGCATCAATGATCCGCACCGGCAGGTCAGCGGCCAGCGCCGCCGATTCCTTGGCCGCGTCATCCGGCAGGCACAAAATGGCCACATCCGCCGCAGCATAGGCCTCGCGCCGCGCCTCGGGGTCTTTGCGGCGCTCGGGTGCGATCTGGATCAGCGACACGTCGCTGCGCTTGATCAGACGATCGCGGATCTGCAACCCGGTCGTTCCCACTTCACCGTCAATGAATACCTTGGCTGCCATCGGGCCCCCCTTTGCGTTGGCCCCCCTCCTACACCATCTGGCCGCGCCAAGCCAGACCTGCGCCCGAACCTGTGCGCCCGACCCTGTGTGCCAAGATCATTGCATGCAGGCGTCGGAATTGGTAACAAACGCTTACCAAATTCGCATGCCACAAGGGGCGCCCCATGCCAGTGATCACCAGCATCGACGATCTGAAACGCCTGCACAAACGGCGCACCCCCAAGATGTTCTACGATTACGCGGAATCGGGCAGCTATACCGAGCAGACCTTCCGCGCCAATACCGATGATTTCGCCGATCTGCATCTGCGCCAGAAGGTGGCGGTCGATATGTCGGGCCGCAGCACCCAAGGCACGATGATCGGCCAAAAGGTGACCATGCCCGTGGCGCTGGCCCCGGTCGGCCTGACAGGCATGCAATGCGCCGATGGCGAGATCAAGGCCGCCCGCGCCGCCGCCAAATTCGGCGTGCCCTTCACCCTCTCGACCATGTCCATCTGCTCGATCGAGGATGTGGCCGCCAACAGCCCCGCGCCCTTTTGGTTTCAGCTTTATGTCATGCAAGACGAAGATTTCGTCGATCGCATCATTCAGCGCGCCAAAGATGCCCACTGCAGCGCGCTGGTGCTGACGCTTGATCTGCAAATCCTTGGCCAGCGGCACAAGGATCTGAAAAACGGCCTCTCGGCCCCGCCGAAACTGACTTTGCCGGTGCTGCTCGATCTTGCCACCAAATGGGGCTGGGGGCTGGAAATGCTGGGCACCAAACGCCGCCAGTTCGGCAATATCGTTGGCCATGTGAAAAACGTCGGCGACACCGCCAGCCTGATGAGCTGGATCTCTGACCAGTTCGACCCGCAACTTGACTGGACCAAGATCGCCCGCATCCGCGACCAATGGGGCGGCAAGTTCATTCTGAAAGGCATCCTGGACGAAGACGATGCCCGCAAAGCCGCAGACTTCGGGGCCGATGCCATCATCGTGTCAAACCACGGTGGCCGGCAACTCGATGGCGCGCTGTCTTCGATCCGCATGCTGCCGCGCATCGTCGATGCCGTCGGCGACCGGGTCGAGATCTGGATGGATTCGGGCATCCGGTCGGGGCAGGATGTGCTTAAGGCGCTGGCGATGGGGGCCAAGGGCACGATGATCGGCCGCAGCTATATCTATGGCCTTGGCGCGATGGGGCAGGCAGGCGTGACCAAGGCGCTAGAGGTGATCCACAAGGAGCTGGACACCACCATGGCCCTGTGCGGCGAACGTGATGTGAACGATCTTGGCCGCCACAACCTGCTGATCCCCAAGAATTTCTCGGGCGACTGGCAGTAACCGCGCGCGGCCCTTTACGGGCCGCTGCCGCGGCTGGCGCGCTGCATCAGCGGCGACAGCACCAGCACCGCCATCAGCATCACGGCGGCAAAGACAAAGGCAAAGCGCAGGCCAAAGCTGCCCGCGATCATGCCCAAGGCCGGCGGGCCAAAGAAATAGCCGAAATAGCCCAGCAGCGTGGCCCGCGCCACGGCCCGCGCCCGCGCCTGCGGCGCACTCAGCCGCCCCACCAGCGAAAAGGCCGTGGGCGCAATGACCGAGGCGCCGATGCCCATCACCACAAACCCCGCATAGGCCATGGCGGGCGAACTGGCCACCGCCGCGCCCAAGGCCCCCACCGCCGCAATCACCGCCCCGCCCATCAACAGCCGGAACGGGTTGATCCGGGACAGCAGGCCTTGCCCCGCCAGCCGCGCAAAGGCCATGGTCAGCGCCAGGGCCGCAGGCCCCAACGCCCCTTGCTCGGGGCTGCCGCCCAGCGTCTGCTCGATATGCAGCGCCGACCAGCTTTCGGCGGCATTCTCGGTCAGAAAGGCGATCAGCACGATCCCGCCCCCCAGCACCGGCAACCAGCCCAGCCGGGCCGAACTGCCGTCGGTTGGCTTGCGCAGGCCCGTGATCCGGCCATCGGCCTCCCAAGTCAGCAGCACCATCGCCCCCGCCACCGCCGCCATCGCCCCCATCACCGCGCCCGGTGCCCAACCCGCGCCGCGCATCACCCCGGTGCCAATCGCCGCCCCCGCATAGCCAAAGCTATAGGCCGCATGGCACAGGTTCATCAGATGCAGCTTGCGATCATTCTCGATCTGCGCCACGCGGGCATTCATCAGCACATCGGTCAGCCCCGTTGCCGCGCCACAGGCCATCATCGCCAGCGGAAACAGCAGCAGCGATGCCGTCTGCCCCGGCAGGGCAAAGGCGCAGGCCATGGCCACGGCGGCCAGGGGCAGGGCCATCCGCCCCGCAAGCGCGCCAAAGCGCGGCGCCACCAGCATCGCGCCAACCGCCGCCAGTGGCGTGAATAGCATCAACTGCCCCAGCCGCGCCTCATCCACCCCCAGCATCGCCTTCAGATCGGGCAGCACAGCGGCAAAGGTGCCCCACAGCACGCCCATGGCGGCAAAGGCCAGCAGCGGCGCACGGGCAAGGGCTAGGCTTTGACCAAAGGGCATGACACACTCCGGCCACACCTGTTGCGGCCCGCCCTGACAGCTAGCCCGCAGGGGCCGCAGCAGCAAGCCACTGCTTTTGCCCTTTCCAACCTGCCGATTCCCCGCTATAGGCCCCCGGTCGCACCGCGCACCCTTGGAGGGCGGTGGACTTATTTATATATGGAGAACTGCAATGGCTGGTGAGATCCCTGATCTGATCGCCGAGGCACGGACGGGGACAGGCAAGGGGGCCGCCCGTCAAGCTCGCAGAGAGCAACTCGTGCCCGGTATTGTTTACGGTGGCGGCATTGATCCGCAACCGATCAACATCAAATACAACTATCTGCTGACCAAGCTGCGCAAGGGCCGGTTCCTTTCGACGCTGTTCAACCTCAAGGTTGAAGGTCAGGAAGACGTCCGCGTGATCTGCCGCGCCGTTCAGCGCGATGTGGTCAAGGATCTTCCGACCCACGTCGATCTGATGCGTCTGCGCCGCACCTCGCGGATCAACCTGTTCATTCATGTGAACTTTGATAACGCCGACAAGGCTCCGGGCATCAAGCGCGGCGGCACCCTGACGATCGTGCGCCCCGAAGTGGAACTGGAAGTCACCGCCGGTGACATCCCGGATCACATCACGGTGGACCTGACCGGCAAGAACATCGGCGATGTGATCCACATCAACGATATCGAGCTGCCCGCTGGCGCCAAGCCGACGATCAACCGCAACTTCGTGATCGCGAACATCGCAGCCCCGTCGGGCCTGCGGTCGTCGGACAACGAAGAAGCTGGGGACGAAGCCGAAGCGTAAGCTTTTGCAAGTCGCACAGATGGGGCGCGTCAGGGCAACCTGCCGCGCCCTTTTTGTCTTGTCAGGCTGATGGGCGCGGGCAGGGCAGGGCAGGGTGCCTGCAAGGGCCGGGCAAAGGTTAACATCCCCCCCACCCTCCGCGCGTGACCACAGATGTGGCACAGAAAAACCACGGCTATCCCACGCCGGGGGCACATCGGTTTTTCTGCCATATCAGATGGTTAACCCGCCCAAGGCCGTAACCTGCGCCAGATGTGCCACAAACCGGGGGTCGTCCCCGGCCTCTCGCCCCGCCTTGGCCGCGATCCGGGCCAGATAATCGGCGCAGCATTGGTGGTGCAGCGCCGCCAAGCCAGGCATAGCCATCGCTTCGGCATGTATGGCATCAAAGACCAGGCTCTGGGACATTGCGCTTAAGTCTTTGGTATCATTCAGATTATAGCGATCGAAAAAGCCATCGGTATAGCGGTCTTTCCCGGCCACCGCCGAAGGACTGCCCTTTTTCAACCAGAAACTTTCCTCGGATCGCACCATGTAATGGTTCATCTGGGCAACGCTGTGATCCTGCCGCCCCGGCGACATGCGGCGCAGGTAATCGCCCTCGGGGTGCCAGTCGTGCAAGGTGCGCCCCGCCGCATCCACCCACCGCATCCCCGGTTGCCCCCACCGACGAGAGTGCTTTGGAATCAATCTCTTAGGCCCATGCTCGCCCAGTTTTCGGAACCAGTCGGGATGGCCGCAGATCGACTTGACCCAAGTCGAGGTCGGGTCATCAATCGCCGCCGCCTGGGTGAATTGCCGATGCACCAGACCATCTTCAAACCGGGTGTGCCCGCTGGTGCCAAAGACCTTCCAGTTGATCGACATGCCAATGAAATCAGCATCTTGCGGGATCAGATCGGTGATGGCCCCGGCCCCTTTGTGGATCACCAGAAACTCATCCACATCACAGACCAACACCCAATCCGCCCCTGCCACCTGCGGCAGCCCCTTGGCGGCCTGCAACTTCTTGGATGTGATCTGCTGGCCGTCCTCTACCTCATGGCGCAGATGCGTGATCCACCCGTTTTCTTGCAACAGATCAAGCAGTTGCGGCGAATGGTCGGTGCAATCATTGGTGACGATCACAATATCGGTAAAGCCCAAAAGCCGATACCAACTGACCCATTCCACCAGAAAAGGGCCTTCATTGCGCACCGAACACACCACAGAAACCCGCATGAAACCCCCGTTTTTCCCCCCGATGCTTGACGGCTGCACCCCGGTTCGTCAAGGAAGGTTGCAAGTCAGGAGATCACGATGAAACTCTTTGTGGGTCTGGGAAATCCGGGCGCGAAATATGCAGCCAACCGCCATAACATCGGCTTTATGGCGCTTGACCGGATGGCCGGGGATCATGGCTTTGGCCCTTGGAAATCGGCCTTCAAGGGGCTGGTCAGCGAGGGCCGTTTGGGCAGTGAAAAACTGTTACTTCTCAAGCCTATGACCTTTATGAACCTGTCAGGAGAGTCGGTGCGGGCCGCGATTGATTTCTACAAACTGACCCCCGCCGATGTGGTGGTGTTTCATGACGAGCTTGATCTGGCCCCCGGCAAATGCCGCGTGAAACAGGGCGGCGGTCATGCCGGGCACAACGGTTTGCGCTCGATCCACGCCCATATCGGCGAGGCCTATGGCCGGGTGCGCCTTGGCATTGGCCATCCCGGCCACAAGGATGCGGTGGCCCATTATGTGCTGCATGATTTTGCCAAGGCCGATCAGGATTGGCTGGACGATCTGCTGCGCGGCATTTCTGATGGCGCAGCGGCACTTGCGGCGGGCGATGGGGCGAAATTCATGAATGCAGTGGCCCTGCGCACAGCCCCGCCCCGGTCTTCGGGCAAGGGCGAAGGGATTGAAAAGCCAGCAAAACCTGCGCCATCGCCGCCCGAAGACAGCCGCAGCCCGATGCAAAAGCTGCTGGATCGTTTCAAGTAACCTTACCCGGCGCACGCTGCCCCCGCCGGGGGGCTGGACCTTTGCCCCCCGCAAGCCTAGCTTTCCGGGCAAAGGAGATTTCGCATGAATGCCCTGTTGTCCGACTGGTCTACCCCCTTTGCCCTGCCGCCCTTTGCCGCGATCAGGGATGAGGATTTCGGCCCCGCCTTTGACGCGGCGCTGACCGAGGCGCGGGCCAATATTGCCGCCATCGCCGCCAATCCCGACGCCCCCGATTTTGCCAATACGATCGAGGCGCTGGAACTGGCCGAGGGTCTGCTCGACCGCGTTGCCGGGGTGTTTTACAACCTTGCCGGGGCAGATTCGACCGACCCGCGTGAGGCTTTGATGCGTGATCTGGCCCCGAAGATGAGCGCGTTTTCCAGCGAAATCACCAATAACAAGGCGCTTTTCGCCCGGATCGAGGCGCTGTGGCAGGGCCGCGATGATCTGGCGCTGACGCCCGAACAGATGCGGGTGCTGACGCTGTATCGGCAGATGTTCGTCCGCTCGGGCGCGCTGTTGCAGGGCGAGGCTGCCGAGCGGCTGACGGCCGTCAAGGCACGGCTTGCGGTTCTGGGCACCCAGTTCAGCCAGAACCTGTTGGCAGATGAACGTGACTGGTTCATGGAACTGGCCGAGGCCGATCTGGTGGGCCTGCCCGATTTCGTGGTGGAAACCGCCCGCGCCGCAGGGGCCGAGCGTGGCAAGGCCGGGCCGGTGGTCACGCTGAACCGGTCGTTGATTGTGCCGTTTCTGCAATTCTCGCCCCGCCGCGATTTGCGCCAGCGGGCCTATGACGCGTGGGTGGCGCGGGGGGCGAATGGCAATGCCCATGACAACCGCGCCATTGCGGCCGAGATTCTGGCCCTGCGCCATGAACGCGCGCGACTGCTGGGCTATGACAGCTTTGCCGATTTCAAGCTGGAACCCGAAATGGCCAAGACGCCCGATGCGGTGCGCAATCTGCTGATGGCGGTGTGGGAACCGGCCAAGCGCAAGGCCACCGAAGATGCGGGCGTGCTGGAAGCGATGCTGGTGGCCGATGGCAACGCCGCCCCGCTGGAACCCTGGGACTGGCGCTATTATTCCGAACGCCGCCGCAAGGCCGAGCATGATCTGGATGAGGCCGCGCTCAAGCCCTATCTGTCGCTCGATCACATGCTGGCCGCGATGTTTGACTGTGCAACCCGCCTGTTCGGCCTGACGTTCCGCGAAATCGACGGCCCCTTTTATCACCCCGATGTGCGTGGCTGGGAAGTGACGCGAGACGGGGCGCATGTGGCGGTGTTTTTGGGCGATTACTTCGCCCGCGCTTCGAAACGTTCGGGCGCGTGGTGTTCGGCCATGCGGTCGCAGCGCAAATTGGGCGGCGAGGTGCGGCCCATCGTGGTCAATGTCTGCAATTTTGCCAAGGGCACGCCGACGCTGCTGTCTTATGATGATGCGCGCACGTTGTTTCACGAATTCGGCCATGCGCTGCATCAGATGCTGTCAAACGTGACGCATGGCTTTGTCAGCGGCACTTCGGTTGCGCGTGATTTTGTCGAACTGCCCAGCCAATTGTATGAACACTGGCTGGAAGTGCCCGAAGTGCTGGAGACCCATGCCCGGCACTGGCAGACCGGCACGGCCATGCCGCGCGACATGCTTGACCGGCTGCTGGCGGCGGGCACTTATGATCAAGGCTTTGCCACGGTCGAATTCGTTGCCAGTGCGATGGTGGATCTGGAATTCCATGTGGGCACCCCGCCCGCCGATCCGATGCAGAAGCAGGCCGAAGTGCTGGAAAACCTTGGCATGCCGCGCGCCATCCGGATGCGCCACGCCACCCCGCATTTCGCCCATGTCTTTTCGGGGGATGGCTATTCCTCGGGGTATTATTCCTACATGTGGTCCGAGGTGATGGATGCCGATGCCTTTGCCGCGTTCGAGGAAGCGGGCAACGCCTTTGATCCTGACACCGCAGCCCGGTTGGAGCAGTTCATTCTGTCGGCGGGCGGGTCTGACGATGCCGAGGCGCTGTATCTGAAGTTCCGCGGCAAGATGCCGGGGGTCGAGGCATTGCTGAAAGGGCGCGGTCTGTTGGACGCCGCCTGATGGTGCCACCCGCCGGGGCCTATACGAAAGTTTTTTCTGGGCTTTGGCGGGTCTGCCCTTGGGGTTGGCGCATCAAGTGACTGAACTTATTCATAAAAATAGATATGTCCGGCGCTAACAGGCTATTTGGTAAAATAAACTTACCAGCACTTGCCTTTTTTCGTGGGGGCCTTAATCTCGACAGGGATAAAACCGCTGCCACAGGGCGGCATATATCGTCTGGGAGGACACCGATGACAGATACCCGTGATTCCGCACGGCTTTCGCGCCGTTCATTCCTGCGCAAAGGCGCCTTGGGTGGCTCTGCGGCTGCTGCAACGGCGCTTGCTGCACCTGCGGTTCTGGCCCAAGCCCCGCTGGTTATGAAGATGCAAACCTCGTGGCCGGCATCGGATATCTGGATGGATTTCGCCCGCCAGTATGTCGAGCGGGTAGAGGCGATGTCGGGTGGCCGCCTGAAAATCGACCTGCTGCCAGCGGGCGCAGTCGTCGGCGCGTTTCAGGTGATGGATGCGGTCAGCGACGGTGTGATCGATGCCGCGCATTCGGTGTCGGTTTACTGGTATGGCAAGAACAAGGCGGCATCGTTCTTTGGCACCGGCCCGGTGTTTGGCGGGTCGTCCACCACGATGCTTGGCTGGTTCTATCAGGGCGGCGGCAAAGAGCTGTATGAAGAGCTGACCCAGCAGATCATGGGCCTGAATGTCTATGGCCTGATGGGCATGCCGATGCCCGCCCAGCCCTTTGGCTGGTTCAAGCAAGAAGTGAACACGGTCGCCGATCTGCAGGGCTTCAAGTATCGCACCGTGGGTCTGGCGGCTGACCTGCTGCAAAGCATGGGGATGTCGGTTGCCCAGCTTCCGGGCGGCGAGATCGTGCCGGCGATGGAGCGTGGCGTGATCGACGCCTTTGAATTCAACAACCCGTCGTCGGACAGCCGTTTCGGCGCGCAGGACGTTGCCAAGAACTACTACCTGTCGTCCTATCATCAGGCGTCCGAAGCCTTTGAATTCCTGTTCAACAAGGACTTCATGGATGACCTAGAGCCCGATCTGCAGGCCATCCTGCGGTATGGGGTTGAGGCTTCGGCCACCGCAAACCTGGCGCTGGCGATGAAGGAATATTCGAACGACCTGCAAAAGCTGATCGCGGATTCGGGCGTCACGGTGCGCCGCACCTCGAAAGACATCCTCAATGGCCAGATCGCGGCCTGGGATGTGCTGATCCCGCAACTGGAAGAAGATGCGTTCAGCAAGAAGGTCATGGACAGCCAGCGTGAGTGGGTGGAAAAAGTCGCCTACTATGAGCTGATGAACGCCCCCGATCTGGGCCTTGCCTATGAGCATTACTTCCCGGGCAAACTGGCCCTGTAAGGACTGAGCGGGGCGCACCCAAGGCGCCCCATTTCCCAGTGACGCCGAGGTGCAGAGCCTCGGCGTCATGCTCTGGACGGAGTTTGTGCAAATGGTCCGCTACATTCGGTTTGCCGACAGTCTTTCGGCGATGGTCGGCAAAACCTTTGGCTGGCTTATCATTCTGATGACTTTCGGGATGAGTTACGAAGTCTTGGTGCGCTACATGTTCAACGCGCCCACGCCATGGTCGCTGGACGTCAGCTTTATCATGTATGGCACGATGTTCATGATGGGCGGGGCCTATACCTTGTCTCGGGGCGGGCATGTGCGGGGCGATTTCGTCTATCGCACCTGGAAACCGCGCACGCAGGCGCTGGTCGATCTTGTTCTTTATATCCTGTTCTTCTTCCCCGGCATTCTGGCGCTGGTGTTGACCGGCTGGAAATATGCCGCCCGATCCTGGAGCTATGCCGAAGTTTCGGTGAACAGCCCGGCGGGTATCCCGATCTACCAGTTCAAATCCGTGATCGTGGCGGCGGGTATCTTGCTGATCATCCAGGGCATTGCGCAGGTCTTTCGCTGCATCCTGTGCATGCGTGACGGGTATTGGCTGGAAGCCGAAGAAGACGTCGAAGAAACCGAACAGATCCTGATCAAAAAGGCAGCCAAAGGCGAGCTGAGCTGATCGCCTGCGCGCCCGACTTCTCCTTTCCCGACAAAGCTGACAGCAGCGGCCCGCCCGCGCCTGCCCTGGAGTTCACACCGTGACCGATCCACAGATCGCCCTTGCCATGCTTGGCATTTTCATTGCCTGCGTGTTTCTGGGTTTCCCCATTGCCTTCACCCTGATGGCCCTTGGCATCGGCTTTGGCTATTACGCCTATTTCGATGCAGGCCGCATGTGGCGCTCGTTCAATCGCCTGACCGAAGACGCCAGCTGGTGGGACAGCACCAGCCTGTGGATCGAGGGGTTCTACAACAACCGCATCTTCGATTTGTTCGTGAACCAGACCTATACGGTGATCTCGAACGAGGTGCTGACGGCTATCCCGCTGTTCCTGTTCATGGGGTATATCGTTGAACGGGCCAATATCGTTGACAAGCTGTTCGGCACGCTGGCCGTTGCCACCCGCAATGTGCCCGGTTCGATGGGCGTGGCGGCACTGATCACTTGTGCGCTGTTTGCCACGGCAACCGGCATCGTGGGGGCCGTGGTCACGCTGATGGGCCTGCTGGCGCTGCCGCAGATGTTGAAGATGCGCTATGATCACAGCTTTGCCACCGGCATCATCTGCGCCGGCGGCACCTTGGGCATCCTGATCCCGCCGTCGATCATGCTGATCGTCTATGCGGCCTCGTCGGGTGTGTCGATCGTGCGGCTCTATGCCGGGGCCTTGTTGCCGGGCTTTACGCTGGTGGGGTTGTATCTAATCTACATCGTTGGCCGGTCGATCCTGAACCCCAAGCTGGCCCCGAAGCCGACAAAGGAAGAAATGCCCGAGGTGCCCTTTGGCAAGATGATGTGGATGCTGGCGACCAGCTTCCTGCCACTGGCGATCCTGATCCTGTCGGTGCTTGGCTCGATCCTGTTCGGCCTGGCCACCCCGACCGAAGCGGCGTCGATCGGGGCCCTTGGTGGCATGGTTCTGGCCGTGGCCTACCGCGCCATGACGTTCCAGCGCCTGCGCGAGTCGGTCTATCTGACGGTGCGCACGACGGCGATGGTGTGCTGGCTGTTCGTCGGTTCCTACACCTTCTCGGCCGTGTTCAGCTATCTGGGCGGCGAGCATGTGATCGCTGAATTCGTGCAGGGACTTGATCTGACGCCCATTCAGTTCCTGATCATTGCGCAGCTGATCATCTTCTTGTTGGGCTGGCCGCTGGAATGGTCAGAGATCATCATCATCTTCGTGCCGATCTTCCTGCCGTTGCTGCCGGTGTTCGGCATTGATCCGCTGTTCTTTGGCGTGCTTGTGGCGCTGAACCTGCAAACCAGTTTCCTGACGCCACCCATGGCCATGAGTGCCTATTACCTGAAAGGCATCGCCCCGCCAGAAATCAAGCTGACCGAGATCTTCAAAGGCGTGCTGCCCTATTGCGGCATGGTCGTGATCTGTATGGCGCTGATGTATCTCTATCCGCAAATCGTCTTTGCCCTGCCGGAAGCGTTCTATGGCCCGGCCAGATAATTCGGCGACGATCCTTGGCTTGGGCGCCATTGGCCTGCGCGACAGGCTGGCCAGTGGCGCGCTAAATGCGGAAGAGGTGGTCGAAGCCTGCCTTGACCGCATCGCCGCTGTGGAACCGCAGGTGCAAGCCTGGGTTTGGCTGGATGGTCAACACGCCTTGGAACAGGCGCGCCGGCTGGACAAGTGGCGCAAATCGGGCAAGCCGGTGGGGCCGTTGCACGGCTTGCCGGTGGGTCTGAAAGATGTGATCGACACCAAAGGTATTCCCACCCAGAACGGCACGGTCATCGACGAAGGCCGGGTGCCCGAGGCAGACGCCTGGGTGGTGGCGCGGCTTAAGGCGGCGGGCGCGATCATTCTGGGCAAGACGGTCAGCACTGAATGCGCCTTCCTGCATCCGGGCAAGACGACCAATCCGCACAACCCCGCGCATACGCCGGGCGGATCATCTCAGGGGTCGGCTGCGGCGGTGGCGGCGGGTATGGTGCCGCTGGCCATTGGCACGCAAACGGGCGGCTCGGTGATCCGGCCTGCGGCGTTCTGTGGTGTGGTCGGGTTGAAACCCAGCTTTGGCCTGATCCCGCGCACCGGTGTGCTGATGCAATCGCCTTTCCTTGATACGCTGGGCGTTTTTGCCCGCAGTGTCGAGGATGCCGCCCTGCTGGCCGAGGTGTTGGCAGGCCATGACCCTGCCGATCTGGCGACCGAACCCGTGCCGATGCCGCGCTTGCTGAAAGCGGCGCAATCCAAGCCCCCAGTGACGCCGACCTTTGCCTTTTTCCGCCCCCCGGGCTGGGACACGGCCGAGCCGCAGATGAAAGACGCGCTAGAGGAATTGGCCGACCTGTTGGGCGAGCAGTGTTTCGAGGCCCCGATCCCCGGTTTCGAACAGGTCGCGGCGCTGCGCCAGCAGATCAACTTTGCCGAAATGTCCAAATGCTATTACGGCCTTGAACGGCGCGGGCGTGACCGGATGTCGGATGTGCTGAAAGCCGCGCTTGACGAAGGCAAGGCCGTGCTGGCCCGCGATTACATCGCCGCGATGGATTGGCGCGCGCTGATGAACAGTGCCTTGGACCCTGTGTTCGACCGTTGCGATGCCATCCTGTGCCCCGCCGCCCTCGGCCCCGCCCCGGCTGGGCTGGACAGCACCGGATCGGCCATTTTCAACGGGCTTTGGACGCTGGCCGGGGTGCCCGCCATCACATTGCCGGTGTTCACGGCCGAAAACGGCCTGCCCATGGGCGTGCAACTGGTGGGCCGCCGGGGGGATGATGCCCGTTTGCTGCGCACGGCCCGCTGGCTGGCCGCGCATCTTGAAACCCTTGATCAGGCGGAGTGATCTGATGAAAAACCTGTTGGCTATTGCCGCATTTCTGGTCTTTGTCGGCTTTCTGGTGATCCTTGTCGTCCATGTTCCCCGGCTTGATCTGATCGCTGTGATCGGTGCCACCGTTGTGCTGGCCGGCTGGGATCTGGTGCTGAACCTGCGCAATCAGCGCAATCAGCGCGACTAGGCACGGCTGACACGCAGGCTGCTGGGGGTCACCCCATGTTTGGCGCGAAAGGCCCGCGCCAAGGCAGGTGCGCCAGAAAAGCCCGTGCGCAAGGCGATTTCGGCCAGTGGATGGCTGGTGTCGGTCAGCATCCGATGCGCCGCCGCCAGCCGCAGCGACAGCCTGTAGGCCCCCGGCGAGGTGCCAAGGCTTTGTTGAAACAGGCTTTCCAGACGCCGGGGCGACAGCCCCACCTGCGCCGCAAGGTCTGCCACCGTCTCAACTGCCTCCAGATTGGCTTCCATACGCGCCACAACGCGGGCGACACGGGGGTCAAGCAAGGGGTCGCGTGACCGCGGCGCCACCTGCGGGTCTGATCCGGGGCGGGCTGTGGCGATAAAGCTTTGCGCCACCTGCCGCGCCAACGGGGCGCCGTGGCGCGTGCGGATCAGATGCAGCATCAGATCTTGCGCCGGGGCCGCGCCCCCCGCTGTCATCCGGTTGCGGTCAATCACATAGCGGTCGGGCAGCACCTCGATCTGGGGGTGGGCGGTGGCCAGATCCTCCAGATCCTCCCAATGCACTGTGGCCTTGAAGCCTGACAGCAATCCGGCCCGCGCCAGCACCCAAGGGGCGGAATCCACCCCGCCCACAAGCGCAAAGCGCGGCGCGATCTGCCGCAAGTCGCGGATCAGCGGGCGCGTCGCCACCTCATTCAGCCGATAGCCCGCGATCACGATCAGCACCTCGGCCCCATCGGCACTGGCCAAGGGCCCGCTGGCGGGCAGCGAGATGCCGCAGGTCAACGGCGCGGGCTGGCCATCCGGCGTCACCACGCGCCAGCGAAACGCCTCGCGTCCCAGATGGCGATTGGCCGCCCGCAGCGGATCAAGCACCGAGGCCACCTCAAGGATGGACGCATGGGCCAGCACCAGCACCGCAATCGACAGCGGACGGGGATCGGCGGTGAACACAGCATTTTGCGACATCGCAATTTCGTATTATGTAATGCGGGCCATTTCAAGCGGGCTAAGCTGGCCCAAAATCAGGGAGTGTGACCATGCCACTGACCATGAACCGAGAGGTCTTTATCACCTGTGCCGTCACCGGATCGGGCGGCACCCAAGACCGCAGCCCGCATGTGCCGCGCAGCCCCAAGCAAATCGCCGAGAGCGCCATCGACGCCGCCAAGGCCGGGGCCGCCGTGGTGCATTGCCATGTGCGCGACCCGGAAACCGGCAAACCCAGCCGTGACCTTGCGCTGTATCGAGAGGTGACCGAGCGCATCCGCGACGCGGGCGAAGATGTTGTGCTGAACCTGACTGCTGGCATGGGTGGCGACATGCTGTTCGATGGCACCGAAGCCATGAACCGCATGAGCGACAAATCAGACATGGCGGGCGCTGCTGAACGGGTGGCCCATGTGGTGGAATGCCGCCCCGAATTGTGCACGCTGGATTGCGGCACGATGAATTTCAACGAGGCCGATTATGTGATGGTCAACACGCCCGGCATGTTGCGCGACATGGCCACGCGGATGGTGGCCTCGGGCACGCGGATCGAGATCGAGGCCTTTGACACCGGCCATCTGTGGTTTGCCAAGCAACTGGCCGCCGAAGGCATTATTCCCGACCCGGTTCTGGTGCAGCTGTGCATGGGCGTGCCGTGGGGCGCGCCGGATGATCTGAACACGCTGATGGCGATGGTCAACAATGTGCCGGGGCATTGGCACTGGTCGGCATTCGCGCTGGGGCGTCACCAGATGCCCTATGTTGCCGCGGCCGTTCTGGCCGGGGGCAATGTGCGGGTGGGTCTGGAAGATAACCTGTGGCTGGACAAGGGCGTGCTGGCGACCAATGCGCAGCTTGTTGATCGTGCGGCGACCATCATCGAAAACATGGGTGCGCGGGTGATCACCCCGGCCGAAGTGCGCGCGCGGCTGAAACTGGAAAAGCGCGCGCCAATGCCGCGCTGATGTGGTGATGCGGGGGGGAAGGCAGATGCTGGCGTTCACCTTTGCCGCGATAAAAAGATGATGCCCCCTTGGGCCATGGCGCGCGGGGGCGGGTGCCGGTGACAGATGCTGCTGACCAAAGGGGTGCATGATGAAACGCCTGATAACTGCCGCTAGTCTGGCCCTTGCGCTTGCGGGTTGCGATCCGCATACGCCAACGCAGCAACTCTCGGCTGCGCCCATGTATCTGCTGCCAATCGCGCCCGAGCGGTTGGTGGGCACCTGGTATGAGGTGGCAACCTTTCCCGGCCCGTTCCAGGACGGCTGCACCCAGACTTCGGCCACCTATGCCAACCGCGGCGACGGCACTTTGGGCCTGACCAACCGCTGTGTGCGAAACGGGCGTGAGGTCAGGATTTCAGGCGTCGCCACGCCGAATGGCCCCGGCAAGTTCAAGGTCCGGCTGCAAGGTGTGCCCTTTGCTGGCGATTACTGGGTGATCGGTGCCAGCCGTGATGGCCGCACCCTTCTGGTGGGCACGCCAACACGCATCGCGGGCTGGGTGCTGCACCGCGATCGCGTCTTTACCCCCGAGCAGCGCCGCTGGGCGCGCGAGGTTTTCCGCAAGAACGGCTATGACGAGGCTGCGATGCAAAGGACGCCGCAGTGAAGCGCGGGCACGGTGCCTTGGGCGGGGGGGCTTTGTGATTGAGGTGGCCATCCTTGGGCTGGTCATCGGATTGGCCATGATCCGTGACCGCGCAAGGCTGCGCCAAGCCGTGCTGGTTGTCATGGCAACAGGCGGCGCCGTGATCTGGTGGAACGGTGGCCCCTTGGCCGCGGGGCAGTCAGGGCAGACGGCGATCCTGGTGATGATCGTGCTGGGGGCATTTGCGGTGGGGGCAGGGTTTCGCTGGTGGCAGATGCGGGCTGGCCCCCTTGCGCCGCTGTCAGGGGGGCAACTGGCCCTGATGATCGGATTTGGGGCGGTCGGCTATCTGGCTGCGATTTTATCACGCTAAGCCCAAGGGTTTGGGCCGGGCAACGAAAAGACAGGAAAGACAAGATGACACGCAAGGCTGGGATCATTGGGGGTGGCGTTATCGGGGGCGGTTGGGCCGCGCGGTTCCTGCTGAACGGCTGGGATGTGGCGGTGTATGACCCAGACCCCGAGGCCCCGCGCAAGGTGGGGGAAGTGCTGGCCAATGCCCGCGCCAGCCTGCCCGCGCTGTCGGACGGGCCGATGCCTGCCGAAGGCACGCTCAGCTTTGTCTCCTCGGTATCCGAGGCGGTGCAGGGGGCTGATTACATTCAGGAAAGCGTGGGTGAGCGGCTGGAGCTGAAGCACCGCGTTCTGGCGCAAATTCAGCAGGCAGCCCCGCTGACAACGCCCATCGGATCATCGACCAGCGGCTTCAAACCCAGCGAATTGCAACAAGGCGCGGCCAACCCCGGCACCATCTTCGTCGCCCATCCGTTCAACCCGGTTTACCTGTTGCCCTTGGCCGAAGTGGTGCCGTCGCCCCGTTCAGATGCCAAGGTGATCGACGCTGCCAAAGAGATTTTGCGCGAAATCGGCATGTTCCCCCTGCATGTGCGCAAAGAGATCGACGCCCATATCGCCGACCGCTTTCTCGAGGCGGTATGGCGCGAGGCTTTGTGGCTGGTGAAAGACGGCATCGCCACGACCGAGGAAATCGACGAGGCGATCCGCATGGGCTTTGGCCTGCGCTGGGGGCAGATGGGCCTGTTTGAAACCTATCGCGTCGCGGGCGGCGAAGCGGGGATGAAGCATTTCATGGCCCAGTTCGGCCCCTGCCTGCAATGGCCCTGGACCAAGCTGACCGATGTGCCCGAATTCACCGACGAACTGGTCGATCTGATCGCCGGCCAATCTGATGCGCAATCGGGCCACCACACGATCCGCGAGCTGGAGCGGATCCGCGACCGCAACCTGATCGGCTTTCTGCGGGTGCTGAAGGAACGCAACTGGGGCGCGGGCAAGGTGCTGCTGGACCACGACGCCCGCCGCCGCGCCGCCATGCCCCAGCCCACAATGGGCGACGGCCCGATGGAAATGGCCCGCATGACGGTGTTGCCGGGCTGGATCGACTATAACGGGCATATGACCGAAAGCCGCTATCTCTTTGCGGCCTCGGAAACCTCGGATGCGTTCTTGCGCCATATCGGGGCCGACATCGCCTATGTCGGCACGGGGTTCAGCTATTACACCGCCGAGACGCATATCATGCATCTGGGAGAGGCCAAACTGGGCGATGCCCTGACCGGCACGGTGCAGGTGCTGCATGCCGATGAAAAGCGCCTGCACATCTTCATCCGCATCCTCAAGGGGGAAACCCCCGTGGCGACCCTTGAACAGATGCTGCTGCATGTGGATATGCAGGCCGGCAAAACCTGCGCGGCCCCGGCCGCCATCCTTGACCGGCTGCTGCCGATTGCCAAGGCCCATGCCAGCCTGCCCAAACCCGCCGCTGCCGGCCGCCACGTCGGACAAAGGGGCGCGTGATGCAGTTTGGCATGACGGATGAACAACGCATGATCGTTGAAACCACCCGCGCCTTTGTCGAGGCCGAGTTGTTTCCGCATGAAGCGCAGGTCGAACGCACCGGGCATCTGCCGCTGGAATTGATCCGCGAGATCCAGCAAAAGGCCATGGCTGCCGGGCTTTACGCCGCGAACATGCCCGCCGAAGTGGGGGGGGCGGGGCTCGATACGCTGTCGTGGCTGCTGTATGAAAAAGAACTGGGCAAGGCGAATTATGCCCTGCACTGGACCTGCGTAGCCCGCCCGTCGAACATCCTTTTGGCCGGCACGGCCGAGCAGCGCGACCGCTATCTGATGCCCTGCATCCGGGGCGAGACATGGGATTGTCTGGCAATGACCGAACCCGGTGCCGGGTCAGACCTGCGCGGGATGAAGGCCAGTGCCCGGCAAGACGGCAGTGACTGGGTGCTGAACGGCACCAAGCATTTCATCAGCCATGCCGATCTGGCGGGCTTTACCATCGCGTTCATGGCAACCGGCGAAGAGATGACGCCGAAAGGGCCAAAGAAAAAGATCACCGCCTTTTTCGTCGACAAGGGCACCAAGGGCTATAGCGTGCGCGACGGGTATCGCAACGTCTCGCATCGCGGCTATACCAATGCCGTGCTGGAATTCGACGATTGCCGCGTTCCGGCCGAAAACGTGCTGGGCGAGGTGCACAAAGGCTTTGACGTCGCCAACACCTGGCTGGGGGCCACGCGCCTGCAGGTCGCCAGCACCTGTCTTGGCCGCGCTGAACGTGCCCTTGGTCATGCCCTGTCTTATGCCGCGGAACGCAAGCAATTTGGTCAGGCCATCGGCAAATATCAGGGCGTCAGCTTCAAACTGGCCGATATGGCGATGGAGTTGAAGGCGGCCGAGTTGCTGACATGGGAGGCCGCGTGGAAATTCGACCAAGGCACGGTGACCGAGGCCGATATGTCGATGGCCAAGCTGAAAGCCAGCGAAGCCCTTGCCATGATCGCGGACGAGGCGATCCAGATTCACGGCGGTATGGGCCTGATGGAAGAACTGCCACTTGAGCGGATCTGGCGCGATGCGCGGGTTGAGCGGATTTGGGAAGGCACCTCGGAAATCCAGCGGCATATCATCAGCCGCGAATTGCTGCGTGCCGTCGGGGGCTGACACCGCGTCTGGGGGCGCTGCCCCCACGCGCGTTCCGCGCTTCCCCCGGGATATTTATGAACAGATGAAGTCAACCAAATGTTAACCATGGCCTGCCAATCTGACCCTGCCGAACAGGGGGGGACCCCGATGACGGTAACAGGTGAAGCGTCCCTGCCTCTTTTTTTGGGGGCAGGGCGTCACCGCCCTGATCTTCATCTGTTCAAAAATATCCTCGGGGGTCCGGGGCAGACAGCCCCCGGCCGTTGGCTGCAGCGCTGTGCTTGGCTGGTCTGGTCGCCTCAGGTTGGGGGCTGCCACATGCCTGACCTGTCGCGCCTGCTGCGCCCGCAGTCGATTGCCGTTCTGGGCGCAGGCTGGGCCGAGAACGTGATCGAGCAATGTCAGAAAATGGGGTTCACCGGCCCGATCTGGCCCGTTCACCCCAAGCGGGATGTGGTGGGGGGGCTGCCTGCCTTTGCCTCGCTGGCCGATCTGCCTGCCCCGCCCGATGCCACTTTCGTCGGCGTCAACCGTTTTGCCACGGTTAAGGTGGTGCGCGACCTGGCCGGCATAGGTGCGGGTGGCGCGATCTGCTTTGCCAGCGGTTGGCAAGAGGCGGGCGAGGCGGACCTGCAGGCACAACTGGTGGCAGCGGCAGGCGATATGCCCGTTCTGGGGCCGAATTGCTATGGCGTGATCAACTATCTGGATGGGGCCTTGCTGTGGCCCGATCAGCATGGGGGGCGGCGGGTTGAGCGCGGGGTTGCGCTGCTGTCGCAATCGTCCAACATCGTCATCAATCTGACGATGCAGGCGCGGGGCCTGCCGGTGGCCTATGTTGCCTGTCTGGGCAATGCAGCGCAGGTGGGGCTGGCCGATCTGGCCGCTGCCCTGTTGGCGGATGATCGCGTCACCGCCCTTGGCATGTATATCGAAGGCATTGACGACGCCCCGGCCTTTGCGGCTGTGGCGCAGGCGGCGCGCGCGGCGGGCAAGGGGGTTGTCTGCGTCAAATCCGGCAAGACCGAGCTTTCGCGCGTGGCCGCGGCATCGCACACCGCCTCACTCGCGGGGGGTGGGGCCGCCAGCAGCGCCTTTCTGGCGGCCTGTGGCGTGGCCGAGGTGGCCACGCTGGATGCGCTGATCGAAACCCTGAAGATCTTTCACGTTCATGGCCCTGCGATTGGAACGCGGGTCTGTTCGCTGTCTTGTTCGGGTGGCGAGGCGGGGTTGGTGGCCGATATGGCGGCGCCTGCCGGTTTGGGCTTTGACCCGGTGCCCGAGGCGACCAAGGCGCGGTTGTCGGATCTTCTGGGCCCCATTGTCACCATCGCCAACCCGCTGGATTACCACACCTTTATCTGGGGCGACGGGCCGCGCACCACCGATGTCTTTTCGACGATGCTGTCGGCCTTTGATGCGGGGATCTTCATCATCGACCCGCCGCGCCCTGATCGCTGCGACCCGGCCAGTTTTCAACCGGCCCTTGCGGCGATCGAGGCGGCGCAGGCCGCCACGGGCAAGCCCGCCTTTCCCGTGGCCTCGCTACCCGAGAATTTTGACGAAGACCTGGCCGTTGCCATGATGACCCGTGGCCTTTGCCCCTTGATGGGGCTGGCTGCGGCCTTGCCGGCCTTGCGCGCGGCGCAAACGCCGCCGGGCCGGGTGGGCTGGCGGCCTTGGGCGGCCCTGCCGCCCCGGCAGACGCATCTGTTGGACGAGGCCGCTGCCAAGGCGCGGCTGGCCTTGGCCGGGGTCGCGGTGCCGCGGGGCGTCACGGCCCCCTGCCTTGCCGAACTTGTGCCGCTGGCCTTGGGCTTGACGGGCAAGTTGGCGCTCAAGGGTCTGGGCTTTGCCCATAAGTCCGAGGTGGGGGCCGTGCGCCTGAGCCTGACCTCGCTGCAGGGGCAGGACGAGATGGCAGGCGCGCAAGGCTATCTGGCAGAAGAAATGGTGACGGGCACCGTGGCTGAACTGTTGCTGGGCCTGCGGCGTGACCCTGTTTACGGAGCCACGCTGACGCTTGGCTTTGGCGGGGTCGAGGCCGAGCTTTTGGCCGATACGGTCACCCTTGCCCTGCCTGTGGTGGCCGAAGAGGTCAGCGCGGCCTTGCGTCGCTTGCGGCTTTGGCCTTTGCTGGATGGCTATCGGGGCCGGGTGCGGGCCGATACCGGTGCGGTTGTGCAGGCGGTGATGGCGCTGCAAGCCATGATGGTGGCAGACGACCGGCTGGAGGAAATTGAAATCAATCCGCTGATGGTGCGGGCCCAAGGGGCCGTTGCCGCCGATGCGGTGATCTGGGAGGCGACAGAATGATGCAGATGCGCACCGAAGGACCGATCCTGACACGGCGCGAAGGCGCGGTGCTGGAGGTCACGCTGGATCGCCCCAAGGCCAATGCGATCGATCTGGCCACCAGCCGGATCATGGGCCTTGTCTTTCGTGATTTTCGCGATGACGACAGCCTGCGTGTGGCGATCTTGCGTGCCGAGGGCGACAAGTTCTTTTGCCCCGGATGGGATTTGAAAGCCGCCGCCGCGGGCGATGCGGTGGATGGCGACTATGGCGTGGGCGGTTTTGGCGGTTTGCAGGAACTGCCCAATCTGAACAAACCGGTGATCTGTGCCGTCAATGGCATCTGCTGTGGCGGCGGGCTGGAACTGGCGCTGTCTTGCGATTTGATCTTGGCATCCGCCAATGCCACCTTTGCCCTGCCCGAAATCCGGTCAGGCACCGTGGCCGATGCGGCCAGCCTGAAACTGCCCAAGCGCATTCCCTATCATGTCGCGATGGATCTCTTGCTGACCGGGCGTTGGTTTGACGCAGACGAGGCGCTGCGCTGGGGCATCTTGAAAGAGATCACCACATCGCAGGATCTGCTGCCCAAGGCATGGGAATTGGCGCGGCTTTTGGAAAGTGGGCCGCCGCTGGTTTATGCGGCGATCAAGGAAGTGGTGCGTGAGGCCGAGGCCCTGCGCTTTCAGGATGGGTTGAACCGCATCACAAAGCGCCAGTTTGCAACGGTTGATCGGCTGTATTCCAGCGAAGACCAGCTGGAAGGCGCGCGTGCCTTTGCCGAAAAGCGCGATCCCGTCTGGAAAGGGTGCTGAGATGGACACCCCAGATGCCGCCATCCAAGCGCGCACGCGTCCTGCCGTCGTCTGCACAGGCAAGCAGGTTGTAGCGTAAGTGGCGCGTGTTCCCGACATTTACTGTCGCAAAGGGCCAAGGTTTTGGCCGGCGTTTGCGCCTAACCTGCCGCGATCTGGCAGCCACGGGGGCAGGGGCACGACATGACGCAAGATGCCGATTTCATCATTGTGGGGGCGGGCAGTGCGGGCTGTGTGCTGGCCAACCGGCTAAGCGAGTCGGGCAAACACAAGGTGGTGCTGCTTGAGGCCGGCGGCAGTGACCGGCGGTTCTATGTGCATCTGCCCCTTGGCTATGGCAAACTGTTCTTCGACCCCAGCCTGAACTGGCTTTACAAGACCGAACCGGATGCGGGCCTTGCCGGGGCGAGTGACCACTGGCCGCGGGGCAAACTGCTGGGCGGATCGTCTTCGATCAATGCGATGGTCTGGATCAGGGGGCACCGCGCCGATTACGAAGATTGGGGGCGCGAAGCCCCCGGTTGGGGATGGCAGGAATGCTGCGATGCCTATCGCGCCATCGAGGATAACGAGGCCGGGGCCGACGCCTATCGCGGGCAGGGCGGGCCCTTGTTCATTTCGGCCAACCGCCGCGGGCTGCATCCGCTGGTCAAGGATTACATTGCCGCCTGCGGTCAGGCCGGTCTGGCGCATAACCCCGATTTCAACGGGGCCGAGCAGGAAGGCGCCGGCATCTATCAGATGACGATCAAGGGCGCGCGCCGCAATTCCACTGCGCGCGCCTTTCTGCGCCCGGCGATGGGGCGGGCGAACCTGCGGGTGGTGACCCATGCCCATGTGACGCGGGTGCTGATCGAACAGGGGCGCGCTGTTGGCGTCGAATACCGGCAGGGCGGCCAGATCAAGACGCTGCGCGCCAAGGCCGAGGTGATCTTGTCGGGCGGCGCGATCAACTCGCCGCAGGTGCTGCAACTGTCTGGCATCGGGCCGGGGGCCTTGTTGCAATCGCTGGGCCTGCCGGTGCTGGTCGATAACCCCAATGTCGGTGATCACCTGAACGACCACCAGGGGATCAACTACACATGGTCGATGAACGTGCCGACCTATAATGACGAGTTGCGCCCGTGGTGGGGCAAGGCGCTGGCGGGGATGAAGTATTTCCTTGGCGGCACTGGCCCGCTGGCCAAGTCGATCAACCATGGCGGCGGGTTTTTCCGCACCTCGCCCGATCTGCCACGCCCGAACATGCAACTTTACATGCAGGCGTTTTCAACGCTGATCCCGCGTGACGGCGAGCGGCCGATCCTGAACCCCGATCCGTGGTCTGGCCTGTCCTTGGGCCTGTCGAACTGCCGCCCGACCAGCCGGGGCCATATCCGGCTGGGCAGCCCCGATCCGATGGCCCATCCGGTGATCACGGCCAATGCTTTTTCCACCGATCACGACGTGACCGAGATGCTGGCCGCCGTAAAGTTCCTGCGCCATCTGGCGGCGCAACCGGCGATGAAGCGGCTGATCATCGAAGAATTGCGGCCGGGGCCAGAGGTCACGACGGACGAGGCCCTGATCGACGATTTTCGCAAACGCTCGGGCACGGTCTATCACCCCTCTTGCACCGCGCGGATGGGGGCAGACCCGGCGACCAGTGTTTTGGACCATCGTTGCCGGGTGCGTGGGGTCGATGGGCTGCGGGTGATTGATGCGTCAAGTTTCCCCAATCTGATCGCCGGAAACACCAATGCCCCGGCGATTTTGATGGGGTGGAAGGGGGCGGCCCTTGTGCTGGAAGATGCCAGATAGGCCGATCCCCCCATGGCCATTGGCGGGGGGCAGGCCCCCGTTATTCGCCACGCGGAAAGCGTTTCGACTCCTCCAGCACATTCAGATCCATGTGGTTGCGCATATAGCGTTCCGACGCGGCGCGCAGGGGTTGATAATCCCAGGGGAAATAGGCGCCGTTGCGCAGTGCCTCATAGACCACCCACCGCCGTGCCTGACTTTGCCGAACCTCGGCATCAAAGGCGGGCAAATCCCAACGGGCATCGGCGGCTTTGCGGAAATAGGCCAGAATTTCAGCAGCGCGGGGGTCGCCCACCATGTTCCGGCTCTCGCCCGGATCAGAGGCCAGATCGAACAACAATTCGGGGTCGGCAGGGCAACGAATGTATTTCCACGCCCCTTCGCGCAGGCCCACCATCGGCGTGATCGTGCCCTCGGCGGCATATTCCATCGCCACCATCGGGCGCTTGCCGCCAGCGGCAAGGGGCAGGATGTTGACGCCATCGGTCCAGGGCGCAACCTCGCCCAGATCGACACCCGCAAGGGCCGCCAGCGTGGGGGTGACATCAATGGTCGACACCGGATCGGTGATCAGCGCCGGGTCATAGCCGGGGGCCGAGATCATCAGCGGCACGCGGGCCGAGCCTTCAAAGAAATTCATCTTGAACCACAAACCGCGCTCGCCCAACATATCGCCATGGTCCGACACAAAGATCACGACGGCCTCTTGCCGCGTCGCCTCCAACACCGCGAAAATCTCGCCGACCTTGTCGTCGATGTAAGAGATATTGGCGAAATAGCCCTGCCGTGCGCGGCGGATATGGTCATCGGTGATGTCAAAGTTGCGCCAGTCGCAGGCATCCATCAGCCGTTGGGAATGCGGATCCTGATCCGCATAGGCGATGGCGGCGGGCGGTTCCACTTCGGGCGCGCCGTCATACAGATCCCAGTATTTGCGCCGCGCAACATAGGGGTCATGCGGGTGGGTAAAGCTGACCGTCAGGCACCACGGGCGCTGATCTGCCCCCCGCGACAGATCATACAGTTTCTGCACCGCCTGAAAGGCCACGTCATCGTCATATTCCAACTGGTTGGTGATCTCGGCCACGCCCGCGCCGGTGACCGACCCAAGGTTGTGATACCACCAGTCAATCCGCTCGCCGGGTTTGCGGTAATCGGGCGTCCAGCCGAAATCGGCGGGGTAGATGTCGGTGGTCAGGCGTTCTTCGAACCCATGCATCTGGTCGGGGCCGACGAAATGCATCTTGCCCGACAGCGCCGTCAGATAGCCTGCACGGCGCAGGTGGTGGGCATAGGTGGGAATGTCGGATGCGAATTCGGCGGCATTGTCATACACGCGTGTGCGGCGCGGCAATTGCCCCGACATGAACGAGGCCCGCGCCGGCGCACACAGCGGCGACCCGGTATAGCAGTTCTGAAAGCGCAGCGAATGGTCGGCCAGCCGCCGCAGGTTGGGCGCATGCAGGAATTCGGCAGGGCCATCGGGAAACAACGTTCCGTTCAACTGGTCCACCATGATGATCAGAATATTCGGGCGGTCGGTCATCGGTCTTGTCTCCTGCTGTGCGTGGCGCGAGGCTGCGCCGTCGCCCCGACCGCGTCTTTCCCCCAAACGACAGCGCCCGTCCAGATACGGCATGCCGGAGCCTTCGCATGAAAGTGGTTACGGAATTCGAAAGAAATCTGGTTGAATTTGAGGATATGGCCATCGTGATGCCCGATGGCACCCGTTTGTCGGCCCGTGTCTGGATGCCCGAGGATGCTGCCGTGCGGCCGGTTCCGGCGGTGCTGGAATATATCCCCTATCGCAAGCGCGACGGCACCCTGCCGCGGGATGAACGGATGCACCCCTATGTCGCGGGGCACGGTTATGCCTGTCTGCGTGTCGATATGCGCGGCAATGGCGATAGCCAAGGGTTGATGGAGGACGAATACACCCCGCAGGAATTGCAAGACGCCTGTGACGTGATCGCATGGATCGCGGCGCAGGACTGGTGCACGGGTCATGTGGGGATGATGGGCAAAAGCTGGGGGGGCTTTAACTGCCTGCAAACCGCGTTTCTTCAGCCCCCGGCGCTAAGGGCCGTGCTGTCGGTCTGTTCCACCACAGACCGCTTTGCCGATGACATCCATTTCAAGGGCGGTTGCCTGATGGGCGAGAATTTCGGCTGGGGGGCGGTGATGCTGTCATATTCCAGCCGCCCCGCCGATCCCGCCCTGCGGCTCGACTGGCGCGAAGACTGGCTGCGGCGGCTGGAAAATCTGCGTTTTCTGGCCCCCCGCTGGGCCGGGCATCAGGCGCGCGATGCCTATTGGCAACATGGGTCGATCTGCCAGGATTATGCGCGTGTGCAGGTGCCGGTGCTGTCGTTTGGCGGTTGGGCCGATGGCTATATGAACACGGTCGATGCCTTGGTGCGCAATGTGGGGGCCAAGGGGATTGTGGGGCCTTGGGTGCATCAATACCCGCATACGGCGGTGCCGGGGCCTGCGATCGGCTTTTTGCAGGTGGCCATCCGCTGGTGGGACCGCTGGCTGAAAGGCATCGACAACGGTGCCGATGCAGACCCGGCCTATCGGGTCTGGATGATGCATTCCGCCCCGCCCGATGCCTGCGCCAAAGACAGGCCGGGGCATTGGGTGGCCGAGACCGAGTGGCCCAGCAACCGGGTAACGGTCACGCCCCTGCATCTGGGGGCGGCCATGGGGGCGTCTGGCCCCCAAGGGCAGTTGCGGCCGGAACATGGTCCGGATTTTGCGCTTACGATCGCCAGCCCCCAGCATCTGGGGCTGGCGGCGGGTGAGTATTTTCCGATGGGTCTGAATGCCGAAATGCCGGGGGATCAGGCGGCAGATGATGCCCTGTCGTTGTGTTTCGACGGTAAGGTGCAGAAGACCCCGCTTGATCTGCTGGGGGCCGCGCGCCTGCATCTGCGGCTGGCCTCGGACAAGCCCCTGGCCTTTGTGGTGGCGCGGCTGTGCGATGTGGCCCCCGACGGCTCCTCGGTGCGCATCGCCCATGGGATGCTGAACCTGTGCCACCGCACCAGCCGCAGCACGCCGGCGCAGATGGTGCCGGGGCAGGTGGTCGATGTGGCCCTGACCCTGGACCAGATGGCCTATCGGCTGGCAGCGGGGCATCACTTGCGGCTGGCCTTGTCCACCAGCTATTGGCCGTTCCTCTGGCCCTCGCCCGAAGCGGCGGTGCTGACAGTGACAGGGGGGCATCTGTTGCTGCCCGTGCATCAGGGCGACAGCCCCGGCTGGCAGCCGCCTGCGCCCGAGGCCGCGCCCGAATGGCGGCATCGGGTGATCCGCGCGGGCCAAAGCCGACGCTGGGTTGAACAGGATCTGATCACGGGCCGCCGGGCTCTGATGGTGCACGATGATCTGGGTGACCAGGAAAACCTGACCCATGGCCTGTGCACCGGGGAAACGATGTCAGAGCGTTGGGAGATCGCCCCCGATGATCCGCAAAGCGCCGTTGCCATCCATGATTGGGAACAGCGGTTGTCGCGCGGGGACTGGTCGGTGCGCACCGTCGTTTCGGCCCGGATGACGGCCACGGCCACCCATTTGGTGCATGAGGCGCGCTTGACCGCCTGGGAAAATGGCACCGAGGTTTTTGACCGTGTATTTCACGAGGAGGTGCCGCGCCTATGGGTCTGAACGCGGCCCCCAATTCGGCCGCTCGACAGAAAAAGGTTTGCCCGCTGCCTGCGATGCGGGTTATTGATTGCGTAATCAACAAAAACACCAAGAACGACAACAGGGAGACGATCTATGTCTGAACAACTCGACCGCTTTGTGGCTGCGGCCAAAGCTGGCAAGATGAACCGCCGCGAATTTGTGGGCGGCACCACGGCGCTTGGCCTGTCGGCCGGGCTGGCCTCGGCGCTGTATGGCAAGGCTGCTCAGGCGCAGGCCAAAAAGGGCGGCCTCTTGCGGGCAGGGATGCAGGGCGGCGAATCCACCAATTCGCTTGATCCGGCGCTGGCCGCATCAGAAGTGCCCTTTGCCATCAACATGACCTGGGGAGAAATGCTGGTCGATGTGGGGGCCACGGGCGAAATTCAGTATCGCTTGGCCGAAGAAGTCAGCGCCAATGCCGATGCGACCGAGTGGAAATTCAAGATGCGCCAAGGCGTTGAATTCCACAACGGCAAGACTGTGACGGCCGAGGATGTGATCGCCACGCTGAAGCGCCACACCGATGAAAAGTCGCAATCGGGGGCCTTGGGCATTGTGCAGGGCATCACCGACATGTCGGCCGATGGCGATATGGTCACGCTGAAACTGGCTGCGGGCAATGCCGACCTGCCGTTCCTGATGGCCGATTACCACCTGATCATTCAGCCGAATGGGGGCGTGGACAATCCAACCGAAGGCGTGGGCGCAGGCCCCTACAAGGTGGTGGTGAACGAGCCGGGCGTGCGTCACGGCTTTGAGAAATTCGCCAATTACTGGGATACCGAAACCGGCCATGCCGACCAGGTGGAAATTCTGGTCATCAACGATGGCACCGCCCGCGCAGCCGCGCTGCAATCGGGCCAGGTGCATATGATGAACCGGGTTGATCCCAAGATTGCCCAGTTGATCGCGCGCGTGCCGGGGGTGCAGATCAAGAACGTGCCGGGCCGCGGGCATTACGTCTTTATCATGCATGTCGACAAGGCCCCGTTCGACAATGCCGATCTGCGGATGGCGCTGAAACTGGCGATCAACCGCGGCGAAATGGTCGAAAAGATCCTTGGCGGTCTGGGGTCGGTCGGCAATGACTTCCCGATCAACTCGGCCTATCCGCTGTTTGACGACACCATCCCGCAGCGTGAATATGATGCGGCGGCAGCGGCTGAATACTACAAGAAATCGGGTCATGATGGCTCGCCCATCATTCTGCGCACCGCCCAAGGTGCCTTCCCCGGCGCAGTCGAGGCGGCACAGCTGTTCCAGCAAACCGCACAGGCTGCCGGTATCCCGCTGGAAATCCAGCGCGAGCCGGATGACGGCTATTGGTCGAATGTCTGGAACGTTCAGCCGTTCTGCGCCAGCTATTGGGGCGGGCGTCCGGTGCAGGATCAGATGTATTCCACCGCTTATCTGTCAACGGCGGAATGGAACGACACCAAGTTCAAGAACGCCAAGTTTGACGAACTGCTGATCGCGGCCCGCGCGGAACTGGATGCGCCAAAGCGCAAGGCGATGTATTCGGAAATGGCCCATATCGTGCGCGACGAAGGCGGGCTGATCCTGCCGATGTTCAACGATTTCGTTGATGGCGTGCGCGATGACGTGGCGGGCTGGGAAGCCGACCCGAATGGCGAGCTGATGAACGGCAAGGCGCTGTCGCGCTGCTGGTTGGCATAAGGGCTGGCTGCGTGCATCCGATCGTAACTCTGGTGGTCCAGCGCCTTGCGCTGGGCTGCCTTCTCCTCCTTGCGGTCTCGGCGGTCATCTTTCTGGGCGTCGAGGCCTTGCCGGGTGATACCGCACAGGCCATTCTGGGCCAGTCGGCAACACCGCAGGCCCTTGCAAACCTCCGCGCCGAGATGGGCCTCGATCAGCCGGCGCTGACCCGATATTTCGCCTGGCTGGGCGGCATCTTCACCGGCGATCTTGGCACGTCGCTGACCAACAAGACCGACATCGCCGCGGCCATCGGCCAACGCCTGGGCAACACGCTGTTCCTGGCGTTCTGGGCGGCGGTGATCTCGGTTCCCTTGGCCATTCTCTTGGGCCTGATCGCGGCGCGCTATAACGGGCGCTGGCCCGACAAGGTGATCTCTGGCGTTACGCTGTCAACGATTTCGCTGCCCGAATTCGTGGTGGGCTATATCGTGCTGTATTTCCTTGCGGTGAAGTGGCAGCTTTTCCCCTCGGTCGCCATGGTCTTTCCCGGCATGGGCATCATCGAGCGGCTGAATGCCGTGATCTTGCCGGTGATCGTTCTGGTGCTGGTCGTGCTGGCCCATATGATGCGGATGACCCGTGCGGCCATCCTGAACGTCATGCAATCGGCCTATATCGAAACGGCCGAGTTGAAGGGCCTGTCGCCCATGGCGGTGATCTGGCGCCACGCCTTTCCCAATGCCATCGCACCGGTGGTGAATGTGGTCATGCTGAACCTGGCCTATCTGGTGGTGGGCGTGGTCGTGGTCGAGGTGGTCTTTGTCTATCCCGGTATGGGGCAATATCTGGTGGACCATGTCACCAAGCGTGACCTGCCGGTGGTGCAAGCCGTGGGTCTTGTCTTTGCCGCCGTCTATATTGGGCTGAACATCATGGCTGACGTGATCTCTATCCTTGCCAATCCAAGATTGAGGCACCCGAAATGAGGATGCCATTTTCCGCAATGCTGGGCCTTGTGCTGACAGGGGCCTTTTTCATCGGGGCGCTTCTGGCGAATGTGATCGCGCCCTATGGCGTGGGCGAAGTCGTCGGGGGCGTCTGGGATCCGGTCTCGGCCGACCATTGGTTTGGCACCGATGCCATCGGCCGCGACATGCTGACCCGGATGATCTACGGCGGGCGCACGACGATCTTTGTCGCCTCGGCCGCCACGATCCTGTCGTTTGTCACGGGCTCGGTTTTGGGCTTTACCGCCGCTGTCTTGGGGGGCTGGGCTGATCAGGTGCTGTCGCGTCTGGTCGATCTGGCGATGTCGATCCCGTCGCTGATCCTTGCGCTGGTGATCCTGTCGGTGACGCCGGTCACGATTCCGGTGTTGATCGTGGTGATCGGTCTGCTGGATGCCACCCGCGTCTTCCGCCTGTCACGCGCCGTGGCTGCCGATATCGTGGTGATGGATTATGTCGAGGCCGCGCGCCTGCGGGGCGAAGGCTGGGGCTGGATCATCTTCCGCGAAATCCTGCCCAATGCCCTGTCGCCCTTGGTGGCGGAGCTGGGCCTGCGCTTCATCTTTGCGGTCTTGTTCATCTCGACCCTGTCGTTCCTGGGCCTTGGCGTGCAACCGCCGATGGCCGATTGGGGCGGCATCGTCAAAGAAAACTCGGCTGGTCTGGTCTATGGCATCCCCGCCGCACTGATCCCCGCCTTTGCCATCGCGGCATTGGCGATTTCGGTCAATCTGGTGGCCGATTGGGTGCTAAGCCGCACAACCAGCCTGAAGGGCGGGCGTGGATAAGTCTGGCCACGGCTTGGCGTGGTGACACTGGCCGGGGGGCAGCTCCCCGGCCCCCCTTGCGATAGTTGGGCCAGAAGAAAGGCCAAAGGAGACAGGCGATGAGTGACGCGCTTTTAGAGATCACGGGCCTGCGGATCGAGGCGACCGCCTATCCGCCGGGCGAGCCGCCGAAAGATGTCGTGCTGGTTGATGACGTGTCGCTTGCCTTGCAAAAAGGCAAAGTGCTGGGGCTGATCGGCGAATCCGGCGCGGGGAAATCGACCATTGGCCTGTCGTCCATGGCCTATGGCCGGGGCGGGGTGCGGTTGACGGGCGGGGTGATCCGGCTGAACGGCCGCGACATCCGGCTTGCCGGGCCATCGGCACTGCGGGCACTGCGGGGGCGCGAAGTGACCTATGTCGCGCAATCGGCGGCTGCGGCCTTCAATCCGGCGATCCGGCTGATGGATCAGGTGATCGAAACCAGCCTTGCCCATGGCGTGATGAGCCGGGCCGAAGCCGAAGAGCGCGCGGTGATGCTGTTTGGCAAGCTGGGCCTGCCCAAGCCTGAAACCTTTGGCAGCCGCTATCCGCATCAGGTGTCTGGCGGGCAGTTGCAGCGCGCAATGACAGCCATGGCCCTGTGCCCCAAGCCCGATCTTGTGATCTTTGACGAGCCGACGACGGCACTGGATGTGACAACCCAGATCGATGTGCTGGCCGCGATCAAGGATGCGATCCATGATACCGGGGTGGCGGCGCTGTATATCACCCATGACCTTGCCGTGGTGGCGCAGGTTGCCGATGATATCCTTGTGCTGCGATCCGGCAAAAAGGTGGAATACGGCGACACCGGGCAGATCATCCATCGCCCTGTCCAGGCCTATACTCAGGCGCTGGTCTCTGTGCGCTCGATCGACCATCAGGAAAAGCCGCAGGCCGACCCCATCCTGACGGTGCAGAACGTCACGGCGCGCTATCGGGGCACGAATTTCGACGTGCTGAAGAATGTGAATGTCGATGTGGCGCCGGGCCAGACCCTGGCCATCGTGGGCGAGAGTGGGTCGGGAAAATCAACCCTGGCACGGGTGATCACCGGTCTGTTGCCGCCCGCGCAGGGGCAGATCACCTTTTCGGGGCGCACGCTGACCGCCGATCAACGCGCGCGCAGCCGCGATGACCTGCGCGAAGTGCAGATGATCTATCAGATGGCCGATACCGCCATGAACCCGCGCCAGACCGTGGGCACCATCATCGGCCGCCCCCTTGAATTCTACTTTGGCCTGAAAGGTGCGGCCAAACAAAAGCGGATTCAGGAACTGCTGGATCAGATCGAAATGGGCGAAGGCTATGCCGATCGCTATCCGGCGGAATTGTCGGGCGGGCAAAAGCAGCGTGTCTGCATCGCCCGCGCCTTGGCGGCCAAGCCCAAGCTGATCATCTGCGATGAGGTGACCTCGGCCCTTGATCCGCTGGTGGCCGATGGCATCCTGAGGCTGTTGCTGAACCTGCAAGCCAAGGAAAATGTGGCCTATCTGTTCATCACCCATGATCTGGCCACGGTCAAAGCCATCGCCGACAAGATCGCGGTCATGTATCGCGGTCAGGTGGTGCGCTATGGGCAGAAATCCGATGTTCTGGCCCCGCCCTTTGATGATTATACCGATCTGTTGCTGTCATCCGTGCCCGAAATGGAACTGGGCTGGCTGGAAAAGGTGATCCGCCATCGCAAGATGGAAAGCGCCGATAACTGACGTCATCTGTTCATAAACAACCCCGCCACGGGCATCCGCGGCTTGGGCGGGGCAGGAGTGTGCCATGAGCCGGAAACTGCTGTTGATCATTCTTGACGGGGTGCCCTATCGCAACTGGCGCCGTCTGTTCGGCAATCTGGAAGGCTGGGTCCAGAATGGCGATGCGCGGGTCTGGCGGATGCGCTCGGTTCTGCCGTCCACCAGCGCGTCATGCTATGCCTCGATCCACACCGGCGTGCCCCCGCAGGTGCATCATGTCTGGGGCAATGAGGCCGTGCGCAAGCTGGACCTGCCCGATATCTTTTCCGAATGTGCGCGCGCCGGCAAACGCACCGGCGCGGTGACCCACAGCTTCTGGTCTGAATTCTTTCAGCGCGCGCCTTTCGATCTGGTGCGCGACATCGAATATGACGAAGAGGCCGGGCCGATCCACCATGGCCGGTTCCACACCATGACGGGCTATGGCAACATCAACCAGATGACGCCATCAGATGTCGATCTCTTTGCCACCCTGACCCGGTTGGCCGAGGTGAAGGGCATTGATTACGGTATCTTGCACACCTGCACGCTGGACAGCATGGGCCACCGTTTCTACCACGATTGCGAAGAAATGGATAACGCCTGCTATATGATGGATGCGATGCTGGCCCCCTTTGTGCAGCGCTGGCGCGATCAGGGCTATGAGGTGATCGTCACCGCCGACCACGGGCAAGACGCACGCGGCCATCACGGCGGCACGGGCGAGTTGCAGCAGGAGTTCGCCTTTTACTATTTCGGTGACAGCCCGATGCCGCCACCAGACGAGGTGCTGGGCCAGTTGGCGCTGGCACCGTCGATCCTGACGCGATTGGGGGTGCCGGTGCCCGCATCCATGCGGGCAAAGCCGTTCTTTCAGCCGTGATGTCAGGGGGGCTTTGCCCCCCGCCTTCGGCTCCCCCCAGGATATTTATGAACAGATGAAAGCTGGGGTCACGAGGCATAGGCCGATGCGGTTTCGTCCAAGAGGGCCTTGATTTCGCGCAGGTGGTCTTCGGCAAAGCCGGGATAGGCCTCCCATTCCTGTGCGGTCTTTTCCGCGATGGCATCGGGCAGGTGGCGCAGGGGCTGGCCGGTTTGCAGTGCGCGGATATAGGTTTCAGCGGCCCGTTCGAAGTAATAGAGGCGATTGAAGGTTTCTGCGACCGTGCGACCGATGATCAGCACGCCATGGTTGCCCATGACCATGGTGGTGATCTTCGGATCGGCCAGAAGTTGCACGCAGCGGGCGGCTTCTTCTTCAAACGCCATGCCGCCATAGTGGTCATCCACCACGACCCGGTTGTGAAACATCGCCGTGTTCTGATCGATCGAGGGCAAGCGCGAATCTGCCAGGCTGGCCAGAACCGTGGCGTGAATGGAATGCACATGCATGGCGCAGCGGGCATGGGGGCAGGCGCGGTGCAGGCTGCCATGCAGGCCCCAGGCGGTTGGATCGGGCGCATCGGGGCGGTTCATCGTTTCGGGGTCATTGGCGTCGATCTCGACCAGACTGCTGGCCGTGATCCGCGCAAAATGGCGCCCGCGCGGGTTGATCAGAAAACGGCTGCCACTGTCATTGACGGCCAGACTGAAATGGTTGGCCACAGCCTCATGCAGGTTCAGTTTCGCCGCCCACTGAAAGGCGGCGGCCATGTCGGTGCGTTCGGCCCAATGGGTGATGTTCAGATGATCTTTCATGGCGCGTCTCCAAAGGGCCAGATGCGGTTGGCAAAGGCGGTGATGGTGCGGGTGATGCGGTCAAAGCTGGCGGCGGCGCGCGGCACCGAATGGCGCGCCCGCAGATATCCGTGAACCAGCCCCGGTTCGGTGATGGCCCAGGCCAGCCCCCCGGCGGCCCGCACCTTGGCCGCATAGGCCGGAGCATCATCGGCCAGCGGGTCACATTCGGCAGCCACCACAAGGGTCGGCGGCAGGCCGCTGAAATCCCCGGCCGCCAAAGGGGTGGCGCTGGGGTCGGGCTGGTCGGGCACAGTTCCGCCGTGGCGGATCGCGGCATAAAATTCCATATCCGCAGCCGTCAGCAGGGGCGCATGGGCATGGGTCACATAGCTGCCCCCTGTGTGATCGCGCGCCAGTGCGGGGTAGATCAGAACCTGCCCCAGCACCGGCTTGCGGCCCCGCAACGCATGGGCCAAAGCCGCCGCAATGGTGCCGCCGGCGCTGTCGCCCACCAGAACCAAGGGCCCCGGCAGGGCCAGGGCGACGGCCAGAGCGTCGTCAAAGGCGGCGGGGTGGGGGTGTTCGGGGCACAGCCGGTAATCAACCGCCACCACACCAAAGCCGGTGGCCGCGCGAATTTCGGCGCAGATATCGTCATGGCTGTCCAGCCCACCCACGACAAAGCCACCGCCATGGAAATAAAGCACCGTCGGGTCTGCCCCGGCATAGAACCGGCAGGGCACCTGCGCAATCGCCCCATCACGGGCCGTCACCCCCGGCGGGCGGCCTGCATGAAACCGCGCGCACATCGCATCATAAATGCGGCGCTGATCGGCAATGGTCAGGCTGGCCGTATCGGACGGATAGGCGGCTTCGGTTGCCCGAATAAAGTCCCAGGTCTTGGCGTCGATAAGGCTTTGGTAATCCGGGTTTGCCATGCTGCCCCTGCACCCTGTGCGCGTTGATCAAAGGATCGTGCCTTGCAGGGGCAGAGTGGCCCTCTGCCAGGCGTTAGGCAAGGGGGGGAACGGGGCAAGCGCAATCTGCGCAACGGTGTTGGGGTAGGGAATGGAACTGCTGCGGCTGAGTGGTCCCGGCCAGCCTGAAAGCCGGCCTTGCTTTTCGGCGCTTTTGGCCACCCGGGATGGCCCGCTGGGCCAGACGGCGCGGCGTCTGGTGCATCAGGGGGCTGATCTTGATGTCATTGACGAACTTTACGCCTGTCTGACGATGATTGGCGACGATCCACGGGCCTGCGATCTGGTGGTGGTGGATTGCGATGGCTTTGACGGTTTGGCCGCCGTGCGCCGCGCCTTTGGGCGCCTTGGGCCGGATGAACGGCGCGCCCCGGTGATTCTGCTGTCGATGCATTGCGCCGAACAGGTCTTTCCGCAGCAGCGGATGGATCCTGTGCTGCTTCGGGCCCCGCTTAGCCGCGTGGCGTTGCGGCTGGCGCTTGAAATACGCCTGCCTGCCCTGTTTTCGGCCAAAGGCTGGTAGCGGGCTTGGGTGGTTCAGGTGGGGATAGGTTCAGGCGGACGCTGTCACAAATCGGGCCATGTCAAAGGCCGGGTCAAAGGAAAACGGGCACTTGCGCATGGCAAATGCCCGTTTCAAATGAACTGCGCCGAAACGGCAGGTGGATCAGGCCAGTGCCAGATTGGTGGCCGATTCACGACCATCACGGCCTGCTTCGATGTCAAACGTCACCGGCTGGCCGTCTTTCAGGCTGGTCAGGCCAGCACGCTGCAAAGCGGTGATGTGGACGAAAACGTCCTTTTTGCCGCCTTCCGGGGCGATAAAGCCGAAGCCTTTGGTTTCATTGAACCATTTCACGGTGCCCTTGGCCATCGTGAAGTCTCCTCTAGAATTGCCGCCCGCGGAAGTGCGACGGCCCGGCGCAGTCAGCTGATAGTCGATTGCTGTGGCCGAAGTCGGAGACAGTGGTCGAATTAGATAACGTCGCCCCCAGAATATGCCGCAATACCCCTAGAAAATCAAGAGAAAAGGCAATTCTTTGCCGCCTGCCACAGGTGACAGGCCCTGCGAACGGCGGTTCAGGCCGACTGTGATTGGCGCGCCGGGGCCGCGGCCTGACGTGGGGCAAGGGCAAGGCCAAGGCCGATGGCAAAGAAGGCAAGGCCAACCCCGCACCAGATGCCCAAGGCCATCAGAACGCTTGCATCAATCAGGATCATCGACCCGATGGCCGAGGCAAAGCCCAGTAACCCGCCTGCAAGGATGAAGATTGCCGCCATAAGAACTCTCCTGCTCTGGTCCCTACCTTTGCCAGACACTTGGGCGCAAATGTGGCAATAGAGCGGATTCAAACGGGAAAGGGTTTCCAAACGGTCAACGCGGGCGCGGTTCCTGCAGCAATAGCCACAAAGCGACGACAGTCAGGCCCAATCCGGCGCTGACAACCAGCGGGGGTGCTTCGCGACCCAAGGCCAGCTCCCACAGAATCACCCAGCTTGGCGTCAGATAGGTATAGGCCATCACTTTCGACGCGGGCAGGCGCAGGCTGGCGTATTGCACCAGAACAAAGGTGATCGCACTGGCGACCACGGCGATATAGGCCAGGGTCCACCACACGATTGCGGGCAGGGCAGCCCAATCGGTGGCCAGCACCGCCGGCCCGGCCCAAAGGGTCAGCAAGCCAAATCCCGCCAGCATGGTGCCAAAGGTAAAGGCGATGGCGCTTTCCCCCCGGTTCAGCCGCCGCACCATGGGCGTATAAAGCGCATGTGCGACGCAGCCCCAGAAATAGATCGCCTCACCCCGGCCCAGCTGAAACCCGGTCAGCGCCGCCCAATCGCCGCGAAAGATCACCCAAAGCGCGCCACTTGCCCCAAGCGCCAGGGCCACAGCCATGCGCAGTGTCAGGCCCTGGCGCAGCAGCACCCAGCCAAAGCCCGCCGACATCACCGGCGTCAGGGTAAAAACGGCCGCCGTTGCCACAGCCGGGGCGGTTTTCAGCCCCTCGAACATCAGGACGAAATAGGCGGCCATCAACGCCCCCAACACGCCATAGCGCCAGGGTGCCGCCCACATGCGTCGGGTCAGCCCGCCGCTCAGCCCCGCGGCGATCCCCACCAGCAGGGCCGCGATCAAGAACCGCAATGTCGTCAGCGCCGCCGCATCGACAAAGGGCGCGGCCACCGACCCAAGGCTGAACGACCCGGCGACAAGGGCCGAAAAGCCCAGCATCGCCAGATGGCCCCGCTGCGGCTGGGTCAGGGTCATGTCAGAGGGGCCAGCTTTTCACGGCTTCGCGCAGGTGCTGAACAAAGGCCTGCACCTTGCGGGTGCGGTGCAAATCGACATGCGTTACCAGCCACAAAGGGGCCTCCCACTCTGGGCGCGGCGGCATCACTTCGATCAGATCGGGGTCGGCATCGGCCTTGTAGGTTGACATGAACCCGATCCCCACACCCCGGCGCAGCGCTTCGTCCAGCGCGGCAGGCTCGGTGCAGCGAAAGCTGATCTGCTCGGGCGGCACCGTCGCGGTCAGCCACCGATAGAACGGGGCGCGCGTTGCTTCATTATCCACGCTGATGAACTGATGGCGGTCAAACTCGGCGTCACTTTGGGGCAGGCCGTTGCGATCCACATAGCTGCGCGCGGCATAAAGCCCGGTGCGGATGCGCGCCAGGGGCTGCACCACATTGTCGGGCTCTTCCGGCGCGGCCCCGGCCCGGATCGCCACATGCGCCTCGCCATAATCCAGCCGAAACACCCGCATATCGGTCAGAAACCGCACCATCACCCCCGGATAGGCCTGCTGAAAGCTGGCCAGAACCGGTGTCAGCAATCCCGAAATCCCGGCGATCGCGGTGATGACCAATTCCCCCGTCACCGCCTCGCCCTGGCCCTTGATCCGGCTGGCAAGCTGCGCGAACTGCTCCTCGGTGGTCTGCGCCACCGACAACAGATCCCGCCCCGACTCGGTCGGGGTATAGCCGCGCGCATGGCGCTGAAACAGCTTGGTGCCCAGGGCCTTTTCCAGCGCGTCAATATGCCGGATCACCGTCGCATGATGCACCCCCAACACCTCGGCCGCACCCGAGACCGTGCCCATCCGGGCCACCTGAAAGGCTGTGCGGATCTCATCCCAGTTGGGTTGTTGCATTATGGAATGCCTCTTTTTCAAAACCCGGCGTGCGGGGGTTTCCGCCTTTGCCGACAGACTAGTGGCAAGCCCATGGAATGCAACGCGAAAGGCCGCAGCTTCCATCGGGGCGCTTGGCCCCCATCATGGTGCTGCGGCAAGGCGCCGGTTCGAGGCCATCGAAAAAAACGGCGGGCATCTTCGGCGCCAGATAACCGGCAGGAGGCTTTTCAGAGCGATTTCGCGGGCCAGATCCTCCCATCCTTCACTGCGCCGTGAGTATGGCGCACCCCCGACGCTGCCCCCAGACAGGCCAAGCAGGCCTGCTTGAAACATCGGGTCCAGTCTCTCGAAGCCGGGGGCGGGGAGGGGGCAAAAAGTGGCGCAGACTCACGAAGTTTCACCGAAATGTGCTGTGCGTATTCGCACAGACATGATCCTAAATTTCTGAATTACAAAGAAAAAATTTCTGCACCATCTAGGGATCACGACGGCCAAAACTAAAAACGGGATTGGCCGACAGAACAAGACACCGCGTCCGTTAAAGGCGCACCGAACCGCAAGATGAAAAGGACTATCTCATGCGTAACTTTGCAATCTCCGCCCTCGTTCTCGCCGCTGCTCTGTCGGGCGGCGCTGCCATGGCCCAGTCGGTTTCTCCGGGGGTGGCGCAACTGGCGGCCATCGCCGGCGTCTCGTCCGAGGGCTTCACTCAGGCCCAACTGACCCGTCTGATCAATGCACAGCGCGATGGCGACCAAGAACAAATCAACTTCATCCTTTCGCAGCAGTCATCTGGCGTCAGCCGGTCCGACATGGGCGGCACCAGCGCCGGTGCGGCACAGCTGGCAAACAGCCTCGGTGTCGAACCCGGCCGCTACACGCTGGATGAGTTGCTGCGTCTGGACCGCGCCATGCGGGATGATGACACGGCAACCATCAGCTTCATCGTCTCGGGCGAGGCCCGCAAGCACTCCAGCGTATCGGGCAGCACTGCCGGTGGGCAGCAGCTGGCAGCCGCTCTGGGTGTCAACGCCGCTGATTACAGCTTGGCCGAACTCACCTCGCTCTATGCGGCACAGATCGACAACGACTGATCAGCCTCTCCCCAGCTCCCGGCAAAGCCCGTCAGACCCTGCGTCTGGCGGGCTTTCGCTTGCAAATGGCCTTTATTCCTTGACTCCGGCACCCAAGACGCATATCCGCCAGTTCAAATTCCCCGGAGGCACAGGCTTCCGGTCCCTTGGGCTTATCCCGGGATCGCCATCTGCCAGCGCGTTGCGCCCGCAGGTGCCCTTCCGCTTTGCCCTTGGCCCTATCCGCTGCCGCCCCCATATCGGGGCAACCCGTAAGTCAGGAGTGACGCGCATGTTTGAAAGCCTCTCAGAACGCCTTGGCGGTGTCTTTGACCGCCTGACCAAGCAAGGCGCCCTGTCCGAGGCTGATGTGACCGCCGCCCTGCGTGAAGTGCGCGTCGCCTTGCTTGAGGCCGACGTGTCGCTGCCCGTGGCGCGCGATTTCATCAAGCGCGTGCAGGACAAGGCCACCGGGGTCGCAGTGACCAAATCGGTCACGCCGGGCCAGATGGTCGTCAAATTCGTCCATGACGAACTGGTGCGGTTTCTGGCGGGTGACGGCCCGGCCGATGCGCTGAAAATCGACAACCCGCCCGCAGCCATCCTGATGGTTGGTCTGCAAGGCTCGGGGAAAACCACGACCACCGCCAAGCTGGCCAAGCGTCTGAAAGACCGCAATGGCAAGCGCGTGCTGATGGCCAGCCTTGACACCAACCGCCCCGCCGCGATGGAGCAGTTGGCCATTCTTGGCGGCCAGATCGGCGTCGATACCCTGCCCATCGTCAAGGGCGAAACCGCCCCGCAAATCGCCAAGCGCGCCAAGACGCAGGCCAGCATGGGCGGCTATGACGTGCTGTTCCTCGATACCGCAGGCCGCCTGCATATCGACGAAGTGCTGATGGATGAGGTGCAGGCCGTCCGTGACATTGCCCAACCGCGCGAAACCCTGCTGGTCGTCGATGGCCTGACCGGGCAAGACGCGGTGAATGTGGCCAGCGAATTTGACGGCAAGGTGGGCATTTCCGGCGTTGTCCTGACCCGGATGGACGGCGATGGCCGGGGCGGTGCCGCCCTGTCGATGCGCGCCGTGACGGGCAAGCCGATCCGCTTTGTCGGCCTTGGCGAAAAGATGGATGCGCTTGAGACCTTTGAGGCCGAGCGCGTCGCAGGCCGCATCCTTGGCATGGGCGATATCGTTGCCCTTGTCGAAAAGGCGCAAGAGACGTTTGAGGCCGAACAGGCCGAACGCATGGCCCGCCGCTTCTCCAAGGGTCTGTTCAACATGAACGACCTGAAGATGCAGCTGGAACAGATGATGAAGATGGGCGGCATGCAGGGCCTGATGGGCATGCTGCCGGGCATGGGCAAGATGGCCAAGGCCGCCGAAGAGGCCGGGTTTGACGATCGCATGCTGCGCCGCCAGATCGCGCTGATCAATTCGATGACCAAAAAGGAACGCGCCAACCCCGACATGCTGCAAGCCAGCCGCAAAAAGCGTATCGCCGCCGGGGCGGGGCTGGAAGTGGCCGAACTGAACCGCCTGCTGAAACAGCACAAGCAGATGGCCGATGTCATGAAGAAGATGGGCAAAGGCGGCGGCATGAAGCAGATGGTCAAGCAGATGATGGGCGGCAAACTGGGCGGCGGCGGCTTGCCCGACCCGTCCAAGATGTCCCCCGCCGAACTGGAAGCCGCCGCCAAAGGCATGCGCGAAGGCATGGGTGGAATGGGCGGCATGCCCGGCCTGCCGCGCGGCATGTCGCTGCCTTCGGGCCTGTCGGGGCTGATGAAGAAGAAATGAGTGCCGAGATGACCGACACCATCACCCGCGCCGCCGAACTGCTGAAACACCACCGCGAGTCGATCGACCGTCTGGACGCGATCCTCGTCTATACTTTGGCCGAACGCTTCAAGCACACGCAGTCTGTGGGCCGTCTCAAGGCCGAGCATGACCTGCCGCCCAGCGACCCCAGCCGCGAAGCCCGGCAGATCGAGCGTCTAGAATGGCTGTCGAAAGAGGCCGATCTGGACCCCGAGTTCGCCAAGAAATTCCTGACCTTCATCATCTCCGAAGTCATCAGGCATCACGAAAAACTACAGAAATAACCGGCACTTACCGCCGGTATCCGCCATCGTAAAAGGAGTATATGACATGGCAACCAAAATCCGTCTCGCCCGTGGTGGTTCGAAAAAGCGCCCGCATTATTCGATCGTTCTGTCCGACAGCCGCATGCCGCGCGATGGCCGTTTCCTGGAAAAGCTGGGCACCTATAACCCGATGCTGGCCAAGGATGACGAAAACCGCGTCAAGATGAACATCGACCGCGTCAAGGAACTGCTGGCCACCGGCGCCCAGCCGACCGACCGCGTGACCCGCTTCCTGGAAGCTGCGGGCGTGCTGGCCAAAAAGGTGCGCAACAACCCGAAATCGGCTGTTCCGGGCAAGCAGATGGCAGAACGCGCCGCCAAGAAAGCCGCGCGCGCTGCGGCCCCGGCCGAAGAATAATCCTCTGGTTGTTCAAATGCTTGGCGGTCCCCATGGGGGCCGCCTTTCTGCCCGGTTTCGGCCTTGTGCGCCGAACCGTGACACTTGGCCTTTGTGCCACCGCCTTTTGGGCCGGCATGCGTTTTGAACGCGCGCAAGCCCCTGACAGATGCCAGGATGCGGGTGGGCACGTTACTGTTTCGGGCTGTGAAAAGGGATCGCCGCCATGACTGGCTCTGACAGGATCTGCGTGGGCTCGGTTGCTGGCGCCTTTGGCGTGCAAGGCGAGGTCCGGCTCAAATCCTTTTGCTCTGACCCCGAGGCGATTGCGGCCTATGGCCCGCTGTTCACCGAAGATGGCAGCCGCAGTTTCACCGTGAAACTGACGCGCGGCGTGGCCGGGGGCCTTGCCGCCCGCCTGTCGGGCGTGACCACCAAGGAGCAGGCCGATGCCCTGCGCGGCACCGCCCTTTTCGCCGAACGCAGCCGCCTGCCACGCTTGCCCGATGATGAATTCTACCACACCGATCTGATCGGCCTTGCCGTGTTCGACACTGGCGGCCAACGCATTGGCGCGATCCGTGCCGTCCACAACCATGGCGCGGGCGATCTGCTGGAAATCGACGCCACAGGCCGCAAACAGCCCCTGCTGCTTCCCTTTACCATGGCCAATGTGCCCACGGTCGATCTGCACAGCGGCAAGGTGATCGCCGATCTGCCCGAAGGCCTTGACTAGGCCCGAAACCCGCGAAAATCGCCACCCGACTTGCCTTTTCGCGCCAAACCCCGTTTTCTGACCTGATCAGACGATGTGACAAGGGGCAGCGATGCAAAACCGCCTGCGGCTGTTGATGGGCGCCTCGGCGCTGCTGTATTTCGGCCCGCTTCTGGCCGGGCTGATCGGGCTGGGCTGGAACGCCGCCCCTGTCTTCATCGCCCTCTTCGCGCTGTGGCTGGTGGTGATGCGCCCCGCCCAATGGCCGCGCGACCTGTCGGATTGGACGGGCGAAACGGTGCTGGCCGCCATGGCCCAACTGGCCGTCAACACGCTGCTTGTCCTGATCCTCTTTGCCACCGGCCGGGGCCTTGGCGGGGTGGCGGGCTTTGTGCCCAATCTGCCCGCCGTCTTGCCCGTGGGGCTGGCCTTTCTGGCCACGCCGCTGTCGCGCCTGATCTGGAACCCGCAGCACGGCGATGCCACGCACCAGCTGATGCAAGATGCCTTGCGCCAGATCCACGACCCCGCCTTTCACCCGCTGACGGGCGGGCCGCGCGATGTCATGGTTGATACGCTGCTTGGCCTGCCCGAAGGCGCCGACCCCGACCTGACCGCACAGGCCCTTGATGCGGCCCTGCGCGGGCATCAGGGCGGTCTGCGGCTGTCCCTGCTGGAAGCGGCGCTGGAACATGCCCACCCGCCGCGTCTGGCCCTGCGTCAGGGGCTGATCCTCTGGGCCACCGACCCGGCCCGCACACCGGGCGGCGATCTGCACGGGGGCCCGGCCACCGCCTTTTCCTTGGCGGGCCTGCGCCCCGATCTTCTGGCCCTGTTTGCCACACGCGGGCTGGCGGCCCTGCATCAGACCCCCGCCTTGGCCGCAGATTTCCCGCAATCGCGCGATATCGAAATCACGATCGACGACAGCCAACCCCCACAGGTGCAGCAGGCCCTCGCGGCCCTGGCGCACCATATGAAACAGGCCGAGCAGGCCAGCCTTGGCGCCTGACATCCCCGTCTCTCCGCTCTGACCCGCGATTCCCTTTGCACCGCTGCCCCCCGCCCGCTAAACAGCGCGGCATGAGTGACACACCCGAAATGCCAGCCAAACCGGCGAAATCGCATGGCCGCCTGTCCATCCGGCCCACGCTGCAACCGCGTGATCTGATGGGCGGCCCGCCGCCTGTGCGCGGTGCTTGGGTGGCACGGATCATCACCCTGTTTCCCGATGCCTTTCCCGGCGTTCTGGGCCAGTCGCTGACCGGCAAGGCGCTGGATCTGGGCCGCTGGCGGCTGGAAACCACCGATCTGCGCCCCTTTGGCATCGGCAAGCACCGCAATGTCGATGACACGCCCGCCGGTGGCGGCGCGGGCATGGTGTTGCGCGCCGATGTGGTCGATGCCGCCCTGTCACAGGCCATGGCAGGCGTCACCCAACCGCGCGCGCAGTGGCCGCTGATCTATCTGTCGCCGCGCGGGCGGCGGTTTGATCAGGCCATGGCCCGGCGCTTTGCCGCTTGTGATGGGCTGACCATGCTCTGCGGGCGGTTCGAAGGTGTCGATCAGCGCGTTCTCGATCATTGGCAGATCGAGGAAGTCAGTCTGGGCGATTTCGTTCTGACGGGCGGTGAAATTGCGGCGCAGGCCATGCTTGACGCCACGGTGCGCCTGTTGCCCGGTGTGCTGGGCAATGCCGAAAGCATCGCCGAGGAAAGCCATTCCCACGGCCTGCTGGAACACCCCCAATATACCAAACCCCCGGTCTGGCAGGGGCATGAGATTCCGCCCGTCCTGCTGTCGGGCAACCATGCCGAAATCGCCAAATGGCGCCGCGCCCAGTCCGAGGCCCTGACCGCCGACCGCCGCCCCGATCTCTGGCAAACGCATCGCAAAGGCTAAGCCTGCGGTGCCCCCGTAGGCCGGGCTTCAGCCCGTCTCCCTTGCCCCCCGCCGCCACTTCCGAACAAATTTCGAATTCGCGGTGCCAACCCATTGATTTCCTTTGCGCTATGCCCCGTCTCTGTCAGAGTCACCGCAAGAACGCCTCTTGACCGCACCTAAACCATCCCCTAAAGCCCGCTGGTCCGGGGCAGTCTTGCCCATCGGGCCCGATTCCCATTGCCCGCGCCGGTTTCTTCCCCGGCCATCACGGGGCATCGGGGCGGCATCAAAAGGAACGCAGGCCTGACCTCTGGCGGGCTCATCCACGGATGGGAACCCGATCGAAGACCAAGAGCTCTCTGGCGGCATCACCTCTGCGGAAACCACCGCAGGCAGAACGGAGTAAAAGGCGCATGAACCTCATCGCCCAGATCGAAGCCGAGCAGATTGCTGCGCTCGGCAAGTCCATCCCGGACTTCAAGGCAGGCGACACCATCCGTGTCGGCTATAAAGTGACCGAAGGCACCCGCTCGCGCGTGCAGAACTACGAAGGCGTCTGCATCAGCCGCCGCGGTGGCGCCACCATCGCCGCCTCGTTCACCGTCCGCAAGATTTCGTTCGGCGAAGGCGTGGAACGTGTGTTCCCGCTCTACTCGACCAACATCGACTCGATCGAAGTGGTCCGTCGCGGCCGCGTCCGTCGCGCCAAGCTGTATTACCTGCGCACCCGTCGCGGTAAGTCGGCCCGTATCGCCGAGAACACCACCTACAAAGCCAAATCCGAATAAGAGGAGCCAGGAAGATGAAAGAGGGCATTCACCCCGATTATCACTTCATCGAAGTGAAGATGACCGACGGCTCCACCTACCGGACCCGCTCGACCTATGGCAAAGAAGGCGAGACGCTGGCGCTCGACATCGACCCGCTGGCCCACCCGGCATGGACCGGCCAGTCGGCCAAGCTGCTGGATACCGGCGGCCGTGTGTCGAAGTTCAAGAACAAATACGCCGGTCTGGGCTTCTAAGACCTGCACCAAGGTTGAAAAGGGCGCGCCATCTGGTGCGCCCTTTTTCATGCGCCCGCGTCTGCCACGGCCCCGCGTCGGCCCGTGGCCGTTGCAATCGCGGCCCCGAACAGAAACCCGCCCAGATGCAGGGTCCAGGCCACGGCGATGCCGCGCGACAGGAACCACAGGTTCAGCGCCACCAGGGCCGCACCCACCAGAGCCGGGATCACCCATCGCCCCAGCCACCCCGCCGCGTCGCGCGCACTCCACAGCCAGACGGCCCCGCCCAGCCCGTAAACCGCGCCCGAGGCCCCGAACATCGCCGCCCCATGCCGGGCTGTCAGCGCATAGACGCCAGCCGCCACCACCATCGCCCCGAAATACAGCGCCAGAAACCCGATCTGGCCAACCCGGCGGCAGGCATAAACCCCCAGCGGAACCAGCGGCAGCATGTTCCAGAGCAGATGTTCCCACCCGCTGTGCACGAACCCATGGGTGACAAACATCAGCACCGCACCGCCCGGATAGGCCTGGGCCCCCTGCCACAGAACCGGATTGAAAAACCACAGTTGATGCAGCCCAAAGGCAACATCGGGCCAGATCCCGGTCTGGGCGCCCGCAGACACTGCGCGCAAGGCCTGCATCCACAGCAGATGCACGAAAACCGTGGCCGCAATCACCACAGTCACCGCCAGATAGCGCCCGCCCTCTCGTTTCATCGCCTGATTTCCCCTACGATCCCTGCACAAGGGGGCTTCCCTCTGCCGCGTTCCCTTGCCAATAGAGGGGACAAAGACCCCTGCCGACAAGGTAGGGCATCAAGGAACCGGGGCCATGGCGCATATCATCGTTGTTGGAAACGAAAAGGGTGGATCAGGGAAATCGACCACCTGCATGCATGTGGCAACGGCCCTGTCGCGGCTGGGCTTTCGCGTGGGTGCGCTGGATCTGGACCTGCGCCAGAAAAGCTTTGGCCGCTATATCGAAAACCGCTGGGCCTATCTGGCCCGTAACGGGCTGAATTTGCCAACCCCCGATTACCGCGATCTGCCCGAGATTGACCCGGCCAGCCTGCAACCGGGCGAAAACCCTTATGATGCGCGGTTGTCGGCGGCCGTGGCGGCGCTTGATCCGGTGTCTGATTTCGTGATCATCGATTGCCCCGGCAGCCATACCCGGCTGTCACAGGTGGCGCACAGCCTTGCCGATACGCTGATCACGCCGCTGAATGACAGCTTTGTCGATTTTGACCTGCTGGCCCGCATCGACCCCGAGACGAACAAGGTCAAAGGCCCGTCGATCTATGCCGAAATGGTGTGGAATGCGCGCCAGTTGCGGGCGCAGGCGGGGCTAAAGCCGATTGACTGGATCGTGCTGCGCAACCGCATGGGCGCGCAACAGATGCACAACAAACGCAAGGTCGGCGCGGCGCTTGAGGATTTGTCCCGCCGCATCGGCTTTCGCGTCGCCCCCGGTTTTTCCGAGCGTGTGATCTTTCGCGAACTTTTCCCGCGCGGGATCACGCTGCTGGATCTGAAAGATACCGGCGTCGATCAGCTGAACATGTCAAACATCGCAGCCCGCCAAGAAGTGCGCGATCTGATGCACGAGTTGAATTTGCCCGGCGTCAAAGTGGACCTCTGACAAAAATCGTGCCTTGCACATCGCGCCGCGCCTCGCGGGTTTGCAGCCGCGTCAGCCGTAGGTCAAAGGCATCATCCACCGGCGCTTTGGGGGCAAACAGCCCAAACTTGGTCAACAGCGACATGAGTGCCGACATTTTGGCCTCCTTGTTTTATCACTTTGCCCCTTGGTGTCGGTGTGACGTGGCTATGCGGCGAAATCGGGGCAAGTCCGGGCCTGCTGCAAGGCATGCAGGAAACGCCGCGTTGCCAAATCCGCGACAACGGGCCTGATCGGCGCCGGGTCTAGATCTCTTGCAGGTCGGATCGCGGTTCTGCCGTGTCATCCGGCGCGGCGTCGTCGCGCAATTCGACCAACAGAAACCGCTCGAAATCATCCAGATCCACAGGGTCGAACTGGCCAAAGCCCTGCATCCAGACGCTGGCCTCTTTCAGCGCGTCAGGGTCCAGCTTGCACCAGATCACCCGGCCCCGCTTTTCACGGCTGATCAACCCTGCCTCGGCCAGCACGGTCAGATGCTTTGAAATCGCGGCAAGGCTCATCTCAAAGGGGGCGGCGACATCGGTCACGGCCATGTCGTCTTCCAGCAGCATCGACAAGATGGCCCGCCGCGTCGGATCGGCAAGCGCGGCAAAGACAGTGGAGAGGGGATCGCTCATGGCTGCTATCCTAGGCCAGATCGCGCGCGAATGGTCAACTGCGGGGTTAAGCATTTGGTGCCGCTTTTGCCGCTTGGGCCACAATCAACCAATCGGTTGAATAAAGAAAAGGGGCGAAAACGGGTGCGGCGGAATGGCCGCAGGGCAGGGGGCGAAAGTCAACGCACTGAATTCGCGTAATAATTCAGCCTTTCACGGGTTGTTGACTCGGGCGCCGTCAGGCATTAGCACCCCCTCAACCAACTTCATGGGACATATCCCCGTGTCTGACCCCGAATTGCCGCATGACAAGGCCCGCCTGCTGGACCTTGAGGCAAGGATCGCCAGGGCCAAAGGCACGCCGGAAGATGTCCATCACATGAAGAAAGACTATTCTCAGGCCAATCTGGCCTGGCGGATGGTGATAGAGCTGGTGGCCGGTCTGGTGATCGGTTTCGGCATCGGATACGGGCTGGATTCCCTGTTTGGAACCTTGCCGATCTTTCTGGTGCTGTTCATAGGGTTCGGCTTTGCCGCAGGGGTGAAAACCATGCTGCGCTCGGCCAAGGAAGTGCAAGATCGCTGGTCGGCCAAAGAGGCTGCCGAAGCAAAGGAAGATTGACGTGGCAACGGAAGCACACAGCGAAGGTGGATCGGGTCTGGTTTTTCACCCGATGGATCAGTTCATCGTCAAGCCCCTGTTTGGTGACGGGCCTGTGCAATGGTACACGCCCACCAACGTGACGCTGTGGATGGCGATCGCCATTCTGGCCATCGTGGCCCTGTTCGTTCTGGGCACCCGTGGCCGCGCCATCGTGCCAACCCGCATCCAGTCGGTTGCCGAAGTTCTGTATGGCTTTGTCTACAAGATGATCGAGGATGTCACGGGCCGTGACGGGATCAAGTATTTCCCCTGGATCATGACGCTGTTCCTATTCATCTTCTTTGCCAACATGCTGGCACTGATCCCCGGCTCGTTCTCGCCCACCTCGCACATCGCGGTGACTGCGGTTCTGGGCTTTGGCGTGTTCTTTGCGGTTACGCTGATCGGCTTTGCCAAGAACGGCGCGCATTTTCTGGGCCTGTTCTGGATGTCTGATGCGCCGCTGTTCCTGCGCCCCGTCATCGCGGTGATCGAAGTCATCTCATACTTCGTGCGCCCGGTCAGCCATTCCATCCGTCTTGCCGGCAACATCACGGCAGGCCACGCGGTGATCAAGGTGTTTGCAGCCTTTGCCGCTGTCGCCGCGATTGCCCCCGCCTCGATCCTTGCGATCACTGCGATCTACGCACTCGAAGTGCTGGTGGCCGTGATCCAGGCCTATGTCTTTACCATCCTGACCTGTGTCTACCTGAAAGATGCCTTGCATCCGTCGCACTGACACCCGGTCTTACTGAACAACCATTCCATCGTAAGGAGCATCACATGGAACTCGCAGCAGCAGCCGCACTCGGCAAATTCATCGGTGCGGGCATCGCCGCCCTCGGTTCGGGCCTCGCCGCTGTCGGCGTGGGCAACGTGGCCGCCAACTTCCTGGCCGGCGCCCTGCGCAACCCTTCGGCCGCTGGCAGCCAGACCGCTACCCTGTTCATCGGTCTCGCCTTCGCAGAAGCTCTGGGGATCTTCGCATTCCTCGTCGCTCTGCTGTTGATGTTCGCCGTCTGATCCGAATTCGAATCCTTACGTAAGGGGGGTGCGCCGGCTCTCGGCGCCCCTTCTACCTTCAAAGGGGTCCGTCGGAGGTCAAGATGGCAACTGAAACAACCGCAGCCGATGCGGCACATGGTGCAGCCCAGGCTGGCACTTGCGTCAATGATGTCGGCAGTGCCATCGGCATGCCGCAGCTTTGCGTTGACTGGATGCCGAACCAGGTCTTTTGGCTGGTCGTCTCTCTGGTCGTGATCTTCTTCGTGCTGTCGCGCATCGCGCTGCCGCGCATCGGGGGCGTTCTGGCCGAACGTCTGGGCACGATTACCAATGATCTGGCCGCCGCAGAAGAACTTAAGCAAAAGGCCGTTGCCGCCGAGCAGGCCTATAACGACGCCTTGGCCGCCGCCAAGGTCGAGGCCAACAAGATTGTGGCTGATGCCAAGGCTGAAATCCAGAAACAACTGGACGCCGCCACGGCCAAAGCCGATGTCGAGATTGCCGCACGCACCGCAGAATCCGAGGCCCGTATTTCGGAAATCCGCGCGGGCGCACTTGAGGCCGTGACCGAAGTTGCCAAAGACACTGCGAAAGAAATCGTCGCGGCCTTTGGTGGCAAGGCAGATGCCCGTTCGGTGACATCGGCCGTGACGGCACGGCTGAAAGGGTAAGATGATGATCAGATACGCATCCGTTCTTCTGGCCCTGACGGCCACCCCGGCCTTGGCTGCTGGTGGTCCGTTCTTCAGCCTGCGCAACACCGACTTTGTGGTGCTGATCGCCTTCCTGCTGTTCCTTGGCATCCTTGTGTATTTCAAGGTGCCGGGCATGATCATCGGCTTGCTCGACAAGCGCGCCACCCAGATCAAGGCCGAACTGGAAGAAGCCCGCAGCCTGCGCGAAGAAGCCAAGGCCCTGCTTGCCTCGTTCGAGCGCAAGCAGAAAGAAGTCAAGGAACTGGCTGACCAGATCGTGACGTCGGCCAAAGCCGAGGCCGAGGCCGCTGGCGTTCAGGCCCAGGCTGATCTGAAAGTGTCGATTGCGCGCCGTCTGGCCGCAGCCGAAGAGCAGATCGCCGCCGCCGAAAACGGCGCTGTGCGCGAAGTGCGGGAAAAGGCAATTTCGATTGCCGTTGCCGCCGCTGGCGAAATCTTGGCCAAGCAGATGACGGCCGAAAATGCCGCTGCATCGATCGATGCCGCCATCACGCAGGTCGAAGCCAAACTGCACTGATCGTTTGCCGATCATCAGAGTTGAAAAACCGGCCCTTGGGCCGGTTTTTTCTTGCCTGCGCGGTCGTGTCAGCGGTTGATCTCATGCTCAAAGCGTTGGCGGGCGATGGCTTCGTGCTTTTCGGCCTTGACCTGCTCGGCCAGCGAATTCTCGACGTAATTCAGATGCGCTTCAACCGCGGCCCGTGCGGCCACCGCATCGCGCGCCTGCAATCCGTCATTGATCGCCCGGTGCTGATCCAGCAGCATATCGCGGGTGGTGCGGTTCTTGAACATCATCTGGCGGTTGTAGAACACGCCCTGGCGCAGCAGATCATACATCGACCGCATCATGTGCAGCATCACCACATTATGGCTGGCTTCGATGATGGCCAGATGAAACTCGGCATCCAGCGCCGCTTCATCCGTCGGATCGCGCTTCAGATGGGCGGCCTCCATCTTCTGAAAGATGGTGTTCACCACCTTCAGATCGGTGTCCGACCCCATCCGCGCCGCCCGCTCGGCGGCCAGCCCCTCCATATCGCGGCGAAAGGCGATATAGTCGAAGACGGCTTCTTCATGGCTGGCGAAAAGCTGCACCAAAGCATCGGAAAAGGCCGATCCCAACACCTCGGCCACATAGACGCCGGCGCCGGCGCGGGCGGTCAGCAGGCCCCGGTCCTGCAATTCAGAAATCGCATCGCGCAAAGATGGGCGCGACACGCCCAGCCGATCCGACAGTTCACGTTCCGAAGGCAGCCGTTCGCCCGGGCGCAGAATGCCGCGCAGGATCAACTGTTCGATCTGACGAACCACCGACTGCGACAGCTTTTCCGTCTGGATTTTCATAAATGGCATATGCGCGCACCTGGCTGTATTGGTCAAAATCTATGACCACTTGGTCAAGGTCTCAAGTCAAATATCTGGGTCGAACGCGAAAGGGCCGGCGCGAGGGCCGGCCCTTTGCAACTCTGGCTGGGGCGACTTACTGGGTCGGGCGGATGATGATTTCAACCCGGCGGTTCTGGGCACGGCCCTGCGGCGTGGCATTGCTGGCAATCGGCTGATCAAAGCCGCGACCGATGGTGGTGATCCGCCCGTAGGGCACACCGTTCTGCGTCAGCACGGCCGAAACCGCGCTGGCACGGCGCTGCGACAGATCATAGTTATAGGCCGCGCTGCCGGTGTTGTCGGTATGACCGATCACTTCGATCCGGCTGTTGGGATAGCGGATCAGGCTTTGCGCCACGCTGCCCAGATCCGACCGCAGGTCAGGGCGCAGGCTGGCACTGTCTACCGCGAACAGCAGGTCTTGTGGCATGTTCACCGTCAGATAGCTGCCGTTGTTTGTCACCGTCACATTCGGATTGTTGATCGAGCCGCGCAGTTCCGCCGCCTGCCGGTCAAGCGAGGCACCGATGGCGCCACCCACTGCGGCACCAAGGGCACCACCAACCACGGCTTTGGCCAGCCGGTCGTCGCCGCCCGCATTGGCACCTGCCAACGCGCCTGCCAGACCGCCGATTACGGCACCGGATTTCGTCCGGGCATTCGGGTCATCGGGATAGGCATTGGGGTCAACGCACGCCGTCAACGCCAGCAACGACGCCGACGCGATCAGAAGGGGGGTCTTGAACATCATAGCTGCCGCCTCTTGTCTTTCTGAAACCCGAACAGATCGGGACGATCCATTTATAGCAACGCCCTTGCGCCCCCAACAGTTCCCACCCGGTTTCAGCAGCTTTTCGCCGATCACGTTGCAGTGTCTTTCGCGTCGGCGCGCGCGGCCTCCCATGCCAGCAGGGCGCGCTTGATCGGCATTCCCCAGTGATAGCCGCCCCATCCGCCCCCCTTGCGCAGGGCGCGATGGCAGGGGATCAGCCAGCTGATCGGGTTGCGCCCCACCGCCGTTCCCACCGCACGCACGGCCTTGGGGTGGCCGATCACCTGTGCAATCTCGCCATAGGTCGTGACATGGCCCGAAGGAATGGCCAGCAGCGCCTCCCAGACCTTGATCTGGAACGGGGCACCGATCAGGTAAAGCGGCGCCTGCGCGCCATCGTTGCGCGCGCCAAAGGCCGCCTGCACCCAAGCGCGCAGGGCCACCGGATCTTCGACAAAGCGCGCCTGCGGCCAACGCCGCAGCAGATCGTCAAAGGCCTCCTGCTCTCCCATCTCGGCGGCAAAGCCCATGCCACAAATGCCCTTCTCGGTGCCCATCACGATGGCAGGGCCGAACGGGCTGTCAAACCAGCCCCACAGGATGGTCAATCCGCGTCCCGCGCGGGCATAGTCGCCCGGCGTCATTGCCTCCCATGTCAGAAACAGATCATGCAGCCGCCCGGCCCCGGACAGGCCCGCCCCTTCGGCAGCGGCCAGCATCGTGGCGCGGTTGGCCAGCATGTCCTTGGCATGGTCCAGCGCCAGATATTGCTGATAGCGCTTGGGGCTGACCCCGACCCACTGACTAAAGGTGCGCTGAAAATGCGCCGGGCTCATCCCCATCCGTGCGGCCAGTGCCTCTAGCGTCAGGCCCGGGCCAGCGGCATCAATCTCGCGCAGGGCGCGGGCGATCACCTTGTAATGATATTCGGGCGAAAGATCGGTCATGCGGCTCTCCTTGCGCTGACCATAGGCCCCGCCTGCGGCATCTGCGACCCGATTCCTGCGGCAAAACGCTTGTCGGGCTGGCGGCTTTGTGGTCCATAACCGCTATGGCAAAGCAACTTGACTATCACGCGATGAAAGCGATCTTCACCCGGTTCCAGCAGGCGGAACCGGAACCGAAGGGCGAGTTGGAACATACCAACGCCTATACCCTGCTGGTGGCTGTCGCCCTGTCGGCACAGGCCACCGATGTCGGGGTGAACAAGGCCACCCGGGCGCTGTGGCCGGTGGCCGATACGCCTGCCAAGATGCTGGCCCTGGGCGAAGAGGGGCTGATCCAGCATATCAAGACCATCGGCCTGTATCGCAACAAGGCCAGGAACGTCATCAAACTCAGCCAGATCTTGCACGACCAGTATGGCGGCGAGGTGCCCTCCAGCCGGGCGGCGCTGCAATCTTTGCCCGGTGTGGGGCGCAAGACGGCGAATGTGGTGCTGAACATGTGGTTCCATCAGCCCGCGCAGGCGGTGGATACCCATATCTTCCGCGTCGGCAACCGCAGCGGCATCGCCCCCGGCAAGGATGTCGATCAGGTCGAGCGCGCCATCGAAGATCATGTGCCCGCCGAATTCCAATTGCACGCGCATCACTGGCTTATCCTGCACGGCCGGTATATCTGCGTCGCGCGCAAACCCAAATGCGGCGCCTGCCCGATCGCGGAATGGTGCCAGTTCGAGGACAAGACCGAATGAAACAGTTTCACGTCGTCGGCATCGGCAATGCCATGGTCGATATTCTGGCCCGCGCCGAAGACGCCTTTCTTGATCAGGCTGGCATCGGCAAGGGCATCATGCAGCTGATCGACATGGATCGCGCCGTTGATCTTTATTCCCGCATTGGCCCGGCCAAGGAAATCTCGGGCGGTTCGGCGGCCAATACGATTGCGGGCGTGGCCCGTCTGGGCGGGCGCACGGCCTATGTCGGCAAGGTCAAGGATGACCAGCTTGGCGCGATCTTTGCCCATGACTTGCGCGCCCAAGGGGCGGTCTATCAAACCTCCCTTGCCCCCAAGACCGCCACGCATGAAACCGGGCGCTGCATCGTGGTGGTCACGCCTGATGGCGAACGCTCGATGAACACCTATCTGGGCGTGACCGAGTTTCTGGAGCCGTCAGACATCGACCCCGAGATGATGGCGCAGGCGGAATGGATCTATCTGGAAGGCTATCGCTTTGACGGCCCCGACAGCCACGCCGCCTTTGCCAAGGCCATTGCCGCCTGCAAGGGGGCAGGGGGGCGCGTGTCGATCACCCTGTCTGACCCGTTCTGTGTCGAACGCCACCGCGACGCCTTTCGCCGCATGATCCGCGACGATGTCGATCTGCTGTTCTGCAACCGCGCCGAAATGCTGTCGATGTATCAGACCGATGATTTTGAATCCGCCCTGGCGCAGGCCGCGGCCGAGGTCAAGATCGTGGCCTGCACCCACAGCGAACATGGGGCGCATATCCTGTCTGATGGTCAGCGGTGGGATGTGCCCGCCGTGCCCACCCAGATCGTCGATGCCACCGGGGCGGGCGATCTGTTTGCCGGGGCGTTTCTGTGGGGGCTGACCCACGGCCATGATCTGGAAACCTGCGCCCGGATGGGCAATGTGGCGGCATCGGAAATCATCAGCCATATCGGCGCTCGCCCCGAGGCCGATCTGATGGCCCTGTTCCGCCAGCACGGGTTGGTCTAGGCCGAATCGACCGAACCGAAACCGAGGTGATTCGCGCAAGACTGCGCGAATTCCACTCTGTTCTTGCGCATTTTCAAGGTGTTGTCCCAACAGGATTGGCTGAAAAACAATCATTGATCGGCGCCGAGCAAAGGTTCACCCTTGAGAGATACCGTCTCAAGGGGGTTTCCATGTCGAAAACCACTGTTTTCCGCGGTTTTGTCCTGACAGCCGCATTGGCACTGACTGTGTTGGCTGCGCCATTGGCTGCCCAGATTTCAGCAGGAATAGGTGATGGTGTGGCACCCGGCATCGCAGGCGGGCCCGCTCCGACGCCCGGTGGTGGGATAGCCCCGGCACCAGCCCCCGAACCGACCCCCGAACCGACCCCCGCCCCAAACCCCGCACCGGCACCAGCCCCGGGTCCTGTGATTGGGGGCGGCACGCCGCCGCCTTTGCCTGCGCCCCCGCCACTGGTTCCGACGCCCCCCGCACAAGGGGGGATTGCGCCGCATTTCGTGGCGGTCAACGGCCAGCCTACGGGCCCCTTTGCCGAGGCTGATCTGCGCGCCATGGTGGCACGGGGCGAGTTGAAGCGCGATACGCTGGTCTGGGCCGAAGGAATGGCCGACTGGGTCGCTGCCGAAAAGGTTGTGGCCCTGCAACCTCTATTTGCGTCCCTTCCGCCCGAGGTGAAGTTCGACCCGAACCGCTATCTGACCGGCACCTGGCGCAGCGACCCGATCAACACCCAACTGGAGGGTTTTTCCAGCGCCACGATTCAGGCCACCGCCACTTACGCATCCGGCGGCGCTCTGCGGATTTATGGCACGATCAACGGCATGTCGGTTTACGGCCAGCAGATGACCTTCACCCTGTCCGGAGAGGGCAGCTTTACGGCAGCCATGCAGGGGGCCGATACCATTGTGGTCACGCCACTGGTGATGATCAGCTATTCCTCGCAAATGGGGCCAGCAGGGGGTGAAACGATGTCAACGCCGTTCCTCGTCAAGATCATCGACTCCAATACGGTCGCCGATGACCAGGGCAACCGGTCTTACAGACTGCCCTGACCCTGCGCCCAGCGTCCGGCATTGGCCGGGGTTTGCGCGGCCTGCAGCCACAAGGCATCAATGCGGTCGATCACAGTGGGATCGAAACGCTCCGCCTCTGTCCAGTAGCGCCCCGAGGGGACAGAGTAGGCCGCCTCTGTTTCTGCAAGACGCGCGGCTGCAATGCACACTGGATCAAATTGCCAGGCGCGAAAGGCCGCCAGCCCTTCGCGCGTGGCGCGCGGATAGACCAGCCGGCTGTCCCGCGCCTCTGACAGGTTCACCACGGCACATCCCAGTTCGGCAGCCTGCACCATCAGACGGGCCGACTTTGCCTCCAGCGACCGCAGGGTCACATCGTCGCGCAGGGGATCAGCCTCACCTGTGCCGTAAAAATGGGTGCGCCCGGTGGCGGGATAGACCATGTCACAGCCGATCATCGCGATCACATCGGGCCGCAAGGCCCCAAGCGCCCAATACGCCGCCGTAAAGGCCATGGTCCCGCCTGCATAGACGAACCCGCCAAAGTCGTTCTGCACCGGCACATAATCTGCCGCCGTTACCACCGCCTGACCGGGCATCAGCGCGCTGGGCCAGCGGTCGGCGGGGAAGTCTTCGGGATGGATCAGCCAATCCCAATCGGGCCGCACCTGCCAGGCGTTGTTGATCGCCACCAGCACCTGACCGGCCCGCTTGTCCCAGCCTTGTGCCCGCAAAACGCCGGGGCCGGACCCCATGATGATCACCTGTTTCATAGCTGTCCGCCCGTTCCCAATCACTTGCGGATCAAGTTAGCGCGATCAGACGGGCAGGCGAGGTGCCGCGGTGCGGAAAATCACTCGCCCAGTTTGGCGTGGATCTCGGCCAGATCAATCTCGCCCTTGGGCAGCTTGTTGCCCGGGTTCTCGAAATCATATTTGAACAGCTGGAAATCGCGCTTGTAGATTTCCCACACCAGATGCATCGACAGATCGTCGAAATAGTCCTCAACCGGGTGCAGCCGCTTGGGCCCGTGACCTTCGCTTTCGTTAAAGCGGGGGATTTTTTTCAGATCAACCTTATGTTTTTGCTTGGTATTATCCAGAACCGTCTGCATCCCGTCATCGAAATGCTCGGTGAAAAAGATGTGGTCATAGCGGCCACCATTGCAGATATAGGTCGAGATATGCCCCGACATGGCCGACCAATGGATGTCCGGCTCCATCGGTTTTTTCCAGCGAATGGTGTCGCGGGCAAACAGCAAAAAGCGGCGAAAGCTTTTGACCTGATCAAAGGCAAAATCATCCTCGGGGCTGCCCACCTCAACCCCGTATTTCTGCGCCAACTGCGGCACCAGATTGCCGCGATAGCGTTTGCCGTTGCGCTGAATGCCCGCGATCTTGTCGAAAAAGCTGGACAGAATGCGGGTGTAGGGGTTGCGCACACAGGTAAAGGCATAGCTTTTATGCGCCTTCACATTGGCTTCGATCCGCGGCTGGCTGTCTTCCAGCGCCCATTTGTGCAGGCCCTCTTTCGCGTCATGAATATCGCCGTCGAAAAACGTGCCATGGTCGGAATAGAACATGATCTGCCCGATCGACGAGCAGGCGCATTTGGGCACCACCCGATAGACCATGCTTTCGCTTTCCGTCATCCAAGTGCCGGGAAACCCCATTCAACTGCTCTCCGTTTCGCCGGGCTTATTGTGCCCGCTCGTTCATCTTGTCCGCAAATTCGCAAATAAACGCTGTCGTTTCAACGTGTGATAAAGCTATTTAGGGAAACAGTGACTCGTCTGCCGCGGAAATCGTCGCCCATATGGCAAAAATCGCCTATATCCTGCTGACCCACAAAGACCCGGAGGGCGTGATTGCCCAATCCGAACGGCTGACCGCGGCCGGTGACTATGTCGCCATCCATTATGACGCGCGCTCGGCGCAAAAGGATTACGACCAGATCAAGGCGGCGCTTGCCGACAATCCGGGCGTTGTCTTTACCAAAACCCGTGTCAAATGCGGCTGGGGCGAGTGGAGCCTTGTCGGCGCGTCTCTGATGGCGGTCGAAGCGGCGGTCGAGGCATTTCCGCGCGCCACACATTTCTACATGCTGTCGGGCGATTGCATGCCGATCAAATCGGCCGAATATGCCCATAGTTTTCTGGATCGCGACGATGTCGATTACATCGAAAGCGTCGATTTCTTCAACTCTGACTGGATCAAGACGGGGATCAAGGAAGAACGGCTGGTCTATCGCCACCTGTTCAACGAACGCACGCAGAAAGAATGGTTCTACCGGTCCATGCGGTTGCAGGAAAAACTTGGCCTGCGCCGCAAGGTGCCGGCGGACCTGCAAATGCAGATCGGCTCGCAATGGTGGTGCCTGCGCCGGCGCACCATTGAATTCATTCTGGAATTTCTGGCCCGCCGCAAGGATGTGCTGCGGTTCTTCCGCACCACATGGATTCCGGACGAAACCTTTTTCCAGACGTTGGTGCGCCATCTGGTGCCCGAACATGAAATCCGCTCGCGCACGCTGACCTTCCTGATGTTCACCGATTACGGCATGCCGGTGACGTTTTACAACGATCACTATGACCTGCTGGTCAGCCAGGATTATCTGTTCGCACGCAAGATCAGCCAGGATGCCAAGGCGCTGAAAGACCGTCTGGGCAAACTCTACACTTCGCAGAACGTGCGCTTTCAGATCTCGAACGAAGGCCGCAGCCTGTTTCAGTTTCTGACAGGCCGGGGCCGCATCGGGCGCCGCTTTGCCCCAAGGTTCTGGGAGCGTGAAAGTTCGATCGGGCGCGAACGGCAGCTGATGATGGTGACCTGCAAGAAATGGCATGTGGCCAAACGTCTGGTCGATCGCGTGCGGCAGGTGACCAACATGCCCGCCATCGACTATCTGTTCAACGAAGAGGCGACGCATCTGCCCGATCTGGGGGGGATCCAGTCCACCTTGGAAAAACGCACCCGCCATCGCCGCGCGCTGGTGCGGATGCTGTTCGACTATTGGGAAACCGACAAGCTGATCTTGTGCATCGACCCGGCGAATGTCGATCTGATGCAGGATTTCTACAACGACAAGGCGGCCGTCCGGCTGCTGGAGGTGGAATGCGATTTCACCGATGACTATCTGATCGGCCATGCCCGCCGCGTTGGCCTTGCGGGCGACCGCACCCCGCAAGAAACCATCGACCGCCTGCTGCCGACCATCCGCTATGACGTGCGCTTTGAATCCGACCGCATCCGCGATGCCGGCTTTTCGGGCTTTCACCGCATCCGGCAATCGGCCAGCGTGGATGAAAACACCGTGCCGCTGGCCGAATTCCTTGATATCCCCGTGGATAAGGCGCGCGAGATCGCGGCGACCGAATATCTTTTCGTTGACTAAAGGACAGACCCTTGGCTTACGATCCGAACAATATCTTTGCCCGCATCCTGCGCGGCGAAATTCCCAACAAGACCGTGCTGGACAGTGCCCATACGCTGGCCTTTCACGACATCAACCCCGCAGCCCCCGTGCATGTGCTGGTGATCCCCAAGGGGCCTTACGTTGATTTCGCCGATTTCGCGGCCCATGCCAGTGCCGAAGAGATCACCGATTTCCATCGCACCGCCGCCAAGGTCTGCGAGATGACGGGCGTCAAGCCGGGTGAGGGGTTTCGCGCCATCACCAATTCCGGCGCACATGGCGTGCAGGAAGTGCCGCATTACCACCTGCACATCCTGGGCGGTCGGGTGATGGGCCGCATGGTGGCCCGGGCCGACTGATCGCCGCACCGCCTGCAACGGTTTTCAAATAGCGCCCTTCCCTTGCGGGAAGGGCCTTTCTTTTTGCCTCGCCTCTGGCCTGCGGCCAACCGGCGAGGGGCCGCCTCTGGCGGGAGTATTTGGGCCAAGATGAAGCGGAAGGGTCAATGCGCCTCGGCCCAGTTGGCACCCCTTCCTGCATCGACGACCAGCGGCACTTTCAGATGCACGGCCGGGGCGGCGGCCCCTTCCATCACGCGGCGCGCTGTGGTGATCAGGTCATCGGCCTGATCGCTGGCCACTTCGAACAAGAGTTCGTCATGCACCTGCAGCAGCATCTTTGCATCCATCCCCGCAATGGCGGCGGGCATGCGGATCATGGCGCGGCGGATCACATCGGCAGCGGTGCCCTGGATCGGGGCGTTGATGGCGGCGCGTTTGGCAAAGCCCGCGCCGGGGCCTTTGGCATTGATGTCGGGTGTGTGGATCTTGCGCCCGAACAGGGTTTTCACAAAGCCGGCCCCTTGGGCGAATTTGATCGTTTCGGCCATATATTCCTTGATGCCGGGGAAGCGGTCGAAATAGCGGTCGATAAAGCCCTGAGCCTCGGCCCGCGGGATGCGCAGGTTGCGGGCAAGGCCAAAGCCGGAAATGCCGTAGATCACGCCGAAGTTGATCGCCTTGGCCTGGCGGCGGATCTCGGGTGTCATCTGGTCAAGCGGCACGTTGAACATTTCCGAGGCGGTCATCGCATGGATGTCGATGCCATCCTTGAAGGCCTGCACCAGCGCCGGAATCTCGGCGATATGGGCCAGAATGCGCAATTCGATCTGGCTGTAGTCAAGGCTGACGATGACCCGGCCCCTGGGGGCGACAAAGGCCTCGCGGATGCGGCGGCCCTCTTCTGACCGGACGGGGATGTTTTGCAGATTGGGATCGGTCGAGGCCAGACGCCCGGTATTGGCACCGGCGATGGAGTAAGACGTATGCACCCGCCCGGTTTCGGCATTGATATGGGTTTGCAGCGCATCCGTATAGGTGGATTTCAGCTTGGACAATTGCCGCCAGTCCAGCACCAATGCGGCCAGTTTGGCTGCCTGTGGCTGGCTGTCTTCCAGCGTGGTGATATCTTCCAGCACGTCGGCGCCGGTGGAATAGGCCCCGGCCTTGCCTTTTTCGCCGCCCGGAACGCCCATGCGGTCAAACAGGATCTCGCCCAACTGCTTGGGGCTGCCCACATTGAACGGCTCTCCGGCGATTGTGGCGATCTCGTCCTCAAGCCCTGCCATCTTTTGGGCAAAGGCGTTGGACATGCGCGACAGCGTATCGCGGTCCACCTGCACGCCGGCCATTTCCATCTCGGCCAGCACGGTGACCAGCGGGCGTTCCAGCGTTTCATAAACGGTAGTGACCTGCGCACGGTGCAGGCGCGGCTTGAACACCTGCCACAGGCGCAGGGTGATGTCGGCATCTTCGGCGGCGTATTTCACCGCATCATCGATGGCCACCCGGTCAAAGGTGATCTGGCTTTTGCCCGACCCCAGCAGCGATTTGATCGGGATCGGCACATGGCCCAGATAGGTTTCGCTCAGCCCGTCCATGCCATGATTGTGCAGGCCCGCATGCATGGCGTAAGACAACAGCATCGTGTCATCAAAGGGCGTGATCCGCACACCGTGGCGGGCAAAGATCTTCCAGTCATATTTGATGTTCTGGCCGATCTTCAGAATGGCCGGATCTTCCAGCACCGGTTTCAGCGCAGCCAGCACCTGATCCAGCGGCATCTGCCCCGGGGCCAGATCGTTCGAGCCGAACAGATCGCCGCCACCCTGACGATGGCCCAAGGGGATATAGCAGGCCCGCCCGGCCTGAACGCACAGCGAGATGCCCACCAGTTCGGCCTTCATCTCATCCAGACTGGTGGTTTCGGTATCCACCGCCACATGGCCAATGTCGCGGATCTGGTCGATCCAGGCTTGCAGCGTGGCCATGTCGCGGATGCAGTCATAGCCGGCATGGTCAAAGGGCAGCCGTTCGGGGGCTGCACCAGTGGCGTCCCCAGTGGCGTCATGGGCCGCGTCGCCACCGCCAAAGCCTGCGCCTTCGGGCACGGCGGGCGGGTCGATCTTCAGCCGCTCGGCCACCCGGCGGGTCAGGGTGCGGAACTCCATATCCTGCAAAAAGGCCATCAGCTTTTCCGGCTCGGGCTCTTGCACCTCCAGGCTGTCCAGCCCGAACTCCAGCGGCACCTGGCCGTCCAGGCTGACCAATTGCTTGGAAATGCGGATCAGGTCGGCATTTTCCAGCAGCGCCGCGCGCCGCTTGGGTTGCTTGATCTCGCCCGCCCTGTCCAGCAGGGTTTCGAGATCGCCATATTCGTTGATCAGCAGCGCCGCGGTCTTCAGCCCGATGCCCGGCGCGCCCGGCACGTTATCGACCGAATCGCCCGCCAGCGATTGCACATCCACCACCCGGTCCGGGCCGACCCCGAATTTCTCGAAAACCTCATCCACCCCGATCAGCTTGTCTTTCATCGGGTCGCGCATCCGCACGCCATTGCCAACCAGTTGCATCAGATCCTTGTCAGACGAAATGATCGTGCATTCGCCCCCGGCCTCTACCGCTTGCCGGGCCAATGTGGCGATGATGTCATCGGCCTCGAACCCCTCGATCTCCAGACAGGCCACGTTAAAGGCCCGCGTGGCATCGCGGGTCAGCGGAAATTGCGGGCGCAGGTCTTCGGGGGGCTCGGGGCGGTTGGCCTTGTATTTGTCGTAAATCTGGTTGCGAAAGGTTTTTGACGAATAATCGAACACCACCGCCAGATGGGTGGGGGACTCTTTGCCGCCGTTGCGCGTCAACTCGTTCCACAGGATGTTGCAAAAGCCGGCCACTGCGCCCACGGGCAAGCCATCGGATTTCCGCGTCAGCGGGGGCAGGGCATGGTAGGCCCGAAAAATATAGGCCGAGCCATCAATCAGATTCAGATGGCAGCCCTTGCCAAAGCCGTTGCCCATGACGCGCGTCTCCCTCTGTCGCTTTGGCCTCTGTCTTGCCACGTTCTGCGCCCTGCTTCCACCCTTGGCATCACCCTGCGCGCCAAGGCCGCCCCTTGACCAATCACCGCGCATGGCGTTAGGTGCGCCCATGCTGCACCTGATCCGCCCCGCTTCGTTTTATTGGACCGACGCCACATAGGCGGCCGGGCAGCGTTTCATCCTTCGGAAACCACCCCATCAGCCGCCCGCGACGGGCAGGCCAAGGCATAGGGTTCCCCGCGCGGGCCGCGCAAAGGAACCAGATCATGACCCGAAAACCCGTCACCATCCACCGTGCAACGCCCCCGCATCTGCCCGAGGTGCACCGCATGCTGATCGCCCTTGCCGCCCATCATGGCGATCAGGCGACGATCACCCCCGATGCCTTGCGGCGCATCGCCCTGCAGGGGCCTGCGGCGCGCTTGCTTGTGGCCATGCTGGATGACAGCCCGCAGCGCCATCCGGTGGGCTATGCCTTGCTGGTGCTGCGGCCTGACCTGATTACGGGCGGGCAGGGCTGTGCCATCGAGCACCTCTTTGTGCAGGCACCGCTGCGGCATCAGGGCATTGGCCGGGCGCTGATCGATGGCGCGCGCGCCTTGGCCCGCGACGAAGGCTGCACCGGCCTGACCATCGGCACCCATCCTGAAAACGATGCCGCCATCCTTGGCTATCGCGCCATGGGTCTGGCGGAACTGCCGCTTCCCGGCCCCCGCTTTTCGGTGGAACTGGCCTAAGGCCCACAGGATCGCGCGCCCCTGTGGTCTGGGCCTTTGTGGTCTGTGGCCCTAGTGGTCGTCGTGGGCGTGCTCGCGGTCGATCACATAGCGTTTGTCGCAATAGCCGCATTCCACCCAGCCGGTTTCTTGCGGAATGGTCAGCCAGACGCGGGGGTGGCCCAAAGCGCCCTCGCCGCCGTCACAGGCCACCTTCCATTTGGTTACAACCTGGGTTTCGGGGGCGTCGATCGGCATGGCAGATTCCTTTGCTGGGCTGGCCTGACATATTACGGAAAACGGCTGTCAGGGCAAGGCACCGGGCCGCGCAAAAAACCACAGCTGTGACCACAGGAAAACCACAGAAAAACCACGCGGTTCCCACGCTTTGACCACGCTAAAATCACCGCCAGATCAGCGGCTTATGGCGCTGGGTGGGCCGTCAGGCCCCGATCATCCGGGCGCGGCCCTTCAGCGCCGCAAGCCACATCAGCCCATGCACGGTCGCCCGCAAGGGCCGGTATTCGGCGGCCACCCAGATGTCACGGTCAAGGCTGTCGATCTCGCGGCACAGGGCGGTCAGATCAAACCCGCCGCCACCCGGTTCATGGCGCTGCGGAAAGCCGGCAATCTGCACATGCGAAACCCGGTCGCGATGCGTGGCCCAGACCGTGGCCGCGTTGCCGTGAATGCGCGCGGCATGCCACAGGTCGAATTGCAGACCGATCTGTGGCAGACCCACATCCTGCAAGATCCGCGCGGCCTGATCGAAATCGTTCAGAAAATAGCCCGGCATGTCATCCGGGTTGATCGGCTCGACCGTTAGCTTTTGCCCCGGCGCACGGGCACAGGCCCAGGTCAAATTTTCACGAAAACACTGCTCGGCCTCGGGGCCTTTGGCGACCCCGGCCATGATGTGAATATGCTGTGCCTTCAATCGGTTGGCCACCTCGGCCGCCCGCAGAAAGCCATCACGAAAGCGGTCTTCCTGCCCCGGCACAGCGGCAAAGCCCCGCTCGCCCGCCCCCCAGTTTCCGGGCGGCGTGTTGATCAGCGCCACCGGCATGCTGCCAAGCGCCTTTTCCCATTCGGCAGCCGGGTGGTCATAGGGGAACAGGACTTCCACCCCGTCAAACCCCGCCTGCGCAGCCAGATCGGCCCGCTGCAAGACGGGCACTTCGGTGAACAGCAGCGTCAGATTGGCGGCAAACCGGGGCATCAGGTCAGGTCAGCCGAAGGGATGATGGGAAAGAACTGCCCCGAAGACCGCAGGCCAAACCACCGCCCCTCGGCCGTTTCTTCATGCGTGCCAAGGTCGATCAGGCGGTAAAACGACTTGCGGTCAATCAGCGCCTCAAGGTTGCGGCGCACCAGAACATAGGGCGACGGCTCGCCCGTCTGGGCATCACGCACCACACGGATGGGGTTTTCCGGGCCCGCAACCACAATATCTTCGGTTTTGGTGTGAAAGGTCAGCACCTGATCGGGGCCCTTGTCTGCCACGTCGAAATCCACCGCCAGCATTGGCGCATCTTCCACCACGATGCCCACCTTTTCGACGGGCGTCACCAGAAAATACCGATCCCCCTCTTTTTTCAGGATCGACGAGAACAGCCTGACCAATCCGGGCCGCCCGATGGGGGTGCCTTCGTGAAACCATGTGCCATCCCGCGCGATCCGCATATCCATCTCGCCACAATAGGGCGGATTCCACAAATGCACCGGGGGGGGGCCTTTTTGCCGGGGCAGGGCCGAAAGCGACTGCGTCAGGGCATCTGCCGAAGGTTTCACAATCATTTGTCCGTGTTCTGGTTTTGCCATTTGTGCCGGGGGCAATAGTTTGGTTCTAATGTCACCATATACACCGGACAGGAGCATTGTCATGGCCATTGACCCCCAGACACACGACCTTGTGGCCGAAATTGAGCGGTTGGGGGGCAAGCTGAGTGAGGCGAAGGCCTCGATCAACCGCCGTTTTATCGGCCAGGAACAAGTGGTTGAGCTGGTCTTGTCGTCGATGCTGTGTGGCGGCCACGCGCTGCTTGTGGGCCTGCCCGGCCTTGGCAAAACCCGTCTGGTCGACACGTTGTCCACCGTCATGGGGCTGAAAGGCAACCGCATCCAGTTCACCCCCGATCTGATGCCTGCCGATATTCTGGGGTCTGAGGTGTTGGAAACCGCCAAGGATGGCAGCCGCGCCTTCCGCTTTCTGGAAGGCCCGATCTTTTGCCAGTTGCTGATGGCCGACGAAATCAACCGCGCCAGCCCCCGCACGCAGTCGGCGCTGTTGCAGGCCATGCAGGAAAAAGAGGTCACCATTGCCGGCAAGCACCGCCCCTTGGGCAAGCCCTTTCACGTTCTGGCCACGCAAAACCCGATCGAGCAAGAGGGCACCTATCCGCTGCCCGAGGCACAGCTTGACCGCTTTCTGGTGCAGGTGGATGTCGAATATCCCACCCGCGCAACCGAGCGTGACATCCTGATCGCCACCACCGGGGCCGAGGAAGCGCAATCTTCCCAAGTGTTTACCGCCGAAGAACTGCTGATGGCGCAATCGGTTCTGCGTCGCATGCCGGTGGGCGACACGGTGGTCGAGGCGATCCTTGATCTGGTTCGCGCCTGCCGCCCCGGAGAGGCCGAGGGCCGTGATCTGGAGGGCAGCCTGTCCTGGGGCCCCGGTCCCCGCGCGGCGCAGGCCCTGATGCTGACAGTGCGGGCGCGCGCCTTGCTGGATGGCCGTCTGGCGCCGTCGGTGGCCGATGTGGCGGCGCTGTCGCGGGCGGTTCTGACCCACCGCATGGCGCTGTCTTTCGCGGCCCGCGCGCGCGGCGAAACGCTGGCCGGCATCATCGACCGCGTCACCACCCGCACCCTGGGACTTGAGGCCGCCGCGTGAGCCTTGAGCTGCAATCCAAGGCCGAGGCGCTGGGCCAATCGCTGCCCGCGCTGTTGGCCGAGGCCGAGCTTTTGGCCGCCACTGTCATGCTGGGCGAACATGGCCGCAGGCGGGCAGGGCAGGGGGATGAATTCTGGCAATATCGCGCCGCGGCACCCGGCGACAACAGCCGCATGATCGACTGGCGGCGCTCGGCCCGCTCTGACCTGCCCTTTGTGCGCGAACGCGAATGGCAGGCGGCGCAATCGGTGTCGCTTTGGGTGGATCCGGCCCGATCCATGGCGTTTTCCGGTGATGGCGGGCGCGGCTCCAAATCTGATCGGGCGCGGCTTTTGGCCCTGGCGCTGGCCGTTCTGTTGCTGCGCGGGGGCGAACGTGTGGGGTTGGTGGGCACTGCCGCACCGCCGCGTCCGGGCCGGGCGCAGATCGTGAAACTGGCCGCACTCTTGGCCGCCGAAGATGATGCCGCCGAATACGGCACCCCCACGGCCACTGGCATGGTCAGCCACGGGCGGGCGGTCTTTATCTCTGATTTTCTGGGCGATCTGGCCCCGGTGCAGGCGGCACTGACCGCCGCTGCCGACCGCGGCGTGCGCGGTGCGATCTTGCAGGTGCTTGACCCGGCCGAGGAAGAATTCCCCTTTCATGGCCGCACGATCTTTGAATCAATGGGCGGCGGCATTCGGCACGAAACCCAACAGGCGGGCGATCTGCGCGACCGCTATCTGGCACGTTTGGCCGAACGCAAGGACAGGCTGGCCGAACTGGGCCGGGCCGTCGGCTGGCATGTCAGCACCCATCACACCGGGCAACCGGCGCAATCGGCGCTGCTGTGGGCCTTTCGCGCTTTGGAGGGCGGTCGCTGATGTTCATGCTGGGCCCCATCGGTTTTGCCACGCCCCTGCTGTTGCTGGGCCTGATCGCGCTGCCCATCCTGTGGCTGCTGTTGCGCGCGGTGCCGCCTGCGCCGATCCGTCGGCGCTTTCCGGGGGTGGCACTGCTGCTGGGGCTGCAAGATGATGATGCCGAAACCGACAAGACGCCGTGGTGGCTGCTGTTGCTGCGGATGGCGGCGATTGCGGCGGCAATCATTGCCTTTGCCGGCCCCGTTCTGAACCCGCGCGAAAGGGTGGCCGGCACCGGCCCCTTGCTGATTGCGATGGATGCCACATGGGCCGATGCCCGTGACTGGCCCCGCCGGATGGACCGCGTTCAGGCCTTGGCCGAAGAGGCCGGGCGCGATGGCCGCCCCGTGGCGCTGATCCGTTTGACCGATGCGCCGGGCCAGATCGCCTTTCAGGCTGCCGATGCGCTGCTGCCGCGTCTGGCCGGGATTGCGCCGCAGGCTTGGGCCCCACGCGATCTGGCGGCCTGGGCGACTGTGTTGCCCGAGGGTGGGTTTGACAGCTATTGGTTGTCGGATGGGCTGGATCATCCGGGCCGCGATGCCCTGATGTCGGCCCTGTCGGCCAAGGGGGCGGTCACGGTGTTTGAAAGCCCGCGCCCGGTGCTGGCCCTGCATCCGTCGGGCTTCGCCGATGGCGCGGTGCAGGTGGCGGCCAGCCGTTTGCCCGTGGGCGATGCATTGACGCTGGATGTGGTGGCCCGTGGCCCCGATCCTGCGGGGATCGAGCGTGAACTGGCCCGCCTGCCCCTGACGTTCGAGGCAGGCGCCGCCCGAGCCGAAAATGCGCTGTCCTTGCCGCCCGAATTGCGCAACCGCATCACCCGGTTTGAACTGGCGGGGCTGCGCTCGGCCGGGGCAGTCAGCCTGACCGATGACAGCCTCAAGCGCCGCAAGGTGGCGCTGATCGGAGGCCGCGACGACCGTGAGGGCCTGCAACTTCTGTCGCCCACCCATTATCTGCGCCAGGCTCTGGCCCCGGTGGCCGATCTGATGGAGGGCGGGCTGACCGACCTGCTGCTGGCCTCGCCCGATGTGGTGATCATGGCCGATGTCGCCAAACTGACCCAAGGCGAAACCGACGCGCTGCTGGATTGGCTGGATACGGGTGGCATGCTGCTGCGCTTTGCCGGGCCGCAACTGGCCGCCAGCGATGTCAGCCGGTTTGAGGAAGACCCGCTGATGCCGGTGCGCCTGCGCGAAGGCGGCCGCACCGTCGGCGGGGCCATGAGTTGGGGAGAGCCAAAGACGCTGGCCCCCTTTGCCGAGGGCAGCCCCTTTCACGGCCTGCCCGTGCCTGATGATGTGCAGGTTACAGCCCAGGTTCTGGCCCAGCCCGACCCCGATCTGGCCGAGCGCACGATCGCCGCACTGGCCGATGGCACGCCCTTGGTCACGCGCAAGACGGTGGGGCAGGGGCAGGTGGTTCTGGTCCATGTGACGGCCAATGCCGAATGGTCCACCCTGCCGCTGTCGGGCCTGTTCATGCAGATGCTCGAGCGTCTGGCCGTCTCGACCCGACCGGTGGCCCCCGATGCGGCGGATCTGGCGGGGCAAGTCTGGGTGGCGGAAACGCTGCTGGATGCCTATGGCCAGCCCCAGGATGCAGGCGAGATGCCCGGCGTTCAGGGGCAGGCTTTGGCCGGGGCGCTGACCACAGGGGCCGGGCCCGACCTGCCGCCGGGTCTTTATGCCGGGGCCGACCGCCGGGTGGCGCTGAATGTGATCGGGGCCGACACCACGCTTGTCGCCGCCGATTGGCCCACGGGCACCGTGATCGAAGGGTTGGAAACCGCGCCCGAGCAATCGTTGAAGGGTGGGTTCCTGTCGGCGGGTCTGGGGCTTTTGCTGCTGGATGTGCTGGCGGCGCTGTGGGTTTCGGGCCGATTGGCTGGCCTCGCACGCGGGGCAGCGGTTCTGGCCGCCCTGCTGTTGGTGACGCCTCAGGCGCAGGCGCAAACGCAGACCCCTGCGGCTGATACCCCCGATGATGCCTTTGCCTTGCAGGCCACCACCGGGCTGGTGCTGGCCCATATCGTCACCGGCGACACCCGCGTTGATGAGGTGGCGCGGCAGGGCCTGATCGGCCTTGGCGATGTCTTGTGGGCGCGCACCTCGATCGAGCCTGATCTGCCCGTCGCGGTGGATATCGAGCGCGACGAGTTGGCGTTTTTTCCCTTTCTCTACTGGCCGATTTCCACCGCGCAGCCCCTGCCCTCGGCTGCGGCCTATGCGCGGCTGAACGACTATCTGCGCACAGGTGGCATGATCTTGTTCGATACCCGCGATGGCGATCTGGTCGGCGGCGGCACCTCGCCCGAGGCGCAGCATTTGCAGCGTCTGGCGGCGGGGCTGGATATTCCGCCGCTGGAACAGGTGCCCGCCGATCATGTGCTGACGCGCACTTTCTATCTTTTGCAAACCTTTCCGGGCCGGTTTACCCGCAGCGCCATCTGGGTCGAAGCCGCGCCCCCTGATGCCGAACAGGTCGAAGGCATGCCCTTTCGCAATCTGAATGACGGGGTGACGCCGGTGGTGATCGGCGGCAACGACTGGGCCGCAGCCTGGGCCGTGACCGATGCCGGTGTGCCGCTGCTGCCCGTCGGGCGCGGCTTTGCGGGCGAACAGCAGCGCGAGATGGCCTATCGCTTTGGCGTCAATCTGGTCATGCATGTGCTGACCGGCAATTACAAATCCGATCAGGTCCATGTGCCTGCACTTCTTGACAGGTTGGGCCAATGACACAATCGCTGATCTTCGACCCGCTGATCCCCTGGCCCGTTCTGTGGGCGGCTTTGGCCGTGGCCGTTGGCCTGCTGTCGCTTGCGCTGTGGCGGGGGCTGACGGGATGGTGGCTGCGGGGGCTGGCGGTGGCGGTGGTGTTGCTGGCCCTGGCCAACCCCGCCCTGCAAGAGGAAGACCGCGCCGCGCAGACCGACATCGTGATTGCAGTCGTTGATGAAAGCGCCAGCCAGCAATTGTCAGACCGCCCCGATCAGGCGGCGCAGGCCTTGGCCGCGATCGAGGCTGAGGTGGCGGCGCTGGACAATACCGAATTGCGCGTGGTTCGCCTGGGCGATGGCCCCGAGGATGCGGGCACGCAGGCGATGACCGCCCTTGCCGAAGCCGTGGCCGAAGAACCGCGCGCGCGCATCGCCGGGGCGATCCTGATCACCGACGGGCAGGTGCATGATCTGGAAATCGCGCCGAACCTGCCGGCGCCGCTGCATGTGCTGCTGACAGGGCGCGAGTCTGACTGGGACCGCCGCCTGATCGTGCGCAACGCGCCGGCCTTTGCCATTCTGGGCGAAGAAATCACCCTGACCCTGCGGATCGAGGATGAGGGCCAAGTGCCCGCTGCCATGGCAGGCATGGCGGAACTGACCATTGCCGTCGATTCCGATGCCCCCCGCACCTTTACCGTGCCGGTGGGCGAAGATCTGGAACTGCCCGTCACGCTGCCCCATGGCGGGATGAACGTGCTGCAATTCAGCCTTGCCCCTGCGCCGGGCGAATTGACCGACCGCAACAATGCCGCCGTGGTCCAGATCAACGGCGTGCGCGATCGGCTGCGCGTGCTGCTGGTTTCGGGGGAACCCCATGCCGGCGAACGGGTCTGGCGCAACCTTTTGAAATCTGATGCCAGCGTCGATCTGGTGCATTTCACCATCCTGCGCCCACCCGAAAAGCAAGATGGCATCCCGGTCAGTGAATTGTCGCTGATCGCCTTTCCCACGCGCGAATTGTTCGTGGAAAAAATCGACGAATTCGACCTGATCGTGTTCGACCGCTATCGGATGCGGGGCATCCTGCCGATGTCCTATATGGAAAACATCGTCAATTATGTGCGGGGCGGGGGCACCGTTCTGGTGGCCGCTGGCCCGGAATATGGCGCCGTCGATTCCATCTGGCGCTCGCCCTTGGCCGAAATCCTGCCCGCCGATCCCACGGCGCGGGTGGTCGAGCAGGGCTTTTCCCCGCAACTGACCGATCTGGGCCGCCGCCATCCGGTGACCGAAGGGCTGGAGGCACTGGCCCCCGAAGGTGGCTGGGGCCGCTGGTTCCGCATGGTGGATGTGACCCCGCGCGCAGGCCAGATCGTGATGGAGGGGCCGGACAAACGCCCGCTGTTGATCCTGAACCGCGTTGATCAGGGCCGGGTTGCCATTCTGGCGTCTGATCATGCGTGGCTCTGGGGCCGTGGCTACGAAGGCGGCGGGCCGCAACTTGAACTGCTGCGCCGCCTTGCGCACTGGATGCTGAAAGAGCCAGAGCTGGAAGAAGAGACGCTGACCGCCAATGTCTCGGGCCAACAGATGACGATCATCCGCCGCAGCATTGCCGAAACCCCACCCGGAGAGGTGACGGTCACGGCCCCCGATGGCAGCCAGACCAGCCTTGCCATGACCGAGGTGTCGCCGGGCCGCCATGAGGTGGAATGGCCCGCGCCGATGATGGGGCTGTATCGACTGGAGCAGGGTGATCTGACGCGGGTGGTGGCCATTGGCCCGTCGGCCCCGCGTGAATTCGTGCAGACCATCGCCAGCGGCGATGTGCTTGCCCCGGTGGTCACCCCCACCAATGGCGGCATCTTGCGGTTGGAAGACGGCGCCCCCGATATCCGCAGCGTGCGAGAGGGCCGCCCCGCCTTTGGGCGCGGCTGGATCGGCGTGACGCCGCGCGGCGCTTATGTGACGCAGGATGTCAAAGTGGCGGCCTTGCTGCCCGGATGGGCCTGGCTGATTCTGGCGGCGGCCCTGTCGATTGCGGCCTGGCTGATCGAGGGGCGCAAGGGCACCCGCCGCGCCTGATCAGGGTTTGCGCTGCAACATCACCTCGCGCGACAGCGAGGCAAATTCGCGGCGCAACAGCACCACGGTGGCGGCAACGGCCGCCACGATCAGCGCGCCATTGCCCAACAGCCAGGCAAGCGCGGCAAGCGCGAAATAGATGGATCGCAGCCCACGGTTGAAGCTTTTGGCCGCTGTGATGTTGATCTCAGCCGCCTGACCTGCCCGGTGATAGGCCAGCGGGTCAGCCGGATCATTCGGCACCGCCGCCATCATGATCGAGCAATAGCCAAACAGGCGATGCGCCCAGACGAATTTCAGCAGCGCATTGGCCAGAAAGGCCAGCACGAAGATGATCTTCAACTCGATCACCAGATTGTCGGTTTCCAGCGTCAGATCCTGCGCCAGCCCCTGCAACTGCGCCGCATTGCCGATCAGCGCCACCCCGCCCCCGATCGCCAGCATGCAGGCCGACGCAAAGAACGCCGTGCCCTGCCGCAGCGAGTCGATGACATTGGCATCAAAAATCCGCGGGCTGCGGGTGACGAATTGCACCATCCAGTCCCGCCGATAATCGCCCATCAGCCGCGAAACCGAGATCCGCCGCGCGGGCGGATGTTCGACCAACAGGCCGGTGATCCACCAAAGCCCGACAGCCACAGCGCAGGCAATGGCATCGGGCAGCGACAGGCTTTGCAGGGGTAGCGGTATCATCATGGTGCGACAGTATCGCCAGCCGCCAGCCGCTGCTATGGATAAATTGGTTATTTCATTTTACCAATTATCCTGCTACCCTGGGCTCTGACAAAAGAGAGGTTGCGCCATGGAAATGCCAAAACCCAACAGCATGATCTTGTCGGCAAAGGCAAGGATCGTGGCGCGCTTGCGCTCTGTTTTGCCCGCCGATGCCGTGATCGAGGATGAGGCCGAAACCCGCGCCTATGAATGCGACGCGCTGACCGCCTATCGCTGCCCCCCCCTTGCCGCCGTGCTGCCCCGCACCACCGAGGAAGTGTCGGCCGTGCTGCGCATCTGCCACGAAGAGGGCGTGCCCGTGGTGCCACGCGGGTCTGGCACCTCGCTTGCTGGGGGGGCGCTGCCAACGGCCGATGCGGTGATCCTTGGGGTCAGCCGGATGAATGCTGTGATCGAAACCGATTACGACAACCGCTTTATCCAAGTGCAATCGGGCCGCACCAACCTGTCGGTGACGGGGGCGGTGGAATCTGACGGCTTCTTTTACGCGCCTGACCCGTCCAGCCAGTTGGCCTGCGCGATTGCGGGCAATATCGCGATGAATTCGGGTGGGGCGCATTGTCTGAAATACGGGGTGACGACGAACAACCTGCTGGGCGTGACCATTGTGTTGATGGATGGCACCATCGTGCAGGTCGGCGGCCCCTATATGGATGCGGGCGGGCTGGATCTCTTGGGCATCATCTGCGGGTCGGAAGGCCAGCTTGGCGTCGTGACCGAAGCATGGCTGCGCATCCTGCCCAAGCCCGAAGGCGCGCGCCCGGTGTTGATGGGCTTTGACCAGAACGAGGTCGCCGGGGAATGTGTGGCCGACATCATCAAGGCCGGCATCCTGCCTGTTGCCATCGAGTTCATGGATCGCCCCTGCATCGAGGCGACCGAAGCCTTTGCCAAGGCCGGCTATCCGATGTGCGAGGCGCTGCTGATTGTCGAGGTGGAGGGCAGCCCGGCCGAGATTGACGAACAACTGGCCTTGATCAAGCAGATCGCCCTGCGCCACAACCCGGTCGAACTGCGCGAAGCCGCGGATGAAGATCAGGCCAAGCGCATCTGGCTGGGCCGCAAATCGGCCTTTGGCGCGATGGGGCAGATCAATGACTACATGTGCCTTGATGGCACCATCCCGGTGTCGTCGCTGCCCTTTGTTCTGCGCCGGATTGGCGAGATGAGTAAAGAGGTGGGGCTGGATGTGGCCAATGTCTTTCACGCCGGGGACGGCAACATGCACCCCCTGATCCTGTTTGATGCCAACAAGCCCGGCGATCTGGAAAAATGCGAAGCTTTGGGTGCGGATATTCTGAAGCTTTGCGTGGAAGTGGGCGGTTGCCTGACGGGCGAGCATGGCGTGGGCATCGAAAAGCGCGACCTGATGACGGTGCAATTCGCGCCCGAGGATATAGAGGCGCAATTGCGGGTCAAGGATGTGTTCGACCCTAAATGGCTACTGAACCCGGCCAAGGTGTTTCCGTTGCACGTCACCGCCAGCCGCCGCGCGGCCTGACGTTTCGGAAGCGGGGGGCTGTCTGCCCCCCGCACCCCCCGAGGATATTTTTGAACAGATGAAGGGGCAGGGAATGCGTCCTGCGACAGAAGAAGAACTGGCCGTTTGTATTCGGGATGCCAAGGGGCCTTTGGCCATCATGGGCGGGGGCACAAGGTCGATTGCACTGACCGAGGGCGAGGTGCTTTCGACCTCGGCGCTGCGTGGTATCGAATTGTATGAGCCCGGCGCGCTGACACTGGTGGCCCTTGCGGGCACCCCCCTTGCCGAGATCGAGGCGACGCTTGCCAAGGAACGCCAACGCCTGCCCTTTGAGGTGCCGGATATGCGCGGCCTTTTGGGGCGCGACGGCACCAGCACCATCGGCGGCGTGGTGGCGGCCAATGCCAGCGGGCCGCGCCGGGTGCAGGCGGGCGCTTGCCGCGACAGCCTGATCGGGGTGCGGATGGTCACCGGCGATGGCGCGATCATCAAGAACGGGGGCCGCGTGATGAAGAATGTCACCGGCTATGATCTGGTCAAGCTGGTGGCGGGGGCTTGGGGCACTTTGGGGGTCTTGACCGAGGTCAGCTTCAAATTGCTGCCTGTGCCCGCAGCATCTGCCACGCTGGTCTTGCGTGGCCTAAGTGATGCACAGGCCGTGGCCGCGATGTCGGCGGCGCTTGGCTCTCCGTATGAGGTCAGCGGGGCCGCGCATCTGCCGGGTGAGGGCACCTTTCTGCGGATCGAAGGCTTTGCCGCCTCGGTCGCTTATCGGACCGACCGCCTGCGCGAGCATCTGGCCGCACATGGCACGGTCGAGGTTGAGGAAAACGCCGCACGCTGGCCCGGTCTGCGCGATGTGGCGGCCTTTCACGGGCGCGCGGGCGATGTCTGGCGGCTGTCGGTCAAGCCGTCGGATGCGCCTGCCATCACGGCCCGTCTGGGGGCCGATGCGGTGCAATATGATTGGGGCGGTGGTCTGATCTGGGCGCTGGTGCCCGAAGGCACCGACCTGCGGGCGCGCCTTGGCGCGTTTCAGGGCCATGCCACCAGGATCCGCGGCCAAGGGCCGGGGGCGTTTCAGCCCGAACCCTCCGCGATTGCGGCACTGACCCAAGGTCTGCGCGCCAAGTTCGATCCGCGCGGCCTGTTCAACACCGGTCTGATGGGGGCCTGAGATGCAGACGAATTTCACCGCCGAGCAATTGCAAGACCCCGGTATCCAGCGTGCCAACGAAGTGTTGCGCACCTGTGTGCATTGCGGCTTTTGCACTGCGACTTGCCCCACCTATCAGGTGCTGGGCGATGAACTGGATAGCCCGCGTGGTCGCATTTATCTGATCAAGGACATGCTGGAAAACAACCGCCCGGCGGATGAAAAGACGGTCAAGCATATCGACCGCTGCCTGTCTTGCCTGGCCTGCATGTCCACCTGCCCGTCCGGGGTGCATTACATGCATCTGGTGGATCACGCCCGCGAATACATCGAGGCCACCTACAAGCGCCCGCTGATGGACCGCATCCTGCGCGGGGTGCTGGCCTGGGTCATTCCGCATCCGATGCGTTTTCGCCTTGCGCTGCTGGCGGCCAAGATCGGGCGGCCCTTTGCCAGGCTGATGCCCGACCCCCGGCTGAAGGCGATGCTGCAAATGGCGCCCCGGCAGATTCCGGCGGTCAGCCGCAATGACGACCCGCAAAGCTTTGCACCGCAGGGTGCGCGGCGGATGCGGGTGGCGCTGATGACGGGCTGTGCGCAAAAGGCGCTGAACACCGATATCAACGATGCCACCATTCGCATCCTGCGCCGTCTGGGCTGCGAGGTGGTGGTGGCCCAAGGGGCGGGCTGCTGTGGGGCGCTGACGCATCATATGGGCAAGGCCGATCAAAGCCATGCTTCGGCCGCCGCCAATATCCGCGCGTGGATGGCCGAAAAGAACGGGGCCGGGCTGGATGCGATTGTGATCAACACCAGCGGCTGCGGCACCACGGTCAAGGATTACGGCCATATGTTCCGCACCGATCCGACCCTGGCCGCCGATGCGGCCACGGTGGCCGGGCTGGCGATGGATGTGTCCGAGGTGCTGACCAAACTGGGCTTGCCGCAGGGCGCGCCCAAGGGGCTGAAGGTGGCCTATCATGCCGCCTGTTCCTTGCAGCACGGCCAACAGATCAAGACTCTGCCCAAAGACCTGTTGAAACGTGCAGGCTTTACGGTGGTGGAACCGGCCGACCCGCATCTGTGCTGCGGCTCGGCGGGCACCTACAACCTGTTGCAGCCGGAAATCAGCCAGCAACTGAAAGCCCGCAAGGTGCAGACGCTGGAGGCAAAGACGCCCGATATCATCGCGGCGGGCAATATCGGCTGCATGATGCAGATCGGCTCGGGCACTCAGGTGCCAATCCTGCATACGGTTGAACTGCTGGATTGGGCGACGGGGGGCCCCAAGCCACGGGCGCTGGTCGAAAAAGCGGTGGTTTAACAAGCGCCACAATCCTGCCAAACTGCTCTGGCACCCGAGGGGGCAAGCAAGCGGAGGGATGATGCGGCATTTTCATGCGATGGTGGCCATGCTGGCCTTGGCCCTGTCGGGGTTTGCGGTGCCGGGGTTTGCCCAGGATGGCGGCCTGAAGGGCCTGCAAACCGGCAATGACAGCCGGGGTTGGGATTCGGTTGGCCGGCTTAATCTGGGCGACCGGGGCTTTTGCACCGGTGCGCTGATTGCTGAAGATCTGGTGCTGACCGCCGCGCATTGCCTGTTTGACAAAGAAACAGGCGCCCGGATCGACCCTGCGACGATTGAATTTCTGGCCGGTTGGCGCAATGGCCGCGCCGCCGCCTATCGAGGGGTGACCAAGGCCTTGGCGCATCCTGAATATGTCTATGGCGGTCATGAAAACATTGACCGTGTTCAGTTCGACGTGGCGCTGCTCAAGCTGGATCAGCCGATCCGCCTGCCGTCGATCCGGCCCTTTTCCACCGCAGGCCGCCCCGCCACCGGCGATCAGGTCGAGGTGGTGTCTTATGCCCAAGACCGCTCGGAAGTGCCGTCGTTGCAGCAGCTTTGCCATGTGCTGGATCAGCGTCAGGGAATGCTGGTTTTGTCGTGCGATGTTGATTTCGGATCGTCCGGCGCGCCGGTCTTTTCGATGCGCGATGGTGCGTTGCGCATTGTCTCGGTGGTGTCGGCAAAGGCGGAAATGGCCGGGCGCAAAGTCTCGCTTGGCACGCCGCTGACCGATCCGGTGCCCCTGCTGCTGGCCCAGATGCAGGACGAAGGCACCCGCCCGCTGCCGGGGAATGTGCGGGTGTTGTCGGGGGGCTCTGGCGGAAAGTTCATCAAGCCATGACACGTTTTCTGCTGTCACTTTGTGCCGCTTTGGCGCTGTCCACCCCTGGACTTGCGCAGAATTCGGGGTTGGAACGCCTGACGCGGCCCGATCAGGTGATCAGCTGGAAAGCGGTGGGGCGGGTTGATCTTGGGGGCGCGGGCTTTTGCACCGGCACCCTGATTGCCGCCGATCTGGTGCTGACGGCGGCGCATTGCCTGTTTGATGACAGCGGCCAGCCACAGGATGTGACGCAAATCATCTTTCGCGCCGGTCTGGCCGATGGACAGTCCATCGCCGAAAGCGCAGTGGTGCGGGCGGCGGCCCATGCCGAATATGTGCCCTCGGTCGGGGGGCGGTCAAACGGCCAGCAGATTTTGCGCGATGTGGCCCTGCTGCAATTGGCGCAACCGATTTCCACGGCGCTTGCCCCGCCCTTTGCCGTCAGCAGCCCCGGCAATGGCGCAGAAGTCAGCGTCGTTTCTTATGCCCGTGGCCGGTCCGAGGCGCTGTCCTGGCAGCGCGCCTGCCGGGTTCTGGGGCGGCAGCAGGGGCTGATCGCGGTGGATTGCGATGTGACCTTTGGCTCGTCCGGCGCCCCTGTGTTTGACCGGTCGCAAGGGCGCGCACAGATTGTGTCGATCATTTCCGCAGGCGGGCGCTCTGGCACGCGCAATGTGGCCCTGGGGATGGAACTGCCGGGTCTGGTGGCCGATCTCAAGGCGCAGTTGCGCGCGGGGCGCGGTGTGATGGGGGCCGCCGCACAGCCGGGGGCGGGCGCGCGGCGCATCACCGTCGGGTCGGGCGACCGTGCGGGCGGCGCGCGTTTCGTCAAGGCCCCCACCCCTTGAACTGCGACACAAGGCTTCCCAGATAGAAATCAACCGGGTGCCAGACGGGCCCGGTCAACCGGCCCGCCCGATGATCGGGGGGCCATCACGACGCATCGCTTTGAAAAAGGATGATCCCTATGCGCAGTTTTGATCTTGCCCCGCTGTATCGCGCCACCGTTGGCTTTGACCGTATCGCCGATCTGATGGATCGCGCCTTGTCGGCCGATGTGGCCCAGCCCACCTATCCGCCCTATAACATCGAGAAAACGGCAGATGATGCCTATCGCATCTCGATCGCCGTTGCCGGCTTTACCCCGGACGAGCTGTCTGTCGAAGTGCGCGATGGTGCCCTGCATGTCGCGGCCCGCAAGGCCACGGATGAAACCGATAAAACCTATCTGCACCGTGGCATCGCCACCCGCGCGTTCGAGCGGCGCTTTGCCCTTGCCGATCATGTGCGCGTCACCGGCGCCACCCATGAACATGGCATGTTGCACCTTGACCTGATCCGCGAAACGCCCGAGGCGCTGAAGCCGCGCCGGATCGAAATTGGCCGCCCGACCGATGTGCAGGCCAAGGCGCTGGAAACGGTCGAAGTCTAAGCAGACCCCAGCCTGACCAAACTCAGCCCGCCGGATCACCTCCGGCGGGCTTTGTCGTTTTCAGCGCGCCAGATTCTGCGCCAACCGCATCAGGTTGATCGCCTCGATCCGATAGCCGAACGGGTCGTCGCCTCGGTTGTTCAGCGCCAGCTCGATCGCCTGATCCCAGCCCCAATCGCCCAGATAGCTGGCCCCGCCCAGCAATTGACCAAAGCCAGCGATGGCAGCGGCAAACCGGGCATCGGGATCGGCGGCGGCATCGGCCAGAACCGGCACCTCGATCAGGGCGCTTTTGGTTTCCCCCGGCGCCTTATAGCGCAGCCGCACAAAGCCCAGTTCCGCGCCGGGGTCGGCCTCGGCACTGCTGGGGGGGCCATAGCGCAGCGGGTCGTTCAACAGCGCGGGGCTGCCGGGCGGGGTGATTTCATACAGCGCCGTCACCTGATGCCCAGCCCCGATCTCGCCCGCATCAACCCGGTCGTTGTTGAAATCCTCGCGCCGCAGGGCGCGGGTTTCATAGCCGATCAACCGATATTCGGCCACTTGCGCGGGGTTCCACTCGACCTGAATTTTCACATCATCCGCAATCGGAAACAACGCGCCGGTCAACTGATCGACCAGCACTTTGCGCGCCTCTTGCACGGTGTCGATATAGCTTGCGGTGCCATTGCCCGACTGGGCAAGGGATTGCATCACCGCATCATCCAGATTGCCCCGGCCAAAGCCCAGAACCGAAAGATACAGACCGCTGTCACGCTGCCGGGCAATGTAATCGGCCAAAGCCGCCGGATCAGACGGGCCCAGGTTGAAATCGCCATCCGTCGCCAGCAAGACGCGGCTCACCTCGCCCGCCTGTTTCATCCGCGCGCCAAGGCGATAGGCCAGATCCAGCCCCTCGGCCCCCGCCGTTGGCCCACCCGCATCCAGCCTGTCCAGGGCGGCCAGAATGGTCGCACGCTCGGCGGCCGGGGTGGGCGGCAAAACCTCGCCCGCCGATCCGGCATAGGCCACGATGGCCACCTGATCTTCGGCGCGCAATTCGCCCAGCATCATCCCCAGCGATTGCTTCAGCAGCGGCAGTTTCGCCGGGTCATCCATCGACCCCGAGGTGTCAATCAGCAGCACAAGGTTCAGGGGAGGGCGGTCCTCTTGCGCGGGCATGCGGCCTTGCAGGGCGATACGCACCAACCGGGTGTCGGCATTCCAGGGCGTTGGCATCACCGCAACCGAGGGCAGGAACGGCGCCCCCCCGGCCTGTGGGGCAGGATAGGCATAGGGGAAATAGTTGATCATTTCCTCAATCCGCACCGCCTGCGGGTCTGGCCTTTGGCCCGCATTCAGCATGGCGCGGATCACGGCATACGAGGCCGTATCGACATCCACCGAAAAGGTCGAAACCGGCGTCTCCGCCGTGCTGCGCACCGGGTTCGGGGCGGCATTGGCATAGGCTTCACCCTCGGTTTCGACCCCGAACCGTTCCGCCTCGGGAAGGTCGCCATCCGCCACCATCGGCGGCTCGGCCATCACGGCGGGGGCCTGTGCTGCCACGGCCCCGGTGTCGGGGGCCATGGCCTTGCGCAGGGCCGGGGCGTCATCGGCCACGGCCTCGGTGTCCATCTGCACCACGGCGGTTTCAGCCACTGGCGCGGATGGGGCGGGCAACTGGCGCATGGGGCCCTGGTCAAGGTTCGGCAGCACGGCCACCATCACCAGACCAAGCGCCGCAGCCGAGGTGGTGGCGGCCAGAACGGGTTTCAGTTTCAGTCCAGACAACATGGCAAGGCATCCTTTCAGCAAACCCGCCCTTTCTGGACGGTCAGCTGTGTGACGCAGGCCATGGGGCAGTCCTTGGCGGCTGTCCTGCGCCTCGTCAAAGGCGCGCAGGGCGGCGCTCAGGGCTGCGGTGCGGGCGGGATTGCGCGCCGGGGGGCTGGCCTTCAGCGCGGCCTTCAGGGCGTCGATGTCATCTGTCATGGGTGCGCCTCCTCGGCGGCAAGGGCGCGCAGGCGCTTTTTCACTTCTGACATGCGCCAGGCAACCGTGCCTTCGGACAGGCCCAAAACCGTTGCGGCCTGCGCCTGTGTCAGATCTTCGCCCAGAACCAGGGCCACGGTATCGCGCAAGTCGGGCGGCAGGCTTTGCATCGCCGTCGCCAGCCAATCCTGCGCCGCGCGATCCTCGGCCATCGTGGCCTGCCGCGCGATTTCCCAATCGCCCCAGCCCGCGGCGGCCCGGCCTCGGGTCGCGCTGCGGCGTCGGGCATCATGGGCAGCATTGACGATCACCCGGTAGAGCCAAGTGCTGAACTGCGCCTCTCGGCGCCAGCTTTGCAGCCGCCGGGGCAATGAGGCGCAGATCTCTTGCGCCAGATCTTCGGCCTCGGCCCGCTGGCCCGTCAACCGCCAGCACAGCCCAAAGATACGGTCGTAATGCCGCGTGACCAGGGTCGCAAAGGCGACACGGTCGCCCGCTGCGGCGGCCAGGGCAAGGCCGCTGTCGGTCGGGCCTTCGGGGGCGCTGTCAAGGCTGTTCATCTGCATCACGCTATCCAAGACGCAGCCCGGTCCGCAATCCTTGGCGGCGGGGCGAAAAAAAGCCCCGGCATCGCAGCCGGGGCAGGGGCAGGGGCGCGGCGATCAGGCCAGCAGGCCGTCAAGCACACCGTAAGCGCCCGCCACGGTGGAAAGCTGACGCTCGCCCGAGGTGTCGCGTGCATAGGCGACCAGCGCGCCATAGGTGCCGGGGCCAAAGGCGCCATCAATGCTGCCCGCATAATAGCCGTAAGCCCGCAACCGGCTTTGCACCAAACGCCGTTCCGGCAGCGAAAGGCTGTTGAAGGCGCGCGCCGCATGGGTGGAATAGACCGAGCTTTGCGACCCGATCACCCGCCCCGCCGCAGGCTGGTCGTGGCGCGGCTGGTAATGGTCTTGCCGGGGCTGATAGCGGTCGTCGCGCGGCACATGCCGCCGCTGCGGCTCGGGGGCCGGGGCGGGGCGGGCTTGGGCTTGGTTGTTGATCAGCGCCCCGATGATCAGTGTGGCGGCCACCCCTTTCAGAAAGTTCCGCTCATTCCGGCCAAGGGCCTGGGCCGGGACGGCGGCCGTCAGGGCAATGGCAAGCGCCGTGACCGAGGCGATGGCAGTGGTTCTGGCAGAGGACAACTTGGGCAGCATGGTTTTTCCCTTTTCCGGTTCGCGCCGGGCCACAGCAGCGGGCCCTTGCGGCATTTCGATAGGGTCAACCTGCACATCGCGGCGCTGTTAGGCAAAAACCCACAGCTGATAGGGGATAGCACGTTTTACATCAATGGCTTAGCCCCGTATCCCCGGCGCGGATTTCAATCAGCCTTGGCCCCTGGTGTGGCTGACGCAGCGCCGCCCGCAGCGCCGCCGGGTCATGGGGCACGCTGTCAAAGGCCAGATCGCAGGCTTGGGCAAAGGCTTGCAGGCGCAGGGGGCTGGGGCTGCATCCGATCACCGCCGTGCCCGCCCCCGTCATCGCCTCGGCAATCTCGCGAAAGCCTGCGTTGTTCCAGACCACAAAGGTGATGGGCAGCGATTCATCCACCGCGCTGCGCAATTCGCCCGGGCTGAATTGCAGCCCGCCATCCCCGATCAGACAGATCACCGGGCTGGCCGGTGCGGCAAGCGCCGCCCCTACCGCCGCGCCGGGGGCAAAGCCAAGCGCGCCATAGCCGGTGGCGGCATTGAACCAGCCGTGGGGCCGGTCGTGATCGTAAACCAGATTGGCGGCATAGACCGGCTGGGTGCTGTCGCCCACGATGATTGCACCGGGGCAGGCATCGCGCATCGCCTCGACCATGGCCAGCCGTGCGGGCATCGCCGGGTCAAGCTGCGCCAGTTCCGCCCGCGCCGCCTGTCGCGCCTTGGCGGCACGATCTGCACCCTCCCTTGTTGCCTGGCCGGGCGGCACCCCTGCCAGCAGCGCCGCGATGGCCGCGCCCGCATCTGCCCGAATGCACAGGCCCGCCGCATGGCGCGCCAGTTGGGCCGCGCTGCAATCAATGCGAATCATGCCCGACACATCGGGAAACCCACCGCGCAGATACATGTCGTAATCGGTGGGGCCGATTTCCGTGCCAATCGCCAGAACGGTGTCGGCCCCGGCAATCAGCGCCCGCGTGGCCTCAAGGCTGGGCGAGGCCGGCACCGAAAGCGCATGGCCAAACATCACCCCGCGCGCATTCACCGTCTGCACCACCGGGGCGTCCAGCCGCTCGGCCAGGGCCTGCACCGCAGCCTCGGCCCCGCGAATCCCGCCCCCGGCCAAAATCACCGGCCGCCGGGCCGTGCCCAGCCGGGAAAGGGCCGCGGCAATCAGCGCCGGGTCAGGCAGGCACAGCGACTGGGCCGCAGGCGGAGGCAGGGGGGGCGCTGGCAGGGGCATCACATCGGTTGGCACCTCAATATGCACCGGGCCGGGCCGATCGGCGGTCAGGGCGGCAAAGGCCAGGTCCAGCACCGGCCCCAGCCTTTCGGGCGCAGTCACCTGAAAGCTGGGGCACAGGGCGCGCACCATGCCGGCCTGATCGGGCAGTTCATGCAGATGGCCCAGACCCGCGCCAAGGCTATCGCGCCGGTTTACCCCGGTGATCACCAGCATCGGCACCGAGTCGGCCTTGGCCTGCGCCATTGCGGTCAGCGCATTGGTCAGCCCCGGCCCGGTGATCAGAAAGGCCACCCCCGGCTTGCCGCTGACCCGCGCATAACCATCGGCCATAAAGGCCGCGCCCTGTTCGTGCCGCGCCGTCACATGGCGGATCGGTGATCCGGCCAGGCCCCGATACAACTCAACCGTGTGAACCCCGGGAATGCCAAAAACCACCTCAACCCCACGGGCCGCCAGCCCCTGAACCAGACGTTCTCCAACGGTTGTCATGCGGGCACCTGTTCCTGGGCAAAGGTTGCAATCGCCTCGGCGGCGGCGGCGATGTCTTCATCGGGGCGGGTCAGGCTGACGCGCAGCCACCCGGCCAGACCGGGGCCAAAGCTTTCGCCCGGCATCACCGCCACCCCCTTGGCCCGCAGCAGAGCCATGGCAAAGGCCTCGCCGCTTTGGCCGCTGGCCGTCACGTCGATCAGCGCGAACATGCCCGCCTGTGGCAGCGTCACGCGCAGGCCCGCCACCCCGTTCAGCCGCTGGTGCAGCATCTGCGCCCGGTGCTGAAACCGCGCCGCCATGCCCGGCGCCACATCCGAAGGCGCGGCAAGCGCGGCTGCGGTGGCATCGGCCAGAAAGGGCTGATTGCCGAACAGCATGGTTTCGGCCAGCGGCAAGGCGCGGGCGATAAACTCCTCTGGCCCCACGCACCAGCCCGACCGAAAGCCGGGGGCGGCATGCGATTTCGAGATCGAGGCCGCCGCAATCGTGCGGTCAGCCAATTCGGGGAAATCAAGCGGGGAATGAAAGGCCACACCGGGAAAGACCAGATCCTCATAAACCTCATCCGACACGATCCACAGATCATGCTGGCGGGCCAAGGCGCCAAGGGCGGCAATGTCGTCACGCCCCAGCACTGCGCCCGATGGGTTATGCGGGCTGTTCAGGAACAACACCCGCGACCGGGGGGTGATCTTGGCGGCCACATCGGCGGCTTGCAGGCGGAACCCGTTTTCAGGCAACAGCCGCACCGGCACCATCGTGGCCCCGCTGGCCCGGATCACACCTTCGTAGGTGGCATACATCGGGTCGGCCACCAACACCTCATCCCCCGCCTCGGTCAGGGCGGCGAACAGCAGATACAGCACGGTTTGCGTGCCCGGCAGGCACAGGAATTGCTGCGGCGTAAACTTCCGCCCGCGCCGCTGGCCATAGCGCGCGGTCAGGGCGTGCAACAACCCGGCCTCGCCCCGGCCATTGCTATACCCGGTGCGGCCCTGTTGCAGTGCGGCGGTGGCCGCGTCGATCAGGCGGTCGGGGGTGGGCACATCAGGCTCGCCAATGGTTAGCTCGATGATCTTGCGCCCCTCGGCCCGCAATTTGCGCGCCTCGAAATGCACCTTCCATTTCGCGCCCCCCAGATCGGCCAGACGGTCAGTGATGCTTGCGTATTTCATGCGTCTTGGTCCTTGGCAAAGGGTGTCAGATCCGTGCCCAGAATGGCCGAAATGGCCGAAAGGCCGATCTGTTCGATTTCGCGCGGGGCAAAGCTGTCGGGCAGGGTGCCGCCCTCCAGCCACAGCCCGTCAATCACGGCATTGCAGGCAATCGCCAACCCCCGCGCGACGCCGGGATTGCCCTTGCCGGGCAGGCGCTGGATCAGCGACTGCAACAGGTCGCGATAGCGCGTATAGGTGGCCATATGCACCTCGCGCATCGCCGGGTCATCCTGCACCATATGCAGAAAACCCGCCCAAAGCCGCACCCGCGTGCCATCCATGACCGGCGGCTGCAGACTGCTGCGGATCAGCGCGGCCAAGGCCGCCTCGGGGCTGCTGGCGGTGGCACTGGCCGACTGGCTGTCGGTTGTCATCCGGTCCATCATCCAGCGATAGGCATCGCGGGTCAGTTGGTCCTTTGACTGAAAGTAATGCCGGATCAGCCCCGGCGTCGTGCCTGCCCGCTCGGCAATGGCGCGCACCGTGGCCGCAGCAGGCCCGCCCTCGCTCATCAACTCGAGGGCCGCCAGGATCAGCGACTCGCGGCGCTGATCTTCGGATTCACGACGAAAGCTGCGGCGGTCGACGGTCATCGGGCAGGCCCCTCTCACTGTTATACAATCGTATAACAACGCGCAGATCACACCGCAAGCCGCCGTGCCCGCGCGCCGTTACAATTCTGCGGGCCGGTTCTCGGCCACATCCTTGTGCACGATCACATCCGCCTGCGGATAGGCCCGCAACAAGGCCCGCCGCAGGCCCGCACCGATGGCATGGGCCTCGTGCAGCGTTTGCGCCCCATCCAACTCGATGTGGATCTGAATGAAGATCCGGCTGCCCGCCATGCGCGTCTTGATGTCGTGAAACCCCCGCACCCCCGGCCAGGTGCGGGCGATGGCGGCAATGCCCTCGATCACCTCGGGGTCCGCCCGCCTGTCCATCAGCGCATGCCACGCGTTGCTGCCAATCCGCAGCGCCCCCACCACCAACAGGGCCGAGGCCCCAAGCGCCACCACCGAATCCACCGCCTCCATGCCAAAGGTGGCCGAGGCCCAAAGCGACAGGATCGCCCCGATATTGGGCAACAGATCGCCCAGATAGTGCAGCCTGTCCGCCGCCACGACCTTGCTTTGGGTCTTGCGCGCAACATGGCCCTGCCACAGCACCAACCCCAGCGTCAGCACGATCGACAGCCCCATCACCCCCATCCCCGCCGCCTCTGCCTCCAGCACGGCAGGGGCGGGCGACAACAGGCGCTGCACAGCGGCCACCGCAATCACGCAGGCCGAAATCAGAATGACCAAAGACTGACCAAGGGCCGCCAGATCCTCGACCGAGGTATGGCCAAAGGCATGGTCCTCATCCGCGGGCTTGGCGGCATATAAAATGGCCGCCATCGCCCCCAGGCTGACCATCAGATCCATCGCGCTGTCGGCCAGCGACGCCGCCACCGACAAGGCCCCGGTCATGCCAAGCGCCCAAAGCTTGACCCCCACCAGAATGGCCGCCACGCTGACCGAAAGCACCCCGGCCGAAAGATTCAATCTGGTGGTGTTGGCTGCGGTCATCGTGGGGTTCCGTCTGCAAGGGCAGGTCAGCGCAGGCATGACCAATCATGGCGCGGCCATAAAGGTCTGCCAAGCCGTTGACAAAGCAAAAAGCCGCCGGCGCCTATTCGATGCTTTCGCCGGGGTCAACGCCCCACAGGGCCACATCGGGCACCCAGCCGCGCTGACCATCGACCTGAACCCGGCACCAATGGCTTTCGCAGGTCAAGATCCGGGCCACGACGCCGCCTTCGGCCCGAAACGCCAGGGCCGCATCTTCGCGGGCCATGGTGTGAAAATCCACCATATCGCCCTGCACAATGGCCGTGCGCACCCCTGAGAGCAGCGAATAATGCACCCACCCGCCAAGGCCATCCACATCTTCGACACGGCGCCAGTTCTCAAACTCGGCCGTGATTTTCAGCGGCATGCCCGCCACGGTGAACACCCAGTCAATCCGATGCGTCAGGCCGGGGCCGCGCCGGGCATTGCCCTCATTCGTCTTCAGCGAGACATAGCGCGGCAGGGGCAGGTTCGTCACCGCGCCCCGGTTCGGGTCACGCACCGGCTCGGCCGGTTTCGCGCTTTGGCGCGGGGTGCTGACCGGGGCAGGGGCTGAGGCAGGGCCCGAGGCAGGGGATGTGGCCGGTGTCGCCACAGGGGCCGCGGCGGTAACGATCGCCGCCTCTTGCTGGGCTTCGGCGGGGGGGGCGGCCACCACGCTTTCGGGGCGCGGCTTCGGGCGCGGGCTTTCTGCCCAAGACGGGGCAGCATTGATCACGGCGAAGGCCGCGGCCACAATGGCCCCTGCACAACAAGTCTTCATCATCTGTTCCGCCTGTTTCAGACCCTTTGGCCCGGTATTCTGCTGCTCGGCCATCGGTTTTTCCCGATGTGTCTTGTGCTATTCCGTCGTGTTCTTCCGTTCAGGGGCTTGTGCCCCGGCCCGCTTGCCGTCACTTTGCCTGCAGAGACGCGCCAAGATCAAGTCCAGGGAGGCATGGATGTCCGCACAGCGGCTGAGTGTTGTAGTCACGCGACGGTTGCCCGAGCCGGTCGAGACGCGAATGAAAGAGCTGTTCAACGTCGAACTGCGTGAAAACGATGTGAAAATGACGCGCGAGGAACTGGCCGCCGCGATGCAGCGGACCGATGTTCTGGTGCCCTGCGTCACCGACCAGATTGATGCGGGCCTGATCGGCCAGGCGGGTGACAAGCTGAAACTGATCGCCAATTACGGCGCAGGCATCGACCATATCGATGTCTCAACCGCCCGACAGCGCGGCATTCTGGTGTCCAACACCCCCGGTGTGGTCACCGAAGATACCGCCGACATGACGCTGGCGCTGATTTTGGCGGTCACGCGGCGCATTCCCGAAGGTTTGGCCCTGATGCAGGCCGGGGAATGGCAGGGCTGGTCGCCGATGGCCTTTCTGGGCGGCCGCCTTGGCGGGCGTCGCTTGGGCATTCTGGGCATGGGCCGCATCGGGCAGGCGGTGGCCACACGGGCGCGCGCCTTTGGCATGCAGGTGCATTACCACAACCGCAAACGCCTGCGCCCCGAGATCGAGGAAGGGCTTGAGGCGACCTGGTGGGAAAGCCTTGATCAGATGGTCAGCCGGATGGATATTCTGTCGATCAACTGCCCGCACACGCCCTCGACCTATCACCTGATGAATGCCCGGCGGCTGAAACTGATGAAACCCTCGGCGGTGATCGTGAACACCTCGCGGGGCGAGGTGATCGACGAGAACGCGCTTACCCGTATGTTGCGCGCCGGAGAGATCGCCGGTGCGGGCCTTGATGTGTTCGAACACGGGCATGAGGTGAACCCGCGCCTGCGCGAACTGAAGAACGTGGTCCTTTTGCCCCATATGGGCAGCGCCACGGTCGAAGGCCGGGTCGAGATGGGCGAAAAGGTGATCATCAACATCAAGACCTTCGCCGATGGCCACCGCCCCCCAGATCAGGTCGTGCCCGCCATGCTCTAGGGCCGCCCCACACGCCCCGTAGGTCGGGCTTCAGCCCGACTCCTCCTCACGCCACACCCTTCCCTGCCGTCCATATCTTAGCAAACCTTGAATACCCGATTATAACCCCTTGATTTTAATGGGTTCATCAGGCGTCTCTGCCAGAGATACCCAAGGCCAAACAAAACGGCCCCCACTTCCGGGGGCCGCTTCCGCCTTTCAGCCGTCGCTCAATGATCCGCCGCCATCGCCGCCGCCTTGGCCTCGTCCACCGACCCGGCGGTTCCGTTGAAAAACGCATTCAAGACCACAGCCGAGATCGAGGCCAGCAGGATCCCGCTCTCGATCAGCGGATGCAGGTCATGCCACATCCACATCTTGAAGTTCGGCGCGATCAGCGGGATCATCCCGAACCCCAGCGATACGGCCACGATGAACAGGTTGTTGCGATTGCTGGCAAAGTTGACCCCGGCAAGGATGCGGATCCCCGTCGCCGCGACCATCCCGAACATCACAAGACCGGCCCCCCCCAGCACCATCGTCGGCACCGATTCCACCAGCGCCCCCATCTTGGGCACCAGCCCCAGCACCAGCATGATCAGGCCACCCGCCACGCAGACAAAGCGCGACTTGATGCCGGTGACCCCCACAAGCCCCACATTCTGCGAGAAAGAGGTGTAGGGGAAGGTGTTGAACACCCCACCGATCAACGTGCCCAGACCATCGGTCCGCAACCCCGCCGACAGCATCGGTTGGGTGATCTTGCGGCCCGTCATATCGCCAAGGGCAAGGAACATGCCGGTGGATTCGATCATCACCACGATCATCACCAGCGTCATCGTGACGATCATGACCGGGTTAAAGGTCGGCATGCCGAAATGAAACGGCGTGATCAGGGCGAACCACTGGGCCTCTGCCACCTTGTCAAAATGCATGGCCCCCATGGCAATGGCGATGACAACGCCCACCACAATGCCCAGCAGCACCGAGATGTTGGCGACAAAACCCCTGCCGAATTTGGCGATCAGCAGGATCGACAGCAGAACGATGGCCGAGACAAGGATGTTGCCAAGCGGCGCATAGGCCGGGTTGTTCATCTTGCCCGCCAGTGTCAGGCCGGGCGGCATTTCAGGCAGCCCCGCGGCCACAGCCCCTTCGGAGACGGTTTTCAGCCAGTCTGCATGTTCAGGGCTGACAATCTGCGGGGCGGTCGGGCCGACCGGGTTGCCGAAGATCCAGTTGATCCCGATGCGCATCAACGACACGCCGATCACCAGAATGATCGTGCCGGTCACGACGGGCGGAAAAAACCGCAGCAACCGGCTGACCACCGGGGCGATCAGCATCGAGATCACCCCGGCGGCCATGATCGCGCCAAAGATGGCCCGCGCGCCCTCGGGCCCGCTTTGGACATTGGCCATGGCAACCATGGGCCCGACAGCGGCAAAGGTGACGCCCATCATGACGGGCAGTTTGATGCCAAACCATTGGGTCGCGCCAAAAGCCTGAATCAATGTGACGATGCCGCAGACGAACAGATCGGCCGAGATCAGAAAGGCCACATCCTCGGGTGACAGTTTCAGTGCGCGCCCGACGATCAGGGGCACGGCCACGGCCCCGGCATACATGACCAGCACATGCTGCAAGCCCAGCGTAAACAGCTTTGGTGGCGGCAAAAGCGCATCCACCGGGTGAACAGAAGTGTTCATCCGTCAGTCCTTTCCCTTGGGGGCTTTGGGTTATTCGCGCCGTCTCGACACCGCCCCTCCCAAGGCGTCGTCCGGTTCGCCACACCCCCTCCTCAGGGTGCGATCACAGTCCAGCTTTCGGTGAACCGGACTTCCTCAAGGTTCGGGGTTGGGCCGATCCGGTCAACCACGGCGAACAGGCCGGGGGCATGCAGGGGCGTCAGCACCCCATGCCATGTGCCCCGGCGAAAGTTGATGCCCTGCTGGCCGTTGGTCAGAAAAGCCAGGGGCGTGTGATCGGGGCTTTGCGCCACGATCACCAGAAACGGATGCTGCGACAGGGGCACAAAGGCCTGACTGCCTTCGGGGTGACGCTCGATCAGGTCAAAGCTGTAGGGCAGGGCGCGGGGTTTGGCCTGAAAGACCGAAATGCCCGCCCGACCGTCAGGGCCGAAGTCCAGCACCGCGCGGTCGTGATGGCGTTGACACCAGCCGTCATTGATCAGCCGGAAATCGCCCGTGGCCTCCAGCACCTCGCCAAAGGGGGCGAAGGCGGCGGCGGTCAGCGGCTGGGGGGGGATCTCTTTTGTCATCACCGGCTCCGCTTTGCCGGGGCGGCGAAGGGGGCTGTCTGCCCCCTTGCGGTTTTGCAGGCAAAACCGCTGACCCCCGAGGATATTTTCGAACAGATGAAGATCATCGGGCAGGCCCAAAAGCACCGGGGCCGCGCAATCTGGCGTGGCGGTTCACATCCTTGTAGAGCAGATATCGGAACGGACCGGGGCCTGCGGCATAGCAGGCCTGCGGGCAATAGGCGCGCAGCCACATGAAATCGCCGGCCTCGACCTCGACCCAATCCTGATTCAGTTTGTAAACCGCCTTGCCCTGCAAGACGTAAAGCCCGTGTTCCATCACATGGGTTTCTTCGAACGGGATCACGCCGCCGGGCTGGAAGGTGACGATATTGACATGCATGTCATGGCGCAGATCGGCCGGATCGGCAAAGCGGGTGGTGGCCCAGACCCCGTTGGTATCGGGCATCGGGCTGGGCTTCACGTCGCGGTCATTGGTGACAAAGGCGGTCGGCGCGCCAAGACCCGGGGCCGGTTCATAAAGTTTGCGCACCCAGTGAAACCGGGCGGGGGTCTTGCCTTCGGCCAGAACGGTCCAGCGGCTGCCGGGGGGGATATAGGCATAGCCGCCTGCATCCAGTTCATAGCCTTGGCCGTCGATGGTCAGGGTGATCAGGCCATCGGTGACGAAGATCACATGTTCGGCCCCGGTTTCGGCATCCGGCGCATCCGAGCCGCCGCCCGGTTCCACCTCCATCACATATTGGCTGAAGGTTTCGGAAAAGCCCGACATGGGCCGGGCGATCAGCCACAGCCGGGCCTTTTCCCAGCCCGGCAGGGCGCTGGTGACGATGTCGGAAAAGCAGCCCTTGGGGATGAAGCAATAGGCCTCGGTGAACACCGCACGCCCGGTCATCAGGCTGGTTTGTGGCGGAAGGCCGCCTTTGGGGGCGTAATATCCGGTCATGGCAACAGATCTTTCAAGCGCAGTTCTGCAATCCGTTCCACCTGAGCGCAGGCGGTTGCGAATTCGGTTTCGGTATCGTTCGAGAGGCGGGTCTGAAAGGCCGCAAGGATGCTGGCCTTGGTGTTGTCGCGCACGGCAATGATGAAGGGAAAGCCGTGTTTGGCCACATAGGCATCGTTCAGGCGCTGAAAGGCGGCGCGTTCGTCATCGGTCAGCGCATCGAGGGCGGCACTGGCCTGTTCAAGGGTGGATTCGGCCGTCAGCCGCCTGGCCTGCGCCAGTTTGCCCGCCAGATCGGGGTGGGCGCGCAGCACGCCCATGCGGTCTTCTGGGCTGGCCCTGCGGAACATGCGGGCAAGAGCGTTGTGCAGGCCCGCGGCGCTGTCATGGGCGGGGCCCAGTTCCAGATCAAAGGCGCGCTCGGCGATCCAGGCGGAATGTTCGAAAATGCCACCAAAGCGGGCGACAAAGCGGTCGCGCGACATCTGGCTGGGCCGTTCGATGCGGCGGTGGGGATGGGTGGCGGCCCAATGGCGCGCAATATCAATGCGGCGGGGGAACCAGACATCTGTGAAGCCTTGGGCGTAATCCAGAAACCGTTTCAGCCCCGCAATCTTGCCAGGACGCCCGATCAGGCGGTTGTGCAGCCCGATCGAGAACATCTTGGCGCGGCCCGCTTGGCCTTCGGCATAAAGGGTGTCGAAGCTGTCTTTCAGATAGGTGAAAAACTGCTCGCCCGTGATGTAGCCGGGGGCAGTGGCAAAGCGCATGTCGTTTGCCTCAAGCGTGTAGGGGATGACCAGTTGGTCATGGTCGCCCAGTTCCAGCCAATAGGGCAGGTCGTCGTCATAGGCGTCGGAAATCCAGGTCAGCTTGCCCGTCTGGGCCGTCAGCCGCACGGTGTTCATGCTGCACCGGCCCGTATACCACCCCTGCGCCGGTTCGCCCACCACCTCGGCATGCAGGGCTAGGCTTTCGGCGATCTGGCGGGCCTCTTCCTCGGGGGGCATGTCGCGGTGATCAACCCATTTCAGGCCGTGGCTGGCAATCTCCCACCCGGCCGATTTCATCGCGGCCACCTGTTCGGGGTTGCGCGCAAGGGCCGAGGTGACGCCATAAACCGTGACCGGCAGGCCGCGTTCGGTGAACAGGCGGTGCAGGCGCCAGAACCCGGCGCGGGCGCCATAGTCGTAGATCGACTCCATGTTCCAGTGCCGCATGCCGGGCCAGGGGGCTGCACCGGCGATATCCGACAAAAAGGCCTCGGACTGGGCATCGCCATGCAGCAGGTTGTTCTCGCCCCCTTCCTCATAGTTCAGGACCAGCGAAATGGCGATCTTTGCCCCACCCGGCCAAGCGGCATCGGGGGCATTGGGGCCGTGGCCACGGAAATCTCGGGGATAGCGGTTCAACGGGGGCCTCTTTTGGTGGATGATTTGCAAGTCTAGGGTGAAACTGGTCAGATCGTTTTCAGGATTTTCATGAAAGTGCTATCATGAGCCGGATAGGTCGCATCAGCCGTGATTTCATGCTGTGATGGGCAAAAGCACAAGAGAAGGGCAAGCAAATGGGCCGACTTTCGACACATGTTCTGGATACGGCGCGTGGAAAACCGGCAGCGGGGGTGCGCATTGCGCTGTATCGGGTATCTGGCAACAGCCACCGAAAGATCGCCGAGGTGACAACCAATGCCGATGGCCGCACCGATGCCCCATTGCTGACGGGCGATGATTTGCAGCAGGGCCAGTATGAGCTGGTGTTTTACGCAGGCGACTATCTGCGGGCCAGTGGCCAGGCGGGCGAGGGTGAGTTGTTCCTTGACCAGATCCCCATTCGCTTTGGCGTGCCGGATGCTTCACAGCATTATCATGTGCCCTTGCTGATTTCTCCATTTGCCTATTCCACCTATCGGGGTAGTTGAAACATGACCTTGCTTTGACCGCCTGATTGGCGTTCTGATCTGGGGTCAGAAAAATCCCTTTCAGGAGAGGTCCATGTTTACCAAATCATTCCTTCTGGTCGCGCCGGCCGCAGTTTTGCTGTCGGGCACCTCGGTTTTTGCCCTGACCGCAGAAGAGGTCTGGGCAGATTTGCAGGGTCTTGCTTCGGAAAATGACAGCGCGATCAGTGCGGCAACCGAAGTCAAGGAAGATGGCGCGGTGGTGCTGAATGGCGTCAGCATTGGCCCGGCCGGCAAGCCCGCCTTTGTGACCATCGCCGAAATGTCGATCGAGGAGCAAGACGACGGCTCGGTTGCGTTTTTCCCGTCTGACATCAAGGTGGTCGGTGCGCCCGGCATGACGGCCTCGATCGAAGAGCAGGAACTGTCGGTTTCGGTTTTTGAAGATGAGGGCGGCCTTGGCTATGCGGTTTTCGCCGATATGCTGAAGGTGGTGTTCGACAGTTCCGAAGGCAGTGGGGACACGGCGATCCGCAATGCGGGCAGCTTTGTCTTTGAGGGGCTTGAGGCCAGCTATGGTCGTGCCACAGAGGCGATGACGGTTGATCTGACCGCTGATCGGCTGGTCTATGATCTGACGCAGGTCAACAAGGCCGCGATGATTGATTCCACCTCGGTCAGTGACTCGGCTGATCTGGTGATTGCGGGCACATTGACCGTGCCCGAGGGCGTGGATCTGGCGGCGTTGGATGCGCCGGGGGCCTTTGAGGCCGCGGTTGCGGCGGGGCTTGCCATGGATGCCACGATGACCAGCGGCGCCTCGGGCGGCACGATGGATGAGCGGTCAGAGATGATGCCGATCAAGGCAGAGTTCCAATCGACCGGATCGTCGATGAAGCTGGCCTTTGATCAAGAGCGACTGGTGACAGACCTGGAAGCCACAGGCATCACCCTGAATGTCACCCCGCCCGGCATGCCGATGGCCTTTCCGGCCTCGTTGGATAGCCTTGGCATGACCTATCTGATGCCGATCGTGGCCCCCGAAGGCGGTGATTACCAACTGAAGCTGAACCTGAACAATCTGGTGGTGGGCGAAGAGGTCTGGTCGATGTTCGATCCGGGTGCCGCCTTGCCGCGAGAGCCTGCCAATCTGGCACTGGATCTGACGGGTCAGGCCAAGTTTGACATGCTGGCGATGATTGCCGCCGATACCGCCGGAACCGCGGCACCCATCCCCGAGCCGGTTTCGCTGGATATCAAGGAACTGGCGGTCAAGGTGGCGGGCGCAACGCTTGCGGGCACGGGGGCCTTTACCTTTGACAACAGCATGTTGGCAGCCGGTGGCCCGCCGATGCCCGTTGGCACCGCCGATCTGCGGCTGGAAGGCGGCAACAAGCTGATCGACGGTCTGATCGCCATCGGGCTGTTGACATCGGAAGACGCCATGGGCGCGCGGATGATGATGGCGATGTTTGGCAAGCCCGAGGGCGAGGATGTGCTGACCTCGCAGATCGAGGCACGTCAGGGCGGATCTATCTTTGTGAACGGCCAGCAGATCCAGTAACGATCTGATCCGAGAAAAGGCACCTGCCCGGGCCGCAGCGTCCGGGCAGGTGCTTTGTCAATCTGCCACGCCTGTGGTGGCACGACGCAATTCCTCGCGGATGCGGGCCGTCATGAAATCGGTGAACAGCCGCACCTTGGGGTCTTTCAGGCGCCGGTGCTGGCTGAGACAGGTCAGTTGCACCGGCAGGGGCGGGGTTTCGGTGGCAACGGGCACCAAGCGCCCGCTGCGCAGGTGGTCGGCCACTTCGAACGCGGGTTTCAGCACAATGCCCCGCCCGGTCAGCGCCCAGCCTGTCAGAACATCGCCATCATCCGATTCGTAAGGCCCTGTAATCTCAAACCGTCTGGGGCCCTCGGGGGTGACCAGGGTCCACTGAAACTCTTTTGCCCCCGGAAAGCGCAGGTTCAGGCAATCGTGCTTGTCTTCAACCAGTGCCGCGCCATTGGCGGGCATGCCCCGGCGGGCGATGTAATCGGGCGCGGCGCACAAAAGGCGCGGGCAATCGGCAATCAGCCGCACTTTCAGCGTGGAATCGTCCAGAATGCCCAAGTGAAAGGCCACATCAATGCCCTCGGTCACCACATCGATCAGCCGGTCTGACAGGCGCAGGCGCACGTCGATCTGGGGATATTGGTCCTTGAACGCAGGCACATGCGGCGCGATGAACCGCCGCCCGATGCCCAACGGGGCGGCGACGAAAATCGTGCCGCGAGGGTTTTGCGTGACATCCATCACCGCCGCTTCGGCATCGGCAATCGCCTCCAGCACCTTGCGGGCACCGTCCAGAAAGATGCGCCCGTTCTCGGTGGGTTGCAGGCTGCGCGTGGTGCGGTTGAACAATCGCACCCCCAGATGCTTTTCCAGTTCCGAGATTCGGGCCGAGGCGACCGCAGGCGAAGTGCGCTGATCGCGGGCGGCAGCCGACATGCTGCCCAATTCGTAGACACGCACGAACATGCGGATGTTGTTCACATAGGACATTTGGCCCCCACGCAATATTCAGGCTGGATTTGAAAGTGATCCGCTATTTGATGGATTAACAGCAAAGTTCCGCTTGGTATAGCCTGACGGAAACGCAAGGAGACGGCGCATGTATGACTGGGTGGTGTTATGGGAATGGGTCGAGATCGCCGCGCGATGGACGCATGTGATTACGGCCATCGCCTGGATCGGGTCGTCCTTCTATTTCATCGCGCTTGATCTGGGCCTGAAAAAGGCGGCGGGCATGCCGGCCCTGGCCCATGGCGAGGAATGGCAGGTGCATGGGGGCGGGTTCTATCACATCACCAAATATCTGGTGGCCCCCGACCGCCTGCCCGAGCATCTGACCTGGTTCAAATGGGAAAGCTATGCCACCTGGCTGTCCGGCTTTGCCATGCTGGTGCTGGTCTATTACCTGGGCGCCGAGATGTTCCTGATCGACCCGAATGTGATGGAGTTGCAGGTCTGGCAGGCCGTGGCGATTTCCATCGGCTCTTTGGCCTTTGGCTGGCTGGCCTATACCACGATCTGCCGGGTTTTCGTGAATGCCAACCAAACGCTGGTGATGCTGGCGCTGTTCGTGGTGCTGGTTTTCATGTCGTGGTTCTATGCGCAGGTGTTTTCGGGCCGCGCCGCCCTGCTGCATCTGGGGGCCTTTACCGCCACGATCATGAGCGCGAATGTCTTTATGATCATCATTCCCAACCAAAAGATCGTGGTGGCCGACCTGAAGGCCGGGCGCAAGCCTGACCCGAAATACGGCAAGATCGCCAAGCAGCGCAGCACCCATAACAACTATCTGACCCTGCCCGTGCTGTTCTTGATGCTGTCGAACCATTACCCGCTGGTGTTCGCGACCGAATGGAACTGGGTGATCGCGTCACTTGTGTTTCTGATGGGGGTCACGATCCGGCATTTCTTCAACAGCGAACATGCGGGCAAGGGCAGCCCGTGGTGGACATGGGCGGTGACGGCGGTGCTGTTCTTGCTGATCGCGTGGCTGTCCACCGCGCCGATGCGCACGGTGCCAGAGCCCGAGGCAAAGCTGACGGGGGCGGCCTTGCGTTTTGTCGCCGCCGATGGGTTTGAAGATGTGGTCAGCATCGTGCAGGGGCGATGTTCGATGTGCCATGCCGCCGAACCGGTGTGGGAGGGGTTGCACTGGCCACCCAAGGGCGTCGTTCTGGAAAACGAGGCGCAGATCGCCCATGAGGCGCGGCGGATCGTTCTGCAATCTGGCCTGAGCCATGCCATGCCGCCGGGCAACCTAAGCTATATGGAACCGGCCGAGCGTGAGGCGATTGTGCGTTGGTTTCGGTCTGCCGGGATAAGCGGGGTCGAAGGCTAGGGCGAGACGAAGACGGGGGCATCGCGCCCCCGTTTGGTTTTGGTCACTCTGCCTGGGCAAAGCAGTCGGCCAGAGAATGTGCCAGCTCTCGCATGAGCAGGGCATAGGCCTCTGGCCCCGGCTCTATCAGGCTGCCTTCAGGGTCCAGCGGTGAACCGATCCGCGCGCCCGTTTCTGCTGCGATCTGTTCCAGAACGCGGGGGTCATGCTGGGCTTCGGGGAACAGGCAGATCGTTCCGGCAGCGGCCACTTGCTCGCGCAATTCGGCCAGATGCGCCGCACCGGGGGCGGTGGCATCACTGGCAGCAACGCTAAGCGCGGGCATCAAGCCATAGTGATCGGTGAAATAGCCATAGGCCTTGTGGTAAACCGCAAAGGTTTTTCCCTTGACCGGGGCAAGGGTTGCCGCCAACTCGGCATCCAGTGCTTTCACCGCGGCCTGTGCGGCTGTGGCATTCGCCAGATAGGTGGCCGCATTGGCCGGGTCCAGCCGTGCCAGTTCGGCTGCGATCACCCCCAACCAGTTTTCGGCATTCGCCGGATCCAGCCAGGCATGCGGATCTGTGCCGGTGTGCATATGCTCGGCCTCGTGGTCATGGTCATGATCTGTCGCCGCGTCGGATGCCGCATGGTCGTCATGCTCGGCGTCGTGCGCATGCCCCGCATGGTCGTCATGGCCGGCCTCGTCGCCGTGCTTTGCGGTTTCCCCGATTTGCCGCAGCAGGGTGCCGGGGCTGTGGATCAGGTCAAGGTGCGCCGACCCGCTGGCCAGGCTTTCCAAAGCGCGGTCCAACCACGGGGTCATTTCGGGCCCGATCCAGACCACCAGATCAGCCTCGGCCAAAACACTGGCCTGACTGGGGCGCATCTGAAAGGAATGGGCATTGCCCCCTTTGTCCAGCAACAACTCGGGCGTGCCGACACCTGCCATCACCTGCGACACCAGTGCATGAACGGGCGGCAGGTCAGTGACCACCTTGGGCACCTCGGCCATGGCAGGCAGGGCAGCACTGGCGAACAAAAGGGATATGATATAACGCATCTGGATGGGCCTTTGAATTCTCTCTCTGGGTCGCTATATGAATGTTATATCATAACACGTCAAGGCCGGGGTGACCGATGTCAGACGATTCTTCTTCTGTTGCAGGCCATGGCTGCACGACCTCGGATCTGGCTTTTGCCGATCACGATCACAGCCATTGCACCAGCGACGTTCTGGCCCGGGCCGAGGCTTTGGCGAAAGCTTCGGGCGCGCGGCTGACGCCGGTGCGCCGCCGTGTGCTGGAAATTCTGTTGGAAGAGCACAAGGCCCTGGGGGCCTATGATGTGTTGCAACGCCTGGCCGCCGAAGGCTTTGGCAACCAACCCCCCGTGGCGTATCGCGCGCTGGAATTTCTGGTGGATCAGGGGTTTGCCCATCGGGTGCGGCGCCTGAACGCCTTTACCGCCTGCATGCATCCCGGCGAGGCCCATGCCCCGGCCTTTCTGATCTGCAAGACCTGCGCCATTGTGGCCGAAGCCCCGGCCGAGGCTGTGCGGGCGGCACTTGACGCCGCCGCCAAAGACCTGGGCTTTGCCATCGAGCGCACGAATATCGAGGCATTGGGCTTGTGCCCGGCCTGTCAGGGGCAAGCCGCATGACCACCGCATCTGCGCCACAGGCCCTGATCCGGGCCGATCATATCTGCGTGCGGTTTTCCGGGGCCGAGGTGCTGCATGACGTCTCGGTCACCATCCAGCCCGCAGAAATCGTGACAATCGTCGGCCCGAACGGGTCGGGCAAATCCACGCTTTTGCGGGCGCTGCTGGGGATCGTGCCGCTGACCAAGGGCCGGGTCAGCCGTGCTGCTGATCTTCGGCTGGGCTATGTGCCGCAAAAGCTGGCGCTTGATCGGTCGCTGCCCATGACCGTGCGGCGCTTTTTGTCTTTGCCCCGCCGTGTCAGCGATGACCGCGCCAAGGCCGCATTGCAGCGCGTGGGGCTGGAAGGCGTGGACCGCCTTGAAATGGCCGCGCTGTCAGGTGGGCAGTTGCAGCGTGTGTTGCTGGCCCGCGCCCTGTTGACGGACCCCCAGATCCTGCTTTTGGATGAACCGACCCAAGGCCTTGATCAGCCGGGCGAAGCGGCCTTTTATCGCCTGATCGAGGAAGTGCGGTCTGACACCGGGGCGGCCATTCTGATGGTCAGCCATGATCTGCATGTGGTGATGGCCGCCAGCGACCGGGTGATCTGCCTGAACGGCCATGTCTGCTGCGAGGGCACGCCGGCCGTGGTTTCCTCGGCCCCCGAATACCGTGCGCTTTTCGGCCTTGGCACCCAAGGCGCTTTGGCGCTGTATCGCCATGTGCATGATCACGACCACAGCCAGCCGCAGGATCACGCGCATGACCATACCTGCCACCCTTCCCATGGGCACCAGCATGACCATGTTTGACGATTTTCTGGTGCGCGCGGCCCTTGCCGGTTTTGGCTTGTCGCTGGCGACTGGCCCCTTGGGCAGCTTTGTCGTCTGGCGCCGCATGGCCTATTTTGGCGATGCCACGTCTCATGCGGCCATTCTGGGCGTGGCCTTGGCCCTGGCCACCGACCTGCCCGTGGGCCTTGGCACGCTGATCGTTGCGCTTGCCATGGCCGTGACCGTTGCCACACTGGCCGCCAAAGGCTGGGCCATGGATACGACATTGGGGGTGCTGGCGCATTCGGCGCTTGCCTTTGGCCTTGTCGCGGTGTCCTTCCTGCCTGGCGTGCGCACCGACCTGTCGGCTTGGCTTTTTGGCGATATCCTTGCCGTGTCCAAGGCGGATCTTGGCTTTATCTGGGCCGGGGCCGGGTTGGTGCTGGCCTTGCTGGTCTGGCGTTGGCAGGCCCTGCTGACCTCAACCTTGAACGAAGATCTGGCCCATGCCAGTGGCCTGAACCCCGATCGCGAACGGTTGATCCTTGTCATCGCCCTTGCCGTCGTGGTTGCCGTGGCGATCAAGGTCGTTGGCGCGCTGTTGATCGCGGCGCTGTTGATCATTCCCGCCGCCGCTGCCCGTGCCCTGTCGCGCACGCCCGAGGCGATGGCCGCCATGGCCACGGTGATCGGTGCGCTGTCCACCTTTGCCGGGCTGCAACTGTCGCTTTGGCAAGACACGCCGGCAGGCCCGTCCATCGTCACGGCGGCCGCGCTGATCTTTGCGCTGTCTGCCGCGCTTGGGCAAAGACGCAGGCGCTGATCTGATCATCGGGTCAATAGGGGTGCGGGCAGGGGGGCGTTCACTGCAAGCTGCCCTGCGGCAGCGGCCCGGCCTTTGGGCGGCCGCGTTTTTCGGCAATGTCGTTTTCTGACGCCAAAGGTCGGCGCATCTTGCCCGTTTGGCCCTGTCTCTGGCATTGATGGCGCAAATGCACAGACCGGAGTCGCCCCAATGAAAACCCATGTCAAAGCCCTTGTCGTCGGTGGTGGTGCCGTCGGAACCGGCATTGCCTATCACCTTGCCAAGGCCGGCTGGGATACGATGCTGGTCGAGCGGGATGAGCTGACCTCTGGCTCAACCTGGCATGCGGCGGGCCTGTTGCCGCTGTTCAACATGTCTTACGCCACGACCCATATCCACAAATACTCGGTCGATTTCTACAAGGGGCTAGAGGCGGAAACCGGCCTGAACCCCGGCTTTTATGTCGTGGGCAACCTGCGCATGGCGCAGCGTCAGGAACGCATGGATGAATACATGCTGTATTCCTCGGTGGCAGAAACTGCCGGGGTCTATCATGAATTCCTGACACCGAAGGAAATGAAGGACCGCTGGCCGCTGCTGCGCACGGACGATCTGGTCGGCGCGCTGTATCACCCGCAAGATGGCTATATCAACCCCGCCGATGTGACCCAAGCCATGGCCAAGGGCGCGCGTCAGTTTGGTGCCACGATCGAGCGCAAGATACAGGTCAACGGGTATCGCTGGACAGGTTCGGAATGGATCGTCTCGTGCGAGCGTCTGGCCGAAAAGGGCGGTATGCTGACCGGCACGGGCGACGTGTTCGAGATTACGGCCGAACATGTCGTCACCGCCACCGGCAACCACGCACAACGCACCGCACGGCTGTTGGGCGTCAAGATCCCCGCGATCCCGGTGGAACACCAGTATATCGTGACCGAGCCTGACCCGGCGCTGGTCGAATGGCGCAAGACCAATCCTCAGCACCCGGTTCTGCGCGATGCCGATGCCAAGTGGTATGTCCGCGAGGAACGCGGCGGCTGGATCCTTGGCCCCTATGAGCGCAATGCCCCGGCCCGCTTCCTCTATGACGTGCCCGAAAGTTTCCGCGCCGACCTTTTCCCGCTGGATCTGGAGCGGATCGAGACAGAATACATGTCGATGATCCACCGCCTGCCATCGTCGGAAACCGTGGGTCTGAAAGACGATTACAACGGCCCGATCTGCTATACGCCCGATGGAAACCCGCTGGTTGGCCCGGTGCCAGGCCTGCGCAACATGTGGATCGCCGAAGGCTTCAGCTTTGGCATCACCGCCGCAGGGGGCACGGGCTATTACCTTGCCCAGATGATGACCCAAGGCGAGGCCGAGATCGACATGGCGTCGCTGGACCCCAAGCGTTACGGCAACTGGATGACCACCGAATATGCCGCGCGCAAGAATGAAGAATGCTACGAGCATGTCTTCATCCTGCACCACCCCGATGAAGAGCGCGAAGCCTGCCGCCCGCTGCGCACCGCGCCGAACTATGATCGTCAGATCGCCCTTGGCGCACAGATGGGGCAGGTCAACGGCTGGGAGCGCCCGAATTATTACGGCCCCGTCGATGCGCCTGCCGATTTCGACCATAACGCCCGGTCTTTCCGTCGCGGTGCATGGTGGCAATATGCCAAGGCCGAGGCCGAAGCTGTGCGCAACACCGCCGGTCTGATCGACGCCACCGCCTTTACCAAGCATCTTGTGCGCGGCCCCGGTGCCACCGCCTTTCTGGACCATTTCACCTGCAACAAGCTGCCCACCGTGGGCCGCATCAACCTGACCTATGCGCTGACCGATGCGGGCACCACGCGCACCGAATACACCATCGTCCGGTTGGCCGAGCATGAATATTACCTGATTTCGGCTGGCGCATGGACAGCCTATGACGCTGATTTCCTGATGAAATCGGCCGAGGATTTCATGGCCAAGGGGGGTGGCTATATCGACATCCACGACATCACCACCCAATGGGGCGTTTTCGCATTGGCCGGCCCGAACAGCCGCGCCATTCTGCAAGAGATCGTCAAGGATGCCGATCCTGCCACCGTGCTGGGCAACAAGCGCTTCCCCTGGCTGTCTTATCGCAACATCGAACTGGGCATGTGCCCCGTGCGCGCGGTGCGTGTGGCCTATACGGGCGAGTTGGGTTGGGAACTGCACCACCCGATCGAGATGGGCCGGTATCTGTGGGATCTGCTGATGAAGGCGGGCGAAAAGCACGGGCTGAAGCCGGTTGGCGCCCGGGCGCAGAACTGGCTGCGTCAGGAAAAATCCTACCGCGCCTTTGGCAACGAACTGGGCCGCGACGCCACCCCGCTTGAGGCGGCGCTGGACCGCTTTGTTGACCTGTCCAAAGACTTCAACGGCAAGGCGAAGATGCTGGAAACCGGCATCCGCTCCAAATGCTGCACCCTGCTGATCGACGGCCCGTCCGACACCGATCCTTGGGGCAAAGAGGCCTTGCTGCTGAACGGCGAAAAGGTCGGTCGCCTGACCTCGGGTGGCTATTCGGTGGCCTTTGGCAAGCAGATCGGCATGGGCTATGTCCGCCCTGATCTGGCCGAAGTGGGCACCAAACTGAAGGTCAAGATCCTGTTGCAGGAATGGGATGCGGTGGTGGTCGAAGACAGCCCGTTCGACCCCAAGAACGCCCGGATCCGCATCGACGGCTAAGCCTGTGGCGCCACCTTTACACGAAGGTGGCGCTGACCATTTGGGTGATCATCTCGACATCGCGGCCGGCATCCAGAAAGGCAATGTCGGCCGCATCACGCCCCACGGCGATCTTGACCAGACCGTCGGGGCGGCACATGCCCGTGCTGTCCACCAGATGCCAGCCGCCCTCCAGCCAAACCTCGGCCACGGCATGAAAATCCTGCGGCACCGCGCCGGGGCCATAGGCCGCCACACAGCGCGCCGGAATACCGCAGGCCCGCACAAGGGCACAGGTCAGATGCGCGTAATCGCGGCACACGCCTTCGCGCGCGGCAAAGCTTTCCAGCGCAGTCGTGTTGCCGTTGGATGATCCGGGCATATAGCTCATTGCACCTTGCACGAAATCGCGAATGGCCAGAACCAGATCGCCCCCGCTGCGCCCGGCAAATTCGCTGGCGACAAAGCCGCCGAACAGTTCTGGCTGCACATAGCGTGACGCCCGCAGATAGGGCAGCACATCGCCGGGCAAGGCGATCAGCGCATCTGCCTGCAAAGCCCCCAGATCGGCTACCTCACGCGTCAGCTCGACCGTGGCGCTGTAGCGCACCATCAGCCGCGGCCACATGGTCTGCGCCAGAATGCGCGTGCCCACATCTGAATCGCCCGGCACCCGCACCATCTGCACCAGATCGCCAAGGTCGATATAATCGGCAATCACAACCTGCCCCTCGGTGCGGGCGGCTTCGATCACGGCGGTGATGACGCGGGCATCGGGAAAGCCGTAGTCAAGCGTCACGTCAATGGCGATGCGCATGGTCACTCCTGCTGCGGCGAAGATGCCTTGTGCGCATGGGTTGCGGCAAAAGCAATGCCCAAGCGCGGCCACCGACATCAGTGTCAGCGCGTGCGGGCCGCCAGCCACCCGGCCCAATCACCCGCCGAGCCGTAAAATGCGTTCAGATCCGCCTTGCCACGCACACCCGGCACCACGCCCGTGCCGCTGTATTGCCAGAACGTCCAATGCTGCCCGCCATAGGTATCCCGCGGGTGCCCGGCCACCGAGCGCAGCCAGAAATCGTAATTCCCCAGTTTCCACATCTGGTTCGCTTCAAAGAAATCGGGGGCGGAATAGATGATGGGGCGTTGGCCGTAATGCGCCTCGACCATATCCAGAAAGATCTTCGCCTCGGCCCGGATCACCTCTGGTGCGGGGCGTTTGGTGCAGGTGGGGGAAAATGGCGTCCATTCCATATCCAGCACCGGGGGCAGGGCGCCTGATGCGCGGGGAACGTGGCGGATGAACCAGCGCGCCTGTTCGGCGGCGGGGCGGCAATGATACCAGAAATGATAGGCCCCGACCGGCACCCCCGCCGCCCGCGCGCCACGCCAGTTTCCGGCAAAGGCGGCATCCACGATGTCGCCGCCCTCGGTCGCCTTGAGAAAGGCAAAGTTCACGCCATTGGCCCGCGCCGTTGGCCAATCGACCTGCCCCTGCCAGCGAGAGGTGTCTATGCCATGCACCGCATAGGCCAAAGGATCGCGGCCATCCCAATCATGCGGGTCGGCATCGCCGAAATTCGGCGCAACCACACGGCCCACCGGCCCCGCCTTCTGGGGCGTGGGGGCGGCACTGCCGCAGGCTGTCAAAGTCAGCAAAAGCAAAAACAAAAGGGCGCGTCGCATGGCCCTATCTTGGCCTGTGCAACGCGCCCTGTCATCTGCTTGCTGTGCCGGTCGGCGGAAAGCCGTCATGCCCTAGCGGCCAAAGTCATCCACCGTCAGCAGATGGTCACCGGTGCGGTCCAGCGCGGCGAACAGCTTGTCACTGGCCATGTCGAATTCCGCCACCGTCACCTGACCATCGCCATTGGCATCGTTGAATTCAGGCGTCATGGCATCACGCAGCACAGCGCCCGGACCTTGGCCCTGGCCTGCCCCTTGGCCCTGACCTTGGCGGCCGAATTCAGCCGCCAGATGCTCGGCCACGCCCACCCAGTCTTCTGCCTTCAGAATGCCGTCGCTGGCCACATCAAACATGAAGAACACTTCCCCGCGCTTGGTCCGGGCTTCCTCCAGCGTCACCACGCCATCGGCATCAAGATCCCATTGCTCGATCATCTGGGCCCCCGGATTGCCCTGTTGGGCCATCGCAAGCCCCACAGTCAGGGCCAGCATGGCGGCACTGGTGGTCAACGTCTTGATCATGTGATGTTCCTGCACTTGCCTGGCCTTTGAACGACCAAGCCCCGGCTTTCCGTCGCCCTTTCCCAAGAAAAGCGGTGGAAAAGTTCAGGCGGCAGGGGGGGCCAATTCATCCCAGCAGGCCAAGGCATGGGCTGCATACATCAGGGCAGGCCCGCCCCCCATCTGGATCGACATGGCCAGCACATCGCCCAACTCCTCTCGGGTGGCCCCGGTGCGCATCAGGGCTTCGATGTGAAAGTTGATGCAAGGCTCACACCGCTGCGAAATGGCAATCCCAAGCGCGATATATTCCTTTTCCTTCACCGACAGCGGCCCAACATCCTTGGCCGCTTTCGACAAATCCCCAAAAGCCGTCGCGGCTTGGGGGATCAGCTTGTTCATGGCCCGGATCTCGCCGCGCATTTCCTGGATTTTGGCTTTATAGCTCATGTCAGGCTCCTGTTTGCTTGCGCTTTTCGGTGCCATGACGCAGAGCAGGGGGCCTTGATTCACATCAAGTTACATTCAAAAGCCGATATATGTTTGGCCCTAGCCAAAGCGCGCAGGCGACAGGGCAGCCACCAAGCTGTCGGGCAGGCCGGTCGGGCGACCCGTGATCAAATCGGCAGCCATCTGGCTGGCGGCGGGGCAGGTCTGAAAGCCTTGCCCACCTTGGCCGGCCAGCCAGAAAAAGCCGCTTTGGCGCAGATCATGCCCGATCACCAGACTGCGGTCGGGCGAAAAGGTGCGCAAACCGGCCCAGTTCGAGATCACCCGCGTGACCGGTGCCGTCACGAATTCCTCATAGCGCGCCAAGCCTTCGGCCAGCACCATGTCATCGGCCCAGGCGTCATGCGGCGCCATCAGATGCTCTTCGGCCGGGCTGACAATCAGTGCCCCGGCATCGGGTTTGGCATACCACGCCTCGCCCGCACCAAAGATCATCGGCCAGGCGGCAGGGTCCATTCCCTCGGGCGCGGGGATGCGCGCCATCGACCGACGATAGGGCGTAAAGCCCAAAGGGCTGACCCCGGCCATCGCGGCCACCTGATCCACCCAGGCCCCGGCGGCATTCACCACAAGGCCCGCGCTGAAATCGCCGCTTTCCGTGCGGATCTTCCACTGCCCATCGGCGCGCGACATCGCCGTCACCCGTGCGCGGGTCACGATCTGCGCGCCATGCGCCCGCGCCTTGCGGGCAAAGCCCTGCAACAGCAGATCGGTGTCAATATCCCAGGCATGGGCGGCAAAAGAGGCCTGCGTCAGCACGTCGGGGTTCAGGATCGGCACCATCTTGCGCGCGTCATCGGGGCTGATCGGATCAAGCTGCATGTCACGGGTTTCGGCGGCAAATTCCGCCTCGGTCCCCGCCTTGCCCACCATCAACAGGCCCCGCGGTGACAACACGCCCTCGGCTGCGTGGAAATAGTCAGACGAGGCCAGCGACAATTCCACCACCGCAGGCGTGCCATAGCGCGGTTCATACAGCGCCGCCGACCGCCCCGAGGCGTGATGCGCCAGCGTTTCCTCGGCCTCCAGCAAGATCACAGATGCCTGCGGTGCCAGCCGTGCGGCCAGAGAAACCCCCGCAATTCCGCCACCAATGATCACGATATCGGCCACGCCCATCGTCTTTCCCCTGTTCTGATGCGGCGTGACCGTGCCACGCGTCGCGGCAAAGGAAAAGACCGGCGGGCGGGCCGATGCAAATATTCCCGCCCCGGCAGGTCAGATGGCAAAAGGGGGCCAAAGTGGCCCCCCGCCTGTCAGCCCTTTTGGGTCTCTTTCAGCTTGTCGATGCCCAGAACCTTCAGGGCAAGGCTTTCATAAAACGGCTCGGACGTGCCCTTCTTCAGCTTGCGGATGAAGTATTTTTCAAACCCGATCTTGGCCATATGCACCCATTTTCCCTCGGACGACCAGTTCACGTTGCGCGGCGGAATCTGCGGCTGCGCCACAAAGGCGATGCCCCCGTCGCCAAAATCGGCAAGGCAAACCGCATTCCAGGTGCCCACCTGATCGGGTTCCTTGCCGCGCACGATATTGCCGATGTTATGCGCCGTCGCGGTCACCATCGATTCAATCATGAAACCGGTCTTGGGCACCCCCACCGGCACCGGGGTCGGCCCCATGGGCGGAATGGCCACGCAAACGCCAACCGCAAAGACATTGGGGTATTTCGGATTGCGCTGATGCTTGTCAACAATGGTAAATCCGCGCGGGTTCGACAGGCCTTCGATGTCGCGCACCGGCTTGATGCCCCGGAATGCAGGCAGCATCATCGAAAAGGCAAAGGGCAGGTCTTTTTCGCCTTTCGAGCTGCCGTCCTCGTTGATTTCTTCCACCGTCATCTTGCCGGCCTCAACCTTTTTCACCTTGGTCGAGGTCATCCATTTGATGTGCTTTTCACGCATGGCCGATTCCAGCAGGCCCTTGGTATCCCCCACGCCATCCAGACCCAGATGCCCGATATAGGGTTCTGACGTCACAAAGGTCATCGGCACCTTGTCGCGAATCTTGGCGCGGCGCAGGGCGGTTTCCAGAATGAACAGGAACTCATAGGCCGGGCCAAAGCAGCTTGCGCCCTGTGCCGCCCCGATGATCACCGGGCCGGGGTTCTTGACCAGCTCGTCAAACACCTTCTTGGCCTCTTCGGCATGGTCGATATGGCAGACCGATTGGGTATGGCCGCCATGCGGGCCAAAGCCGGGAATTTCGTCAAAGGCCAGCTCTGGCCCAGTGGCGATCACCAGATAATCATAGCTGACCGACTCGCCATTCACCAATTCGATGCGGTTTTCGGCGGCATGTAGTTTTTCGGCGGCGACGGGGATGAAACTGATCCCCTTCTTTTTCATCGTCGGGGCCAGATCGACGGTAATCTCGTCGCGCGCGCGCCAGCCGACGGCGATCCAAGGGTTGGATGGCACAAAATGATACAAGGGGTCTTTGGTGACAACCGTCACCGTATCTTCCTTGCGAAGCTGGTCCTTGACCTCATAGGCCATGATGGCCCCGCCAAGACCGGCCCCCAGAACGACAACATGCGCCATGAGTCTCTCCTCCTCCTCAGACAGCCCTACAATACATCTTGAAAGATGAATGTATGCAGATGAATACAGCCTGCGGCGCGCTGTCGCAGGCCATAAGAAAAAGGCCCGCAAAAGCGGGCCTTTAACGTCAGTCTGCCGATAGGGTTACTGCGGAATTTCGCCGGTGATGCCTTCGACATAGAAGGTCATGCCCAGCAAATCGCCATCCGGCGCGATCTGCCCTTCGGCCAGCCAGGGGCTGCCGTCTTGCTTGTTGATCGGGCCGGTGAACGGGTGATAGGTGCCCGCGCTGATCGCATCGCGCATCGCTTCGGCTTCGGCCTTGATTTCGGCCGGAACCACATCGGTGATCTCGCCGATCTCCACTTCGCCCCCCGAAATGCCTTCCCAGGCATCGGCTTGGGCATAGGTGCCATCCAGCAGCGCACCAACGCGCTTGACGTAATAGGGTGCCCAGTTGTCGATGATCGACGAGACGCGCGGACCGTCTTTATACTCGGTCATGTCCGAGGCCTGACCAAAGCCGATCACGGCGCCATTGGTTTTGGCCGCTTCGGCCAGCGGCGCGGTCGAGTCGGTGTGGCTGGCGATGACATCCACGCCCTGATCGATCAGCGCCTTGGCGGCATCGGCCTCTTTCGCGGGGTCGAACCAGGTAAAGGCCCAGACCACCGACAGTTCAACAGCCGGGTTCACCTTTTTGGCATGCAGGTAATAGCTGTTGATGCCCATGATCACTTCGGGGATCGGGAACGAGGCGATATAGCCGATCTTGTTCGACTTGGTCATCTTGCCCGCGATATGGCCCTGAATCGCCCGGCCTTCGTAGAAGCGGGCGTTATAGGTCGAGACGTTGTCGTGATCGCGCTTGAAGCCGGTGGCATGTTCAAACTTCACATCGGGGAACTTGCCCGCGACGTTGTTCGTCGGGTCCATATAGCCGAATGACGTGGTGAAGATGATGTTGCAGCCCGACAGCGCCATCTGTGTCAGAACGCGCTCGGCATCAGCACCTTCCGGCACGTTTTCCTGCCATGCGATTTCAACCTTGTCGCCAAAGGCCTCTTGCACGGCCAGCGCGCCCTGATGGTGCTGATAGGTCCAGCCGCCATCACCGATGGGGCCGACATAGACGAAGCAGGCCTTGGCCTTGTCCATGCCTTGGGCCGATGCGGCACCGCCAAAAGCCAGGCCAAGACCCAGCGCTGCGGTGGCAAGCAAAGTTCTGCGATTCATGCGGTATGCTCCCTGTTGCGGGCTCTTAAGGCCCCGATGTTGAAATGCCTCAGCGTGAGGCGTGGAAATTCTGGCCCAGACTGGCCGGCGCGTTCAGCGCCGCCTTGCCCCGGCCCGAGGACATGATGACCAACACAAGGATGGTTATCAGATAAGGGGCGCTGGACAAGTACTCTACCGGGATCCGCGCACCGGCAGCTTGCAGGTTCAACTGCAACACCGTGATTCCGCCGAAAAGATACGCACCGATCAACACCCGCCATGGCCGCCAACTGGCAAAGACCACGATGGCAAGGGCGATCCAGCCCGCCCCAGCGGTGATGCCATCGGTCCATTGCGGCACCCGCACAAGGCTGACATAGGCCCCACCCATGCCCGCCATCGCCCCCCCAAACAGGATTGCGGCCATGCGGATACGCACCACCTTATAGCCAAGCGCATGGGCGGCATCGTGGCTTTCCCCCACCGCGCGCAGGATCAGCCCGGTTCGGGTGGATCTCAGCACCCACCAGACCGCCGCCACCGCTGCGACCGACAGGTAAACCACCCAGTCATGGCTGAACAGAACGCGGCCAAAGAACGGAATATCGGCCAGCGGCCCCAAGGGGACCGAACCGGTCAGCGGGGGCTTGATGCCGACATAGCTTTGCCCCAGCAGCGACGACAGCCCCAACCCGAACAGCGTCAGCGCAAGCCCCGTGGCCACCTGATTGGCCAGCAGAAACTGCGTCAGCACCCCAAAGACCAGCGCCAGAACCGCGCCCCCCGCCGCCCCGCCGACAAAGCCCAGCACCGCGCTGCCCGTCTCGACGGCGGCAATGAACCCGCAGACCGCGCCCATGATCATCATCCCCTCGACCCCAAGGTTCAGCACGCCGGCCCGCTCCACCACCAATTCGCCGATTGCCGCCAGAATGATCGGCACCGAAGCGATGATCAGCGCCGCAATCAACAGGCTTGGGTCAATCCCGCCAAACATCACGCCACCTCACGCTTGGCGCCCAGCCGGACGCGGAAATTCGTCAACAGATCAACCGCCAGAAGGAAAAACAGCAGCATCCCCTGAAACGCCTGAATCGCCGCAGCCGGCAGGCCCAGCATGAATTGCGCCAATTCGCCGCCGATATAGGTCAGCGCCATCAGCAAGCCCGCAAGCAAGATGCCGATCGGGTTCAACCGGCCCAGAAACGCCACGATGATCGCGGTAAACCCATAGCCCACGTTGAAATCAATGCTGATCTGCCCCGCAGGCCCCGACACTTCGAACAACCCGGCCAGCCCGGCCAAGGCCCCCGAAATGCCCATGCACAGCACCACCAGCCGCGATGGCGCAACCCCGGCAAAGCGCGCGGCGCGTGGGGCTTGCCCGGCCAGCTTGATCTGAAACCCCAGCATGTGGCGCTGCAACAGCACATAGGCCGCGATCACCGCCACAAAGGCCGCCACGACCCCCCAATGCATGCCCGACCCGGGGATCAGATCCAGATTGGCCGCCGACGGGTATTTCGACAGGTTCCGGCTGCCCGGAAAGCCGCCGCCCTCGGGGTTGCGCAGCAACCCCACCGCCATCGAGGCAAGCACATTCTGCGCCACATAGACCAGCAGCAACGAGACCAGAATCTCATTGGTGTTGAACTTGGTCTTCAACAGCGCCGGTATCATCGCCCAAAGCCAGCCACCCAAAGCCCCGGCCACCACCATCAGCGGAAAGATCACCCAATGCTCGGCCGGGTAGAACGCAACTCCCACGCCCGCCCCCAGAATGGCACCCATGATATACTGGCCCTCGGCCCCGATGTTCCAGATGCCCGCGCGAAAGCCCAAGGACAGGCCAATGGCGATCAGGATCAGCGGCCCGGCCTTGACCAGCAATTGGGGCCGCGAATAGCTGGCAAATTGCGCGTTGAACAACGGGTCCCAAAAGATCGTGCGCATCGCCTCGACCGGGTTCTTGCCCAGCAGTGCAAACATGATCCCGCCTGCGATCATCGTCAGCACAACGGCCAGCAGGGGCGTTGCATATTGCCAGAACCGGCTGGGCGACGGGCGTTTTTCCAGTCTCAGCATGTCTGCCCCTTTTCCCAAATTCCTTCAAAGGAATTTGCAATTTTCTGTGAAGAAAATTGATGCGCGCGCTCAGCCATGATGCGCCACCTCCATCCCATGTGCGCCACCCATCATCAGGCCGATCTCATCCACCGTCAGCCCCTGCACCGGGCGTGTCGGCGTCAGCCGACCTTCGTTCAGCGCGGCAAAATCATCGGCGATTTCCAGCAGTTCATCCAGATCCTGACTGATCACCACCACCGCAGCCCCCGCCGAGGCCCGGTCCAGAATGGCCTGCCGGATCGAGGCTGCCGCCGCCGCATCCACCCCCCAAGTCGGCTGGTTGATGACAATGATGCCGGGGCTCTGGCTTAATTCGCGGCCCACCACAAATTTTTGCAGATTGCCCCCCGACAGCGCCCGCGCCGCGACATGGGTGCCGGGGGTGCGCACGTCAAACTCCTGCACGATCTCTGCGGCAAAGGATTCGGTCGCGCGCCAGTCGATAAACCCCTTGCGCACCAAGCCCTTGCGCACCGCGCCCGACAGCAGTGCGTTTTCCACAAGGCTCATGTCCGGGGCGGCGGCATGGCCCAGCCGTTCCTCGGGGGCCGACACCAGCCCCGCCCGGCGCCGTTCATTCGGGCCTTGGTCGCCCAGGCCCACCCCATCGATCTGAATCACATCGCGCCCGGTGCGAATTTCGCCCGACAGCGCCAGCAGCAATTCATCTTGCCCGTTGCCCGCCACCCCGGCAATGCCCAGAACCTCGCCCCGCCGCACGGTGAATGACAGGTTTTTCAGGCTGGTGCCAAAGGGAATGGGCGAGGCAACCGACAGATCGGCCACCCGCAAGGCCACATCGCCCATGGGCTTGCCTGCACGCGCGGGCGGCGTCAGCGTCGCCCCCACCATCAATTCGGCCATCTCGCGGGCCGACACATCGCGCGGCGTGCAGGTGGCCACCACCCTGCCGCGTCGCAGGATCGTGGCCTCGTCGCACAGCGCCCGGATTTCTTCCAGCTTGTGGCTGATATACAAGATCGCCGTGCCCTCGGCCGACAATTGCCGCAGCGTCTTGAACAGAATATCCACCTCTTGCGGCGTCAGAACCGATGTCGGTTCATCCATGATCAACAGCTTGGGGTCTTGCAGCAGACAGCGGATGATCTCAACCCGCTGGCGCTCTCCGGCCGACAGATCGCCCACCATGCGGGACGGGTCCAGCGGCAGGCCGTATTCATCCGAAACCGACCGGATCTTGCCCGCCAGGGCCTGCATGGGGGGGGGATTTTCCATCCCCAAGGCCACATTCTCGGCCACTGTCAGCGCGTCGAACAGGCTGAAATGCTGAAACACCATCGCCACACCCGCCGCCCGCGCGGCCCGAGGCTCGGCCGGGGCATAGGGCTTGCCCTCCAGCACCATGCGCCCACTGTCTGGCTTGACCAGCCCGTAGATCATCTTGACCAACGTCGATTTGCCTGCGCCATTCTCGCCCAGCAGGGCATGCACCTCGCCCTTGGAAATGGCAAAGGACACATCGCTGTTGGCCACCACGCCGGGATAGGCCTTGGTCACGCCGTCAATACGCAAGACTTCGGGCCGCAAGACTTCTGGCTTCGCCTGCTGTGCTGTCATCCTGCCTGCTCCTGTCGTGACACCGTGGTTTCGTGCTTGTGCAAAAAGGCCAAAGCGACGCCAATGGCAATGGCCTGAGGATGTTTGCCAAGGCCGGGGTCGCCAATCGGGCAGTCGATGCGTGCGATGCTGTGCGCCCCATGCCCCAAAGCTGACAGCCGTGATCGAAAGCGCGCCCATTTCGTCGCCGATCCGATCAGCCCGCAACGGCCAAAGCCATGCTGCAAAAGGCGGTGGCACAGATCCAGATCCAGCGCATGGGAATAGGTCAGGATCAGATGCTCTGCCTGTGGCGGCGCGTGGCCCGCTTCGGCGGCCAGATCAGCGGCGATGCGCTGCTCTACGCCGTCGGGGATGGGGGGAAACCGGTCGGCGGCGGTATCCAGCCACACCAGATGCAGATCGGGCAGGGGGCGCAAAATATCGACAATCGCCCGCCCCACATGGCCCGCGCCCCAGATCCACACCACGCGCCGCGCAGGGGCCACGGGTTCGATCAGCCAGCCCTGAACCACCTCGACAGCGGCAGGCCGTGTGCCATTGCGCGCGGCCCACAACCGATTGGCCACCTTCAGCGGCATCTCGGCGCCGTCATGGCCGGGCATCGGCCGGGCCAGCACATCGCCCACCCCATCCAGCCGCGCGCGGTCCCAGACCTCGGTCACCAGTGTCACCGCCCCGCCGCAACATTGGCCGATGTCGGGGCCCAGCGACACCCGATCCAGCCGGTCACCGGTTGTCAGCGCCGCCCGCGCCCGCTCGGCCGCTGCATATTCCAGGGCGCCGCCACCGATCGTGCCGATCTGCCCGCCCGCCCAGACCAGCATCGCCGCCCCCGGCTCGCGCGGGGTTGATCCGGCGCAGCTGGCAACCACCACCCGCGCCACCCGGCCCTGCCGCGCCACCACCTGCGCCAGTTGATCGCGGTTCAGGCTCATGCCGCCCCCCGCACCCGTCCCACAGCCGCCAGCACCCGCTCGGCCGTGGCCGGCGCATCCAGGGCCGGATAGCCCGCCCCGCAAGAGGCCACGGCATCCGACAGCGCCAGAAAGGCCGAGATGCCCAGCATGAAGGGCGGCTCTCCCACCGCTTTCGACTTGCCCACCGTCTCCTCACGGTTCGGCTGCCCCCACAGCGCCACATTGAACACCGCTGGCCGGTCGGAACAGGCGGGGATCTTGTAGGTGCTGGGGGCATGCGTCGCCAGCCGCCCCTTGCCATCCCAGACCAGCTCTTCCGTCGTCAGCCAACCCGCGCCCTGCACATAGGCCCCTTCAACCTGCCCGATATCCAGCGCCGGGTTCAGCGACGTGCCAGTGTCATGCAGCAGATCGGCCCGCAGGATGCGGTTTTCCCCCGTCAGCGTGTCGATCACCACCTCGGTCACCGCCGCGCCATAGGCGAAATACAGGAACGGCCGCCCCTTGCCTGCCTTGCGGTCCCATTGCAGCTTGGGCGTGGCATAAAACCCGGTCGAGGACAGCGACACCCGCGCCTCATAGGCCCATTGCGCCACACGCGCGAACGGATAGGCCTCGCCCGCCACCCGCACCATCCCGCCTTCAAACCGCACCCGCGTGGGGGGCACCTGATGCTTGTCGGCAATAAAGGCAGCCATCCGGTCGCGGATCACCTCACAGGCCGCCCGCGTCGCCATCCCGTTCAGATCAGACCCGGACGAGGCCGCCGTGGCACTGGTGTTGGGCACCTTGGCCGTATCCGTCGCGGTGATCTTGATTGCCGCCAGATCAACCCCGAACACCCCCGCCGCCACCTGCGCCACCTTCTGGAACAAGCCCTGACCCATCTCGGTGCCACCATGGTTCAGATGGATCGACCCATCCTGATACACATGCACCAAAGCCCCGGCCTGATTCAGATGGGTCAGCGTGAACGAGATCCCGAACTTCACCGGCGTCAGCGCGATCCCGCGCTTCAGCACCGGGCTCGCGGCATTCCAGGCCGCAATCTCGGCGCGCCGTGCCGCATAATCCGACCGCGCCACCAGATCGGCCACCAGCTCATGGCCGATGAAATCGTCCACCTCCATGTGAAAGGGTGTGGTCTGCCGCCCCTTCATCTGTTCAGAAATATCCCGGGGGGGGCGCGCAAGCGCGGGGGGCAGCGCCCCCCTGCCATCGCTGGCCGCATAGAAATTCGCCAGCCGCACCGCCAACGGATCGCGCCCCAGTTGGTGGGCGATATGGTCCATCACCCGCTCGATCCCGATCATCCCCTGCGGCCCGCCAAACCCGCGAAAGGCCGTGGCACTTTGGGTATGGGTCTTCAACCGATGGCTTTCGATGCGGATATGCGGCAGGTGATAGCAGTTGTCGGCATGCAGCATGGCACGGTCTGCCACCGGCAAAGACAGATCCTGCGCCCAGCCACAGCGGAACAGATGGGTGAACTCCAGCCCCGTCACCCGGCCCTGATCGTCAAATCCCGCCCGATACAGAATCCGCAGATCATGGCGCTTGCCGGTGATCATCATGTCATCGTCGCGGTCATAGCGCATCTTGGCAGGCCGCCCCAACCGGGCCGCCGCCACTGCGCAGGCAATCGCAAGGGCATTGCCCTGACTTTCCTTGCCGCCAAAGCCGCCGCCCATCCGCCGCACCTCAACCCGCACCGCATTCATCGGCAGATGCAGGGCATGGGCCACCTTGTGCTGGATCTCGGTCGGATGCTGGGTCGAGGAATGGATCAGCAGATCGCCGCCCTCCAGCGGCAGGGCGGCCGCCACCTGACCTTCCAAATAGAAATGCTCTTGCCCGCCCACCTCGAACCGGCCCTCGACCACTCGGTCCGATGCGGCAATCGCGCGTGGGGCATCGCCCTTGGCCCAGATCACCGGGCCTTGCTCAAACCGGCTGTCGGCGGCCAGGGCGTCATCCACGGTCAGCAGCGCGGGCCAGTCCTCATAGCTGACGCGGGCCAGCCGCGCGGCCTTGCGCGCCGCCAGATGGCTGTCGGCAGCCACCAGAAACAGCGGCATCCCCAGATAGTGCACCGTGCCCGTGGCCAACAGCGGCTCATCATGGGCCGAAGGGCTGCAATCGGGCATATCGTCAAAATCATCCGGCCCCCAAACTGCAATCACGCCGGGGGCAGCCCGCACCGCCGACAGATCCAGCGACACCACCTTGCCATGGGCAATGGTTGACAGGCCAAAGGCCAGATGCACCGCATTGGCAGGCATCGGAATGTCATCGACATAGCGCGCCTGCCCGGTCACATGCAGCGGGGCCGCGTCATGCGGCAGCGATTTTCCCGCACTCATGGCGTCACCTCCAGCACCGAAACAGGGTGCCCCGACAGATCATGGAAATAGCGCAGCAGCAGGTTCTGCGCCGTCTGCATCCGATAGGCGCTGCTGGCGCGCATATCCGACAGCGGGGTGAAATCCTGCGCCATCGCAGCCATTGCCTTGCGGATCGTGGCCTCGGCCCAGTCCTGCCCCACCAGCGCCGCCTCGGCCTGGGCTGCGCGCTTGGGAATGCCCGCCATGCCGCCAAAGGCGATGCGCGCAGCCGTCACCTTGCCCCCGGCACAGGTGACATTGATCGCACCGCACACCGCCGAAATATCCTGATCAAAGCGTTTCGAGATCTTGTAGCAGCGCAAGGCCGGGGCTTTGGCTGGGATCGTCACCGCCTCGACAAATTCGCCGGGCTGGCGGTCTTGCTTGCGGTAATCAAGAAAGAAATCCTCCAGCGCCATGTCGCGCCGCATGGCGCCCCGGCGCAGGTGCAGGGTGGCCCCCAGTGCAATCAGCGCGGGCGGGCCATCCCCGATGGGCGAGCCATTGGCGATATTGCCACCAATGGTGGCCGCATTGCGCACCTGTTCGCTGGCATAGCGGCGCAGCAGTTCGGCAAAAGACGGATGGGGCCCCTGCATCGCGGCCCGCAGCGCGGCGATGGTCACACCGGCCCCGATGCGGATATGGTCGCCCTGCGGTTCGATCCGGGCCAGATCGGCAATGCCGTTCAAAAAGGCCACCGGGGCCAGATCGCGCAACTGCTTGGTCACCCACAGGCCCACATCGGTGGCCCCGGCGATCAGCGTGGCCTGGGGATGGGCGGCATACCAGTCGGCCAGTTCATCGGTGGTTTCGGGGCGCAAGCCGGGCAGGGGGGCTGTCTGCCCCCCTCGGCCTTCGGCCTCACCCCCCGAGGATATTTGTGAACAGATGAAGTCATGGTCGGCGTTCATCCAGTCTGGCACCGGGGCGCTTTCCGCGGCGCGGGCGGCGCGGATGATCGGGGCATAGCCGGTGCAGCGGCACAGATTGCCCGCCAGTTGGTCATCATGATCGGTCTGTCCGTTCAGATGCGCCGTGGCCATCGACATCACGAAACCGGGGGTGCAAAAGCCGCATTGGCTGCCGTGATGGTCGATCATCGCCTGCTGCACCGGGTGCAACTGGCCGCCGGGGCCTGACAGCCCCTCGACCGTGCGCACGGCCTTGCCCGCCAGTTGCGGCAGGAACAGGATGCAGGCGTTCAGCGCCCGACTGCCCCTGGCATCGGTCACCATCACCGTGCAGGCCCCGCAATCGCCCTCGTTGCAGCCTTCCTTGGTGCCCGTCAGGCCACGATTTTCGCGCAGCCAGTCCAGCAGGGTCCGGGTCGGCGGCTCTGCGTCCACCCGGACAGGCGTTCCGTTCAAAAGAAACGCAATCCCAGCCATATGTTCGGTCCGCCGCCTTCTCCCCGTTCGAGGCGTGATGCATGTCCGCCCGATGCGGCGTAAAGCGGATCATGCGCCCCTGTGGGCGTTATCCCGCCCGTTTCCCTGTTTCACCATGAAGCCGGGCGATGATCCACAAGGCAAGTGCAAATATTTCGGAATTGGGCGAAGCTGTCTTAATCCTTGCCGAAGAATTGGGCGCTCTTCCCCCCGCGCCGGGGCTTCGATAGGCTGCGCATATGACAGCGCCGCGATTCATTCACCTTCGGGTCCATACGGAACATTCCCTGCTGGAAGGGGCGATTCCGGTCAAGAAACTGGTCAAACTGGCGGCCGCGGCCGAGATGCCCGCCATCGCCGTGACCGATACCAACAACATGTTCTGCGCGCTGGAATTTTCGGTGACCGCAATGGGGGCCGGGGTGCAGCCCATTGTCGGCTGCCAGATCAGCCTTGCCCATGATCCGGCCCAGCCCGGCGAAAAGCTGCGTCTGCCTGCCCCCATTGTCTTGCTGGCGCAAACCGAAGCCGGCTACATGAACCTGATGAAGCTGAACTCTTGTCTCTACCTCGACAAGGGCGGGCAGTTGACCCAAGTCAGCCTCGACGACCTTGCCGCCCACGCCGAAGGGCTGATCTGCCTGACTGGTGGCCCCGACGGCCCGCTGGGCCGCTTTCTGCGCCAGGGGCAGGACCCCAAGGCCCGCGCGCTGTTGCAACGCTTGGCTGCCATCTACCCCGACCGGCTGTATGTCGAATTGCAGCGCCACCCCGGCGAAGGTGGCAAACTGCCCGAGGCCGAGGCGCAAAGCGAGCGTGGCCTGATCGAGATGGCCTATGATATGGGCCTGCCGCTGGTGGCCACCAATGATGTCTATTTCCCCAAGGCCGAGATGTATGAGGCGCATGACGCGCTGATCTGCATCGCCGAGGGCGCCTATGTCGATCAGCAGCAGCCCCGCCGCCGCCTGACGCCGCAGCACTATTTCAAATCCGAAGCCGAAATGTGCGCCCTGTTCGCCGACCTGCCCGAGGCGCTGGAAAACACCGTCGAAATCGCCCGCCGCTGCGCCTTTGCCGCCTATAAGCGCAAGCCCATTCTGCCGAAATTCGCCGATGACGAGGTGGAGGAACTGCGCCGTCAGGCCTGGGAGGGGCTAGAGCGCCGCCTAGCCGTCATCCCGCTTGCCGCCAGCCGCGAGGATTACGAGGCCCGGCTGACCTTTGAACTCGACATCATCGAAAAGATGGGTTTCCCCGGCTATTTCCTGATCGTGGCCGACTTCATCAAATGGGGCAAACAGAACGGCATCCCCGTGGGGCCGGGCCGGGGGTCGGGGGCGGGCAGCCTTGTCGCCTATGTACTGACGATCACCGATCTTGACCCGCTGCGCTATGCCCTGCTGTTCGAACGCTTTCTGAACCCCGAGCGGGTCAGCATGCCCGACTTTGACATCGACTTCTGCATGGATCGCCGCGAAGAGGTGATCCGCTATGTGCAGGAGAAATATGGCCGCGAAAAGGTGGGCCAGATCATCACCTTCGGCGCGCTGTTGTCAAAAATGGCGGTGCGCGATGTGGGCCGCGTCTTGCAGATGTCTTACGGGCAGGTCGATAAGCTGGCCAAGCTGATCCCGGTCGAAGGCGTCAAACCCGTTTCGATCACCAAGGCGCTTGCCGATGAACCCCGCCTGCGCGAAGCCGCCAAGGAAGAGGTGGTGGGCCGCCTTCTGACCTATGCCGAACAGGTCGAGGGCCTGTATCGCAGCGCAGGCACCCATGCTGCGGGTGTGGTCATCGGCGACCGCCCGCTGGATGAATTGGTGCCGCTGTATCAAGACCCGCGCGCCGATATGCCCGCCACCCAGTTCAACATGAAATGGGTCGAACAGGCCGGGCTGGTGAAATTCGACTTTCTGGGCCTGAAAACCCTGACCGTCATCCAGAACGCGATCAGCCTGATCCTGAAGGGCGGTCGTCCGCTGCACATCGCCCAGGATGGGCGCAGGCTTTATGATCCGCCTGCCGGGGCCGAAAATGACATCGGCCACATCCCGCTGGATGACAAGGTCACCTATGATCTTTACGCCGCCGCCAAAACCGTGGCCGTGTTTCAGGTGGAAAGCTCGGGCATGATGGATGCGCTGCGGCGCATGAAGCCCACCTGTATCGAAGACATCGTGGCCCTTGTGGCGCTGTATCGCCCTGGCCCGATGGAAAACATCCCGGTCTATTGCGAGGTGAAGAACGGCCTGCGCCCGCTGGAATCGATTCATCCCACCATCGACCACATCCTTGAGGAAACCCAAGGCATCATCGTCTATCAGGAACAGGTGATGCAGATCGCGCAGGTCATGGCCGGCTACAGCCTTGGCGGGGCCGATCTCTTGCGCCGCGCCATGGGTAAGAAAATCGCCGAAGAAATGGCCAAGGAACGCCCGAAATTCATTCAGGGCGCCAAGGAAACCCATAATATCGACGCCAAAAAGGCGGGCGAGGTTTTCGACCTTCTGGAAAAATTCGCCAATTACGGCTTTAACAAATCACACGCCGCCGCCTATGCCGTGGTCAGCTATCAAACCGGCTGGCTCAAGGCGAACCACCCGGTTGAATTCATGGCCGGCGTCATGAATTGCGATATCCACCTGACCGACAAGCTGGCGATCTACAAGCGCGAGTTGGACAAGCTGGGCATTGAAACCGTGCCGCCCTGCGTCAACCGCTCGCTGGCCACCTTTGATGTCAAGGACGGCCGCGTCGTCTATGCGCTTGGCGCGCTGAAGAATGTGGGCGTTGACGCGATGCGCGCGATTGTTGAAGCGCGCCGGTCTGAAACCGGGGCGGACAAGCCCTTCAAGACGCTGTTTGATGTGGCCCGCCGGGTTGATTTGAAGAAGATAGGCAAGCGCCCCTTGGAAATGCTGGCCCGCGCCGGGGCCTTTGACCAACTTGACAGCAACCGCGCCCGCGTGTTCGAGGCGCTGGATGCACTGGTGGCCTATTCCGCCGCGATCCATGAGGCGCAATCCAGCAATCAGGTCAGCCTGTTCGGCGAGGCCGGGGCCGATATTCCCGAACCCCGCCTGCCGTTCCGCGACGACTGGTTGCCGATTGAACGGCTGACCCATGAACATCAGGCCGTTGGCTTTTACCTGACCGGGCATCCTTTGGATGATTACATGGGGGCGCTGCGGAAAAAGGATGTGAAAACGCTGACGGAACTTACCCATCTGGCACAGCGCGGGCCGCTGGTGGCCAAGCTGGCGGGGTCGGTGGCGTCAAAGCAGGAACGAAAAAGCGCCAAGGGCAACCGCTTTGCCTTTGTGCAACTGTCTGATCCGACTGGGCTTTATGAGGTGACGGTGTTTTCCGACGTGCTCGAAGCCGCGCGCGATCTGCTAGAGCCGGGCAAGAATGTGGTGCTGACCGTCAAGGCCGACCCGGATGGCGATGGCGTCAAGCTTTTGGCCAATGGTGTGCAGCCGATTGATGCGGTGGCCGCCGAAGTGGGGGCGTCTGACCTCAAGATCCACCTCAACCGCCCCGAGGTCTTGCCCGCCCTTGCCGAATTGTTGGGCAAGGTCACGGGCCGCAACCGGGCCGAAATCTATGTTTGCGTGGCCTGCGATGACGGGCAAGAGATCGACCTGAAGCTGCCCAAACCCTATCCGATCACCCCCCAGATCAAGGGCGCGATCAAGGCGATGAATGGGGTCGTGATGGTCGAAGACCTGTAAATGTGTCGCAAACCCGTAGGTCGGGCTTCAGCCCGCCTCCCCCCAAAGAAACCTTAGCGACGGGTTAAACAGAGACGCTGCAAAAGAAAACGCGCGCCCAAGGGCGCGCGTTTTTGATTTCAGGCTGGTGCCCCGATCCTCAGGCCAGCGACGGATCAATCGTCTTGCAGGCCGCAACCAGGCCCTTCACGGCATCGATCGACTTGTCCATCATCGCCTGTTCGTCTGCGTTCAGCTTGATGTTCACGACCTTCTCGATACCACCGGCCCCGATGATCGTCGGCACGCCGACATACATCCCATCCAGTCCATAAGCACCCTTAACAAAGGCCGCGCAGGGCAGCAGGCGCTTTTGATCCTTCAGGTAGGCCTCTGCCATCTCGATGGCCGAAGTCGCGGGCGCGTAATAGGCCGAGCCGGTCTTCAGCAGGCCCACAATCTCGGCCCCGCCATCACGGGTGCGCTGCACGATGCCGTCCAGCTTTTCCTGCGTCGTCCAGCCCATCTCGACCAGATCGGGCAGCGGAATGCCGGCAACGGTGGAATACCGGGTCAGCGGCACCATCGTATCGCCATGGCCACCCAGAACAAAGGCGGTCACATCGCGCATCGAGACGTTGAATTCAACCGACAGGAAGTGGCGGAAACGGGCGGCATCCAGCACGCCAGCCATGCCCACGACTTTCTCGGCCGGCAGGCCCGAGAACTGCTGCAACGCCCAGACCATCGCATCCAGCGGGTTGGTGATGCAGATCACGAACGCGTTGGGGGCATGGGCCTTGATGCCTTCGCCGACCGACTTCATGACCTTGAGGTTGATCCCCAACAGGTCATCACGGCTCATCCCCGGCTTGCGCGGCACGCCTGCGGTCACGATGCAGACATCAGCGCCCGCAATATCGGCATAAGAGTTGGTGCCCTTGAGATTGGCATCAAAGCCTTCGACCGGGCCGCATTGCGCAAGGTCAAGCGCCTTACCCTGCGGGGTGCCTTCGGCGATGTCGAAAACGACGATATCGCCAAGTTCCTTGATTGCGGCGAGGTGGGCGAGTGTGCCGCCGATCTGGCCTGCGCCGATAAGGGCGATCTTGGGTCGTGCCATGAGTCCGGTCTCCCGTTCTGGTGAAGTTTCGCGGCATGGGGTAGCCCCTTCGTCCGCGTCTGGCAAGCGTTCCGTGCAGGTCATTGTATACAATTGTGTGCGGCAAATGGGGGCATGGGCTGGTCGCGGGCCGACGTTTGCGCTAACCCAAGCGGGCAAGGCGGAGGATGGCATGGACGGCATCTGGTTCTGGGCTGTGGCGGTGGTGGCCAGTGTGCTGGTGGGCATGGGCAAGGGGGGCTTGCCGGTGGTTGGCATGATGGGGGTGCCGGTTCTGTCGCTTGCGATTTCGCCGATTGCGGCGGCCGGTCTGTTGCTCCCGGTGTATGTGCTGTCTGACATGTTCGGCCTTTACGCCTATCGCCATGCCTTTGACCGTCGGGTGCTGGCGATTGTCGTGCCGGGGATGATGGCGGGCGTCGCCATCGGCTGGGCCACGGCGCATATGGTGCCGGAATGGGCGGTGACGACGCTGGTTGGGCTGATCGGTGGCGTCTTCGCGGTGAACGCGCTGGTGCGCAAGCCGGTTGATGGCCCGCCGCACCGGGCCAAAATCGTGCCTGGTCTGTTCTGGGGCACAATCGCGGGCTTTACCAGCTTTGTCAGCCACACTGGGGGGCCACCTTATCAGGTTTACACCTTGCCGTTGCGGATGACCAAAACCGTGTTTGCCGGCACCGCGACCATCGCCTTTGCCATCATCAATGCCGTCAAACTGGTGCCCTATTACGCATTGGATCAGTTGAATCCCGGCAATCTGAAAATCGCGGTTCTGCTGATGCCCCCGGCGGCGATTGCCGTTTTTGTGGGGGTGCGGCTGGTGAACTGGTTGCCGGAAAAGCTGTTTTTCCGGGTGGTCACCTGGGCCCTATTGGCCGTGTCTGTGAAACTGATCTGGGATGGCATTTCGGCCTAGCCGTTCTGGCCAGTTCTCTGGCGATCTTTGGGTGGATCAGGCAGGCAGTGGACATAGGCCAAGGCTGCGGCCAAGGCTGCTGGCCGAAGTGCGCATCGTCGGCGCTTGCTTGCAATAGCGTCAGAGCGCACCAAGGCTACCGCCTACCGGGCCGGGGCCCCGATTTTGCGCAGCGAGGGTTTCGTGGCGATGCCTGACGCCCTTTCCTTTTCTGGTCAAACCCGCTACGCAGCGCGCAATCACACGGACCGGGGTGCAACTCCCCGGTGGCTCTTCCGGCCGCCGATCCGCCGGACAACGCAGACGAATTGCGCGACACTGCCAAGGCGGACCCGCCCCTTGGCTGGGAGATATATTGATGAATTTTGACACCTATCGTCAGGAGTGGTTTGGCAATATCCGGGGCGATGTGCTTTCGGGCCTTGTCGTGGCGCTTGCCCTGATCCCCGAGGCGATTGCTTTTTCGCTGATCGCGGGGGTGGACCCCAAGGTTGGGCTTTACGCCAGCTTCTCGATCGCCGTGATCACCGCCTTTGTCGGCGGGCGACCGGGGATGATTTCGGCGGCTACTGCGGCGACGGCGGTGCTGATGGTCACGCTTGTGCGCGATCATGGGCTGGAATATCTGCTGGCGGCCACGGTCCTGGCGGGCTTGTTGCAGATTGTCATGGGCATGATGCGGCTGGGGGTTGTCATGCGGTTCGTGTCAAAATCGGTGATGACCGGCTTCGTGAATGCCCTCGCCATCCTGATCTTTCTGGCGCAGGTGCCTGAACTGGACCCGCGTCTGGTGTCGTGGATGACCTATGCCTTGGTGGCGGCGGCCCTGGCGATCATCTATCTTTTGCCGCGGGTGACGACGGTGGTGCCTTCGCCCCTTGTGGCGATTGTGGTGCTGACGGTGCTGACCCTCAGCTTTGGCTGGGATGTGCGCACTGTGGGCGACATGGGCGCCTTGCCCGACACATTGCCGATCTTTCTGATCCCCGATGTGCCGCTGACGTTCGAAACGCTGCAAATCATCTTTCCCTATTCCATCGCCGTGGCCGTGGTCGGGCTGCTGGAAAGCCTGATGACGCAGAACATCGTGGATGAAATGACCGACACCACCAGCAACCGCCATCAGGAATGCGTGGGGCAGGGGCTGGCCAATACGGCCACTGGCTTTATCGGCGGCATGGCAGGCTGTGCCATGATCGGCCAAAGCGTGATCAACGTCGGATCTGGCGGGCGTGGGCGGCTTTCGACCTTTGTGGCCGGGGCCATGCTGTTGGTGTTCTGCGTGGGCCTTGGCGGCTGGGTCAGCCAGATCCCGATGCCGGCGTTGGTGGCAATCATGATCATGGTCAGCATCGGCACCTTTAACTGGGGGTCGTTCAAGACCCTGCGCACCCATCCCACCAGCTCTTCGGTGGTGATGGTGGCAACGGTGGTGACCGTGGTCTGGACACATAATCTGGCGATTGGCGTGCTGGTGGGGGTGCTGTTGTCGGGCATCTTCTTTGCCGCCAAGATCGCGCAACTGTTCCGCGTGACCTCGGATATGGAAGACGGCGTGCGGACCTATCGGGTTGAAGGGCAACTGTTCTATGGATCAACCGAAGATCTGATGCGGGCCTTTGATTTCCGCGAGTCGGTGCGCCGCGTGGTGATTGATGTCAGCCGGGCGCATATCTGGGATATTTCATCGGTGCAGGCCCTGGACCTGGCGGTGGCCAAGTTCCGCCGGGGCGGCGCGCTGGTGGAAATCAAGGGCATGAACGCGGCATCCGAAACGCTGATGGACAAGCTGTCGTTGCGCGACAAGGACGATGTGCTGGATGACGGGATGCTGTCGCACTGACGGATGGGGCGGGCAAAATTGTGCCCGCCACAATTCGCCCCCTCGCCGCTTGCGGTTTTGGCGCGTAACCTGTGCCGATGATGCGCAAGATGACATTGGAACAGGCTCAGGCGTTGCCATATTGGCGCCGCCCCGAGGGGTTGTTGATCCTGATGGCGGCAGCGATGCCGCTGGCCTTTTCCACATGGTCTGCGCTGCTGAACAATTTCGTCATCGAGGTGGCAGGCTTTACCGGGGTTGAAATCGGCTGGCTGCATTCCGTGCGCGAGATTCCGGGCTTTTTGGCTATCGGCGTGATCCTGGTGCTGCTGGTGGTGCGCGAACAGGTTCTGGCGTTGGTCAGCCTGATCTTGCTGGGGGTGGCCAGCGCCCTGACAGCGCAGTTCCCCAGCCTTGGTGGCATCCTGTTCCTGACGCTGCTGTCGTCGATCGGCTTTCACTATTACGAAACAGTCAACCAAAGCCTGCAATTGCAATGGCTTAGCAAAGAGCGCGCACCACGGGTTCTGGGCTGGCTGGTGGCTGTGGGGTCGGGGTCCAGTCTGGTGGCCTATCTGGCGTTGGTCGCGCTGTGGGACAGTCTGGGGCTGTCTTATGACACGGTTTATATGGTGTCGGGTGGCTTGACGGCGCTGATCGCGGTGGTGGCCTTTTTCCTGTATCCGCAGTTTGAGGCGCCCGTGGCCCAGCACCGCAAGATGATCTTGCGCCGCAGGTATTGGCTTTATTATGCCATGCAATTCATGGCGGGCGCGCGCCGCCAGATCTTTGTCGTTTTTGCCGCGTTTATGATGGTCGAACGCTTTGGTATGGCCGTGCATCAGGTGACGGCGCTGTTCATTGTGAACTACATCGCCAATATGGCGGCGGGGCCGTTCATCGGCGGTTGGATTGGCCGCTTTGGCGACCGCAACATGATGCTGGTTCAATATGGCGGGCTGCTGATCGTTTTTCTGGCCTATGGCGGCATTTACGCCTTTGGCTGGGGCGTGGTGATTGCCAGTGTGCTTTATGTGCTGGACCATCTGTTTTTCGCGATGAACATCACGCTGAAAACCTATTTCCAGAAAATCGCTGATCCGGCCGATATTGCGCCGACGGCGGCGGTTGCCTTTACCATCAACCACATTGCGGCTGTGTTCTTGCCCGCTGGGCTTGGCTATCTGTGGGTGGTGTCGCCGGGGTCGGTGTTTTTGCTGGCTGCCGGAATGGCCTCTGTCTCGCTTGGGCTGGCCTGTCTGGTGCCGCGCGACCCTGCGCCGGGCTATGAGACGATTTTGGGCGGCGTCCGGCCTGCCGTGGTAGGCTGACTGGCGCTTTTTGCAGGCCCCGCTATATGCTGTAGCCACTGGCCGTATAAGGGGTGGCAATGGGCGTGATCAGCAGTGCTGTGCAGGGGTCTGTGGATGGGGTTCGCCATGGCTGATCCTGCGACAACGGGGCTGACCCATGATGTGATCGTGGTTGGGGCCGGGCCAGCAGGGGCCACGGCGGCGCGGGTGATGGCCCTGCGCGGGCTGCGGGTGGCATTGATCGACAAGGCGGCCTTTCCGCGTGACAAGCTGTGCGGTGGCGGTGTCACGGGGCGGGCGATGGGGCATCTGCGCGCGGCCTTTGACGATTTGCCCGAGGCGCTGTTCCATCGCTGTGATGACGTGCGGCTGATGGCCGGGGCGCGTGTGCTGGGGGTGGAAACCGACGGGCCGCCGCTGTTCATGACGATGCGCCGCGACTTTGACGCCGCCCTGCGGGCGCGGGCCATGGCTGCGGGGGCTGACGATTTTTGCGGTCAGCGCATTGCCGCGATGGATCTTGCAACCGGCACGCTGCGACTGACGGGCGGGGCCAAGGTGCGCGCGGCAGTGGTGATCGGGGCCGATGGTGTGAATTCGGCCGTGGCGCGGGCGCTGTTTGGTCGGGCGCAAGACCCCGCTCAAGTGGCCTTTGCGCTAGAGATCGAGGTGCCGGGTGCCACCTCGTCGCATCTTGAGTTGGATATGGTCGCGGCGCGGTGGGGCTATGGCTGGGATTTTCCCAAGGCGGGCGGGCGCACCCTTGGCATCGGTGGGGCCGCCCTGCGCAATGACGATTTGCCCCAAAGGTTTGACCAATGGCTGCGCGCCCGGGGCATCGACCCTGCACAGGTGCGCATCAAGGGCCACCATCTGCCGATGGGCGAGGTAAAGCAGGTGCCGGGGCGCGACCATGTGCTGTTGGTGGGCGATGCGGCGGGGCTGGTTGATCCGGTAACAGGCGAAGGCATCGGCTGGGCCGTGCATTCGGGGCAACTGGCGGCCGAGGCTGCGATCGAGGCGCTGAGTTTGGGCCGGCCAGAACGGACCCTGGCCCTGTATCAGGCGCGGGCGGCGCATATGATGCGCGAATTGCGGCGGGCGCGGCTGGTGGCCAAGATCGTTTATCACCCGCGTTTGCAGCCGCGTTTTCTGGATGTGATGGCGCAGTCGCGCCACACCCGGCGGCGCTATCTTGATCTGTTGGGTGGCAAGATGGATTACGTCGATCTGGGGCCTGCGCGGCTGGCGCGGCTGGCTTTGCGGCTGTTGTTGCGCCGGGGTGGCCCTGCTGCGGGTTGACGCCCCCTTCGCCGGGGGCTAACCCGCAAGACATGCCCAAACCCCGGAGTTGCGACGATGCCCACCTATTCCGCCCTGACCACCCTGCCCGGAGAGGATGCGGCCGAGGCCCTTGGCGATGCGCTGGAGCGGATGGAGCCAACACCCGAAGGTGTGGGCGTGTTCGAGATCGAAGACGGCTCGGGCCTGTGGGAAGTGGGCGCCTATTTCCTTGAAGCGCCGAACGGGGCGGTTCTGGAATTGCTGGCCGTGGCCTTTGGCGCCAAATCCTTTGTCGTCTCGGAAGTGCCCGAAATTGACTGGGTGGCCCATGTGCGCCGCGAACTGGCCCCGGTCGAGGCCGGGCGGTTTTTTGTCTTTGGCAGCCATGATGCCGACAAGGTGCCTGCCGACAAGGTGGCCCTTCAGATCGAGGCGACCGTGGCCTTTGGCACGGGCCATCATGGCACGACTTTGGGCTGTTTGCGCGCGTTCGACCGCCTGTTTGGCGATGGCTTTCGCCCGGCCCGCGTGGCCGATATCGGCTGTGGCACGGCTGTTCTGGCGATGGCGGCGGCAGCTGTGCTGCCCGAGGCTCTGGTGATTGCCAGCGACATCGACGAAGTGGCTGTGGATGTGGCGCGGGCCAATGTGGCGATCAACGGCTTGGAAGGCAGGGTCGAATGCCTTGAGGCGCCGGGCTTTGGCCATGCGCGTCTGGCCGAAGCGGCCCCCTTTGATCTGGTCTTTGCCAATATCCTGAAAGGGCCGCTGATCGAACTGGCACCGGATGTGGCAGCGCATCTGGCCCCGGGTGGCTTGGCCATTCTGTCGGGTCTTTTGGTGGTTCAGGCCGAATCAGTCACAGCTGCCTATGTCGCTGCGGGCCATGAACTAGCAGGGCGCGAAGATATTGGCGAATGGTCCACCCTTGTGGTGCGGCGAAACTGAGGCCTTTTAGAGACGCTCTGACAGATTTGCCCCAATTCCGCCACAATTGTGGTCTAACCAAGGCAGCGGTGGGGGTCGTCCACGGAGATATCGCTCATGTCCGACCCAGGGTTTGCTGAATTTCATAGCCGGATCGACAAGATCGAAAAGGCGCGTGCAAAAGGCTTTGGCTTCGAAGCGTCTGGAACGCTTGGCCGGTCGTTTTACACCCGAAAAAATCGCGGTTTCCGATTTCCCTATGCTGTGCTGCGCCAAAGTCTTGCCGTGCTGATCTGCGCGACGGTGATCAAGGCTGTGTTTCTTTATCAACTGGGCACAGCAGCCTATGACCAGCGCGTAGACAAGCTGATGGCAGGCGAGGGGGTTGACCGTATTGGTGGCTGGCTGATGCAGGCCGATCCGGTAACGCGGGCCGTATCCCATAAGCTGGGTTGGGTTCTGCGCGTCACCGAATAGGGGCACCACGGGCCGGGCCAGCGGGCCCTTTCAAAGGCAAGATATACAAAGGCCGCCACAGCAGATGCTTGGCGGCCGGTCGTCGTAAAGCGTAAGCGAACGGTCTTAGCGACCGATCATCTCGATATCACCACGGCACAAGCCGATATCGTCCAGTTCACGGTCGGTCAGTCTGGACAGGGCTTTGCGGGTGATACGGGCGTCGTTCCAGCCAGCGACCATGTCAAGCATGGTGCTGACGCCTTGAACGGCGCGGAAGATCGAGATGGCGCCGAACGGCGCCGGGCGGGACGTCTCAAAGGCGGCCATGGCGGTGATCCTCTTTCAAAACTGCTCATTGCGCAGGCAATCCTGCCTGTGCCTCGCCAAGTAATCGTGCTGCATGTGCAAAGCAAGTGGCTGCAATAGCAATGCAGCCATGCGAAAAACGCATAGGGAAATGCCACAAAATTGCCCAAATTCATGGGGTTTCCGCAGGTGGCCCGGCAACAGGTCGGCCAATCTGCGCGACATGTCGTATTTGCTGCGCTTGCATAACGGCTGCGTGACCAAAAGGCAACCACGACGTGACAGACCGTGCCTGCCCGGCTTTGCACTTGGCGGATGTTCTTGTTTCGTGCTATCGATGATGCAAAAGAAAAGGGCAGGTCTGGTATGCGCGTGTTGGGAATCGACCCGGGGTTAAGGAATCTTGGCTGGGGCGTGATTGATGTGGCGGGCGTTCGGATCACCCATGTGGCCAATGGGGTGCTGCATTCCGAAGGCGATGATCTGGCCCGGCGTCTGTGTTCCCTGCACGCGCAACTGACCGACGTGCTGCGCCTGCATGCGCCTGAAACCGCGGCGGTGGAACATACCTTTGTCAACAAGGATGCCGTGGCCACGCTGAAGCTGGGGCAGGCGCGCGGCATTGCCCTGCTGGTGCCGGCCCAGTTCGGCCTTGCGGTTGGGGAATATGCACCAAATGCTGTGAAAAAAACGGTGGTCGGCGTGGGTCATGCCGCTAAGGTGCAGGTCGATCATATGGTGCGGCTGCATTTGCCGGGGGTCAAGATTGCGGGGCCAGATGCGGCGGATGCCTTGGCGGTGGCGATCTGCCATGCCCATCATGTGCAATCTTCGGGCCGGCTGGAGGCCGCGTTGAAAAGGGCTGCGGGATGATTGGCAAGATTTCGGGACGGCTGGATTGGCGCGGCTCTGACCATGTGCTGATCGACGTGCGCGGGGTGGGTTATATCGTCTATGTCAGCGACCGCACGCTGTCGGCTTTGCCGGGCGTGGGAGAGGCGGTATCGCTTTATACCGAACTGATGGTGCGCGAAGATCTTTTGCAGCTATTCGGCTTTCCGACGATGCTGGAAAAGGAATGGCACAAGCTGTTGACCACGGTGCAAGGCGTGGGCGCCAAGGCCGCGATGGCAATTCTGGGCACTTTGGGGGCCGAGGGTGTGGCCCGCGCCATCACGCTGGGCGATGCCAAGGCCGTGCAATCAGCCCCCGGTGTGGGGCCAAAACTGGCGCAACGGGTGATTCTGGAGCTGAAATCCAAAGCACCATCGGTGATGGCGGCGGGGGTGCGGCTGTCGTCTCGGGCCGAGGCGGATGACTCGGTGATCGAGGAAGTGCCTGTGGCCAGGCCGACCCGCAAGCCCCCAAAGGTGGATGAAGCTGCGGTGCAGCGCGCAGCCTTTACCGCCGATGCCCTGTCGGCGCTGATCAACCTTGGCTATGGACAGGGGGACGCGGCGCAAGCCGTGGCGACGATCGCGGGCGAAGAGCCTGAGGCGGATACTGCCGCGCTGATCCGCAAGGCGCTGAAACTGTTGGCGCCGCGCTGACAGCCTAGGCCGCCAGGGGGCGCTGCCCCCTGACGCGGGGTTCTGCGAACCCCGCTGACCCCCGGAGTATTTTTGCCAAGATGAAGATCTTGATGAAGCTCTTGGCGGGGCGATGTGAATTGCCCATATCTGATGGCCGGAGGTGTATGATGGGCGGATATGTAAAGACCTTTATGCTGATGGCGGCGTTGACGGCGCTGTTCATGGGGTTGGGGGCCATGCTGGGCGGCACCACGGGCGCGGTGATTGCGCTGGTGGCGGCGGCGGGCATGAACCTGATGGGCTATTGGACTGCCGACAAGGCCGTTTTGTCGATGTCGGGTGCGCGCGCGGTTGACGAAAACTCGGCCCCGGCCTTGGTGCGGATGGTGCATCGGCTGGCCGATGGGGCCGGGATGCCGCGGCCCAAGGTTTATGTGATTGAAACGGACCAGCCCAATGCCTTTGCCACGGGGCGAAATCCCGAGAATGCGGCTGTGGCGGCGACCACAGGGCTGTTGCGCCGATTGACCGAGGAGGAGGTGGCGGCGGTGATGGCGCATGAATTGGCCCATATCCGCAACCGGGATACGCTGATCATGACGGTGACGGCGACCTTTGCGGGGGCGATCTCGATGCTGGCGAATTTCGCGCTGTTCTTTGGTGGGGATCGCGATCGCCCGGGGGGGCTGCTGGGCACTTTGGCCTTGATGATCCTGGCCCCGATGGCGGCGGCACTGGTGCAGATGGCGATTTCTAGGTCGCGCGAATATGAGGCCGACCGGGTGGGGGCAGAGATTTGCGGCAACCCGATTTGGCTGGCCGATGCCCTGCGCAAGATCGAGGCCTTTGCCAAAGGCATTGACAACAATGCGGCAGAGCGCAACCCGGCGATTGCGCATATGTTCATCATCAATCCGCTGCATGCCCATGCCCATGATGCGTTGTTTTCAACGCATCCGAACACAGCCAACCGGATTGCGGCGCTGGAGGCGATGCAGGCCCCGGTGCGGCAGAGTGGGATGCCGAAACTGGGCCGCGGGCGTGGCACGAAAGCGGGCCCCTGGGCCTGATCTGCGCTTGCCAAAGCTGCCGCGTTCAGGGAATGTTCACGCATGATGAACCCCGATCCCGCCTTGCGCCCTGACCGTTTGCCCGAAGATGCTGACCGCGCCCTGCGCCCTCAGGCGCTGGAGGAGTTTATCGGCCAGCACGAGGCGCGGGCCAATCTGCGCGTTTTTATTCAGGCGGCGCGGATGCGCGAAGAGGCGATGGACCACACGTTGTTCCATGGCCCCCCCGGCCTTGGCAAGACCACCTTGGCGCAGATCATGGCGCGCGAACTGGGGGTGGGCTTTCGCATGACCAGTGGGCCAGTGCTGGCCAAGCCCGGTGATCTGGCGGCGATCCTGACCAATCTGGAGCCGCGCGATGTGTTGTTCATCGATGAGATTCACCGGCTGAGCCCGGTGGTCGAGGAGGTGCTTTATCCGGCGATGGAGGATTTTGCGCTGGATCTGGTGATTGGCGAGGGGCCAGCAGCACGGACGGTGCGTATTGATTTGCAGCCCTTTACGCTGGTGGGGGCGACAACGCGGTTGGGGCTGCTGACCACGCCGCTGCGCGACCGGTTTGGCATTCCCACCCGCTTGCAGTTTTACACCGAAGCCGAGTTGAACGAGATCGTGACGCGGGGCGCGCGCTTGCTGGGGGTGGTGGCCGAGCCCGAGGGCTGTCTGGAGATCGCCCGCCGGGCGCGCGGCACGCCCCGGATCGCCGGGCGCTTGCTGCGGCGGGTGGTGGATTTCGCCATGGTCGAAGAAGGGGGGCGGATCAGCCGGGCGTTGGCTGATCGGGCGCTGACGCGGCTGGGGGTGGACCATCTGGGCCTTGATGGGGCCGACCGGCGCTATCTGGTGCTGTTGGCCGAGAATTATGGGGGTGGGCCGGTGGGAGTGGAAACCATAGCTGCCGCCCTGTCAGAGCCGCGTGATGCGATTGAAGAGGTGATCGAACCCTATCTGTTGCAACAGGGCCTGATCCAGCGCACGCCGCGTGGGCGGATGCTGGGGGCCAAGGCCTGGCGGCATCTGGGGCTGGAGGCACCGCGCGCGCCGGGGCATACGGATTTGTTTGAGGGCTGAGGGTGTTGTGCGGGGGGGCTGCACGTGCTGCCCCCGCCCCATCTGCCACAAAATTATCACGCGGATACAGGGGGTTGAGGTCTGATCCAATATGTCATGGCGTCGGGGCCGATGCGGTGCTGGCTGTAGAGGGCGAAGCGCGGGCTATCTGCCAGTGCGGTCAGGCCGAGGGGGCCAAGGGCCGGGGTGCCTTCGGCGCCGATCAGGGTGCCGGCGCTGAAGTGCACGATGTCATCCACCAGATCGTCGCGTAAAAGCGCCGCCGCAATCGTGCCGCCGCCTTCTGAAAGGATGCGGGTCAGGCCCTGTTCGGCAAGGATGCCGAGGGCTGATCTTAGGTTCAGATGGCCCGCAAGGGTGGGGCAGGCCAGCAGGTGGGCGCCGGTTTGGCGCCAAGCGGCTTGGCGGGGCGCAGCAGCCCCGGCCGCGTGCAGCACCCAGACGGGGCTGTGGGGCGCGCTGCGGCCAAGGCGGCTGTCGGGGCTGTGGCGCAAGTGCTGATCCAGCAGAATTCGGATCGGTTGGTGGCTGGCACCAATGTCGCGGGCGGTAAGGTCGGGGTCATCGGCAAGCGCGGTGCCAGAGCCGACCATGACGGCATCATGGGTCAGGCGCAGCATGTGGACATGACGCCGTGCCAGTGGCCCGGTGATCCAGCGGCTTTCGCCTGCGGCTGTTGCGATGCGACCGTCGAGTGTGGTGGCGAGTTTCAGCGTGACCATCGGCAGGCCCTGGGTCACGCGTTTCAAAAAGCCGGCGTTCAGTTGCCGCGCCTGATCGGAAAGCACATTTTCTGTGACGCTGATCCCTGCGTCCCGCAACATCTGGTGGCCGCGCCCGGCAACACGGGGGTCTGGGTCGGTAAGGGCTGTGACCACGCGGGCCAGGCCTGCGTCGATCAGACCCTGGGCGCAGGGCGGGGTTTTGCCGTGATGGGCGCAGGGTTCCAGCGTGACATAAGCCGTGGCACCACGCGCGTCGCCCGCCTGATCCAGCGCGCGGCGTTCGGCATGGGGGCGGCCTCCGGGTTGGGTCCAGCCGCGGCCAAGAATGCGGCCCTCGCGCACGATCACACAGCCGACGGCGGGGTTGGGCCATGTGCGGCCAAGCCCCCGCGCGGCAAGCGCGAGGGCGTGGGACATATGCGACAGGTCGGCGTCCGAGACGCTCACTCGTCGGCCTTTTCTCCGGGCCGGAGTTCGCTGACGAATTTGTCGAAATCGTCTGCCGCCTGGAAGTTCTTGTAAACGCTGGCAAAACGCACATAGGCGACGGTGTCGATCCGGGCCAGACTTTCCATCACGATCTCGCCGATGGTGCGGCTGGGGATGTCGGTTTCGCCCAGGGATTCCAGACGGCGCACGATGCCAGAGATCATCTGGTCGATCCGCTCGGGGTCGATGGGGCGTTTTTGCATGGCGATGCGGATCGAGCGTTCCAGCTTGTCACGGTCGAAATCTTCGCGTTTTCCACTGGTTTTGACCACCACAAGATCGCGCAATTGCACGCGTTCATAGGTGGTGAACCGGCCCCCGCAGGCCGGGCAAAAGCGGCGGCGCCGGATGGCGACGTGATCTTCGGCCGGACGCGAGTCCTTTACCTGGGTGTCGATATTGCCGCAGAATGGGCAGCGCATGGGCCCCCTCCTTGCTTGTCGTTTCTATGCCTGCCTCAAACCCCGGTGTGCCCCGGGTGTTTACCCACAGACTATAGGGGCAAATCGTCGATTTCGCCTAGTGCGGAATTCTGGCCCCCTGATCTGGTGGACAATGTGTGGCGCTGCGGACTCAGACCCGGCGGCGATCTGTGGGTTTTCCGTGGTTTCTGGGTGGTGCATCTGTGGTGCATCTGTGGTCACAGCAGATCAAAGATCATGGGCTTCAAGCTGTGGCTGCGATGGTCGTCAGTTCGGTTTGCGCAGCCTCTGCCGCTCTTCGATAGAGCCACCGAAGTCCGAGGTGAGCACGCTGTCGGCAAAATGCAGCTTGCCCGCACAGAGCCTGATCATCTCTTTCGCCGGCCCATGCGTCGGGTGCATCCCCGAAGCCTCTTGCTGAAACCCACAGGCCAACTTGGTCCGACTGTCCCAGTTGCTGTGATGCGCCGGGGCTATTTTTTTCGCTCGGCGCGTCGCTTTGAAGTTTCGTCACAAGGTCCGCCACCGCCGCAGTTCGGCTGAAAGCGATGCGCCAAGCCAGCAAGGCTGCGGGTTCCGACCCCGACGGCGATATTGTGGGTATCCCCGCAGCCGCCTTCTAACGATCTTCCACAGGGCCACTGAGGAAGCTGCCTGACCCCCGTTGCCGCAAGGTTTCGGGGGTCTTTTTTATGCGAATGCCAGCGAAAATAGCCGAACGGCTATCGGCACGATTTGCAGCGCAGTTCCGCCCGCAATGAACAGCAAGCCACGCCGCGCCCCGCGCGAAGACGCAAGCAAGTTCTGCACCATAGGAAGACGCAAGTTTTCTTCGCGGTCTTTTCCAGAGAACCTAGCAAGCCCAACGTTGATTGCGTCGTCTTCCTTCAAAATGACCGCGCGGGCCGTGATCCATGCCCCGACCAAGGTTATCGCCAAACCCAAGCCCGTAAGTATGTCCGCAGTCACGTTGTCCATGAAATGCCTTCGTTACTGCTGTCGCCCCGGCTGGTCGGTTTCAAGCCGAATGCGCCAGAACTTGCCCGAACGTTCGTAAACCGCTTCCGGCGTTAAGTCGTTGAAAATCTTCAACACGCCTTTGCCGACGCATAGGTTCGAAGACTTGTCGAAGTAAGCTAGGGTTTCATCTTGAAGCTGGAACAAGTGACTTGCAGCGGCTTCCTGATACAGGAAACCGTCGCGTTCATACTCTGCCAGCATCCAACGGGCGGCTTCGTCTTCCGTCATGCTTTTTTCGGCGCGACGTATTCTTGAAGCGTTTCTTGCTTAAAGAAAGACCGCTCACTTGAAGCGCCCTTGAACCATTCGCAGTAGTGACCACCATTCGTCAAATCGCTTGCGACCGTCATCGCGGGACCGCCTGATTTCAGTTGAACAATGTCGCCGGGTTTGAATTTCGCAGCCATGTGTGGTGTTAACCTCGCAAAAGTGGACTGTATCTAGTGCGAAAATAGGCGAAGCGTTGAAGTCGCGCTAGTGGTTAACCGCCGAAGTTGTTGCCGAAGTCTTTCGCCATGCCGACCCGCGCCGCAAGCCGGGCGTTCACGTTCGCGTGATCGTTTCCAGCCTGTCGCAGCGCCCGAAGGGCCGCTTTCATGGGTCATTCTGTCATGGGTAGATTGTGGGTAGAGAATTTCGACCTTGCGGATTATTGAGTGAAATCAATAACTTGCATAGGTTGAGTGGCAGCCCGTAGGGGAGTCGAACCCCTCTTTTCAGGTTGAAAACCTGACGTCCTAACCGATAGACGAACGGGCCACGTTCGGCGTGGGGCGGTCAATACTGGGCCTTCCTCTGACTCGCAAGAGGAAAAATGCACAAGTCATGTCACTTTGCGGGCCACTGGTGCTTTGCGGGCCACTGTCACTTTGCGGGGGCGGCGTCTTCGAGTTTCAGCTGCACCTTGGTGCGGCCGCCCCAGTGGTTCAGCTCTAGCCGACCGGTCAGGTGAAAGCGGCGGTGGCCGGGTTGGTCCAGCGCCGGGCCAAGCGGGCTGTCATAGGCGCCAAAGGCCATGGCCTCGATCTGCGGGCCGCTGCCATCGCCAAAGGTCAGCTTCAGGTGGCGCTCGCCCACCCGGCGCGGGCTGATCGCGACATCGGCAAAGGCAAAGCGCGGGGCGGGGGCAGATTGGCCAAAGGGGCCTGCGGCCTCGATCTGTTCGACAAAGCCGGGCGAGATGGCAGAGGTCATCAGCAGGCTGTCGATCCGCAGTTCACGCGGGCCCTCTTGCCCCGCGCCCTGCCGCCCCAGCAGTTCAGACAGGCGGGCCATGGCGGGCTCTAGCCTGGCCTGATCGACGGTCAGCCCGGCCGCCATGCGGTGGCCGCCGCCCTTGATCAGCAGCCCTTCGGCCGAGACGCGCTGCACCGCCGCGCCCAGATCGACCCCGGCGACCGACCGGCCCGAGCCTTTGCCCTCGCCGCCCTCTAGCCCGATGACCACGGCGGGGCGGTTGAACGCCTCTTTCAGACGGGCGGCGACGATGCCCACCACGCCGGGGTGCCACCCCTCTCCGGCGGCCCAGACCAACGGCGCATCCAGCCCGCGCGCCTCGGCCTGTGCCATCGCCTCTTCGCGCACCCGCTCGGTGATCTCGCGGCGCTCGGCGTTCAATTCTTCCAGACGGGCCGAGATGCTGGCGGCAAGGCGCGGATCGTCGGTCGCCAACAGCCGCGCGCCCAGATCGGCCTGCCCGATGCGCCCGCCCGCATTGATGCGCGGCCCCAGCACATAGCCAAGGGCATAGGGGGTGGGGGCTTGATCCATCCGCGCCGTATCGGCCAGCGCGACCAGCCCCACCCGTTCGCGCCGCGCCATGACCTTCAGCCCCTGCCGCACCAGCGCGCGGTTCACCCCGATCAGCGGGGCCACATCGGCAACCGTGGCCAGCGCCACCAGATCCAGCATCGCCATCAGGTCGGGGCCGGTCTGGCCCGTGGCGCGCAGGCGGCGATTGGCCTCGACCAGCATCAGAAACACCACCGAGGCGGCGCAGAGATGGCCAAGGCTGCCGTCTTCATCCTGCCGGTTCGGATTGACGACGGCCACGGCCGGGGGCAGGGTTTCGGCGCCAAGGTGGTGATCCAGCACGATCACATCGCAGCCCGCGGCGGCAATCGGCTCATGGCTTAGGGTGCCGCAATCGACGCAGATGATCAGATCATGGTCACGCCCCAGGGCCTGCATGGCGGGCACATTGGGACCATAGCCTTCGTCGATGCGGTCGGGGATATAGAGCGTGGCCTTGGCCCCCATGGCCCGCAGCCAGACCATCAGCAGAGCCGCGGACGATCCGCCATCCACGTCATAATCGGCAAAGATGGCAATGCGCTGGCGGTCTGAGAGGGCCTGCAGAAAGCGGTCGGCGGCAGGGGCCATATCGGCCAGCAGCAAGGGGTCGGGCAACAGGTCGCGCAGCGCGGGGGCCAGAAAACCTGCCGCATCGGCAGGGGCCACACCGCGCCGCACCAGCGTCTGGCACAGCGCCATCGGCAGGCGTGTTTCTTGCGCCATGGCCTCGGCCAGCCGGTCCTCCTCGGCCGAGGGGCCGACCCAGCGGCGACCGAGGATCGACTGCTCGACATGGAGAAAGGCGCGTTGGGTCATGGCTCTGGTTTGCCTCAGCGCCGCGTGAAGTGCAAGGCGGGGCATGGCATCGCCATCCCCCGTCAAAATCCTTCAAAGGATTTTGGCCGGTTTCCCACCAGAAACCGGCACCGCCCTTATTTCACCGGGTTGCGATAGGTCATCCGGCGCACCGAACCGGTCTTGGACCGCATCAGGATGGTTTCGGTGGTCAGATAACCCGGCTCGCGCTTGATGCCGGCCAGCAGGCTGCCATCCGTCACGCCGGTTGCGGCAAAGATCACATCCCCGCGCACCAGATCATCGCGGGTATAGACACGATCGAAATTGCTGATCCCGGCCTTTTTGGCGCGGCCACGCTCATCCTCATTGCGGAACAACAGCTTGCCAAAGAACTGCCCGCCCATGCATTTCAGCGCGGCAGCGGCCAGCACGCCTTCGGGTGCCCCGCCCGAGCCCATATACATGTCGATCCCCGTCACCTGCGGTTCGGCGCAATGCATCACGCCTGCCACATCGCCATCGGTGATCAGCCGGATCGACGCGCCGGTGGACCGGATTTCCGCGATCATCTCTTCATGCCGGGGCCGTTCCAGCACGCAAACGGTGATGTTCTCGGTGGACACCCCCTTGGCTGCCGCCAGGGCCGAGACGCGTTCCGAGGGGCTCATGGTCATGGTCACGGTGCCGGGCTTGAAGCCGGGGCCGATGGCCAGTTTTTCCATATAGACGTCGGGCGCATGCAACAGGGTGCCGCGCGGGGCCATGGCAATCACGGTCAGTGCATTGGGCATGTCCTTGGCGGTCAGCGTGGTGCCTTCCAGCGGGTCCAGCGCGATATCCACCGCCGGGCCGTTGCCGGTGCCCACTTCTTCGCCGATATACAGCATCGGGGCTTCGTCGCGCTCGCCTTCGCCGATCACCACCACGCCGGCGATGTCCAAAAGGTTCAACTGGTCGCGCATGGCGTTGACGGCGGCCTGATCGGCTGCCTTTTCATCGCCGCGCCCGATCAGGCGCGCACTGGCAAGGGCGGCAGCTTCGGACACACGGGCAAGGCCCAGCGAAAGCAGACGGTCCTGAAAATCGGCGGCATTGGCCATGGTCGGCAGTCCTTCGTCATTGAATGGTCGGTTTGCAATACTCTGCGCCGTTGGGTCGGGCAAGCTTGGTGGCGCTATCAGGCCGGATCGGCTGTGAATTTGCCGGTGCGGATCAGCATTTGCAGCAACAGCCCGATCATCAGGCCATTCAGCAGATGCCACAGAAAGTGCGTGCCCAAAGACAGGCTGGCACAGATGTCACGGTCAATCGTGCGAAAGATCAGCGACAGCAGGAACACCCCGGTTGCGCCCGCAATCCAGCGCGCGCCCGGATGGCCCCGGCGCGCCGAGAGCACGGCAAACACCACCAGCGCCGCCAGTGCAGGCGCATATTGGCCCGACCCGTTCAGGGGATCGGGGGCAGTTGCGCCTGTTGGGGCGCCTTCGCCCAGGGCCGAGAACAAAACGACCGTTGCAGCAGCGCCAAGGATGCCAAAGGCCCAGATCCCCACCCGGCGCAGGGGCATGCCGCCGATGACATGCATCGCCGTCAGAACAAAGACGGCGACAAAGCTCCAGATCGGCAGAACATCGGCCAGCTCAGACCAGCGATTGGCAAAGGTGTGAAACAGGAAAGATCCGATGCCGATCAGCACGCCCATGGTGATCAGCAGCCAGACGATGGGGGCCTTGATGCCCCGCGCCTGCGCCGTGGCCGCCGCCCAGATCGCGGCGGCGATAAACGACAGGTTCGACAGGGCATTGACAGGTTCGGCCCAAAAACCGGCAGAGCCACGTTCGCAGTAGATGTCAACGGCCTGCAGCCAGTCCATCCCCTAGACTTCTTCGATGCGGATCGCCACCGGGGCACCGATCAGCACCCCCGTTGCATCGAACTGGGCCATGGCATGTGCAATATCGGCCGGGGCGGCCTTGTGCGTCACCAGCAGCACGGTGGCCTTGTTGTCGGCCTCGCCCGGTTTGTTCAACTGGCGCATCTGGTCGATCGAGATGCCTGCCTCGCCAATGCAGGTGGCGATTTTGGCCAAGGCGCCGGGTTTGTCCAGCAAGGTCATGCGCAGGTAATAGGCCGCTGGCGTGGCCGATTTGGCGGCAATCGGGTCTTTCAGGCTGGCGGCGGGCTGGCCAAAGGTGGAGACGCGAAACCCGCGTGCAAGGTCGATCACATCGGCCATCACGGCGCTGGCGGTTGGGCCCATGCCTGCGCCGGGGCCGCGCATCACGATCTGGCCTACGCTGTCGCCTTCCAGCACCACCATGTTGGTGCCGCCCTGCAACTGGCCCAGCGGGCTTTCGGCGGGCACAAGGCAGGGCGTCATCCGCTGCTCCAGCCCCCGGCCTGTCAGCTGCGCCACGCCCAGCAGCTTGATGTGATAGCCCATGTCGTCGGCCAGCTCGATATCCTCGATCGAGACATTGCCGATGCCTTCCAGTTCCACCTTGTCAAAGGCGACCTTGGTGCCAAAGGCAATCGAGGCCAGCAGCGACAGCTTGTGGCCTGCATCAATGCCGCCCACATCCAGATTGGGGTCGGCCTCGAGATAGCCCAGTTGGCGGGCCTCTTCAAAGACCGTCTCATAGGTCAGGCCTTCGTTCTGCATCCGGGTCAGAATATAGTTGCAGCTGCCATTCATCACCCCCATCACGCGGGTGATGCGGTTGCCGGCCAGCCCTTCGGTCAGGGCCTTGATGACGGGAATCCCCCCGGCCACAGCCGCCTCGAACCGGATCACGGCCCCCTTGGCCTCGGCGGCCTCGGCCAGGGCCTGGCCGTGGTGGGCCAGCAGGGCCTTGTTGGCGCTGACCACATCCTTGCCCGCCGCAATCGCGGCCTCGGTCGCGGCGCGGGCCGGGCCGTCATGGCCGCCCATCACCTCGACAAACACATCCACATCGTCGCGCCGGGCCAGATCAACCGGGTCGGTTTCCCAGGCATAGCCCGACAGATCGGCATCGCGGTTCTTGGTCTTGTCACGGGCCGAAACGGCGGTGATCACAACTGCGCGCCCGGTGCGCGCGGCGATCAGATCGGCATGGCGCTGCACGATCTTGACGACCCCAATGCCCACCGTGCCCAAACCGGCCAGACCGATACGCAGGGGCGGGGCAGGGGCTGTCATGGGAAACTCCGTCGGCTGATTGCGCCCTGCTCTTAGCCCGTCTTTCCGGGCAAGGCAACGCGGCCAATCGGCGTTTCACATCAGGCGCAGCCGCGCGGCGCGGGCGCGCAGGGCGGCGGCGCGGGCCTCTAGCCCGGACAAAGCCTGATCTTGCGTCATGCCCGTTTCTGCCTGCGCCAGAATCTGATCCAGCGGCAACAAGGTCGCGGGCGGCACGTCGCTGCGGCTGGCGCGGGCACTGTCCAGCGCTGGCATCGTCGCGCAACCGGCCACGACAAAGCACAGCCCCACCACCATCAGGCGCCCCGCTGTAATGGCGGTCAGAATCCGTTCAAAGGGGCGGTGCGGCATGGAAGCAGCTTTCAAAGACCAACGGGGGCACATCACTTGTGGCCAAACCGTAAAGTCTGGCGGGCCACAGGGCAAGGCCCGCCAAGCCGGCCCTGCGCTTTGATCTCGACGCAAGCGCCCGTCTGGCCTATTTGCAAGCCACCGGTGCAACGCCCGCCGCCGACAGGAGAGCAAGAGATGACCCCGCAGCAGACAGACACCACCATTCTGGCCCGCTTGCAGCCTTCGGCCCCGCGCCGCGTGGTGGGGGTGGCGGTGCTGGGGGGGCTTGGGCTGTTCTTTCTGGGCGTGGCCACCCGGTCACTGACCGGCACACCAGTAGCGATGCTGACCTTTCTGGCCATGGGCGCGCTGATCTTGTGGCTGGCGGTGCGGCTTTGGGCCAGCACGGCCAACGGGCTGGTGCTGACCGGCACGGAATTGCGCGACACAACCGGGCAGGTGCTGGCGCGGGTCGATCAGATCCGCTCGGTCGAACGGGGCGTCTTTGCCTTCAAGCCCGCGGGCGGTTTCACCCTTGTCACCACCGGAACAGCAGGCGCCCGTGCCTGGGCGCCCGGCCTGTGGTGGCGGGCGGGCAATCGCATCGGCGTGGGCGGCGTGACCCACCGCCACGAAGGCCGCTATATGGCCGAGGTTCTGTCCGAGATGATCGGCCAGAAATAGGGTCAGCTGTTGGTGTTGCTGCACGCCACGTTCTGCAAGCAGATCTTTGGCACAAAGCGCGGCCGCGTCACGATGAACTGCCGGAACACCTCGTCCCCGACATACATGAAAAACGCGGGCGATTCCTGAAACGCCGGGGTGAACTGCATGTTCGACTCGACCAGCACGATGGAATCGCCATCGGCCAGCATCGGAATATACTGCACCAGACTTTGCAGCGTGGTGGTGGTCAGTTGCGGCAGTTCGTTGTTCGGCGACCGCGACCAGTCAATCTCAAACCGGTTGCGCACCCCGCTGTAGGTGATGCTGGACACCCGCATCTGCACCGGCAATTCGTCGCCCACCATATATTGCAGTACATCATGCAGGCCGGTCAGATAGGTGGTGTTGATTTCCCGCGTCTCTCGCGAGATCATGTCGGCCACCGTGTAAGTGGCTTTCTGCGCGGTGTTCAGCGACCGAAAGGCATCCCAATAGGTATAGGTGCCGATCGTGCAGAACGCAAAGACCGGGATGGTCAGCAGAACTTCCAGCACCATCGCCCCTTTTTCTTCACGCGCAAAGCTGCGAAAGGGCTGGGTCAGTTTCCGGGTCAATGTCTTGATCATGGTCATTATCCTCAAGACGGTTCATTCACAAAGGCCGACAGGGCCGCCATGCCATAGCCGCCATCCTGATCCTTGTTCAGCATCGCGCCAATGCCGGTGCCGGGGAACAGCGGCTCGACAATCACACAGACCCGCACCAGCATGATCTGGTTCTGGGTGCCGGGGTTATAGGACACCACCGGCTGCACATCTTCTTCGCGGTCCACACAGGTGACCGGGGTTGCCGGCATCACCCAGGTGGTGGTGTTGATCGGCGTCATCTCGATCATGATCGTGTCGCGGCAGGTGCCGATGATCTTGGCATTGTCGCAGATGTCTTCCTTCAGCGTGTCGGAATCCGGGTTTTCCATCCGGCCCAACCGCAATTCGCGCATCGCAACATCAACGGCGAATTCCAGCATCACCTGCTTGGTCATCAGCAGCCCTAGTTCGACCGCCCAGATGAACATGAACAGCACCAAGGGGAACGACAGGGTGAATTCAACTGCCGCCGTCCCCGACTCGTGGCGCGTAAAGCGCCGTAGGGCCCTGTGAAAGCGCGATGTCATTGGGTCAACCTCAGCTGGCTGATGTTCGAGGCGATGGCGCGGAAGGCAGACTGGATTTCCAGACCGGTGGCGTTGAAGTAATGGCTGGTCGTTGTCGCACAGGCCTCGATCTGGGCTGCGCCATTGGTCGGCGCTTCAAAGGCGATGCCATAGACGATCACTTCGGCGGCACGGGCGCGGCTGCACACCCCCTGCAACTGGCTGTTCATGTCCGAAACCTCGGTCTTGGTGCGGAACATGTCCATCGCGTTGTAATAGGCGCTGCTGCTGTTGCCATTGGGGCGTGCATAGAACTGCCATGCGACCCAAGTCATCCGAACCGTGGCCCACAACTGATCCCAACGCTGCCGCGTGGCGCCCGACGTGCTGGTTGATGGCACATAGCAGGCCGAAGACGACGGCGACGTGCCATTCCAGGCGCGCGAATGCCACGCCCCCAGATGCGGCACCCAGAACGGCCGGCTGTTGCACAGGCGGGTCGAGTTGCGGCTGTCAACCTTGCTGTCGTCAAACATCGAATACAAGCCATCGTTGGCACGATAGATATCCGAGTTTTCGGTGCGATAGCCGTCGTTCAGGCGTTCTTCGGGGAAATGCTCGCCATCGGTCATCAGCACGATCACCTTCATCGACTCGTCATCGACATATTCATAGGGACGGCCAAGGAAGTTCGACGGGGTCTTGCCATTGGCCACCATGGCCGAAATGATCGGGCGCGAGCCTGGGTCCATCAGGGCCATGCCCCATTTCATCCCGGCATTGATCGACGTCGCGCCGACCGATTCAAGGTTGTTGATGTGGCTTTCCAGCGTTGCGATGTTGTTGGTGGGCGGCAAGATCACGTTGCGGGTTGAAACCGGGCACCAACGGTTGTTGGCATTGGGTGTCGCGTTCGAGTTCGAGGTGCTGACATAGCTGCTGGTATAGCTGGTTGACGAATAAGTATCGACATGGCCCGTCACCGGCAGCTCGGTTGTCAGCGACATGCCAAGTCCCGAGTAAACCGAGGCAGGCAAGTCAAAGCAGTTGACGTTCGATACGTTGTGATCGCCGATCCGGTTTACGAACAGGTTCTGCAGATCCTGCCCCATGTTGACCTGACCGTTATAGGGCACGATCGCAATCGAGATGCGTCCCTCGCCATCGGCATTGATGACGGTGTTCACGAATTCCTTGGCCGAGGTCTTGAGATTGGCCAGTTTGGTGCCCGACATCGAGCCCGACACGTCCAGCACCATCACGATTTCCACATTGGTGATGCGCTGTTCGGCAACCGACAGGGCCCGCGCCTCGATCTCATCGACCGCGCGTTTGCCATAAAGGTTCAGGAAGATCGGGTTGGTGTCGGCCCGCGCCTCAACGCGCACGGTGCGGAAGTTCAGGCCCGTGGTCACCTGCACGCTGGACAGCTTGTCTTCGATCCCGGCCTTGGCAAAGTAATCTGTGACCAGATCGTCGGGGTCCAGCTCCTGTGTGATCGAGGCCGAGGCCAGCGCCGCCCGGTCGGCGGTCTGCTGCAACTCGTTGCGCACAGTTTCAAAGCGCATGATGTCGACGCCCATCCCTGCCAACATCAGCATGACCAACATCATGCAGACGGCAAAGAACAAGACAGTCCCATCTTCCTTGCGCAGGAAGTCGCCCCAGGCAGAGGCGCGCGGTTCGGCGGCAGCTTCGGTCTTGCGGTTCATATCCACATCCTTACACAGGCCAAAAGCTCCGCCCCCACGGAACTCTGGCTATAATTTCGCCCCTCGACCAAAGCGGGATACAGCGGCAAAATTGTGGCATCGGCCTGTCAGGGGCGGGGAACTTGCGGCGCTAGGAAACGATCACCCCGCTGCCCCCTGATTGTTCGCCGCTGGCCAACAGCCAGCCGGGGCAGGGGGCGCAGATACCGTGGATTTTAGACTGATTCGTTGCGAATCTGCTCAATCACCGCTGTCCCTCACCCCTCACGCCAAGGCGTTCTTCGCCCCCCAGCGCCCTGCTTGCGAAACCGCCACAGCTTTTGCCCCTCTGCACCATCTGCGACCGATGATGTCGCAGATGGCGCAGGAATATGCTCGCCCTCTTGCTTATCTGCGCGTGACCCGCTTTGATCAGGCGGTCAGGGAAGGAACATCCGCGATGCGCTATTCTGGGCTGGGGGTCATCACCCAAGGCTTGTTCGGCAACACGGGCTGGCGGCCCGCGTGGCGTGACCCGTCGCCCAAGGCCGACTATGATGCCATCATCATTGGTGGCGGCGGACATGGCCTGTCGACCGCCTATTATCTGGCCAAGAACCACGGCCTGACCAATATCGCCGTGCTGGAAAAGGGCTATCTGGGCAGCGGCAATATCGGGCGCAACACCACCATCGTGCGCGCCAACTACTTCCTGCCCGGCAATTCCGAATTCTACAGCCACTCGCTGAAACTGTGGGAAGGGCTGGAGGCCGAGCTGAACTACAACGTCATGCATTCGCAGCGCGGCCTGATCAACCTGTTCCATTCCGATGGCCAGCGCGATGCCTTTGCCCGGCGCGGCAATGCCATGCTGAACCAGGGTGATGATGCCATCCTGCTGGATCGTGATGGCGTGCGAGAGTTGCTGCCCTATCTCGATTTCGACAATACCCGCTTTCCCATCTATGGCGGCCTCTTGCACCCGCGCGGGGGCACCGCCCGCCATGATGCCGTGGCCTGGGGCTATGCCCGCGCCGCCGACAAGCGCGGCGTCGATCTGATCCAGAATTGCGAAGTCACCGGGATCGACGTCGAAGGCGGCCGCGTGACCGGCGTGCAAACAACGCGCGGTGCGATCCGGGCGAAAAAGGTGGGCATCGTCGTCGCGGGCCGCTCTTCGCAGGTGGCCGCCATGGCGGGCCTGCGCCTGCCCATCGAAAGCCACATCCTGCAAGCCTTTGTGACCGAGGGTCTGAAGCCCGTGATCGACCATGTCATCAGCTTTGGCATGGGGCATTTCTACATCAGCCAATCCGACAAGGGCGGCCTTGTCTTTGGGGGCGATCTCGATTTCTACGCCTCTTACGCGTCGCGCGGCAACCTGCCCATGGTCGAACATGTGATGGAGGCCGGCATGACCCTGATGCCGATGATCGGCCGCGCCCGCGTGCTGCGCTCTTGGGGCGGGATCATGGACATGTCGCCCGACGGCTCGCCCATCATCGACAAGACACCCGTTGACGGCCTGTTCCTCGATTGCGGCTGGAACTATGGCGGGTTCAAGGCTGTGCCGGCCTCGGGCTGGTGCATGGCCCACCTCATGGCCACCGGCCAATCCCATGCCGTCGCCCGCCGCTTCCGGCTTGACCGCTTCGCCACAGGCCACCTCCTCGATGAGGAAGGCACCGGCAGCCAGCACAACCTGCACTGACCCATGATCCGAACCGCGCCACTTCATCTGTTCATAAATATCCCGGGGGTGAGGCCCGCAGGGCCGGGGGGGCAGCGCCCCCCTTGCGCGCTCGGCCACCAGCCTGCCCCGATGAAAGGTTCCGCCCCATGCGCCTGACCTGCCCCCATTGCGGCCCCCGCGACCGGCGCGAGTTTTATTACTACGGCGCCGCCGATTACCTGAACCGCCCCGCAGCCGATGCCCCGGCGCAAGACTGGGATGATTATCTGCACAACCGCGACAACCCCGCCGGGGTGACGCAGGATCTGTGGTATCACGAACAGGGGTGCAGCGCCTGGCTGCGGGTCACGCGCAACACGATCACGCATGAAATTCTGGCGGTTGACGCCGTGGCCGGGGGTGCGAAATGAGGATTGACGGCAAAGGCCGCATCGACCGCACCCGCCCGGTCAGCTTTACCTTTGACGGGGTCACCTATCCCGCCTATCGCGGCGATACCGTGGCCTCGGCGTTGATTGCCAATGATGTGCGTCTGGTCGGGCGCAGTTTCAAATATCATCGCCCGCGCGGTATCCTGACGGCCGGGTCCGAAGAACCCAATGCCCTGCTTGAAGTGGTGGGCCCCACCAATGTCACCCCCAACACCCGCGCCACGGTGCAAGAGGTGTTTGAAGGGCTGGCCGTGCGCAGCCAGAACCGCTGGCCTTCGCTGAACTGGGATGTGATGCAGATCAACGATCTGGCCGCACCGTTCCTTTCGGCGGGGTTTTACTACAAGACCTTCATGTGGCCGCGCCGTTTCTGGGAAGGGCTGTATGAGCCGCTGATCCGCCGCGCGGCGGGGCTTGGTCGCCTGTCGGGCAAGCATGACGAAGGCAGCTATGAAAAGGCTTGGGCGCATTGTGATTTGCTGGTCATTGGCGCTGGGCCGACCGGCCTGATGGCCGCGCTGGCCGCGGGCCGGGCCGGGGCCGATGTGATCCTGGCCGACGAAGGGGCTGAACCGGGGGGGCGGCTGTTGTCGGATGGTGCTGCGCCCGACTGGCTGGCCCCAATGCTGGACGAATTGTCCAGCCTGCCGAATGTGCGGCTGATGACGCGCACCACGGTGACCGGCGCCTATGACGACGGCACCTATGGCGCGCTAGAGCGCGTGGGCCTGCACCGCCGCCCGCGCCCCAATCTGCCGCGCGAATGTTTCTGGCGCATCGTCGCGCGCCGCACGATTCTGGCGGCTGGTGCCTTGGAACGTGCGATTGCCTTTGCCGACAATGATCGCCCCGGCATCATGATGGCCTCGGCCCTGACCAGTTACCTGAACCGCTATGGCGTGGTGCCGGGCAAGGCGATCACGCTGTTTGCCAATAACGACAGCGCCCGCACTGCTGCGCGTCAGTTGATGGCGGCGGGCGTGCCGGTTGTCGCCATCATCGACAGCCGCCCCGACGCCCCGGACGAACCGGGCACCACCGTGCACAAGGGTGCTGTGGTGATCGGCACCAAGGGGCGGCTGGGCCTGCGCCAGATCACGGTGCAAAAGGGCAATACTGATTTCCGCATCGACACCGACTGCCTTGGCATGTCTGGGGGCTGGAACCCCTCGGTCCACCTGACATGCCACATGAATGGCCGCCCGCGCTGGTCCGAAGACCTTGCCGCCTTTGTTCCGTCTGACGGGGCCGTTCCCGGCCTTTTGGCCGCCGGTGCCGCCAACGGCAGCTTTTCCACCCATGGCTGCCTTGCCGCAGGCCTTGCCGCCGCGCGCAGCAGCCTTGCCGATCTGGGCCTGTCGCTGCCCGACATGGCCCCGCCCCGGGCCGAGGATGCCGCCTATTCCCTCCAGCCGCTTTGGGCCGTTCCGGGCAAGTCGCGCGCCTGGCTTGATTTTGCCAATGACGTCACCACCAAGGACGTGGCCCTTGCCGCGCAAGAGGGCTTCCGCTCGGTCGAGCATATGAAGCGCTACACCACCCAAGGCATGGCCCCCGATCAGGGCAAGAATTCGAACGTGGCCGCGCTGGCCGTTCTGGCCGATGCCACCGGCCGCGCCATTCCCGAAACCGGCACCACCACCTTCCGCCCGCCCTTTACCCCTGTGTCCATTGCCGCCATGGGGGCAGGGGGGCGTGCGGCGGGCTTTGCCCCGCAACGCTTTCTCACCTCGGATCAGGCCAGCCGCGACCGGGGCGCCCCCATGATCGAGGCCGGCCTGTGGTATCGCCCCAGCTATTTCCCGAAACCGGGGGAAACGACATGGCGCCAGTCCTGCGACCGCGAAGTGGCGATGGTGCGCGAAAGCGTCGGCGTCACCGATGTCTCGACACTGGGCAAGATCGACATCCAAGGCGCCGATGCGGGCCGCTTCCTTGATCTCGTCTATACCAACACCTTCTCCACCTTGCCGGTGGGCCGCGTGCGCTATGGGCTGATGCTGCGCGAAGACGGGCATGTGCTGGATGACGGCACCACCGCGCGTCTGGGCGAACAGCACTGGCTGATGACCACCACCACCGCCGCGGCTGGCCTTGTGATGCGCCACCTTGATTTCGTGCATCAGGCCTTTTGCGCCACCTGGGATGTGCGCTTCACCTCGGTCACCGAGGCCTGGGCGCAATTCGCCATCGCAGGGCCCAGGGCGCGCGACCTTCTGGCCAGCGCCTTGGGGCAGGCCCCCGATCTGCCCTTCATGGGTTGCACCCCTGTCACCCTTCAGGGCGTGGCCGCCCGGCTGTTCCGCATCTCCTTTTCCGGCGAACAGGGCTATGAACTCGCCGTTCCCACCCGCTATGGCGAGGCGCTGTTTCGCGACCTGACGGCGCGGGCCGAAACCATGGGCGGCGGGCTGTATGGGATAGAGGCGCTGAACGTCCTGCGCATTGAAAAGGGCTTTATCACCCATGCCGAAATCCATGGCCGCACCACGGCCTTTGACATCGGCATGGAAAAGATGATCAGCCCCAAGAAAGACTGCATCGGCAAGGCCGCTGCCCAACGCCCCGGCCTGACCGGCCCCCAGCGCGAACAACTTGTCGGCCTCAAACCCCTGACCGACAGGCCGATCACAGCAGGCGCGCATCTCTTTGCCCAGGGCGATGACCTGACGCGCGACCATTCGGCAGGCTATGTCACCTCGGTCGGCTACTCGCCCACGCTTGCCAGCCATCTTGGCCTTGGCTTCCTGCGCAACGGGCGGGCCCGCCATGGCGAAACCATCCGTCTGGTCGATCGCCTGCGCGGCATTGATGTGCTGTGCACCGTAACCGATCCGGTCTTCCACGACCCGACAGGAGGCAAACTGCGTGCCTGATCTTATCGCCAAACCCGCCCTGGGCCATGCGCCCCTGACCCATGCCGCCACCTCCCTGGCCGAGGCCGAGTGGACGCCGGTTCACTCGATCGCCCCCTTTCCGGGGCAGGAAAAGGCCCTTGCCAAGGCGCTCAAACCCCTGGGCCTTGCCTTTCCCGCGCCGAACAGTTGGTCTGAAAAGGCGGGCGCGCGGCTGGTCTGGGCCGGGCGCGATCTGGCCTTTCTCATCGGGGCCGAGCCGCCCGCCGCTCTGCCGGCCGCGATCACCGATCAATCCGATGCCTGGGTCACGCTTACCCTTTCGGGCCCGCAGGCCCGCGCGGTGCTGGCCCGCCTTGTGCCGCTTGACCTGCGCGCCGCCAAGGCCGGGCAGGCCGCGCGCTGCGGCCTGAACCACCTGCCCCTGATCCTGATCTGCGAAGGCCCCGACAGCTTTCGGCTGATGACCTTCCGCTCGATGGCGCGCACGGCCTGGCACGAACTGCAAGACGCGCTGATCAAGATCGAGGCCCGGCTTAGCCTGACCTGATCCGCCACAAGAAAACACCGGGCAAAACCTGCCCGGCTTTTCACCTGTTTCCAAATATCCTCGGGGGGTGAATGGGCCAAAGGCCCAGAGGGGGGCAGACAGCCCCCCTTTCCCTTTTTTACCAATGCCCGGTGCTGGCCATGCTGGCCCAGGGCTCTTGCGGCTCTTTCGCCTTGCCCTTTTGCAACAACTCGACCGAGATATTGTCGGGGCTGCGCACAAAGGCCATGCGGCCATCGCGCGGCGGGCGGTTGATCACCACACCATTGGCCTGCAGATGGGCGCAGATGGCATAGATGTCATCCACCTCATAGGCCAGATGGCCGAAATGGCGGCTATCAGACGGCAGGCCATCATCGCCATCCCAGTTATAGGTCAATTCCACTGGGCATTCGGGCTGGCCGGGCGGGGCCATGAAGACCAACGTGAACCGCCCGCCTTCATTGTCATAGCGCCGCGTTTCCTCCAGCCCCAGCAGGCGGTAAAAGGTAATGCTCTTGTCCAGATCCAGCACCCGGACCATGGTGTGAAGATAGGTGATGCTCATCAAAGGCTCCTTGTGTCGCTGACCCAATACTAGGGGCTCTGCCGCGAAAGGCGAGAGGGCAAGGCCAGCAATCCACCCGGAACCCCCCTTAGAATGACGATTGGATTTGCAGCCCGATGCCCAGCGACTGGCCGTCATAGCGACTGACGTTTGACCGCGTCCGGCTGGCCTCGATCGACACCACCGGCTCAAAGCCAAAGGCCCCCAACTTGGGCAAGGCCATATCCACCGATCCCGACAGCGTCACGTCCTCGCGTCCGGTGTCATTGAAAATGCCGTTGAAAAACACAGGATAATCCCGTGCGGCCACCCCAAGACCGCCCGACAGCACCGCCCCAGCCACCGGTTTGCCCAGCATATAGCGCAGACTGGCGCCGACACGCCGATGCTCTTGATTGGCATCGTTCGAGACGGTTTCTGCCGCCTCCAGCTTGATGGCGACACTATCACCCCAATCCAAAGCCCGCTGCACACCTGCCTCAAGGGAAAAGGCGGTTGCGGGGGGCTTGCCACTGGTCAGCCATTGCCGTTCGATGGCAAAGCCAACGCGGCTGCGGGTTTGCAGATCATGCCGGGTGCTCAGGGCACCTTCCATCCGCGCCCGATCCGCATAAGGCTTATCAGCCAACCAACTGCGGCCAAGGGTCAACCCGCCACGCAGGCTCTGCGTGTCGGACAGGATCTGGGTGTGGAACACAGTCGCATCCAGCGCCGAATTCGAGAAGTCTGCGCCGCTGGCTGTGGGGGCTTGCGTCTTGGCCTCATTCGATAGGCTGACGGCGCGGTGATACAGCCGCAGCCCGACCTCGGTCGGTGCGGCGGCCGTTCCGGCCAGCCGATAGCGCAGGCCCAGACTCGCAGCGGTTTCAATGCCCGACAAAGCCATGGAACTGCCGTCAAAGTAGAACCATGTCGGGTTGCCGTCGATCACCAAAAGCTGGTCCCGCGCCCCTTGATTCACATTATCAGAGGGTCTGATCGACAGATCGACATCAAAGCGCAGGCGACTGTGTGCCCGCAGAGCGGTAAAATCCCGGATGGTGGCCGCGCGGGCGGTATCATTGGGGGCAACCTGAACGGCCCGGCGCAGCCAGTATTTCGCAACGCCCGTCTGCTCTGTCTCTACGGCCGCCCGCGCCGCCAGCCTTGCGGCGGTGAATTTGCCTTCGCGGTCGGGGGCAGCCCGAAAAGATTGTGCGGCGACGATACGGGCCGCCTCAGGCTCTTTCGTGGCCAGCCCCACCGCCGCCAACACCGCCAATGCGGTCGGGTCTTTCGGATCACTGTTCAGGGCTGCAAGTGCCAGCATCCGCGCCATCTCGACCTGACCGGCGGTGAAGGCGGTTTGGGCTGATCTGGCTAGATCAGGCTGTCCGGCCGATGCCACGGGCTGCGCAAGGCAAACCATCGTGGCAAGGGCGGAAAAAAGCGAGCGTTTCACGGGCAGGGCGACGGGTCACCCGGCGCGCAGCGGTCGCCCACGAAAACCCCACGCTCCAGCAGGTCGCTGTTGGTCGAATCCGGGCCGACTTCGATGCCCCCCGCCACAGCCGTTGCCCCAGTGCCCCCAAAGGCGCCAGCGTAGGTGCCAGCGTCGGTCTGGTCTGCAAATACAACCGTGCCGCCAAAGGTGCCATCGGTCGAAATCTCGGTGATCTGCAGGAACAGATTTGCCAGCGCCCCCCCGGTTTCCACCACAGTCCGGTTCCGAATGCCGCCTTCGACCGAATTGTTGGTAAAGTCCGCATTCAGCAAGACGTCACCCTCAACCCGTGCCGGGCGCGAGGGGTCAAACGGGGCGCCGGGGCCCGGCACCGTGACGCCCGTATTCAAAAGGCCGGTATAGGTGCCGGCGTAATTGGCCAATCCGCCCGAGGTTGGGGCAGAAAACTCGGTATTGGCGCCATAATTTGTGCCCCAAACCATTTCAGTGAACTGCCCGCTGCCCGCCACGCCTGCTGTCACCGCCCCATCAGCCGACGTGTTGAACAGCGCCAGGAAGATGCGGTTGCTTGACGTTTCCTGATAGGTGAAGGCCTGATAGCCTGTGGTGTCATAAGTCGCATTGCGCACAAAGGTTACCGTCACCGGGCTGGCATCCAGCGGGTCGATCACGGCCGTCAGCGTTCCAGCCGACTCACTGTAGGTGACGCTTTCAAGGTTCCCCTTCAGCGCTTCGGGGATCGACGCGGTCCCAGTTGACCCGCCCGTTGACCCCCCAGTCGAGCCTCCATCGGTGCTGCCATCCGTGCCTGTGGTCGTGCAGCCGGCAGTAAACGGCGCGGCGTCACAGTCCGGTTCGTTGTCAAACGGATTCCCGTTGCAGCCCGCAACACCAAGACCGGCCACCAGGACCGTCATCAAACGCCAAGACATGATTACCTGCTCGATTGAGTTGTTCTTTTGTCGTCAAGGGTGCCCGCAACCGACAGTTCTGTCAACGAATCCAAGCCCGTGCGTCATGGATTGGTGCAGATGTGTCGCACACCCTTGCCGCGCCTTCCCAACCTCTCGTATCTTGGGGCGCAACAGACACCAGATGTCGCAACCCCACGGATTCGAAAGGCCACGCCCCATGCCGCTGACCCCCGACCAGAAAGCCGAAATCGAAGCCGCCCGGCAAACCCCGCGCCCCACCCTGCGCGCCGTTTCCGAGGGGATGGAGGCCCATCTCTACCGCGCGCATGAGGTGTTGGACCACGGGTTCATCCGCGTCATCGACTATATGGGCGACGATTCGGCCATCGTTCAGGCCGCCCGCGTCAGCTATGGCGCCGGCACCAAACATGTGCAGAACGACGATGGCCTGATCCGCTATCTGATGCGCCACTGGCACTCGACCCCGTTCGAGATGTGCGAGATCAAGCTGCACGTCAAACTGCCGGTTTTTGTTGCCCGCCAGTGGATTCGCCACCGCACCGCCAATGTCAACGAATACTCGGCCCGCTATTCGATCCTGGATCGCGAATTCTACATCCCCCAGCCCGAACATCTGGCCGCCCAGTCGGTGGTGAACAATCAGGGCCGGGGCGAGGTGCTGACGGGCGCGGAATCCGCCCGCGTGCTGGAAATCCTGAAACGCGACGCCGCCCAATGCTATGACGACTATGAGGCGATGCTCAGCCAAGAGGGCCAGCAGGGCCTTGCCCGCGAACTGGCGCGGATGAACCTGCCGATGAACATCTACACCCAATGGTATTGGAAGGTGGACCTGCACAACCTCTTCCACTTCCTGCGCCTGCGCGCCGATGCCCACGCCCAATACGAAATCCGCGTCTATGCCGAGGCGATTGCGGCCACCGTCCGCGACTGGGTGCCGCTGGCCTATGCCGCGTTTGAGGACTACCGCATGGGGGGCGTGACCCTTTCGGCCAAAGCGATTGCCGTTTTGAAGCGGAGGTTGAAAGGTGAGGTCGTGACGCAGGAAACCTCGGGCATGAGCAAGGGGGAATGGCGGGAGTTTTGTGAGGTGTGGGGGTAGGGAGTACTAGCCAAGATTAGCAACAGCCGTCTCTCTTGACTAGAGCGTAGAGTGAATAGAGTATGAACATATGAAGAACACGGGCGATTCATGAAAAGGGGGTATGACGTTCGTTCGGTTGCGAACATTGTTTTGCTGCGTGCTAGAGAACTGGGTTTGGGGGTGACCAACTTGCATCTCAACAAATCCTTGTTTTTCATACACGTTGACTACCTGCGGGACTTCGACAAGCCATTAGTCTCTGCCAAGATTGAGGCTTGGGAATACGGCCCAGTATTTCGCGAGGTCTATAATCAATTCAAGCGCTACAAAAAGGAACCAATTGGCGGACTTGCAAAACGGGTTAGTTATGCCACCGGTGAATTAGTAGATGCGCATGATCCAATACCTGAAGACACTGTTCGATACGTACGAGAGCTAGCAGACCTATATCTTAACGTTCCTGCGGGTTTGCTTGTTGAACTATCCCACGCGACGGGAGGCGCTTGGGATAGAGTGTGGTCAAAAGGCGTAGAAATAAACGCCGGGATGGAGATCACAGAAGCGATTATTAGAGAATGTGAACTTCCAATCGGAAAAAGGATCAAGATCCAATGACTGACTTCAATAAGATCAACAGGCCTCCCGCCGCAGAGCATTGGTCACGAATGCAGCACCCGGAAGTGAACCGAACGGCGAAACGTCTTATCGCGTTTTTGCGAGGGTCGGTAACTTGGAACTACCAAGCTACGAGAAATGCTGCACGATATTACATAGAAGATGCAATTGATCGCGAAACGGCGCAAAAAACTGTTGCCATGAAGGGCAACCCGGCTGGACGTCCTCACAATAGAGACGCGGTTGATGCTTTCTTCGATTACGTGGAAAACTTCCCAATACGCGGAGTTCCGGCATTTACAAGCCTCGTGGAGTGGTTTCCAATTGGGCCCGATGCCAAACCTTTGCCTATTAGACCTCTGTCAGTTACTCGGGAAGGCGGGCTTTTTGTCCCGAACTTCTTAAACCCATGGAGCGAGATAGCTTTCGACTCTTACCAAGCCTCACTTTACATGACCATCTTGGAACGCTCCGTATTTCGTTTGACTGACTTCGAAGATTCGCCCGGTAGAATAATTTTCCTCCCGAAATGGCAGATTGGTCCACGAGAATGGAAGCGAAAAGCAGTCATCTGGACGCGAGGGCAATTCCCTTTGCTGTCAGATAGGGAGCTAAACGACCAAATTCGGATATTCATCGAGAGTAAAGAAATCGCTTCAAAATGGTTCCGCGAACACTTCGACTCTAAGAAGAAGCAATAGGTTTGTTTAGGTCCGGCTTCACCCAGTCTTTCTCCCACTGTCAGATTTGCCCAAAGCAAATCTGACCGCGCCCGAACCGCCCCACCGGGGCGGGCGCGACGATGGTCGCACCCTCAGGGCCCCGGCGGCTCGGTCGCGGTCAGCTTTGCACCCCATAGGCGGGTGGCGGCATGGGTGGAGGCAAGGGAAGGGGTCTGCTGCATTGGCGGCCCGGCCCGCGCAGGTGTGCGCGGGCGTTCGAACCTAAAAACGGTCCACTGGACCGTTGTTACCCCGGCTGGGCAGGGGTCGGTTCTCACCCCTCCGCCTGTGCATCCAATACAGCCCCGGTGCCAGCACATGGTCATAGACCGCGCCCGCCACATGGCGCAGGCCCCACAGGCCGGTCACCCAAGCCAGCCAGCGAAAGCCCGGCATCTCGGCCCACAGCGCGCGAAAGGCGGGCAGGCCGGACAGGATCACGCCGCCCTTGCGGACATGCAGCCGCCGTGCCGCCTGATCGCGGCTGATGCCCCAGCGTTCGGCCTCGTCCAAAGTGTCAAACCGCAACGGCAGGCCGTCGCGCAGCGCCCTGCGGCGATAGCTGTCGATTTCCACCCGGCAAACCGGGCAATCGGCGTTGTAAAGAACTTCGGTCGGTGTTTTCATGCGCCTCAAGATGGTGCGGCCCATCCCGCTGGCAAGCCCCCCCACGCGACCACATGGCGCCGCCCGGCCAAGGAACTGGCCCGCGGAACCGGCTTGACTTGGCGCCGCTTTCCCCCGATAAGCCCGCATCCCGGCACAGGTGCGAATCTTTGCCGGGTTCGTGTTTTGCAATGATGTCCCCGAAAGGGGCGCGCTGCCCGAAGGCGGGGAAACCCCGAAACGCCTGTGCAAACAGGGGCCGCAGGGCGCGGAGATGGAAAAGGAAAGACCCATGTTTGCGGTCCTCAAGACCGGCGGCAAGCAATACAAGGTGCAGGCGGGTGACGTTCTGCGCGTTGAAAAGCTGGCGGCCAATGCTGGTGACAAGATCCAGTTCAACGAAATTCTGATGGTCGGCGGCGAGTCTGTGACCGTTGGCGCACCTTTGGTTTCGGGCGCGGCCGTGCAGGCCGAAGTCATCGACCAGATCAAGGGCGAAAAGACCATTCACTTCGTCAAGCGTCGCCGCAAGCACAGCTCGCAGCGCACCAAAGGCCACCGTCAGCAACTGACGCTGGTTCGCGTGACCGAAGTTCTGGCTTCGGGCGCTGAGAAGTCGGGCGTGATGGCGGCAACCGGCACTGCCGATGCGCGTCTGGCCGCCCATGAGGCCCCCGGCGCTGCGGCTGCCCCGGCGAAACCGAAGCGCGCCAAAAAAGCCGCTGCTGAAGCATAAGGAGTAACACCCCATGGCACATAAAAAGGCAGGCGGCTCCTCCCGCAACGGTCGCGACTCTGCGGGTCGTCGTCTTGGCGTCAAGCTCTATGGCGGCCAGGCCGTCCTTCCGGGCAACATCATCGTCCGTCAGCGCGGCACCACCTGGTTCCCGGGTGAAGGCGTTGGCATGGGCCGCGATCACACCATTTTCGCGGTGACCGAGGGCAAGGTGTCGTTCAAGAAAGGCCTGAAAGGCCGCACCTTTATTTCGGTTCTCCCGGTGGCGGAGGCTGCCGAGTAAGCCGAACCTTTACAATTGGCTTGTAAACGGGGGATCGGCTGAAAAGCCGGTCCCTTTGCTTATTTCCACTGCCGGTCACACGGATGGTCACCTGAAATCACGCTTCTGCCGCAATGTCTTGGCAGAGGGGGAGGGGGTTCCCATCTGACACAGGCAGGACATTGGGTATTTGACGTGTCGGGCCAGCATGGCCCTTCATGCGCTTCGTAGGAGGGAAGCCATGACCGTTGACATGATTGCAGCCGCTGCGATGGATGGCCAGATTCCGGCCGGACGCTTTGTGCTGCGGCAGGTGCGCAAATCTGATGCGGGCCTGTTTGCGCTTTACGCCGGCGACCGCCGGGTTGCCGAGGCGACCCGTTCAATCCCCCACCCCTTGCCCCCCGGCGCGGCCGAGGCTTTTGTGACCCGCGCGACGACCCCGGGCGGGGATGAGGATATCTGGGTGATGGATGGCACCGCCTCGGGCTTGCCCGAAGTGCTGGGGGTGATCAGCCTGAAGCGCATGGATGTGGCAAAGTATAACCGTGACCAATCGGAAATCGGGTATTGGGTGGCGCCGGCCTTCTGGAATCTTGGCATTGCCTCTGATGCGGTGCGCGCCCTGATCGGGGCCAATCCGCAAAAGAACAAAACCGTGTTTGCCGAGGTGTTTCAGGACAATCCGGGTTCGGCCCGCGTGTTGACCAATGCGGGGTTCCAGTATCTGGGCGATGCCGAGACCTATTCGGTGGCGCGGGGGGCGCGGGTGCCAACCTGGACCTATATCTGCAAATTGCCGTGATGGCGGGGCTGCGCGCGTGCAGCCCCTGAGAAAACATGGGGCGACCGCCGTGGGTGGTCGCCTTTGCCTATGGCCCCTGCTTGAGGTCTGGCCCCCGTTCCTGTATCGCCAAAGCCGATCCCAACCGAAAGCCGCTTGCCATGAAGTTCCTTGACCTGACCAAAGTCTATATCCGCTCGGGCGGCGGCGGGGCGGGCTGTGCGTCGTTTCGGCGTGAGAAATTCATCGAATTCGGCGGCCCCGATGGCGGTGACGGAGGCAACGGCGGCTCGGTCTATGCCGAGGCGGTCGAGGGGCTGAACACGCTGATCGACTTTCGCTATCAGCAACACTTCTTTGCGAAATCCGGCCAGCCCGGCATGGGCAACCAGAAAACCGGCCGGTCTGGCGAAGATATCGTGCTGCGCGTTCCCGTGGGCACCGAGATCATCGACGAAGATGAAGAAACGGTGATCGCCGATCTGACAGAAGTGGGCCAGCGGGTGCTGCTGGCACAAGGCGGTAATGGCGGTTGGGGCAACCTGCGCTTCAAAAGCTCGACCAACCGGGCACCGGCCCGCGCCAATCCGGGGCAGGACGGGGTTGAACGCACCATCTGGCTGCGGTTGAAACTGATCGCTGATGCGGGTCTGGTGGGCTTGCCGAATGCGGGCAAATCGACCTTTCTGGCGGCAGTGTCAAACGCCCGCCCCAAAATCGCGGATTACCCGTTTACCACGCTGATCCCCAACCTTGGGGTGGTGGGCGTGGATGGGCGCGAATTCGTGATGGCCGATATTCCGGGCCTGATCGAGGGCGCCAGCGAAGGCCGGGGTCTGGGCACGCAGTTTCTGGCCCATGTCGAACGCTGCAAGGTGCTTTTGCATCTGGTGGATGGAACATCTTCGACGATCACCAAGGATTACCGCACCATCGTGGCCGAGCTTGAGGCCTATGACGAGGAACTGGGCGACAAGCCACGCATTCTGGCGCTGAACAAGACCGATGCGATGGATGCCAAACAGATCAGCGACCGCCGCCGCGCGCTGGAAAAGGCCAGTGGCGGGCCGGTGCATGTGATTTCGGGCGTGTCGGGCAAGGGCCTGCAAGATGTGTTGCGCGCTGTTTATGGCGTGATCCAGGACCAGGAACCCAAAGAGGAGACCGGACCGTGGCAGCCCTGATGCCGCTGGTGGCACCCGATCTGCGGGCGGCCAAGCGTTTGGTGATCAAGATCGGTTCGGCCCTGTTGGTTGATCGTACGACGGGGTTGAAACAGGCATGGCTGGCGGCGCTTGCGCTGGATGTGGTTGAGGCCAAGCGGCGGGGCAGTGATGTGGTGCTGGTCTCGTCCGGCTCGATCGCTTTGGGCCGCAAGGTGCTGGGCCTGCCCGATGGCGCCCTGACGCTGGAGCAATCGCAGGCCGCCGCCGCCGTGGGGCAGATCCGCCTTGCCCGCGCCTATGAGGAAGTTCTGGCCCCGCATGGCATCACCACTGCCCAGGTGCTGGTGACGCTGGAAGATACCGAAGACCGCCGCCGCTATCTGAACAGCCGCGCCACGATGGAAACCCTGCTGGGGCTGGGTGTGGTGCCGATTGTGAATGAAAACGATACGGTGGCCACGGATGAGATCCGCTTTGGCGACAACGATCGTTTGGCCGCGCAGATTGCGGTGACGGTGGGGGCCGATCAACTGGTTCTGTTGTCGGATGTCGATGGCTTTTATTCGGCCAATCCCAAGGAAGACCCGACGGCGCAGCGTTTTGATCTGGTGGACAAGATCACCCCCGAGATCGAGGCGATGGCGGGTGATCCGATTTCGGGCCTGTCGAAGGGCGGGATGAAGACCAAGCTGTTGGCCGCCAAGACCGCTGTGGCTGGGGGTTGCGCCATGGCGATCATGGAGGGCAGTGTGGCGCAGCCGCTGACGGCGCTGTTGGCGGGGGCGAACCGCACATGGTTTGTGGCGCAGGCCGATCCGCAACTGGCGCGCAAACGCTGGATCAACGCGATGAAGCCCAAGGGCGAACTGGTGCTGGATGCCGGGGCCGTGGTGGCGCTGAATGCGGGCAAAAGCCTGCTGCCCGCTGGCGTCACGCGGGTGCAGGGCCAGTTTGGCCGGGGTGAGCCGGTGGCGATCCTGTCACCGCAGGGCGTGGTGCTGGGCAAGGGTCTGGTGCGCTACACCTCGGAGGAGGCGCGGGCAATCGCCGGGCACCGGTCGAGTGATATTGAGGGTATTCTGGGGTATCAGGGCCGCGCGGCGCTGGTGCATCGGGATGATATGGTGATCTGACCGGTGATGGCCGGGGGCGCTGCCTCTGGCCCGCGGGATCAGGTTTGAGCAAATAAAGGGGCAATGGCATGGACGGGTCATTCACCGACATGATGGCACAGATCGGGGCCAAGGCGCGGGCAGCGGCGGCCGAACTGGCCTTTGCATCGGCCGAGCGCAAGCATGCCGCCCTGATCGGGGCCGCCGAGGCGGTTTGGCAGCGCCGGCACGCGATCATCGATGCCAACAGCCTTGATCTGGCCTATGGTCAGGAAAAGGGCCTGTCACCCGCCATGATTGATCGTTTGCGGCTGGATGAGGGGCGCATCCGGGCCATTGTCGATGGCCTGCGCGCGGTGGCCGAGCAAGCCGACCCGGTGGGCCGCATTCTGGCCGAATGGGATCGCCCCACGGGCCTGCATATCCAGCGCGTGGCCACACCTTTGGGCGTGGTCGGCGTGATCTATGAATCGCGCCCCAATGTCACCGCAGATGCGGGGGCTTTGTGCCTGAAGGCGGGCAATGCCGTCATCTTGCGCGGTGGCAGCGAGAGTTTTCATTCCTCGACCGCGATTCACGAGTGCATGGTGGCGGGCCTGCGCAGCGCCGGTCTGCCAGAGGCGGCGATCCAGCTGATCCCAACGCGTGACCGCGAGATGGTGGCCGAAATGCTGCGGGCCACGGCCTATATTGACGTGATCGTGCCGCGCGGCGGCAAAGGGCTGGTGGGCCTTGTGCAGCGCGAGGCGCGGGTGCCGGTCTTTGCCCATCTGGAAGGCATCTGTCATGTCTATGCCGATGGTCAGGCCGATCTGGACAAGGCCCGCCGCGTTGTCTTGAACGCCAAGACCCGCCGCACCGGCATTTGTGGCGCGGCCGAATGTCTGTTGATCGACCGCCAGTTTTATGCCCGCCATGGGGCCATACTGATCGAAGATCTGGTGAAAGCGGGGGTCGAGGTGCGCACCGAAGGCGCCTTGCGAGAGGTGCCCGGCACCGTGCAGGCTGCGCCCGACGATTTTGGCCGCGAGTTTCTGGATATGATCATTGCGGCCAAGCTGGTGGACGGCGTCGATGGTGCGATCGAGCATATCCGCCGCTATGGCTCGGGCCATACGGAAAGCATTCTGACGGAAGATGACGCCACGGCTGCCCGGTTTTTCCAGCGGTTGGATAGCGCCATCCTGATGCGCAACGCCTCGACCCAGTTTGCCGATGGCGGTGAATTTGGCATGGGGGCCGAGATTGGCATCGCCACCGGCAAGCTGCATGCGCGCGGGCCGGTTGGGGCCGAGCAATTGACCAGCTTCAAATATCTGGTCACCGGCGACGGCACTTGCCGCGCCTAAGGCGCTTTGTCAGAACGATAGCCGGATTTCGGGGTCGCGAATATCCACCGTCAGGCGGCGGTGCTGGCGGCTCAATTCCTCACGCAGCAGGGCGAAATGCACGTTTGACGGTGTCAGCTCCAGCCGAAGGGCCGGGTTTGACAGCATTTCCCACAACTCGGGGTCGATCTTTTGGCGCGGGCCGGCCGCCAGCAAAGACCAGCGGGCGTCACCGCGTTCCATCTCGACCAGTCCACCATGGGGCAGGGCGGTTTCGAAACACATCAGCATCAGGAAGGCCAGCTTCGCCTCGCGCCGGGGAAAGGCATTGGGGGCCTGAAACTGCACCTTAAGCCGCCCGCCCCGCGTCAGATCTGACAAAATCGCGCTGCATTCGGCGCGGGACACCTGCTGATCCATCGCCCCCGCCGCGCCAAAGGCCACCCGAAAGAACCGCACCCGCGCATTGGCATTGGCCACGCTGTCAGAAATCAGCGCCATTTCAGGGCGGTTGCTGTTGCCATCCATCATCAACAACTCAACACCATTGCCGATGGCGCCAATCGGGCTGATAAGGTCATGGCAGATACGAGAGCCGAGCAGGGCAGTCAGATCGGGTTTGTCGGTCATCGGCCACCTGAAGATGGGAAAAAGATCATGATGAATGCGCTTTTGGAGCCGGGAATGCTGGTCCGCCACCCGGCACAGCCGGACTGGGGGCTGGGGCAGGTGCAATCAAACATCGGCGGGCGCATCACGGTGAATTTTGAACATGTGGGCAAGGTTGTCATTGATGCCCGTCATATCGAACTGGTTCCGGTTTTTGGCGCATAGGGGTATTTGGGCAAGGCAATTGCAGTGTGGCAAGGCGGTTTCGCCCAAGGCAGATTGTGCCGGGGCTGTGTCACTTTTATGCCGACAACTGTTAATCGGGTGTTAACCGAGATACGGCCCAGACTGGCAAAGGCCTCGGGCTTTGGGCAAGGACTGTCTGAGCGGCAAGATGTCAGGGAGATGGGAAAACCGGGGGATGGCAGCGCAAGACGGATATCTTGTCAGGCTGGCGCAAGACGAGGCTGACCATGCCGCGGCTTTGCGGCTGCGCTATCAGGTTTTTGTTCAGGAATTGGGGGCAAATGGCCCGCTGGTGGACCATGCCGCCCAGATCGAACGGGACGAATTCGACCCCCATTTCGATCATATGGTGCTGATCGACCGGGCGCGTGACCCCAAGGCACTGGATCATGTTGTGGGCGTGTATCGTCTGCTGCCCTGTGATCGGATGCATCAGGCCGGGCGGTTTTACTCGGAAACCGAATTCGATCTGTCGGTGCTCAAGGCTTCGGGGCGGCGGTTGCTGGAACTGGGGCGGTCTTGTGTGCATCGCGATCATCGCGGTGGCACGGGCATGTTCTTGCTGTGGAATGCCCTTGCGGCCTATGTGCTAGAGCGTGAGATCGAAGTGCTGTTCGGGGCGGCCAGTCTGCATGGCACCGATGTGGGGGCGCTGAAAGTGCCGCTCTCGTATCTTTATCACCATCACCTGGCCCCCGAGGCTTTGCGCGTGCGGGCCATTGGCGCCGGGGCCGTGGGGATGGATCTGTTGCCCGATGGGCAGGTTGACCGTCGGACGGCGGCGGCCCAGATACCGGCGCTGATCAAGGCCTATCTGCGCCTTGGCGGGTTTGTCGGGGATGGGGCGTTCCTGGATCGCGCCTTCAACACCACGGATGTCTGTCTGGTGATGGACACCGCGAGGATGAGTGCCAAGCACCGCGATTTCTACACGAAACGGCGGGGCTGATCATGCGCGACTGGAAAGCGGATGAGATGGCCTTTCCCGCGATCGGGCCCATGGGCTGGCTGCGTGTCTTGTGGCGGGGCGGGCTGCTGGGGGCGGTGACCTATGGGTGCCTTGCCCTGATGCTGCTGCTGCGGCTGATCGAGGCGCCGCTGTTCGGCTTGCGCAGGCCCTGGACGCCGCATCTGACCCAGTTCGTGTGTCGGTCGGCTTTTCGTATTCTGGGGCTGCCCCTGATTGTTCGGGGGCAGCCGATGCGCCGGGATGGGGCGATGGTGGCCAATCATGCCTCGTGGCTGGATATCTTTGCGCTGAATGCCTGCGCGCAGGTGTTTTTCGTGGCCAAGGCCGAGGTCGAGGGCTGGGCGGGCATTGGCTGGCTGGCGCGGGCGACGGGGACGCTGTTCATTGCCCGCAAGGGCAGCGAGGCGAAGAAGCATCTGGCGCTGTTCGAAGATCGGTTGCGGGCGGGGCATCGGTTGCTGTTCTTTCCCGAGGGCACCTCGACCGACAGCCGGCGGGTGCTGCCGTTCAAGACCACGTTGTTTGAGGCCTTTTATACCCATGGGCTGGATCGGCTGATGCATATCCAGCCGGTCACAGTGATCTATCATCCGCCAGAGGGGGCGGATGGGCGCTTTTATGGGTGGTGGGGAGAGATGGGTTTTGCGCCGCATCTTTTGATGGTGCTGGCCGCGCCGCGGCAGGGGCGGGTTGAGGTGGTCTTTCATCCCGAAGTGCCGGTCGATGCTTTTGAAAACCGCAAGGTTCTGGCCGGCTATTGTGAACGGGTGGTGCGGGCCAGTCTGCCGTTTGCGGAATGAAAGGGCTGTCTCTGGCAGAGACAGGTTCGGGTGTAGGTTGAATCAAAGGGTTAGTTGCGGAAATTCATGAGGTGTTAAGGTTTTGAGGGTGCCTGCCGGAGATGGCATGCGCGGTAGGGCGGGCTGAAGCCCGACCTGCGTTTTGGGTTGGGGTAACGGGGCATTCAGGTGAGGGCAGCACCGGTCGGGGCGGGGCCCCGACCGGTGCTGCCGGGTCTTGACCTGCGCTTTGCGGCTATCCCAAGGGGGCGATCAGGGTTTTCAGGGTTTGGACCGGGTCGGGGGTGCCCCAGATTTCGGGGCCAAAGGCGAAGTGGTCGGAGACGGGGCCGAATTTCTCGACCAGATCGCGGGTCAGCGCGCCTTCGGCGACGACGGGAACCTCGATCACCTCGGACCACCATTGAAACAGGTCGAAATCGACCTGCTGGCCATCGCCCAGATCACTGGGCCCGATCGGGCCAAAGGCGATGTAATCGGCCCCGGCCTCGCCCGCGGCCATGCCTTCGTGGCGGGTGACGCCGCAATAGGCACCGATGATCGCATCGGCCCCAAGGTCTTTGCGGGCCTTGCGCACCGATTTGGCACCATCGGGCAGGTGCACGCCATCAAGCCCCAGGCGTTCGACCAGCAAAAGATGGCTGTCGATGACCACCGCCACATCGCGGGCATGGGCCACTTCGCGCATCGCATCGGCAGCGCGGATCAGTTCCATTTCATCGCGGGTGGCGAGCGTGATGCGCAGGCAGGCGATATCAACCGCGTCCATCACCGCCGCAAGCTGGGCGGGAAAGGTTTCAAGGTCAAAGCTGGGGGGCGTGATCAGGTTGATCTGCGGGCGTTCTTCGCTGGCCATGGCATCCTCTTTGGCGGTATTGGCCCCTGTAGCAGCCTTTTTCGGCCTTGGCTATGTCGGGCTGCGGGCCGGCGGGGGCGATGGTGCGGGGCTTGCGCTCTTCTTGCCCTGCGGGCCAAGGCAGCGTATCAGCCGCCCCGACCTTGAGGCGTGACCTGTGGGAGATGACGATGATCGAGCCTGCCTTCATCCTTGTGCGCCCGCAGATGGGCGAGAATATCGGTGCCGCCGCGCGGGCGATGCTGAATTTCGGCCTGACGCGGATGCGGATTGTGGCGCCGCGCGATGGCTGGCCCAACCCCAAGGCGGTGGCGATGGCCAGTGGCGCGGGGCGGCTGCTGGATGCGGCGGGCCTTTTCGACGATGTCGCCGGATCGGTGGCCGATTGCGATTATGTCTTTGCGACAACGGCGCGCGGGCGTGAACTGGTCAAGCCGGTGGTGACGCCCGAGCGCGCGATGGAGATGACACGGGCCATGGCCGCCGAGGGCAAGAAGGTGGCCATCCTGTTCGGCCCCGAGCGGGCGGGGCTGGAAAATGAGGATGTGGCCCATGCCAATGCGATTGTCACGGTGCCGGTGAACCCGGATTTTCCCAGCCTGAATCTTGGGCAATGTGCGTTGTTGATGGGCTATGAGTGGCGGCGACAGACCGAGGTGATCGTGCCCGAGGTGATGGGGTTGGCGCGGACGGAATTCGCCCGCAAGGTGGATGTGGAAAAGCTGGCCGATCACTTTGAAGAGAGGCTGGACGCGGCGGGGTTCTTTTTCCCCGAGGACAAGGCCGCCAATATGAAGCTGAACCTGCGCAACATGTGGGCGCGGCTGAACCTGACGCGGGCCGAAGTGCAGACCTTTCACGGGATGCTGCGCCAGATCGCGTGGAAGCTGAAGCGTCAGGATGGCGGCGAAGGCTGAGGCTTGGGTTGGGGCCTCGTGTTTGGGCTTGGGGCAAGCTGCCGCGCCCCCTTGAAGCGCGGGGGGCAGGGGCCTAGTGTTCGCCCCGGTATCAGACGAGGCAGGCATGGCCGGGAAACGCAGCATTTTTGAAGAGGTGGGGTCGCCCGCCAAACCGCAGGACATCAAACCCGCCGGGGGGCTGATCGACAGCCGCCCCAAGGGCGCGCGGCGGGGCGTTCGGGCCTGGCTGATGGTGATCTTTGCGCTGGTGATGCTGATGATCGCCGTGGGCGGTTTGACGCGCTTGACCGACAGTGGCCTGTCGATCACCGAATGGCGCCCGGTGACCGGGGCGCTGCCGCCGATGAATGAGGCAGCCTGGGCGTCGGAATTCGACAAATACCGCGCGATCCCCGAGTATCAGTTGCAAAACAAGGGGATGAGCCTGGAGGAGTTCAAGTTCATCTATTGGTGGGAATGGGGCCATCGGCAGTTGGGCCGGGTGATTGGTCTGGTCTGGGCCGTTGGGTTCTTTGGCTTTCTGGCGGCGCGGCAGATCCCTCCGGGCTGGACGGGGCGGCTGCTGGGGCTGGGGGCCTTGGGCGGATTGCAGGGGGCCATCGGCTGGTGGATGGTGTCGTCGGGTCTGGATGGGACGATGCTGGATGTGGCGTCCTATCGCTTGGCGACGCATCTGGGGCTGGCCTTTATCATTCTGGGCCTGATTGCGTGGTATGTGTTCTTGCTGGGCCGGACGGATGCGGCGCTGATGCAGGCGCGACGCGGGCGTGAGGGAAAGCTGTTTTCGATGTCGACTGGGCTGATGCATTTTGCGTTCTTGCAGATCTTGCTGGGGGCCTTGGTGGCGGGGATCGATGCGGGCCGCGCCTTTCCGACATGGCCGGATATGAATGGCCAGTTCTTCCCGGCGGATGCGTTTTATGTGCCCGATGGCAATGGGGGGGCCTTGCCGATCTGGCATGCATTCTTTGAAAACCCCGGTCTGGTGCAGTTCATGCATCGCATGGCGGGGTATGGCCTGTTCGTCTTTGGGGTGGTGGTCTGGCTGCGGGCGCGCAAATCGGCGCATGGCACCACGCGCTTTGCCTTTGACATGGTGATGCTGATGATGGTGGCCCAGGTTGGGCTGGGCATCATGGCGGCGGTGACGGCGGCGCAGATGCATGTGGCGATCACCCATCAGATCGGGGCTGTGGTGCTGTGGGTGTTGATCATCCGCGGGCGGCATCTGGCCCAATACCCGGTGGCCGGGTCTATTCGCAAAGGGACTGCATGATGCTGACGAATTCCGCCTATGCCGAGTTGATGGCCCATCAGCGCGAAACCGAGGCTTTGGGGCAGGTGGCTGGCCGGCTGGGCTGGGATCAGGAGACGATGATGCCGCGCGGGTCGGGCGATCAGCGCGCCGAGGAGATGAGCGCGATGGAAGGCGTGCTGCATGCGCGGCGCACGGACCCGCGGATTGCCGACTGGCTGGTGCGGGCCGAGCAAGAGGGCGTGGGCGCTGTCGATCCGGTGGCGGCGGCGCAGTTGCGCCATATCCGCCGCAGCTATGACCGGATGACGCGGGTGCCGGGGCGGTTGGCACAGGAATTGGCGCGGGTGACCAGCAAGGGGCAGGGCGTCTGGGCCGCGGCGCGGGCGGCGGATGACATCCCGGCCTTTTTGCCGGTTCTGTCCGAGGTGATCCGGCTGCGGCAGGAAGAGGCCGATTGTCTGGCGGCTGGGCGCACGCGCTATGACGCGCTGATGGATGATTATGAGCCGGGGGCGACGGCCGAAACGATTGGCGCGATGTTTGATCGGATGCGCCCGCGTCTGGTGGCGCTGCGTGAGCGGGTGCTGGGGTCGGGCAAAGTGGTGCCCAAGCTGGAGGGCAACTTTCCCGAAGCGGCGCAGATGGCTCTGACGCGCAAGCTGGCCGATGCCTTTGGCTATGATTGGAACCGGGGGCGGATCGACCTTGCGGTGCATCCGTTCAGTTCGGGCAGTGGCGATGACAGCCGCATCACCACGCGGGTGGTCGAAAGCGATCCGTTCAACTGCTTTTACTCGACGATCCACGAGGTCGGTCACAGCTGCTATGAGCTGGGGATTGATCCGGCCTATCGGCTGACGCCTTTGGGGGCGGGTGTGTCGATGGGGGTGCATGAAAGCCAGAGCCGCATCTATGAAAACCAGTTGGGCCGCAGCCGGGCCTTTACGGGGTGGTTGCACGGGCAAATGCAGCACGCCTTTGGGCCGCTGAACGTGACCGACCCGGCGGCGTTCTATGCCACGGTCAACCGGGTGCAGCCCGGCTATATCCGCACCGAGGCCGATGAGGTGCATTACAATCTGCATATCATGATGCGGTTCGATCTGGAGCGGGCGCTGATTGCGGGTGATCTGCTGCCGGGCGATCTGGAGGCCGCGTGGAATGATCGGTTCAAGGCCGATTTCGGCGTGGCGGTGGATCGGCCGCGCCATGGCATGTTGCAGGATGTGCATTGGTCTTGTGGCCTGTTCGGCTATTTCCCGACCTACACCTTGGGCAATGTCTATGCGGGCTGTCTGAACGTGGCCTTGCGGCAGGCGGTGCCGGATGTAGAGGCCCATCTGGCACAGGGGGATGCGCGGCCGGCGACGGCGTGGCTGCACCAGAACCTGCAAACCCATGGTGGCCTGTATGAGCCGCGCGAGGTAGTGGCGCGGGCCTGCGGGTTTGAGCCAAGCGAGGGGCCGCTTCTGGATTACCTCGATGCCAAGTTCGGGGAAATTTATGGGGTCTGAGACTGCGCCGCCTTCGGGCGGCGTTTCCATGTCGGCGCGCGATGGCCGGGCGGTTTGGGCTTTGGCCTTGGGCCAGACGCTGGGCTATGCCTGTTTCTTTTACATCTTTGCCGCGCTGGTGCTGGACTGGCAGCGCGATCTGGGCTGGGGCGAGGGCGTTATCGCGGCAGGCCCGCTGGTTGCCATCCTGTGCACGGCGGGCCTGTCGCCCTGGGTGGGCCGCTGGGTGGACCGGGGCTTTGCGCTGCGCGTGATGGTGGGCGGCATGTGCCTGGGGGCGGCGGCCTTGGCGCTGTTGGCGCTGGCGCCCAATCCGTGGCTGTTCTTGCTGGCCTTTGCCGGGTTGGGGGTTGCTGCTGCAACCACCTTGTATGAGGTGTGCTTTGCGCTGCTGATCCGCCGGTTTGGGGACCGGGCGCGGCAGGCGATCACCAAGGTGACGCTGGTGGCCGGATTGGCCTCGACCCTTGCCTTTCCGGCGGGGGCGTGGCTGGCCGGGGCCTTTGGCTGGCGGGTTGCGGTCTGGGTGGCCTGCGGCGTGGTGCTGACGGTGATGCTGCCCGTGCAGCTTTGGGGGGCATGGGTGTTGGGCGGTGGCCGTGTGCGGGGCCGGATGCCGCTGGTGCAGGCTGCGCGCTGGGGCGAATTGCTGGCCAAACCGGGGGCATGGCGGCTGATGGCGTTGTTCGCGCTGATCAGTCTGGATCACTGGATGGTCGTCAATCTGTTGCGGCCCTTGCTGGATCGGCTGGGCATGGAGGATCGCATGGCGATTCTGGCCGGTGCGCTGATCGGCCCTGCACAGGTGGCGGGGCGTATTCTGCTGCTGACTGGCGGGGGACAACGGCTTGGCACGGTGGCCACTGCGCGGATTGTGGCCGGGGCGCTGATCTTGGCGGCGGCGATGTTGGTGCTGGCCGAGGTTGGCGTGGGCGCGGCCTTTGTCTTTGCGGTGGTGCAGGGGGGCGCGATGGGGGTGATGACGATCCTGCGGCCTGTGCTGATTGCCGAGATCAACGGCCCGACGGATTATGCCGCGGCGGCAGCGGTGATTTCGCTGCCGGGGGTGATCGTCACGGCGCTGTCGTCGATGATCGGCACCGGGCTGATGGCCGTGGGTGGGCCTGCGCTTTTGATTGCTGTGGCCGTTCTTCTGGCGGTGGCGGCCTTTGTGCTGACGCTGGGGATCAAGGTGGCGGCATAACGGGGGGCCAAGGGTCGGTCAGGCCCAGTCCGGTTTGCGTTTTTCCAGAAATGCGCAAATGCCTTCGTTCGTGTCGGGATAGAGCATGTTTTCCACCATGACGGTGCCGGTCAGTGCATAGGCGGCGGCAAGGGGCAGGCCAAGCTGGTCATAAAAGGCGCGTTTGCCGATTTTGACAGCCGCGCCCAGTTTGCTGGCGATGGTTTCTGCCAATTTGTGCGTGGCGGCGGGCAGGTCTTCGGCCGAGGCAAGGCGATTGATCAAGCCGACTTCGGCCGCGCGTTGGCCGGTGATGAATTCGCCGGTGGTCAGCATTTCAAAGGCCACGCCGGGGGGCACCTTGCGTGTCAGTGCTACCATGGGGGTAGAGCAAAACAGACCGATATTTACCCCGTTTACGCCAAAGTGGGTGTCGGCAGTGGACACAGCCAGATCGCAGGATGCGACAAGCTGGCAGCCCGCCGCGGTGGCGATGCCATGCACCTGTGCGATCACCGGTTGGGGCAGGGCGGGGATCTTTTGCATCATGGTGGCGCAGCGGTCGAACAGATCCTTGAAGGCGGCGGCCCCGCCATCGGGGGCCTGACGGGCGGCCTGCATTTCGCGCAGGTCGTGGCCCGCACAAAAGGCCCGGCCTGCGCCGCGCAGGATCACCACCTTGATGGCCGGATCTGTCGCCAGGGCATCAAGGCTTTGCGACAGTGCCGCGATCATCGCATCGGATAAGGCGTTCAGCTTGGTGGGGTCGTTCAGCGTCAGCGTGGCGATGGGGCCTGCGTCTTCGCGGATCAGGATCGTGTCGGTCATTGCATCCTCCGGCGGTTTTCGGTCAGCTTAGGCTGGGACGTGGGGCGGAGGAAAGACGTGACGTTGAAGATGGATGCGGGCCAGTTGCAGGCCTTTCTGGCCAGTGACTTCGGGCAGGTGGCCGATGATTTCGTGGTAGAGCGTGCGGATTTGGACGGTGTGCGTGTGCGCCTGCGCGTGGCCGAGCGGCATTTGCGCCCCGGTGGCACGGTTTCGGGGCCGTCGATGTTCGCGCTGGCGGATGTGGGGTTGTATCTGGCGATCCTGTCACGGATCGGGCCGGTGGCGCTGGCTGTGACCACGAATTGCGCGATTGATTTCATGCGCAAGCCCGAAGCGGGCCGTGATCTGGTGGGCGAGGCCCGGCTGTTGAAGCTGGGCAAGCGGCTGGCGGTGGGGGATGTGGTCTTGTTTTCCGAAGGCGTGGCCGAGCCGGTGGCGCGGGCGGGCCTGACCTATGCGATTCCGCCGGGCCGGGGCTGACATGCAAAAGGCCCTGCTGGGATGGCAGGGCCTTTGTGCAGAACCTTGGGGCTGCGGTTACTTTTTCTTGGTGAAGCGGCCCTCGATGCTGGCCCCGCTTTCGATGACCAGTGCGGTATAGGCCACATCTGCCGCGACCTGTGCCGAGGCGCGCAGGGTAAAGGTGCCCGCTTCGACCTGGCCGTCCATCTTGCCCTTGATTTCGACCGTGTCTGCCTGGACCGAGCCATTCATGCGGCCATCGGTGGTGATGGCAAGGCTGCGGGCGGAAATGTTGCCATCCACCTCGCCTGCCATCTCGATATCGCCCGAGGACGATACCTCGCCCGAGATTTTGAGATCAGCCGCGAAGACGGATTTGGTGTTCGAGGCGCGGGGCGTCGGCGCCGAGGTCGGGTCTGCGGTCTTGTTGAACATGGTCATTCCGTTGGATTGGGTTTGCCCGATAAGGGCTGATGGCTGGGCCGGGGTCAAGACCTGCCCCCCGGTCGATGTCGGATTCGGGCAGGGAATGGCGTGTGCAGGGTCGGTGACAGGGCAGACGGCGCTGTGGCGCTGGCTTTTGATGGCGGCAAAGGGGGCCCCGTGATGACTGTCGATCCGTTCTTTACCCCGGTGTCGGGATTTGATCTGCCGCGATTCGCGGGCATTCCCACCTTTATGCGGCTGCCGCATGTACCACCGGGGCATGCGCGATTTGGCGAGGTGCAGGTGGGGCTGATCGGTGCGCCTTGGGATGGGGGCACGACAAACCGCCCCGGCCCGCGCCATGGGCCACGCGCCCTGCGTGATGCCAGCACGATGATGCGGGCGCAAAACGGTGTCACCGGGATACGCCCCTTTGAGGCGATGGCCTGCGCCGATCTGGGCGATGTGCCGCCCAACCCGGCGGATCTGATGGATGGGCTGGCGCGGATGGAGACGTTCTATGCGCAGGTGCGGTCGGCGGGGATCCGGCCTCTGACCGCGGGGGGCGATCATCTGTGCAGCCTGCCCATCTTGCGCGCCCTTGCCAAGGACCGGCCCGTGGGGATGATCCATTTCGACAGCCATACCGATCTGTTCCACAGCTATTTCGGCGGGGCGATGTATACCCATGGCACCCCCTTTCGCCGCGCAGTGGAAGAGGGGCTCTTGGACCCGCATCGGGTGACGATGATCGGCATCCGCGGCACGACCTATGATGATGAGGACCGCGACTTTGCCAAAGCGGTGGGGATAAGGGTGATCCCGATCGAGGAATTTCATGAGAGGGGCGTCAAGGATGTGATGCTTGAGGCGCGGATGCGGGCCGGGGCGGGCGAGACCTATATCTCTTATGACATCGATTTCGTCGATCCGGCCTTTGCGCCGGGCACAGGCACGCCCGAAGTGGGGGGCCCCAACAGCTGGCAGGCGCTGCAGGTGGTGCAGGCACTGAAAGGGGTGCAGATCGTCGGGGCCGATCTGGTGGAAGTGTCGCCCCCCTTTGATCTGGGCGGGGTCACGGCCGTTCTGGGGGCGTCGATCCTGTTTGAGCTGCTGTGCGTGATGGCCGAGTCGCCCCAGCGGGGGGTGAATTAGGCGCGAGTCGCCCGTTTTGCGGCCCGATTCCGGGGGCAGAATGTGGAATCAGCGGGCTGGAACGGGGCGCGGCCTGCCGTTCGGGCCAGCGCCCCTGCCTTATCCACAGGCAATTCACCCAATAAACATTGGCTTTATGAAAAAAATGCGACGTGAGGTGTTTTTTTCTCTTGCGGGTTTTTGTGGTGGGACGTAAACACCGCCTCACCGAAGCGGACGGGCTGACGGAAGTTGGACTGGACGGTGAGGCGGCGGCGGGATTGGTTGGATC